>JAEOSF010000064.1 GCA_016840515.1 Candidatus Borrarchaeum yapensis | reverse complement strand
TGGGTTGATTTCAGATGGGCTCACCCCCGCAAGGGGTCAGCACACTTGATTATAGACAGGCATTTCAGGGGTACTGGCAGCTGAGGGCTCAGTCAGTTCCTCGGCTGCTCACTAAAAGCCGTTGCCTTTATATAGCAGGGTTCCCCTAGATTCCTGTCTATTTACAAGGTAGCTAGCAAGAAAGCCCATTCCTTCAGGGGTGGGATGAATTACGATAGCTAGTATTTTGTTTTCACTTTCATCACCTTCATCATGGTCTCCCTAATCGTTAATAGTTCTGGTGGCTCTCTTAGTTATTATCAGAGGTTTCAACTGTAAGAAGGACAAATACCTTTAAGTTACATATCACCATCATCATGGGGGAATAGTAGCTGCCATGACTTCTCTGACGCAAGCTTATCCACTCAAAATCCCACAAGAGACTCGCTTACGGCAGCAGCTGGATTGGCTGCGGGAGTTGGTACTCCGCGCCGCTCAACAGTTATTAGCGGGGACTCCATTCGCCTCATCCTTCAGATGGTGAATGGATAGACCGTGTTAATAACTGTCGACAGTTGTTAATAAATGTCTATAATGAAAGGAACGGTCAGCACATTTATTATTTCATCCTATTTTAAAAATAAAAAGATAGGAAAAATTAAATCGCTTTTCTGCGCTTTAATATCACAATTGCACCAACTACTGAGACTGTAATTCCTGCTCCTATCGTACCAAAGAGATATAAAGGCATATTGGAAAAGAAGCCCGTTTGGATTTCACCTTCCACATAACTCGCGGTCGATGAACCAATATTTACTCCACCTTCACCTTCTACTTTTCCTGAGTATTCTGCAACAATCTGCACATTATTATCTGTGGAAACTGTCCATTCGGTAACTGCTTTACCATTCTCATCTGTTGTTGCTTCAATTGTTTCGATCAAATCCCAATAACGCGTATCTGCAGTATAAGATCCAACCTCAGACTGTTGAGAATTAACTGTGGCTGTGATTTCTTGCTCATAAATGTAGATTATGATCTGTTCACCCACAACAGGTGCACCATTTTCTCTTGTAACGGTAGCAGAGATTTTAATTGATTCGCCAGTTACTAAATTGCCATCGATATTTAGAGTCATTTGTGTTTCTTCTTCTATAACAAGGACTTGGCAAGTTGCACTGGCACTCTTCCAGGCTGAATCGCCTGCAAACTTAGCTGTGGCCGTATAACTACCGTAGGTGTTTGGTGCCGTTACCTTGATTTCAAATGTGCCGTTATTAACTGTGGTTGTCTCGTATAACTCTCCTTCAAAAGCAATCGTGATGAGTTGTCCATTTAGATTGGAACTTATAGTTCCTGATAGAGTAACATTTTCACCAGGCTTAACGCTATAATAGTTTTCTAGAAAATCAAGACTGACACTCTTCTTGCTTGATCCACCACCATCGCTGCTTCCATCATCACCACCGCCTCCACCTTTGCCATCGTCTGGAAAATCACAGATACCATAAACGAGTGTATATATTTTCCCACTAATTTCACAGAGGTATTGTTCGTTATTCTCGTCAACTCCAAAGGATGTAATCTCAAGATTTGTGTCGCATAATAGAGTATTGACAGGATCACTTGTGCCATTGTACTGGAGCGCCCAGATCTGACCATATTCAAAATCACCATAAATATATGAGCCATTCAATTCAGTAAATTTAGTGCCTCGGTAGACATATCCACCAGTTATAGAGTGACCTACATTATGACCATATTCCCAGATTGGTAGCTCAAGGCCTGTTGTGTCGCATCCAGTAGAAGGGGAATAACAGTGATTTCCCTCCATAATATTCCAACCATAATTCTTACCCTTTTCAATAATATCGATTTCTTCCCATGAACTTTGTCCGACGTCTCCTGCCCATAGCCAGCCAGTTTCATTGTCAAAACTAAATCGCCATGGGTTTCGTAAGCCATAGGCATAGATTTCCTCTTTGTATCCTTGAGTGTTTCCAATATAAGGATTATCACCGGGAATTCCATAATCTAGCCCATTACTTGGATTGTCTATATCAATGCGAAGGATTGACCCAAGTAAGGTTTGTAGATTTTGTCCGTTACCATCAGGGTCACCAGTACCACCACCATCCCCAAGTGCAATGTATAGATAGTCATCAAGACCAAAACTTATTTGCCCACCATTATGATTGCTATGTGGCTGTAAAACTTCCAAGATGACAAGTTCACTATTCTTATCTGTTTGATTGGGGTCGCTAGCATTAACTTGATATCGAGCGATAACTGTTCGAACAGGGTCTGAAGCAGTATAATCTATATAGAAATAACCATTGTTTTCATAGTCTGGATGAAATGCAAGACCTAATAGTCCTTGCTCACCTCCAGATTTTACCCGGTCTGTGATATCAAGAAAAACTGTTTTACTGGTTATTGTCTTATTGTTTTCAAAAACATATATAATTCCTTGCTGTTCTAATACAAACAGCCTATCCGATCCATCTCCTGCGTTGTAAATTCCTACTGGATTTTCGAACGTGAGATTAGGAAATGCCTCTTCCACAGTAAAATCTACAGACTGTGCAGTTGCAAAAGGGACAAGTGATGATGTACCAATCTGAATTGCACCAAGAAGAATTGTAATAGCAACGAAAACAAGGACTATTGGCTTCTTTTTCATTAAAATTCCCTTATAATCGCATTTTCTTTAGTCCCTTTCCTTTTACCCTTTTGAAATTTTCTAAATCGGCATTTCGGCAATTTGTTCTATGCTGAAAAAGAATCATTTAAAAACTCCAACGGCACTGATCTGTGATTTATACAAGAAGTCAAAAGAAATAGGAAGGTGGTACTTTGTCAAAATTATTCGAACCCTATGATTTCTGTGGTATTAAACTAAAAAACAGATTTATTCGATCAGCAACCAGTGAAAATTTGGCTAAAAATAGATTACCTACTGAACAATTGTTTAAACTATACAAAGAACTTGCTCGTGGTGAAATAGGGTTAATCATTACAAGTGCAATGCGACCTGATCGAACCTGGACAAGAGGACCGCAACAAAAGAATATGGTTATTGATAGTGATGATTCGATTCCTAATTTTAGAGAATTGACTAATCTTATGCATTCCTTTGGTTCTAAAGTCGCATTACAGTTAGGTTCATTTTTCGTTTTTAACGGCGAATCTGTTGCTCCCTCTGCTATACCATATACTTGGATTCCTGGTGTTACGCCCAGGGCTTTAACAATTCAAGAAATTAGAGAAATAGTTGAAATTTATGGTACTGCTGGAGCACGGGCTAAAAAGGCGGATTTTGATGCAGTTCAGATTCATGCAGCACATGGATATCCTCTTTCTAGATTTCTCTCACCACGTTTCAATAAAAGAACGGATGGATATGGAGGTAACCCAGAAAACGGGGCACGCATCATAATAGAGATAGCTGCTGCAATAAGAGAAAGAGCCGGAAGCGACTTTCCGGTTTTTGTTAAAATGGGCGTGGTAGATTTCTGTGAGGGAGGATTGGCCAAAGAAGATGGAGTAGAAGTCGCAAAAGCATTATCTCAAAACGGTATCTCCGCAATCGAGACTTCTGCTGGGACACCTGGTTCAGAAATGAATGCACTTGGTGCAACAAATAATTCTCAATGGAAAGAAGGCTATTTAATTGATTATGCAGCTGCTATAAAAGCAGAAGTAGATGTACCCGTTATTCTTGTTGGTGGGCTTCGTGAGATAGACATGATGGAAGATATTATCTCCCGAGGTGACGCAGATTTAGTTGCTATGAGCAGACCATTTATTATTGAGCCCCATCTCGTCAAAAGATGGGAGGAAGGAGATCGAGAGCCCTCACATTGTATATCGTGCAATGGGTGTATGGATCTCTATATGGAAGGGGAAACTGTTGAATGCATCATTGAATAGCGTTTCTTAATTAGCATCTGCTAGATTTTTTTCAATTTTTTCTTTTCTCTACTACATCCGTCTATAATTGTAGAATACGGAAATTCCAGAAATGTAAAAAGATAAAAAGAATGAATATATCATCCTTTAAAAAAAACAATTTCTCTAGGATGTGAGTATAAGTGGATAATTCAGATATGGAAAAACACTACTCTTTCAAAAGAATAGTCCTCTCTATACTGGTAGTCCTCTTTATCGCCTTCATGACCTATAGTCTAATTATTCCTTTGTATTACTATTGGGTCTCAGTGATTGTTACAGCTTTTTTTCTAATAATAATCAATAGACCCCTTCTCCTAAGATATGTAAATTTTCTATTCCGAGTAAGAATGAGATCTCGACCTTCCTTGGTTGGTGTAGTATTTGTTCTAATTTTCATACTTGCTTCCAGTTCGTCGGCAATTACGTGGCAATATGACTTTTACGTAGCTAACAGGTTTGTTAACGAACTTGGATTAGAACTTTCAGATGTCGAATCACCATTTGAACAAGGGATCACACCAGATGCTGTTCGTTTGGTTGACAGAGATCTTGCGTACCAGCTTGCACAAAAACATAAAGCTACCTTTACTGCAAGTGCAGTGCTAGGGTACGAACAGATCGGTGTTTACCAAGGTCATGAAGCTTGGTATGTTCCAGTTATAGAAGAAACATTGAATTCTATGAGAGTTAGAGCTGTTGGGTTTATCATAATAGATGTCAATAAACCCTTTGCGCAACCAACAATAATAAAGTATGATCAAGAGGCAACAGTTATGCCAGATCTATTTTGGTATCGAAATCCTGATTATAAGCTTTATAACTTGGATACGAATAGGTACTACGGCAGAAATTATTACACAGAAATCGACGGAGAAATTCGTGTTATTGTGTTGTCCCATAATGGTTTTCTATTCCCCCATGATGCAAAGGTTCATGTATTAAGCTTAGCTGGCGAGATAATCGAAGAACTCTCACCAAATGATGCGTACCTGAAAGGTATTCCACAAGTCCTAGACGAGGAGAGTTACATTGAATTTTACGAAGACGCATTTAGTGGATTTTTGATGAAAGATAAAAGCCTTGATATGTGGGCGGGATACCTTGCAGAAAAAGATACTTTTGAGCCTAGCGAAATTCTTCGCTATATTCACGATACGAAGACAGGCACAACAATTGCAATAACCACAACTCACCCGACAGGCAATCCTGCATCTATGCATGGCCTTTTTGTGTGGCGCGGGACAAACGTTACATATCACAATATCCGAAGGGCTGGATACATTAGCGCCGATGAAGCTCAGCGGGAAGGAACCAAGATTCCTCAATTAACAATCTTTGAAGGTCTTTCTGCGTCAATGAGACTACTTTATCCCATAATATATTCAGATGGCACAGTCAGACTTGCATGGTTCATTCCCTACACCCAATCAGACCGACTTGTAGCCCTCGCTATCGTAGATCCAGTAGACACCTCGCATATTGGATACGCAACAAAGGAGGAAGCAACTGGTGGCGAAGGTCTTACTCGTTTAGCGATGTCTCGCTTTTCAGGAGTATCAGTATCTGGATCTGGAAATGAGATTCATGGTAAGATAAAAGAACGATCGACTTGGATAGAGGACGGAAACCAAGTAATTATGTTTAAAGTAGATGACAACGTGAGAAATGATATTTATGTCATGGCTAAAGCGAATCAACTTAGTGCACAAGACTTCCATGAACTTGTGAGGAAAGATACTGGTGACAGTCTTCATGTAACAGCAACATTTAGTGACTCTGAACAGGTCTGGATAATCACGGGACTTCTCTAAAAACCATAAATTGATCTAAGTCAAAAAAACAAGCGCTTTATACCTGTGTCTTCAACAAACTTAAACTTTTCTATTTTTTCTTTACTTAACTCGATTAAATAGGCTTTTAGTATCCCTAAATTATATTCTGAACCTGGATTAACGCATAATGTTTTTCCGATATAAGTAAATCCACCAGATTCATGAATATGACCATGAAGAGTTAATTTTGGTTGATATTCTTCAATGACCTCCCTAACGGCTTTACTCCCAACTGCATCATAAAAAGGAGCACCAAGAAGATGAACTACGCGTTTTTTCTTATCAAGTTTCGGAGCTGTATCAAGACCTGATTTAAAAGGTGGTGCATGAATTGCAGCTACGATATGATCACAATCATCATTGACAGAGTCAAATTTCTGTTTCAATTTCTTCTTTAGTTCCTTCTCTGGTAGTTCTTTTAGGGAATTCCAAGGGGTTGGATTTACATATTCAAAGCTGATTAGTTTATGATAGGCATCCAACTCAATTTCTTGTTCTGGATATAAAATAAGATCATCTTTTCTTAATGCTTCATCAATTTTTCTGCAATCATCATTACCTGGAATTATAATGAATTTAGTATTCTTTTCGAAAGAGCTATTTTTTGCTATTTCTATCCATTCCAGAACTGAAGCGACATCTAGATCCTCAAAAAAATTACGTTGATATTCAAGATCATTAGTTATTTTTTGTAACTCTTCATTATCAGTGATAAAGGGTATAATTCCGGAATACTTAGCCTGCTCTTGCAGTTTATTCAATTCTTGCTTTGATTTAACATCATATTTCTTACCTAAAAGGGTTGCTTGATAAGAATTGGATTTTGTATTATGTATAATTGGCAGAATTTCTTTTGCAGAAAGATCTCCACCCAGTATAGCAACATTGACATTATAGACGTTAATTGCATTCAAAAATTTGAGCCAAACCATTTTACTACCATGAGTATCTGAAGCAAATAGAATTTTAGTTAATGGCAATTTGTAAACTCCTTTACTACGGAAGTGGAAATTTTGTTTAAGAAATCTCTAATGTAAATTAATTTTGTTTTGCCAGATATTTTAAAAGTTAAAATTTGCTGTAAATGAACTATTATATTCTATAAGTATTTTATAACTTGTTGATACGCGCAAAATCCGTGATGGTACTTATCATCTATCCTTTTAATTGTATCCGTCCGTAAACTGTTGATATAACACTAACTTGTTTTTTGTTGTCCATTTATACCTAAAAAATAATTTTACTTTAGGTTGAATGAAGAATCTTCCCTATAAAGAAAGTGTTATCGGTCATGGAGTTATTAATTTGTTAACAAATTGAAAAGGATAGTATACCAGTCCACAAGTCCTTGGATTTCAACATATTCATCGGGACCATGCCAATTTTTACCACGAGGTCCAAATTCTACCACTTGTGCACCTGTTGGAGCATAAAACACTGCATCAGAGCTCCCTGTTGCGATATAAAGTTCTGGCTTTTCGCCTATCACCTTTTCGGTCTCTTTAACGAGCATCTGAACTAATTCAGAATTAGGATCTGTATACACTGGGGGAATTCTTGAGGTTGTTTCTCTAAGAATTTCACAATCAATATCTTTCATAGATTCCTCAAAAGCTACGAGAATTTCATCTTCAGATACTGCAGCAGGTCTCCTAACATCAACTTTCAATTCACATACTTCTGGAATTTGATTGATTTTTGTTCCGCCACGAATAATAGACGGTGTAACAGTCGTTGCTTCTTTTCCTAATATTTCGTGATCAAATAACTTATGAGACGCTAAGTTAGTAATAAATTTTGCAGCGCAAAGGATAGCATTTTTTCCTTCCCAAGGTCTGCTTCCATGACCTGGAATTCCAAGAAATGTTAATTTTTGTGAAAAAATGGCTTTTGATCCATAACAAAGTCTATTTCCATTCATCGGTTCGCCAAAAATACACCAGTCCGCAGGATATTTTGGCACCAGGGCACCAGTGCCATTTTCACCACTAACTTCTTCATCCGAAACAAATTCAAAAATGACCTTTTTAGTTAGCACAGTCTCATTTTTAGCAAGATTAATAATCAAAGGGATCATAACAGCGGCTGCACCTTTTGCATCAGCAGAACCGCGTCCATAGACTTTTCCCTCTTTAGCATATCCGCTACATTTTGACTGTTCACTCTCTGGCACCACGTCAAGATGTGTATTCACGACAACGGTTGGTATACCATGTCCAAGTTCAATTATAAGATTCTTAAGACCTCTAGATTCAATCACTTCGGTTTGAATTCCTTCTTTAGTAATTGTTTCATTTACAAAATCAATTGCTTCGTTTGGTCCATCTGGATATGTATAAGAGGGAATATCAATTAAGTGGAGAAGATAATCTACAATCTTTTCACTCAAATCTTTCATACCTATACCTCATTTTATCTTTGGAATAAAAAAAAAGTGAAATAAAGAACTAAAACGCTCTCATATACATTCGACGTTCCCAGTCTGTGACATATTCACGAAAAGTGATCCACTCTGTCATCTTCACTTTCTGAAACTCTTCAAAGATAGTCGTGCCAAATGCTTCTTTGATCACTATATCATTTTTAAGTGCCTCTAATGCTTCGAAAAGTGTCCTTGGATGCATTTTTGCTCCTCGATGGGCGAGGTCATCTTCACTTAAGGAACAAACATCTTCCTGAATGGGCTCTGGAGGTTCGATCCTTTCTTCAATACCCTTTAATCCACAGGCTAATATTGCTGCAAGGACTAAGTATGAATTACACGCAGGGTCTGGACTTCTGAATTCAAGACGCGTATCATGCTTTTTTGCGTCTAGAGGAATACGAATTAGGGTAGATCTATTATTAAATCCCCATGTATTGTTTATGGGTGCCCATGCATTTGGTAAAAGACGCTTGTAAGAATTTACAGTGCATGCACCAACTGCAGTGATGGCATTCGCATGATTTAGAAGTCCATCAATGTAATAGTACATTATTTCAGATAGATTATGTCCTTTCGGATCATTTGGCTCGTAAAACAAGTTTTGACCATCTAAATCGTAAATTGAGAGATGTATATGCATACCTGAACCAAATAAATGCTGAAATGGTTTGGGTAAAAATGTAGCTCGATAACCGAATTGTCGTGCAAGTTCACGTGCAACCTCCATGAAAGTAATTTGATTGTCTGCAGCTTCGACAGGAGAATAATGGTTTATATTAACTTCCATCTGTGCGGGGCCTCCTTCTTTTGTTACTACGGTAGCCTCTATATCCATCTGAGCAAGCGTCTTGCAATAGTTTCTATAATACTCTTCCCATTCATCCTGTCCGGACATCGCAAAAATCATTCCGTGACCTTCCTTTTCAGCATAATTTGCGGGCGCAATAGAACCATCTTCGTATTCTTCAAGAACATAATATTCTGTTTCAAATCCTATTTGTGGAAAGAATCCTAGTTCATTATAGCGTTTAACGAGTCTCTTCAGCATTAATCGAGGACAGCATTCCCATTCCTTTCCATCGTAGGTGTATAGGTCACAAAAAACCCTAG
Source organism: Candidatus Borrarchaeum yapensis (assembly GCA_016840515.1). Lineage (GTDB taxonomy): Archaea > Asgardarchaeota > Sifarchaeia > Borrarchaeales > Borrarchaeaceae > Borrarchaeum > Borrarchaeum yapensis. The sequence goes on along the minus strand of JAEOSF010000064.1, from coordinate 8,017 downwards.
CTGATTTTGGCGCGTAGGGTAGCACAGCAAATGTATCAAGATCCGCTTTAAATGTAAAATCTTCAGATTGTACGCCATATTTATGTCCAAAAGCAAATTGATCAAAAGAGGTAAAATCCATCGTTCCCATGTTCATTGTTAATCCATGATCCAATGCCTTTTCGATATTGCCAAGGATCGCAGCTCGCCCCCTCATAATTCCATTTAAATCACAGATCTGAAATCGTACGCTTTCGATATTCTTTTCCCTAATAATCTCAAGCACTGTTTCTAGGTCCATTTATACAACCTCTTCTCTATAATAGTTTTAAATAATTCTAGCTTCATTTATGTAAAAAAGTTGTTAATAAGTATAATCCTATCAGTTTTAGTCATATAAAGAATTACAGAAGTGGTTAAATTTGCCAAATCAGTAGTTAAATGATGACTTACATTTCTCATGATTAGTTCGTCTATCTCTGCTCGAAGAATTCATAGATAAGATTGTTGACAATATAAGGCTGATCAGCACTTATTAAATGTCCAGAATTGAGTATCTCGATCTGGATGTCAGGAATGTTTTGTGCAAGTTCCTTCACTTTTGTAGGATCACCCACTAAATTGTCCTTTTCGCCAAGAATCAATAGAACAGGGCAACTTATAGTTTGAAGTTGTTCAGGCGCAAAAGGGATAGGAGCCGCTACTCTTGGTCTTGTTCCGCCCATGACTAAGCCAAACCACTCACCATATGCTTCCAATACTCTGGGGTTATCTCCGAGAGCCCACCGGAGCATATCCTCTGGGGATAACTGTGTATCGGGCAACGCAGATTGCTCAATTTTTTGAATCGTGCTATCTGTGGCCGGTGTAACACCCATCGGGCCGAGCAAAACGAGTTTCTTCACACGTTCAGGAGAGTAAAGAGCATAATTCGTTGCAATGAATCCACCATTAGAGGCACCAATGACATATGCATTTCCTACTTCAAGTTTGTCGGATATCTCTGTATACAAATCATTCAAGGCTTTGCCATCATTCGGGAAACTATCCAGATCATTCAGGGCACTTTTCCCTACCTCTCCAATGTTATCAATTGCATAGGTCCGATAGTGCAAGTTCAACCCTTCTATATTATAAAGCCACGATGAAGCAGACATGCCCGCGGCGTGCAGCAGAAGGACTGGAGGGGCATCTTTAGGTCCACTAATAATGACATGCACTTTTCCATAAGACGTATCAAGAAAAATGCTATTATAAGGAATTGGCCACTGTTTAAGTCTGGAGTCATATATCGCCATGAGTTTTGCTTCAAATTCAGTTGAGTTATAGATAGTTGTAGTCATAACTTTGCCTTCCATAAACTTTGGATGGATCTAGAAAGCTACTAGAATATAAATAATTTTAGGTTGCTTTAAAAAACTAGCGTGATTATTTATACTCTTCTTATTTTTATGATAGATTTGAAATACACAAAAATGCAAATTCTTGAAAAAAAAGCCTATTTCTATTTACAAAATCGTCTACAACACGAATTCCCGCTGAATTTCTCCGAGGTAAGGTTCAGAACATCCACAAGATTTGAATAAAAATTTTTAAATTGCATAAAAGGTCAATTTCACGCAACTTAGTATCATTCCAGAACATTATCTAAGTGTTTCATTTTGTAACAATTTCTGGGAAGATAATTTAAAGTTAAAACAAATTATTAGGTAAATGTAATGAATGAGTCATCTCTGAAACTGTATGGGGTATTAGATTTCTATAAATCCAGAAGGAATTTACTATGAGGCTTGTTTTAATGGTAATATTGGGAGTTGCCTTCCTTCTGAATATCGTTGTCATAAATTTATTTCCTCCAACTATCCAAGAATTGGCAGTAGTCGGATATACAATATTAGGGATCGGTGCGTTATTTTTTATTTTATCTGTGTATACACTTCGTAGAAAGGGCATCAGTAATGTCGTTGATAGCGGAATTTACGGTGTTGTTCGGCATCCAATGTATCTAGGTGGAATAGTAATGTTCTTTTCCCATATTTTCTTAGGCCAAAATTGGATAGTTACAATTAGTACTATTGTAGGTATTGCTTGTTGCTACCTAATTATGCTATCAGAAGACCAGCGAAATATTGAGAAGTTTGGTGAAGAGTACAGACTCTACATGCAATCTGTGCCAAGAATGAATCTCCTTATGGGGATTGTCAAATCGCTGATGCGTAGAAGAAGATGAGGACACTAAAAATGAAACAAACGAGTAAGATGGGGTTTCTGTTCTTCATCGCAAGTATTTTATCAGTTCTGGCTTTTCCCTGCAATCCACTGATTATATTCAAGGTTATTGAGCCAAATAATATTGAAGTATTATCGTATGTTGGATGGATATTCATTGTAGCCAGTATAACTCTGATATCTCTGTCTTACTATTCTATTTTCTTCCGTAAATTAAATGTCTTAATTGATAGTGGAATTTACGCAATTGTTCGACATCCCATGTATCTAGGTTGGATTTTAGGGATATTTGTTGCCACCATTTTCTTGTACCAACATTGGATATTTGTGATTATTGGAATTCCTGGAATAGCCAGTCTCTACTTAATCTCAAGACAAGAAGAACAGCGCAACATTGGAAGGTTTGGTGATGACTACAAACACTATATGCAAAAGGTACCAAGAATGAATCTTGTGGTGGGAATTATTAGACAGGTACAACGTAGAAAATAGAATGAAAATGATAGATAATAGAGTCCGGAACTCATTGGAAACAGCGATATTAATAAATGGGCGAAGGAAGTTTACACCAATCTCTTTTGTCATTTCATTTCATGACCATAAGTAGATGTTATATTCGCTTCTAAACTCGTCTATTATTTATCGATTACTTTCACCGATCTCTCTGTCATCCCTTTTATTATCGTTTTTCATAATATTAATTATTCAATTGTTGTTGAAACAAAAGGTGAAAATAGAAATGGTAGTAGAAGCGTGTGAAATTCAGCATATGTTTTGCCCTCAATGTGGAGACCCGTTATATCTTAGAGTTTGGGTAAACAAAGAACAAAGACTGAAGAAAGTTTTTGTGTGTTCTTCATGTCCTTATGTGAAAGATAAGAGTAACATTTAACTTATGCAACGAGAAGCCCCATCTGTTTGTGAGTAGTCACGCATATCTTTAACTACTTCATCAGTTTTTCCAATAAATCTTAAATCGTCTCCGTATAATTTCTCTAATATCTTACTCATTTTTTTAGTCATTCTCAATAGCAGCTTAAAATGTCACTATATCACTTTTTATAAAACGAGTCAATTAGGTTAATTTCATTAGAAACTTAATTGAGGGGATTGAAATAGAAACCGAAAATCTTTATCCAGAAGGATTAGTAACACTATTGTCTCCTTTTGTGCAGGATAAATTAAATGAAACCCAAGAATTATTAGACGAACTGCAAACAATGGTTCGGCCTACTACTCCACCTGTTTTAAGAGATGCTTATGCAAGGATTAACAAAGCAAAAGATACAGTTATTGATCTAAAGGGGAAATATCTCTCGCAAATCCACGAAACAATAAAATTCATACCTGAATTAAAAGTCATAAAAGCGTTTCTTATGAATCAGGACCTTAGATCTGATAAAGCGTTTTTCGATAATAAATTTAATGAAGCAATGCAAGCTGTGAATCGATCAAAGTTATTAATTGATCAAGTTATTGATGAAATCACTACTTCTAAGGGATTTGAATGGATTTTGTATGGCGTAAGATTCCTCATAGGCGCTGAATCGTTTCTAGAAATGGCTCGTCTGCAAAACATTTCGGCATATCGTCAAATTGTCGATAGTTATGCTTCATCCTATTGTATCAGTCTTTTTGAAAGATTTCTTGAGTTTGCAAAAAACGATCAAACAGGAGTTCAACTTCGTAGAAAAAAGCAATCTCTCATCAATACTGCTCATTCCTTGATAAAACATGTTGAAGCAAGTGCGAGCAATATGAATCTCTCGAAAACTATATTCCAAAATAGAGAGAAAGAAGACCTTCGTGTTGATTTAGTTTACGTAATGTTACCCTCAATACACAACTACGTTAATGAAAAAGCTTATTTTCATGCAATTAATACAAGCGTAGACGCTTACAATAAGCTTATTTACATTAAAACCTTTAGTGACAAGAAATCGTCAACACAAATAGTAAATGAAAACAAGCTCAAACAGGTTCAATTCGTGGGTTTAATTTATGCACTTCATGACGAAGGAGGAAGTTTTTGGGGGATCCTACCTATTTATTCCTATGAAGTGGCAGAATTAAAAGCAAAAACATACTTTCAAGCAAATAAACTATTAGCATCTGGTGTTTTATCAAGTACTGTATTCATTGAGACGCTAAAACAACATTTATTAGACAGTGAAAGCTCCGTTTATTATGCATAACCTTTTAAAAAAAGAAAAAATGTTATTAAAATCTAAAGCCTTGTAAGATCTTTGCTATGATCTTTGCGGCTTCTTTTAGGCCTGAACCAAAATTGGCAGTTTGCCGAGACATCTTAGAGGCTATTGCAAGTTTTGAAGGGTCTATTTTTTTAACTAACGCTGCAGCATCAGTAGTTTTTAAGAGTTTTGAGCCAATCTCAACCGATGACACTCCTGGTAATACCCATTGTGTAATTGCTGGGATTTTACCTTTTTGAAGTGTTGTACCCAATTTGCTTAGTATTTTTGGATCTATCTTCATTTGACTAAGAATTTCACTGCTTACTGAACCTAATTGAGTTAATGCTGGAGTTAATTCTTCAAGTCTTTGAACGGGGATGCTAGTAAGTTTTCCCTCGATTTGAGTGAAAATCGAATCAGTTACATTTGCAACTTTTGTTAAATTTTCATGAATTCTATCAAGGGATTGTCCCCCAATTTCCCGAAGTGTTTGAGAGATATTCACGTAAATAGACTCAGCTTCTGGAATAATTGATTTTAATTGATACGCAACTTCTGGTAGAATTGATCCTGCATTCTTTGCTTCTTTAATCAAACTTTGGACGGAATCTGCAATCTCTGAAAACGAATTGATTAGCCAAGGACTAATCTGCTGAGTCAATTGGTCAATGCTTCCATTAATATGACCAAATAACGTGTCTATATTTTGGAGGTTAAGTCCTTCTGGAATTTTCAGGTCTTTTGCAATTTTTTCGACTGTTGATGCAATTTCTTGTGATTGAGCAACTATGCGTTCGGTAAGATTTTTGTCTAGAAGTTCAGAAAGTTCTTTTGGGATACCTTTCAATATGAATTGGGTCTGAGAGGACAAATACTGCAAAAATGGGACTATTTTTGGCTCAACTACGCCTCTTCGAATACTTGTCCCTATTAATCTAGATAGTCTATAATTAGATAGACGTAATAAATAGAAAATACTCCATCCACACCACCAACCGCCCCAGGGTCGCCAAATTAGGAATATCCATGGGAAATAGTGATCCTCTCGTCGTCGATAACCGAAATTTGTCGTATAAACAACCCTTGTTAATAAAGATATTAGTTGATTCAGCGTCCAGTATAAATAAGAAACTAAATTAGCATCTTTAGGTAATTGATGGGACATCCAACCAAGATATTCTGCAAAGGCCTCGATTTGGTTGATGATTTGTTCATTTACTTTTCCTCGTAAAAAATTAGTCATACTTCTTGTGCGATCAGTTAATGTTTGGAGTGTTTTAAGAGCTGAATGTGTGATACCATGATGATAGAGTTCTGAATAGTTCTTTGATAAATTGTTAATAAGGTCATTCCACTCTTTCATTTCCTTTCTCCTCGTTGGCTATTAAGGCAAATAATTCAAATTCTTTTAAGGCCAAAAGACAATCATTAATGGTAAGTACTCCCAGGAGTTTTTGATCATTTTTTTGTACAATTGGAATAATTGGCACTTCACGATCAATCAGTGTTTGTGTAGCAGTTATTATATCAGTTTCTTCAGAAAGAGGATCAACTGCCTCCATAATTTGCTTTATTGTAACTTGATTGGGATCTTTTTCAACAGCGACAACTTTTCGGATGATATCTGATTCCATGACTATGCCAATTAATTTGTGATCTTCAGACACAACAACTAAGTCTGTGATTTCTCGATTTTTCATCAATTTAGTTGCCTCAAGTACGCTCATTGTTTCATTTACTGCCTCATACTCATCATGAATAGTAAGTTCAGAAACTAAAGGTAGTTTTTTTTTCATAGTCTTGTCCTCATTGTATTGCAAGGAAAAACGTTAAAACTGGTTTTTCAAGTAGTCCTTTTATCTAATTAATGGACATTTAAAAATAAAAAACTATTTTTTTAGTCAGTGCTATCATTAATTTGATCTGAACTTTTCTTAGTATTTAGTATACTCATTTATGCTTCAATTGAAACCCTTTACTAATACCTCATTTAATTTCGCTTCAATCCTGTTGTTTGCTAAAAAGAAAAGAAAAGAAAAAGATAGCTACAAAAAAAAATGTATTACACTCGTGCTTGCTATTGTTCTATAAGACTGTTATTCTACGAAATGTTTACAAGCAGTTAGTTATGAGATCTCGGGAGTGAAAAAAAATTAGGAGTTTAGAAAAGCTTTTCTTTATAAGTAGCTTACCTAAAACCACTTCTTTTTACCTAGTTTGCCTAAGCCTCCTAGGCCTTTACCTAAGCCACCTAAGCCTCCTTTGCCTAAGCCCCCTAGGCCTTTACCTAAGCCGCCTAAACCTCCTTTACCTAGGCTTTTTGCGAATTTGCCGAGTCCTCCTCCTTTTCGCGTGAGTTTAGAAGCGTTTTTCATAAGTCCACCGAGTCCTTCTTTGCCCAAGCCGCCAAAGCCTTTGCCTATACCTCCTAAGCTCTTACCTAGCCCTCCAACACTCTTACCAATATCCTTGCCAATTGCGTCTATGCCTTTACCCAAATCCTTGCCAATTGGAGCTAAGCCTTTACCTAAGTCTCCTCCAACTTTTCCTAGACCTCTTGTAACATCTCTCGCCACTGCTCTAGTGATTGGAGATCTTGCTATTGCTCCTGTACCAATATTTATGTATAGTGGTACTGCATAATATCTATAGCGAACCGGATAAAACCATGGAGCAAAAAGCATATAGTCCGTAATTATTACCGTATCTAATTCTTCCCTCCTTGCTGGAGAAAGATTCATTTGTCCAAGTGCTCCGCTACTTGTTGAACTCAATTGCGTTAGTGGCGGATTTAATGCATCAAGTTGTTGAACTGGGATGTTTCCTAAACTTTCATCGCCTACTTGAGCAAAGAATGAATCAACCGTTGTTGAAAGGCTTTGTAGATTTTCTCGAATTGTATTAAGAGAGTCTCCAATTGTTCCACCGAGCGATTGTGCAATATTTGAATACATTGCTTCACCTGCTGAAATCAGCGCTTTTAACTGGTAAGTAATGCCAGGCAAGATCTTTCCTTCTTTCTTCGTTTCAGAAATGAGATTCTGAGCTAACGTAGAAAGGTCGGGAAACGACTTAACAAGTACAGGGTTTATTTGGTCTATTAACTGGTCAGTACTTGATCTAATTTGATCAAAAGCACCAAAATTTTCGCTTGTCATCCATTCTGGGAGTTTCATATCATTGGCAATTCCTTCTACCGTAGAAGCTATTTCTTGCGATTGATTGTTGATACTTTCAGTTAGATTATTATCTATCAGCGATCCAAACTCAGTTGGTGTTGCTTTCAAGATAAATTGAGTTTGATCAGCGGTATATTTCAAATAAGTCGCTGTTGCATCATCAACTGATCCTAAATTGATGCTTCTCCTCAGTAACCAGGTTTGCATACGATTTATTAAAGGCAATAAATGGAATATCCCTGGTCCACACCACCAACCACCCCATGGACGCCACATAAAGTAATTATATGGTTCCCAACTAGTACCTACTGGTCTATCCACGTATTGCGTTGAACCCACAACTCGTGAAAGGAGTGAAATCATCTTACTTAGTGTTGAATGCAGATAAGAGTTCAATTGTGCATCTTGAGTAACTTGTGACGCAGTCCAATAAAG
>JAEOSF010000025.1 GCA_016840515.1 Candidatus Borrarchaeum yapensis | reverse complement strand
CATAAACTCTGGAGATGTTGCTCTTACAGCGCTGGCAGGACAAGATGCACGTCCCGAATTGGGCTTAGTCAGATTAAATCTAAAAACCGCCCTAGAAAATATAAAAAATTTGTTGAAATGAAGTTCAACACAAAATCAGTTATTTTTTGTTTTTATTTTCGCCAATTAACAATTTTCGGCGTTCTATAAAGTTTAGAGTGGGTAGTTATCTTTCTTTTTCTTTCATGTTCTGAAGGGGCTATAAATGAAATCGATTTCTATGAGAAAAACCGATTTTTTTAAAAAAAAGTGCGAAGAGATTTATTATAACTTTCAGGTGTCTTCTCTGTATTTTCTTACTTTTATCCCGACTGCAATCAATGTGATAATTGTAAATATACTCACAGTTAGGGTACCTAAACATAAGGGCTGTACAGTGGGCTCTTCTGTTGTTGCATTTGTCTGCTCTGTTGCTCCAGAGATTGTAAATTTGCAATCACCATCGCCCTTTTCTCCAATCAAAGAGATTATGTAAATATTGTCTGGTGATGTGTAATCACTAGGTCTGAATGATATTCCAAGATCCTCTCCGGCCTCTTGAGCATCATCAGTAAGAAGTGCGTGTTCGCTGGTGGCTTCTAAGACATCATAAATATCTTCTCCACCGCCCTCCTCTAAGAATGGATAAAGTCTCATCTGGTACATATCAACTTCTTCTGCTACATCTAATTCTAACGAGATTGTGTTGCCTGTATAACTTGATGCATCAAACCAAAACGCATAATAAGTATGAATAGTCTCTCGGTGCTCTATTAAAACATCAACTGAACTGTCTGGTTTTATTTTTTCTGCTAAAAAGACGTATGCTTCTTCCTCGCCACCTGAATCATCGTCGTCATTACGTACTTTGATTTTATATTCATCATCTTTATCTGCTTTGAATGTGATTTTCTCCAATATTCCAGCCGCCCTTGTAGATGTTATTGACGCTTCGTTGTCATCAGGTTCGAATACTTCAAGATCGTAATCTGTGTCTGTGTCTATAAATGGTCCATACACAAATACAACATATTCTCTGCCCTTATCTAAATCGTATTCAAAGGTTTTACTATCTCCAATGTCTGATGTAGCTTCATAGGGTACGCCGACTGCGCACTTTCCACTAAACTTAGGTGAGTCCATTGTCGTAATAGTGTTAGATAGAGAATTTAATTCGGCACTGGTTTTCAATGAGGGTGAACTAATCGTTAGCAAAGCAACTAAAACAAAGGTAATTAGCAAGACTTTTTTTGTATTCATGTTTTCACCCATTTTTAAATCGAACTACATCCTTATATATCTATCATCAGTGTTTCCTTGATCCCGTCTACGACCTCCAAAAGTCTTCGAAGAGCATGATTACAACGATTTCAATCGTGCATTTTTCTTGCACGTTTTACTAGTATATCTTTTTTCTTTTTATTTAATTCTCTGTTAATCTAAAGGCCTTAACAAAACAATAAGCTATCACCATTTAGAATGTACTCTTTTAATGATGGTGACTTTTACACGAAAGATATCTTAATTGCGGTAATTGTGAGAGTTAGTCAGATGGCTATTGAGTATTTTGTAGCACGTTTTTGTTGCGTCAGCCACATAAAATTAGTAAAAATGATTCATCAGATAAAAATTAAAAAAAGAGAAGGAAATTGGGATTCTGCTGTACCAGTAATTTGGAATGATTTTTACAAAGGAATTTCTAAAGTTGAAAATCCGTTTCCATGTCAGGGCTGCCGTTTGTATTGCTTCCATCAAACCATACTTGCACAGTTAAGACATCACCGCTTGACCAACTACCGCCATCTTCACGTGCGATAATGATTGAACGACTAGTTCCTGCGTCTATAACAAGATCAGTGGTCGGTCCTTCACCTCCATCATCATCGAGTAATTCGTGCGTAATTGCGTCTGTAACAGTATGAGTATTTACTGTAGCACCGTTTTGTTCAAGATCCATTTTATCAATTTCAAGGCTTGATCCGCCTGTATTTGACCATGTAAGTTTGACACTATCAGAAGTGACTATTTCGGCATTAGCAAGCACTAAATTTGCTTGGGTGACACCACCGATTATCCCCTGCGTATATGCAAATACGGTAACGCTTGCGGCTACGGCTATGGCTATCAATAGGATCACTGCAATTACTGGAGACACCGCTTTCTTAGATTGCATTAGCCTTTTCAATTTATAAACGGTTTTTCTCACTAAATCTCCACCTTTTTGAAATTATGAGGGTTTTTGGTCCTCTTATCACCTCTTCTTAATCCTTGTAAGTTCATAATTCCAAAGGCTTACTTATCTTTGGAAATATAGACGAAGAGGTGATTAAAACTTCATGATTAATTAGTTCAAAGTATGCATAAATATTTTGTGGTAATGTGTGAGACGAATTGTGAAGAACTCAAAATAAGATTCTACCAAGTCTAAATCTAAGATCAAAGTTAAATCTTGGACGATTTCCTACAACGGTTTCAGAGTTATCCGATTTAAAAAATTCAACAGCTCTGCAATGTCAGATGAAGTTACCTGAACTTTTCATGCAAAAAATAAAAAAAAGAGAGAGTTTATTTCTGTAATACCCGAAGAAAACGCTTCGAAGGGATGACTGTTTCAAATGTAGCCTCACAATCAGAGTTCGAAGGTAGCCGATACAGTACCACTGTCTGTGGTTAAAACTATAGTCTCTGTTGACTCGTAGGAACCACTAGAGAGATTGATCTCAATTGTAACGCTGCTTCCTGCACCTACAACAATACCGGTATCAGTTCCACTATCACCATCGGTGTCGTATAATTCTGCGGTAATTGCATTTCTAACGTCACCAACATTTTCACCTGTAACAGCTACTGTCTCAATAGTAGAGCTTGTCCCGCCTGTATTTTGTACTGTGACAGTCATAGTATTACTATCTACGAGTTGGGCATTAGACATCGCTATGTTTGCCTGAGTGACACCACCGATTATCCCCTGCGTATATGCAAATACGGTAACGCTTGCGGCTACGGCTATGGCTATCAATAGGATCACTGCAATTACTGGAGACACCGCTTTCTTAGATTGCATTAGCCTTTTCAATTTATATACAGTTTTTCTCACTAAATCTCCACCTTTTTTGTTAAAAGGAGTTTTAACTCATTTAGTTTAATTTTTTTGAGCCTTAGAAGATTAAAGCGCTGAAGAGTTATCGATGAACATCGTTATTAACCCTTCAGCTGTCAAACTCCTCTATAGTAATCACCCCACAGCTTCATTATATTTTTTTTGGTGATGTTCCTAATTTGTTATGAAAAATTCAGACTAACTTAATAAGATCCGTAAAGATTGGAGTTAAAAATGACAATTTTCGCAAGATTGGTGCTCTTCGAACCTTTCAATTGAGCGTGATTTCAAATTTAGCGCTAAGGATGCTCAATCATCTAAAGCCTTATTGGAAGATCCTTCAGATTGTTTTTTGCTTTACTCTTTCGATGGAAAGATTAACCATTTCATCAAATGATCTCGTTTCGGCAAACTGATTCGTGAACACTATAGAGCCAGTATCTTTGCATAAATTAGGACAGGAAATACTGTCACTAATACTCAAAAGCTTTTTGTATCTAGTTAACCCTTCTGCATCGAGGGATATTAAGGGGCGATATATGGGGATTTTTACGCTAGTATCAACCAAACTATAGATTTTAGATTTTTCGGGGCTATCTAACAGATCACCTGTCACTATGCCTTTCATGTCAAATTGTTTACATAAATGCTCTGCAATTTGGAATTGTAATTTCCTGCAAAAAAGGTATAATGATTCCTTAGGAATCAATTGCTTCAATTCTTCGAGGATTGCTGTAAAAGGAACTAAAAATACTGAAAATTCAGAGGGAATAAATGTTTTTAGCGCTGATAAATAAGGAATTTTTTCGGGAAGATCACTGCTATTCAGCGAATTATGGATATTAAAGATTATAGGAACAGGCTCACAGCCTCTTTTCATTATTAAGAAGGCTGCAATCCAGTCTAACTCATCACACGAGATTATAATCGCAATTTTTCCCTGAGTGCCAGTAGGCATACCTCCTACTGCACTTATAACTTCATGATATAAGTATGCCATTTCATGTCTAATTTCAATAAAAATTTGCTTGTCAGGGGTATTTAAATTTACAGAAACTCCCTTTCCAGACATTTGATCGAGTACTGCCTCGCCAGCCTTAATAGAGATATCCTCTGAAGTAAAGGGATGTGTACCAACTCGCCTAGTAGTAATTCTAAAAGAATTGCCTGCATCTAGGATTTCTTCTGCGACCTTTCTGGAAGTTTTACAGATCTCATCTACATCTGAGTCAACTATTATTGCTGGGCTTGTCGAAACAACTCCAAACACGCTCGAAACAGTTTTGCTTATCGCTTTTGGGTTTTTACCATATATGTAGATCCTACCACCTTTGCGAATGATTTCTTTTACGTCAAGTTCTTCTTTTTCAAGTTTTTTTCTGATGTTTTTTGTAAGTATGGTTTCCATCCACTTTCTAGTTTGTTTACCTTTAATTCCAATTTCTCCAGAACATCTCACAATAACAACATCAAAGTTCATTAAATCACAAAGATAGTTTGTTAGATAAATTTCATAACAGTAAAGAAACAACCTCTAAAAGATTTTGATGAGAAACTAGTTACGTTTTTATAAGTGTCTCGCAAGAAGACCCTCCAACGTGTTGGGGGGATGAAGTGCGTGTTTTCACTTTTACAACAGTCTACAATCTTTAAATAGGTATTTGCACCTAGAGAGTAAGTAGAATTGAGCTGAGGTCACACTCGCTAGTTCTCAAATTACCATCAAGTTCAGGGCAGGGACTGTCCGTAGAGCCTGTTTGACATGCTCCGCTGGGAGATGAATGATCCAGGAAGCCATTCAACTTGTTGGATGGTAGTTCACGATACAGAATTTGTTACTGTATGAAGGTTTAATACTCATCAAACGAAATACAATATGATATTCTGGAGGATAAAAACCGATGAAAATCGAAGCTATATTGAAGGATAATAAAGTTTTTACGATAGACAAGGATCAACTCCTTTCAGACGCCTTAGAAAAGATGGAGAAGAATGGAATTGCGCACATAATTGTTACTGATGACGATAAATTGGTGGGGATCATTAGTATAAGAGACATTGCGGATAGACTAGGTTCAACTAAAACCGAGAGAATAAGCCCAGCAGGACTCCATATTTCCAGTGCTATGTCTACAAATTTAATCACAACTGAATCGGATATTGATGTTGAAGATGCAGCGAATCTAATGTTAAAAGAAAAGATTGGTTCTTTAGCCGTGACAATAAAAACAGATGAGACAGAAGAGCTAGTTGGAATAATTACAAAGATGGATATGGTACGACTTTGCTCAAAAGTTGATACAATCCAAGTTAGTCAAATTATGACACAAAATCCCTATTATATAAATTCGACAGACAGGGTAATTCACGCACGCAAAATTATGTTTGAGAATAGAGTTAGTACTCTGCCAGTTTTTGAAGAAGGTGAATTAGTAGGAATTGTAGATTATAACTCAATTGCTAAGGCTTTAGCAAGGTTCAGGGAAGCCACCCCTAAACACCACCAGAATGAACGCATACGCCATTTTTTAGTGAATCAAGTTATGAATACGGCACCTCCTTCTCTGAAACCAGATGCAACAGTATCTGAAGCCGCAGAATTCATGTTAAACGAAGGATTAAAAGGGATACCAGTGTTTGATGAATCTGAGGACCTAATAGGGATTGTGACAAAAACAGATATGACTGAATTAGTTGCTAATAAATTTCAAACAGATTAAAGACTGATAAAGGTTCAAATCGTTTCTTATATATTTAGAGAGTTGTGGAAAGGATCTTGTTTGCAGACCTCTCTTAAAATCATCAATGCAAAAATTTTTACTCGCCACGCTCTTTTAAGTGGCGGACTTGTGATAGAAGATGGTGTAATAACAAAGATAGGGAAAGAACCAAAACTCCCACAAGTTGACACAACTCTAAATCTAAATGGTCAGTTAGTCATACCAGGTATTATTGACGCCCATGTTCATCTAAGAGATTTTCAATTAGCATATAAGGAAACCTTTCTGACAGGTACAAAAGCTGCGGCTATGGGCGGAGTGACCACCGTCCTAGATATGCCAAATACTAAGCCACCAACAATCAATGCTATACGATTACAAGAGAAAAAACAACAGGCCAAAGACAATATTTTTACCAATGTTGGATTTTTTTCAGGACTACCTGAATCAATAGATGATATAGAAAATCTAGTCAGGGAAAAGACTGTTGGATTTAAAATATATCCCCATATGCCTATTTCTTCAGTAGATTTAAATGATGATAATGTGCTCTTGGAATTTCTTAAAGTGGTTTCATCATATAATCTTCCTATATGCATTCATCCTGATACATTCAAAGGGGATCAGAAGCAAATATCGCTTCTTATTGATGAAAAAGAACAGATTAGTGACTTTTTAAGAACTCACGACACACAATCCGAAATAGAATCAATAAAAAGATTTTGCAATCTCTCATTAGTATCTAAAAACAAATTGCATATTTGCCATATAACTACGAAACAAAGTTTAGAAACAATTAAGGAAGAACGGGGATTAAATCCACATATTACTTGCGAAGTATTACCACATCATTTATTGCTTTCTGAAGACGATATATTCAAATGGAAAAGTTGGGGAAAAATGCTCCCTCCACTCCGTTCACAAACAGAGGTGAATGGGTTATGGGAAGGGCTAAGAAAGGGTGAAATCGATATTTTAGCTAGTGATCATGCACCCCATTCACTTTTTGAGAAGTCTAAGTCTTTTTCAGAAGCACCCTCAGGCATACCTGGAGTGGAAACACTAGTACCATTAATGATGACGGAAGTATTACGTGACCGTCTTTCACTAGATCGCTTTGTTATGCTCACAGCGGAAAGACCTGCACAGATATTTAATCTTGGTAACACCGGAAAAATTGAGGAAGGATATATCGCAAATCTAACCATAATAAACACAAAGATCAGAAAGAAAATAAATCCAGATGATTTTTACTCAAAAGCGAAATTTTCTCCATTTAAGGGATATGAAATCCGTGCTATTCCCTCAATGACAATAGTAAATGGGCAAATAGTCATGCAGGATGAGCAAATACAAGAGAGTGCAAAAGTTGGAAAAATTGTCCCCTAAATTCGTTGTAGATTCAATGCTCGGACGTTTGGCACGGTGGTTAAGACTTGTTGGACTCGATACACTCTATTTTAAAATTGTGTCTGACGAAGAATTGCTAGAGAGAACTCGCAGCGAAAACAGATTCTTACTTACAAGAGATAAGAAATTACATCAGCAGGCAATAAGAGAAGAATTAAACTCGGTATTGATTCCTGCAAGTTCGAATAGTGAAGTATTAGCATTCCTTTCAAAGACTTTTAATATACAATTTGATATAGATCCATCCAGTTCACGATGTCCACTCTGTAATGGTAAAATAACCTCCGTTGAAAAAGAAAGTATTCGATCAAAAATCCCGTCTTCAACGTTCACAAGATATGATCAATTTTGGCAATGTATTCAGTGCAGGAAGATTTATTGGATTGGAAAGCATTACGAATCGATGAGGAAGATAATTGAAGAGATCGGCTCATCTATTTAAACTAAAAGGTTTCATAAAGATGCAGGCAAGGTGAAGGTGAGTTAGAAATGTTTGAGCTCCAAGATGGAGAATATCTCATAAAATTGGCTAGGAAATCTATGGAATCATATCTTGAAACTGGTAAAGAAATTAAGCCTCCTATAGATGCACCTGAGAAGTTAACCCGGAAATGTGGTGTTTTTACATCACTTCATACTTTAGAAGGCAATCTTAGGGGATGTATAGGATATCCAGAGCCAGTTTTTCCATTGATAAAGGCTACAATAGGCTCAGCGATAAATGCTGCTACTAGAGACCCCCGATTTCCCCCAGTAACTCGTAAAGAACTGAATCACCTTCTAATTGAAATCACAGTTCTAACTCCTCCAGAAAAAATCGAAGTAAAAGATCCAAAAGACTATCCAAACGAAATTGAAGTCGGCAAAGATGGATTAATAGTCAGAAAAGATTTTTTCTCAGGACTTTTACTACCACAAGTTGCGGTAGACTGGGACTGGAATGAGGAACAATTTCTGTCACAATGTTGTGTTAAAGCAGGATTAACTCCGGATGAATGGATCTGTGATGAAAATGTGGAGATTTCTAGATTTCAGGCAGAGGTTTTTGAAGAAACCAAGCCAAAAGGTCAAGTTGTTAAGAGAACTTTAAAACAGAGATGACCATGAAAATTCCCAGCTTTAAACCAAATATGCGACCAAAAATCTATTTTGCACCATGCGGCATTGGATTAGGTCATGCTGGTCGCTTAATTACTATAGCTAGGCAACTACGTGACCTTGGCGCATTTTGTTTCTTTTCTACTAATGGAGAAGCAGTAAATTTTGTAAAGTCCTACAATTTTCCTGTTGAAAGAGGACCTGCAATAAAATATTATGAATTACCAGACGGTGCTCCTGATTTTGTAAAAACCACAACACGACCAATAGTGCATATCTCAGCCATGTTTAGACAAATTTGTAAAGAAATAAGATTAATTAAACGCATCAATCCAGACATCATTGTTACAGATTCTCGTCTATCCACAGTTATTGCATCATGGCTTCTTGGTCGAACTTGTCTTCTTGTATTGCAACAACTGAAGATTATAATACCTCATATAACAGAGCTTTCAAAAATTAGAAAAATTCTTAAAAAGTTGTTAGAATACGGCCTTGTAGCATGTCTAAGTGTAATATGGCGAAGAAGCCAAAAAATATATGTTCCTGACTTTCCCTATCCATTTACGATAGCAAAATCACAGATGCATGTATATTCTTCTTTTTATAACCGAGTCGAATTCATAGGTCCTTTAATCGATATAACTCCTGAGATGCTCTTTGAAAATTCCAGCGATCTCGCTATTAAACGTTCTTTTAGTTTAGATAATCGCCCTCTTATCTACTGCGGTTTAAGTGGGACAATTAGAGAGAAGAAAGTGATTACTGAAAAACTGAAAGAGATTTTTCAATCATTTCCAAAAGAATTTCAAGTTTTTATGACAATTGGAAGTAAAAACTTTAAACCAATAATTTGTGAAAATGTTAAAATTTACGGCTGGATTGAAAAGAGAACGCCTCTTTATAGAATATGTGATATGGTAATCCATAGAGGAGGGCACAATACAACTTCAGAATGCATATATTTCGGAAAACCAATGGTTATCATCCCCGCACCAGCCCATACAGAAAAAATAGATAACGCGCGCTCTATCAACAATCTTGGTCTTGGTCTAGTCATTTCTCAGTCACATGTATCCAAAAAATCACTTTTGAATGCAATAAACACTATTTTAACCACGGCCTCTTTTGGGAACAAAGCAAAGGCAATTAGAAAACAGGCTCTAAAATTTAATGCGGTTCAAACGATAATTGAACACATTTTCTCATTCTATAGCTGAAACGTGTAAAACAAATGCATTATTAAATAGTGAACTACTCCACTTGGGGGAAGGGAGTTTCCACTGAAAAATTAAAAAAAAAGGAAAAAAATCATCTTAAGGAAGCGTTACTGTAATGTCTTGGCTACTTGATGAATCTAGGTCAGCTAATGAAACTTGATCAAAATAGAAGATTATTGTTAGTTCGTCACCTGGGTCTAAGAAATTGGGAAATGCATCGGCATCGTAGAAATCAATATACGGCGGTCCGCCTTGACCTGTAGGTCCAAAATATAAATAAAACGTCTCTTGCGTTCCAGCTTCTATTGTCCACCATGAAGATGGAGGATCGTCCATACCTAAATTATAATAGGCACTTCCTCCTTCAGCGCTAAGCTCAATCCAATAAACATCAACATCATTTGTGCCAATATTAGTTATATTCATGGCTAATTCTGCGTATCTATTTGGATTTGGAAATAGATTGAGAATAAACATATCGCCTAGTTCACTTGTTAGTTGTAACTGGAAAAACTCGAACACGCCGTTATTTATTGAAATCAAATCCTTTTGATTAAGCCTTTTTTGATACCAAATAAAGGTATTATTGCCACTCCATGAATCCCCACTCAGATCTATTTGATGATTGATTCCTTGAAGGGATGTACTGGCCCTAACACTTGGGTCATTTGATAAATAGGCTTCAACAGTACCAGTAGAATTATTTAATACTACACGGTAAAAAGAATTGCCTATTGTTCGCTCTAATAATGTTAATCTAGTATTAGCAACATCAATAATAGGATCTGAGTCCGAAGGGTCAGCGTCACTTTTATGTCCAAAGTTATAGAGTGAAATAACTTTTGTTGCAATCTCATCTGTAAGGTCTTGTAGTTTATCCTCTGCTAATGCATCCTCTAAATTGAATACGTACTGTTGCGTAGTTAATGTAACCGATGAGAGAACAAGTACACTAAGTGCCATTACGGTAAGAGTTGATACCCATTCGTGTGGCATTTCAATCTATCCTCATATTAAATTTCAACATAATAATACAATATTTTTACGGTTATACTATTATAAGCTCTTTGAGCAGTTATCTGCGTTTCACCTTCGTAGACAGCCCAGTTAGCGCCTACGTTGTAATTTGATTCTACAATTGTCAGATTTACAAAGTTAGAAGTAATTCTTGGTGATCCAACAAGGGGAAAACTATTATCTTCATCAATTAGTCGAATAGTATAGATGTAGAGAGTCTGAGTATCATCATCTATGTAGAGTCTTGGTCTATATTCCAAATAGACATGGTATATACCAAATGAAGGTCTTGTATAATTAATTACGGCAATTTCGCTATTCGTAGCTGTATCATTAGTATATACAAACTGGCTAATAGCACCAGTAAAAGAACGGCTACCTTGTATAGGTAATTCGGACATTGAACTCCTTAGTCTATATCTTAGACTACCTACTGTTCCAATCGTCAAATACTCAGGACTTGGGCCTCTTATCTCTAGAGATGCATTCGTTCCTTCGTCAAAATGAAGTGACCCACGATCAAGTGAGAACTGTGTGACTCTTTGTCCACCTACCCCATCGTGTATAGTAGCTCTGATATTACTGTCGGCTACATAAAGATCGTTAACTACATTGTTAACGGTTGACCTATCTTGAAAATCTGTGACGAGAGGAGCTCCTACAGAGTATGCTACTGTAATACCTCCGACCATAATTGCCGTGAGTAGTATTGTTGCTACAATAGGGCTAACCGCATCTTTACGTTTAGTTAGTCTCAATTTTGTCACGTCACTCCTTTTAAGCATCATAAATTTGTATTCGTGTGATTACACTACGGTGGCGAAATTCAAAGCCTCCAGTAACCTCAAAATCGAGTGTGAGTTTCTGGTATACTCCATCAACAAGTGCATATAGATAAACTTGATCTTGGTGTTGAATATTGGTCGTAACACTTGACCATGCATCGCGTGTGATTTCTACACGTTTCACGATTATTTTTGTGGATCCAATTTCGGGAAAAGAACCAACATTGTATAATTCAATTAAATGTAGCTCCACATCAAGCCGATCGATTCTCCCGCTGCCTGATTCGTGAGCTCTAATTATGATCATGGGGCGATACTCCAGGTCAACAGAATAGAGCGATAATTCTGGACGTGAATATACGATCCTAGTAACATCCATGTTTTGATCAGCTTCTTCGAAAGCCGGATAAAGCCCAGCATCGCGTGCTCCTTCCGTCACATTTAAAATTGGATACGCATCTACCGCTCCAGTTATAGCAGTGCTAGAATTTATCGCAAGATCGCCCATTGAACTCCGCACAACATAAGACATTCTTCCAAGATCAGGTATACCAGAAGCATCATGACCTCTGATTATAGCATCTGGATCTAGGTCGGAAGGATCAGAAGGAAGATCACCAGATACCAAGATAAGACTGAAATTACTACTACTCGTGTAGTTCAGTAAACCATTTTTGAATTCAAATTGAGTAGCTCTTGTAGCACCATCACCTTCATGTGTCACAATTTTAATATTTCGATCAAGTTCATAAAACTGATTTTCTACATCATTTACTTCTGATTTATCCTGAAAGTTTAGAACAAGAGGAAGCCCCCAACTATAGGTGAAAATGACTCCTGTCATTAATATACTGAAGATTAATATCGTTGAAATGACGGGGCTTACTCCTTTTTTACTTTTCAGGAATTTTTTCATTGCTATCCTCTCGTGGAATCATTTCTTCGATGCATTCGATTATATTTGTATCATTTGGATAAAGCATGTTTTAATTATATGTATTTAACCGCCAGGGGGAACACTGGCAGTGAAACTATCTTGTAAGATCGTATCTGTAGATTGCATAATAAAGACGAAATCTACGGACCATTCTTCCGCGGTCCTTGTCCAATCTTCATAACTTAAAGATCCACTGTAGCCTAATTCTTCGATATAGGCATTTATTCTATCGGTCCAATCGCTCAAATAAGATACAGAATCATCACGTAAGGCACGTTCTCCAGCTTGTTCGGTTTCTGCTTTTATGTTTGCAAATACGAAGTATATATCCTCTGTTTCTCTTGGAGGTCTCTTCGTGGAAGCGTCCGCAAGAAAGCCTCCTACTGCGAACAGAAGAATGCAAACTATGATAGCAGACAATAATAGGACTTGTCCTTTTGAAGATCTCCGAAAGCTTCTCATCATTATTCCTCAAATATACCAAAGCTGAAATTTTATGTATCTTAAATCATCAATATCGCTGGTATCACCTATACGTACTACATAATTTACAATGGCAACCGATTTATCAGGAGGCGGTGATTCTCCATGGTTTACAGAATCTTCAAGTGTACCATCCAAACTATCTCTAAACACAGCTAGGTTAAATCCTGTGTCAGAGGGTAGCATCTCTTGTAATGCTGCTTTAAGATTATCATCATCATCTCCATCATCAAAGGCAACCCAATCCTTTAACTTTCCTGAATCATCCAAAGCGGTTAAAGCGCTTCTTCCTCGCTCCTTAAGATCCTCTACTGATTGCGACTCATAGGCTTGAACAGAATAGAACTGAAAAACTGAGAATGCAAAAATGATCATAATTACAACAGATACTATTGCCTCAAGAGTATGAATCTGACCCTTCTTTCCGCGAATTAGAAATTTTATTCTCATTCTTTCTTACCCTCTCATTAACGCCTCCAATAGCATACTGTGGCTTCGAAAACCATCCCTCTTACAGAAATATATTTATGGATATACTCAGTATAAACGGCGCTTTCTGTAGGAGAAACACCGTAAATTGGACGAATTTGATCTGTGGGTCGCAAGTCGCCATCGAACAGAAGTGGAAGCGCAATAAAGTTTACTCCGCGATTGCCATCTCCATCTTCAACATTTAAAATAACAATGATTGGATCTACGGAAGGTATTGACCCGAGATTTGCAAAATTGCCTGATATTGACCTAGAGAGGATCGTATCATTCTCTCCAATGATGATATTGCAGGTTTTTGTGCTAATAGGGGCAGTGTTTCCGCTTTCCCAGGAGTGTAATTGTGCTTCTTGCGAAGTAGTTTGTAGCAAAGTTGCATTTACATTGATTATATAATCTGTAGGATTGTTATCGTAGAATAAGACTCTATAATCCCAATTTCCTGCTTCTGATTGTGCCATACCAACGATTGTGTAACGTCCCTCTGCTCCTGGTGCACTTAAATCATTAACAATTGTAGTCGGATCGCCATCATTATCAAGATTATAATGATCAGTAGATCCGTCTGGTGCTACAACATAGAGATCTAGATCAAAATCAGAATCTGTATCATCAATTAGTTCGCCATTATCAGTCACATTTAGTCGAACCTGTAATTGATTACCGACTGTTTCATTATAGATGTTAAGCATTACAAGTGAATGAAGTCCAAAGTAAAATCTTTCACCGTATGGAATGTTAGATGCATTTTGTGCATTAAAGTCAGTAGGAGAAATAAAAATATGATGTGAAGAATCATAATAGGGATCTTGTATCCCATATTGTGTTTCATCGATAATTGGAAGATAATATAAGGATTCTGAATCTAATCGAGCCAATGCATTGGGGTGAAGGGCATAGCCTGGAGAATTTGAGCTAGGATTCGCTAAGCCTAATGCATATCCATTTGCATTCTCTAAATTACTACTACTTGTATCATCCCAATCGAATCCACCATCATTGGCTAATATATAATTTGAGAGAGTGCTGCCTGCAATATAAACGTGGTCTTGAGTTGTTTGTTCAGTGATAGCAGTTGTAGAATTTATTGCCATTCCCAATACCTGAGAAAAAGCAATGAGGAAAATTGATAGAGCGATAGCAAAATCAACAGCTTGCATCTGTCCTACTCTATCTTTGAAAAATCTCCATATGACAGATTTAAATCGACTTAAACCCAATAACACCGTTCCTCCGAATTATAACTTTGAATTGATATCTAAATCTTTGATCACTTTGTTACCCATTACAAGTTCCTCAAGGTAACTCTTGATTTCTCTAAGTAAAGATTCAAGCTCTACGAGAGCCAATCCTTTTTCCAATAAAGCTGTAGATCGATTCATAACTTCTTCAGCTTCTTTAATTTTTCCGCTAGTTAGTTTTTCGAGTTCATTTCGGATGCTAAGCATGTATTGTTCTATTTTCTGGATATTTTCACTATCACCTGTTTTCATTTCTGTCAAGAGGGGAAAGACTTTCTCTTTAAGTTCATCAATAATTGATGAATCCATTCGAGGAGATCTCTTGATTTCATCATAAATTGCATTAATTTTTTCATTTCCTTCAATTTGAGAACGTAATTCGTTTTTTATTATTCTTGGAAGTTGTCCTTCAAGTGCTTTTGTCAAAGTTTGAGTAACTAATGATTCGAGCGAAGTAATATCTGTTGCTTCTGTACTATTTGTAACTTTTTCTTCTTCTTCTGGAAGACGGTTAATTAACTGAACAATGAGGAAACCAATTTTCTGCATTTTCTGACTTATTTCTTCCATCTTTTCGTTAAGGCTTTGCAACTCTTCGCCGATTTTAGTCATTCAAATGTTGCCTCCAAGTAAGAATGTTTAAGCGAGGCTAATGCCCAGTATTATTACCGCACGGAAGATTATCCACCCTAAAGCAACCAACAATACGCTATGCTTTAATCCAGCGCGTAATTCTGCTTCACCCATTTTTCCAGCCACAAGACCACCGAAAAATCCCTCTACAACTAACATATGTAAGAAAAGAGTATTCATGTAGTCTATATCAATGGCTAGAGCAAACATACCTGCACCTGCTTGAGTAGCCATCGGACCGAAAAAGGTAGTAATTAAAACGATACAAACGAATAAGAAAACTAAGAAAGCAGCGTATATGATGAAGATGTAAGGTCTGATCTGCCCTGCGCGTTCCCTACGAATCGTTAATAACTCAACGACATGGGTGTGTGCTGATTCGAATACATCCTCAGCAGCGCCTCCAAATCGCTCCGCTTCTAGAATTAGAACAGATGCCCTTCGAACTAGGGGTGTATCCGCGGTCTCAGATAAAGCTTGCATCGCTTCTCTAAAGGAAACTCCCCACGAAATCTTCGCGGCCATCTTTTTTAATTCAGTAGTCAAGGGACCATATTCTCTTTTAGAAGACTCTAAGATAGCTCTGGGCAAAGATAATCCAGTTCTTTGAGCATCTGAAATATCTCTTAGTAATTGTGGAAGATTATTATCGATTCCATTCCTCCATCTTTGATCTACGAAATAAGCTGATGCTGGAGGAGTGATAATAACTAGCAAACCCAGGATGAAGAAGTCTGTTGGGGTCATTATAGCAGTAAACAATAGTATTGCCTGAATATAAAGACCTAATAGCGGCAAAACGATACCTACAGCAATTATTAAAATTCCTACAATAGATGAAATTGTCCATAAGTACTTTATTCGTTCTTGTGAAACTTTTGGCATTCTTCATTCACTCCTATTTCATTCAGCTGGTTGTGTAGAATCTATTAAAATAATAAAGAAAGCTTCAAAGACGGGGATTAATACATACACCAACAAAGACAACAAAACAGTTGGTGGGAGTCCAAAGCCGCCTGCGCCGCCACCAAGGGCGCCCAGAATACTGAACATAATCACAAAGAACAATGGTCCAACAACCGCTGCCGTCAAGTACAACTCAGCAAAAATTCCCAATGACTCAATATACTCTCTTGTTTCAACTTCTTTGTCACGCATTAAAGTCTTTGTCTCAGTTGCAAGATATCTATTCAGGTCGCCTCCAGATGTAATCGTGGCGATCATGCCTTCCAAAAACGTCGCAAATTTTCGGGAAGGTGAGCGTTTAGAAGCTTCTTGTAGCGTTTTAAGAATATCGTATCCAAAGATCTCTAAATCACGCGCAATTGTTCTCGCCTCTTCAGATAGAGCCATTTCTACATCACTTGAAGAGAGAGAGAGAAATATTTTATCTGGGGGAACTCCTGCACTTGCCATTGCTGCCATATAACTGGCAGCAGCAGGTAGAATTGAATCAAGTGTTTTCTTACGGCCAGAAGCCATGAGAAAAGGGTAAGCGTAAAAGCCTAGAAAAGTGATAATCGCAGAGGCTATAGCAAATATAATAGGGACAACGTAAGACTGCCAAAATGTCAGCCATAATATTGTAAATAGACCCAAAAAAGCCCATAAAACCACAAACGGTACAATAAATCCTACAATAAGTGCAATTAATGATGAAAAAAGAGCAATGCTAAGGTAAGTTCGAAGGCTAGTTTCAATACTCGCTCTTTTTAAAGCTGCACCAAGACTTTGAAATCTGTTCAAATATGGTTCTACTAATTTACCAAATTGTAGGTAGGCGATTTTCTTTAACTGTTTACTCATATTAAACGTCTCCTACGTTAGACCTCTCCTGGCTTTTTCATAGGTTTCTTCAGGAGCTGCCACATATTCACGAATTACGTTTGCCACGTCTTCATAATATCTAATTCGATTTTTTACCATCCATCGGAGTACTATCTTGCGTCTCTCGATTTCGTCCCATATATCTCTTTCGGACATACCTATGGCATCCATAATTTTTTCAAGGATAACACTTCGGCCAAGGTATTGGTGAGAATCGTCCTGTGCGTTCCAAACAAATGCTCTGTTCGTTAAAAGTTCTCGTGTAACAGGATCCAATCCTATCATTTCTTGGAGTGCGATACTACGCCTTATAGATTTCCCGCCATAACGAATTTTTCTTTGAACGACAACAATGTCTAGTGAAGCAAGTAGAGCTCTGGGAATATTCATAGGTTCTGAGGTTAAACGATGCATAACAGAAGTTACTGAATCACCATGAATTGTTGCCATTCCAAGATGACCTGTTGCCATAGCTTGGAACAGACTATAGGCTTCCTCTCCTCTGATTTCTCCTACTAGGATGTAATCCGGTCTTTGACGAAGTGCGGCTTTTAGTAAGTCGAATAAGGTGATCTGACCACGCTTTCGTCCAGCTTTTTCAGCTCCAAAACCTGTTCTAGCAACGGATGGTATCCAATTTTCATGTGGAATATTTAATTCAGCTGTATCTTCTATTGAGATGATCTTAAGGTCAGGGAGAATAAACATAGAAAGCGAATTGAGAAGTGTGGTCTTGCCAGAAGCGATACCTCCTGCAATGAGTGCCGAATGTCTGTTTTCGATACAGAACCAAAGGTATGCTGCCATTTCCACACTCAATGTATTAAACATGACGAGATCAGTAATTGTTAGTGGATCGGCTCTAAATTTTCTTATAGTAAAGGTTGATCCTTTTTGAGTAACTTCTCTTCCTAGTGTCAATTGAACTCGAGAGCCATCAGGAAGAGATGCATCTAGAAGTGGACTAGCAATAGATATATGGCGACCAGCTCGTTGCGCCATTTTAATAACAACGCTATCTAAATCTTTATCGTCTTCGTATAGAATATTTGTTGGAATTGAATCGTATTTACGATGCCATATGTAGATAGGAACTTCTACACCATCGCAGGATATGTCCTCTATCATATGATCGCGAAGAAGTGGCTCAAGTGTTCCAAATCCAATATAATCTCGTGTAATGTAATAAACAATTTTATCAAGACTTCGTTCATCAAGTTTAATAGCGTAATCGCGTATTATCTTCATAATGGTTGATTTTAAATATTCATTTGTCTTTTCTCTGTCTCTAAGTAAGGTAAAATCAAGTTCAAGTTCTTCGGTAAGAATTTCGGTGATCATTTGGTGCGTCGTAGTCTCTTCTTCTGATAGTGGGACCTCGACAACCATATAGCGTGTTTGGTTTGTATCAGGATCAGTTTGTATGAGGGTATATGCAAAAGGCGGAATAAGAGGGTATGTTTCTTCAAGTTGCGGTATGGTTTCCGGTGCAATTGGCCCAACATCAGAAGCTGGACCTGAAAATTCTGCGGCAATGTCTTTAAATTCCATATCTTCTGGAAGGACAAAATCTGTGGAGAGATCTTTATCCTTTGCTTTATCCATATCCTTTTCTTCTACAACTGGATCTCTCCCCATGGCTTTCAACTCCATTAATACTCAAGAGAGGGCTGATTTTCTTATTAAACTATCAATAAAGTTATTATTAAGAGTAGTAAATCACCAACTATAAGTGCTGTAAGGAGACCAAGTGTTATTGGGATTATGAAAGGTATACCTGGGCTCACCCATAACTTCTTTATTTTGGGTTCTGCATTCTCGTATAAAAACTCTTTTATCGTTTGTAAGTTCTTACTATCGACTTCTTCGGATTCTGTGGAAATTTTATCGAATAGTTTTAATTGCGGTGTAAGTATTCCTTTCACTTCTACAAGTTCTAACAAGGGATATACGTGCTGAGGTGGTGGAATGTTCGTTCGAAAACCTATGAACACAACAAGCGCTTTTTTCCATAAAGGTTCATTTTCTATTCCATAAAATAATTCTTTATTAGTGAAATAATCAGCAAGATTGATTAGTGCTAGCACTAAAGGTATTAATACTGTGAGAAGTAATGCGTTGCTAAATATTGTAAGAAAAAAGAAGGGCAGTAATGGTCTAAATCCCCCATCAAGAAATATTGGAGGGGTTCTCGGGAAAAGAAATGAAAGACTGATAAGTGCCTTTCCATCAGCACCTCCGAAAAGACCAGCATAGAATAATAGAAACGCTACAACAAAGGACAAACCTACATTAATTGCTAGGTCTAACAAAATACGAAGATCTTGAAACACAATGGCTTCAAAAAATGTAATAATTATCCCAATAATTATCATGATTAGCCATATCAATTCGTGCTCTACCATACGTGAACGTAAATCGGATATGGATGCGTAAATAAGTGGTCCAAATGCACCAATAATTCGGATCCATAGAAGTAGAGCGTTCAAAGAGTCACCAATCACATATATGAAATCCCATTTTTAAATCCTGCGGGAAAAAACTGTTTCTAGGATTGAGGTAAATAGCTCAACGCAATTGAAAATATTCTTTAAAATTTTGTTGAAAATCTAGAAGTTTTAATAACTATGAGATAAGCATTAAAAAGACCATGGATGGATCCAACAGAGTTCTTGACCGTCTTGGGTTACTTTAAAGGATCCAAATTGAATTGAAGCGATATGCTCTTTAGAAACTGGTGTATAGATAGTTATTAGGTGTTTAAAGAAGTCAATGTTTGTTATAACACCATAGCCAAGAAACGTATTTTGGGAGTCGATTAAGCCAACAAGCACATTTTCAATAATTTTTGCATTAATAATTTGGATTGGCAAATGTGGGAATTCTTTTTGAAACTTTTCAATCATATTTTCAATCATATTTTCAGAGAGTGGCGTTTCGGGATCTTCTGCAATAAGAATTACATCGTGACATAATTCAACATATTTAGGAGCATATCCAATAAGTTCACTAATTTTTTCGCTCAGTGTTCCTGATACTATCTCTCCTGTATTTAGAAATGAATTAAGAAAGCTAATTTCCTTAAAATGGAATGTAATAGTATTCGAGTCTGACAACTGTTTCGAAAGCATAGATTCTCTTAGAAACTTTCTATCTGTTCGATCCCTGTAACGTATTTTTTGTGAAACGGGCATACGATGGACTTTTGTTGCATTTAAAAAAGGTCTTATAAGATGCTCCAATTCTCGCTCTCTCTCCACTACTATAAGTAAATCTGGCTGAATGAGTTGTATTAACGATTTTTTTAATTCTCTTGCTTTAAAACCATATACCCAGCCTGTTGTATCCACAAAAAGTGCTTCAATTCCCAACAGTTCTGCTTTCTTAAGCATCGATTGGGTTCCAATCATTACCCTATTCTCAAAACAGTCGGGAGTTGTTGAACCTACGAAAAATGCATCTGTGGGCGTTATTTCAGCCATATCAATAATTGGAGTCTCAAGTTGGTAAAGCGTAATTAGCCCTGGAAAGCCTTGTCCGAGATCAGTGCTTAAAATCCCTGTTCTTTTACCCCACTGATAAAAGAGATTAGCAAGGTAAGTGACGAAAGTTGTTTTACCAGTATCTACGTCTCCAAAAAACACGGCACGAAAAGGTAAAATGCGCTTGTTAAGAGTTTCAGCGAGTTCCTTCCATTCAAGAGGAATAGTTGATGTGTTCAGAAGATCTACACTAGCACTAGCACCTAGGGAGATTTTGAGTGTGGAATCTGTAATCCCTTCCACAGCAACATGTCTTGATTTCTTAACAATAATGGCGTCTCCCTTTCTTATAGGAGCCCCAATTAGCGTTAATTCGCCTTCATCTACAACTATCCGTGCAGGTCCTTCAACAATAATCATTTCTCCACTCCTTATTTTGTGAATAGACACTCTTTTCCAACCATTTCTGCTATAAATTGTATAACAAAGTTCTAATAATTCAAATTAAACTTAAGATTACAGTTTCCCTATATGAGATTTTCAGGTAGCACAATTTTCACTCTGATGTAGACGAATTGCATCATCCAAACTTAATTTACCTTCAGCAACTTGTAATGCAAGATATCTACTTATCGTTATTTTTCCGTTGGTTAGTTGTCGACTTTTTTCTTGCAAAAGTTTAATCTCACCTTCTTTAATTTCGCTTTCATATTCCTGAAGTGGTTCACCTTCTCGCATAGCAATATGTATGGCTGCAATAATATCTTTTGACTTTTCCTTAGAGTTAATTTCTGTTGGTAGACTTGAAATACTTGTTCGTTCCTCGTTAACTTCTTCAATGAGAATTTGATGTTCTAAACAATAAGGTGATAAAATTGAAAGCAGTTGTGTGCGGTAAAAAGATGCACTTGAACCTATTTTAATGATTTTTTTGTTTGTTTCATAAAGTTTGGTGACTTGGACAAGTTTTTGATAAGTTTCTTGGACACTAAAAGTGGTAATAGTTTCAATAAGCACACCATCTCCAAAAATTGCGATTCCAAATGACGAAAATCCTGGATCTACTCCAATTACAACTTCCTCAAATTTTCCTTTGATACCTTGAAGAAAGGCAGTGATACGAGCTAAGATGTAGTTGTTAGGGGTATCAGCAGAAATATACAATTTTTCAACATTCTCTAAGATCATAGAATCCTCGCTTTTTGTTGTAATTAACAGTAGCAGATCAGAAGGATAGATTTCGCCAGGTGTAAGAGATGTAAAACCAATATTATGATTTTTAAGAAGTTTGGTTAATCTATAATAAATTCTAGGATTTGAAACTAACAGTCCAATTGTAGCCATGCATTCACCCTTAATTCAATAAGGAACCTTCTTGATTCCAATAAGCCAACTTATGAAATTTGTGAAAAGATGTAACCCTAAAGTCAAAGGAATAAGGAAAATAACATATTCAAGAGGAATGGGTCTAATTATTAATAACGCGAATAAAAAGGCAAAAACAAGAAACGTGATTTGATCAAGAACTGGAGCAGGGGCTCCACGTTTCATATTTAAACGTCGTTTGATGAAAGATCCAACAAGGTCACCAGTTAAAGCCCCTACGGAAATTAATAGGGCTAATATGGGGCTATATGAGAGATCTATAAGGCCCTGACTCTCAGGAATTGACTGATTCAATATCGGACCAAAAAAAAAGAGTGTTAATCCAACAAGCGTTCCAGATATAACCCCTCCAATAAAACCACGAATTGTTTTTCCATCTCCAAATATGCGCTTTTCATTGAGAGTCTTACCAAAATCAATTGGTGGTCCGCCTCCAAAGAGTACTGGAAGCCCATTCGCAGCATATGCAGGAAGAATAAACCAAATTGCTTGTAGAAACATTATTAGACTCAAATCTAATGCCATGGGTTTCAGCTCAGTTTATTAGTAACAATAGAGATACTGCAGTTCAATTTTCAAATTTAACGGCCATGGAACAATCTCTCAGCAAGAAACTCTGGAAGACCTGCCTTTCGGATTTTTTCACTTACTTTTTTAATATCATAATCTACTCTCTTTAGCGTGACAGTGATCTTCTCATCCTCATCATATTCAATAATGCAATAACTTGCACGCGGATCATGGTCTCTTGGTTGTCCAACGCTTCCTGGATTTAACACGATCCCTTTGTTTTTTTCTTTGAAGTCTATATAAAAAGGAAGGTGTGTATGACCCATGATTAAACAATTTGCATTAGTCTGATTTAGAAATTGCAATAACAATTCATCAGACGTATTAGGAAGAATGTATTCGTATAATGGATCACGAGGACTTCCATGAACAAGATATAATGACAAATTATCGAATTCAACCAGCCTATGCTCGGGTAAAGAAGCAAGTAGTTTCATATTCTCTTCTGTAATAGTTCTATGACTCCAATAAATTGCTTCTGCTGCAATTTCATTAAAAATTAACGCTGAATTTGTGATAGTAGCGTAATCGTGATTTCCCATTACAGATTTTATACCCAATATTTCAAGAAGTTCAATTACTTTATTTGGATCTGGGCCATAACCCACCAAATCTCCAACACATAAAACACACTCTACTTCACCAATATCCCGGAGTACTGCATTAAGGGCTTCTAAATTTGAATGAATATCAGATATTATGGCTATTTTCATCGTTTTTTACCCTTTGTGTACTTAAATCACAACAATCATTTGATGGTTGAATTTTCTTGAAAGAAGATTCAGAAATTCAATGAATATGTAAGAAAGGACTTATTTTGGAGATAATGCAAAATAGTATAAGATTTTTTTGTTAAGCAAACTACTAGTGAATCATTGATTGCACGTATAACAGAAACAATTATAAAGTTCCGAAAGAAGAATGGTGCAAGTCAAAGAAGCATATAAAACACAAACTTGTGTTAAAAAACAAGAAACGTTTTATGTGGGATCGGGTGCGATTCTATGCGGCTAAAATGGATTCCAGGACTCAGAAAACCAAAAATTATTCTCAGAAAACCTAAACTTCAGCTTCCATCCGAGATCCCAATAGGTTTGCTCCTTCAAATATCGATAATATTCATTTTTACGATCTATGTGGGACTTCTTTTTGATATTGTCAAAGAGCCGCTTCCACTAGGTTCACGCTTTGGTGTTCCTGTTTTAATTGATGAACGTCTGGATTCTCAATTTATCATTGAAGGCATCGTTGCGGGCATGCTAATGTTTGTGGGTTTCATAGGTTTTGTAGTCATATTCTATAGCACAAGGTATTTTTATGAGCCAACTTATGCACGGACACTTCTTCTTATTGGAGTCATTGCAGTGATTGCAGCGTATTTCGTTCTTTTATACATGATGATTCCAAAACTGCCACAAGGATAGGTATTTTGTTAAAAAAACATTTGGGTTAGGGTTCTATTCTAAGTAGAAATACGTACCTTTAAGTGTAAAAAGGACGTTGCTACGGTGAACTTGGGCTTCATCGTATCATGCGGAGATCTCGCGAGTTCATCAATCTCCTTCCACTTCGCCCCGGTCTGGGTGAACCCTCCCACGACTTGTATGACGTTTTTTTCGAACCACTTTTCGTTGTGGGGAAGACCCTCCATTCTTAGGTATATGTTGATGGCGGCGTTCAACTGTCGGTCTATCCTCAAACCGCATTGCGCACACTCGAACAGCTTCCTTTCAGGTCTTTATGCAACCACCCACATCTGGAACATTTCTTCGATGTGTAATACGGTAAGACGTAGTTCGTACAACTCTTGTACTCCATCTGGCTCATTATTTTCCGCCAGCTGGTTTTCGACAACTCCCGATTCCAGCGCCGCCTCCGCTTTTTCATCATCCTTAACTTGTCCAAATCCTCAAAACCGTGCATATCAGCTATTCTCACCATTTCATTGGTTAGCTGGTGCAATAGTTGATCGACACGATTTCTCTCTCGATGACTGTATTTTTTACGCAATTTTTTTCCCAGCCGCTTTTTCTTGGAGGCTAGTTTATTTATTCTGCGCCGTTTGTTGTCATAAGTCGTGTGGAGGGTATGCAACGGCTTCAAGTCGATCCGAATCCAGCCCAATTGGGGAGAAAAACCGTCCAAAGAATATTTGTTGGCGTCCCAGCCGCTCTTGATTTCCTGTTTTGACTGAGGATGGTGATGATAAATGGGGAGGTGGATATGCGTTGTGGTGATGACGGGTTCGCCCAGCAACCCCTCAATTGAAAAATAACGCTTGGAAAGGTCTATATAGACGAACTCCCTCGGATTTATGGAGATGCGCAGTTGCTCGCCTTCCAGTTTCAATTGGGTCTGTTTCACACGGGCAAAAAACCGCTTGACCACCGGATGTGTACGGGTGCGACTACCATTCACGTAGTTCTTTTTCCAACTTTTAATGATAGAGAAGGCAGTCTTTAGAGCAGAATCGATCCAATGGCGGGTATAGTTCCATTGTTGAAGGTAGGTATTCCGCATCACCTTTTTAAAGGAATACTCAGGGATGGTGGGCAGTATGCGGTACTGATTTTTGCCCTTAATCTTCTTTTCTGTCCATACAACCTGCCCCCAGATATCAGAAAGCATGCCGTTTAGTACACGCCTGTAGTCACGCAGAAATTCATACAGGTCAATGTTGTGCTTAAGAGAATAGGTCTTGAACAGTAGTAACCACCGTTTTTTGTGATATTAAAACAGTTTACGCCATAAAATAATGTATACGCCATTCTATTTAAATTCTACTGTCTTTAAGTTACTAGGAAGGCCCAAAACGAACAAACGATTTATTTAAAGGAAAAAATGGTTCCTTTAAATCCACATATTTCCATAGAGTTCTTCATTTTTATATTCTGCTTCAATCGGCTAATCGAGCCCACTCCATGAATTTCAAAAGATTTTCGAAAATAACATCTGCATTTGCCATTTTCATTTGTCTTCTGGTTGTGTTTCCTGTTAAGACGCCTATAGCTAGCATTCCAGCCTTTTTGGCGGCCATAATATCATAAATAGCATCACCAATTACAATGCAATCGTCTGGTGGGATTTCTAATCTTTGAGCTATTTTTAGAAAGGTTTCAGGATTCGGTTTTCCAAATTCTATGTCTTCACCTGCAATAATAACATCAAATTCAAGTCCAAATTCCTTAATTGCAATCTCTACGTTTTTCTTACTTGAACTTGTTCCAAGAGCACATTTTATAGACCTTTCCTTTGCAGCACGTAATACTTTTTTTGTTCCTGGGAGTAATTTCACACGATTAAAAGATTGTCTATAAAGGTGCTGCTTTTTTTCAACTAAAATATCAATATTTTTTCCAGATAGAGGAAATAGGGCTGTAATAATATCTCTTGATTTTTTCCCAAAATGTTCTAGAATATTTTCTTGACTAAGTCGCATACCAAATTCGCTTATAGCTAATTCACGATAGGCCTGTAAATGAGCAGGAATACTATCAATCAAAGTACCATCAAGATCAAAAATAATTGCCTTTGGGTAATTTTCTAGCATATCTTTCTTCACTATTTGAGTTCCTCCGTAATAACGTGAGAATGGAAGATAAATTGATTTATCTTTTTCGATAGCAAATTGTATCGACTTATTTTTTAAACACAAATTAAAATAATAAAAAAGGAATTATAATATGCTTGGCACATTATGCTATTGTTAATCATTGGATATGTTAGGATTCCAGATGAATTCGGGAATCATATAGCGCAAAAGAGGATAAAACAATGGCTTCGCTTGAGGAATTTCGTTTTGGAAGAATAGAAAAATCTAGTTCATTTCATTACATTAGCGTCATTCTTAAAAAATATGAAGTTCCTTACAAAGAATATAATAAACCAGAGGGCCGTCTTTCATTTCAAGACTCTATTGTGAGTTACACAAGCAAGTTACCAGAAGCATTAAACGATATCTATTCTATCAAAGATTCACGTCCTCCTCGTGCCGTTTTCAAGTTTAAAATCCCCCCACAACCACTCTTCTTATTGCGGGGGAAGGTTTTAGAACATACTGTCGACTGGGAGCGCAAATTTGAAGAATTTAGAGCGTTTAATCCATTTTGTATACCCGTAGACAGAGTAAGGCAATTAGCGAGAATTGAGGATTTACCTCAACTTGCTAATTTTGTTGAAAATCCAGAAGAATATCCTTTAGATCCATTATTAGTTGTGATGCCCAAAGGATGGCTTCGCATCGAAAACCAGATTGTGGAGATTTTTAATACACATCATCATCCATCATTCATTAAAGAATGGCTTGAAGAAGTAATAGAGAGGGGCCGCGTGCTCTCAGAAGTAGAATTGCTTGCTTTGTTTGAGAAACACGATAAATTAATGACACGTAAAACTATAGACTTGTTAAGACATTTCAAAATTTTAAAATAAACAGATCAATCCTTTAAGATATTATATCGTTTCTTGAACCTCACTTCTTTGAATATAGTAATTCAACAAATTTTGCGCTTTCACAAATGCTAAAGCATCCTCCAGCGTTTTAAACCTCTTATGAGTACATTCTGTTGAATTTACATCGATTACTCCGGCATAAGAAACATAATAATTCCAATTTGTCTCGTAATCTTCAGATTTGTTCTTTTCGCCAGTTAGGCGATAGTTTCCTGTGACCATATCTCTTGTTATTATGTTTTTCTCTTCCAAATTTTTAAATGCTACATCCACAAATTCAGTTTTAACTGTTTGAGAGAACAAAGAGCCATGGGCAGCGTCTATAATTTTATGGTTTCCAGAAATTATTTGATCAATTATCCACGCTTCATACATCTTAAGCTTTTCTGAATAAGTCTTTCTTTTCTCTTTATGGTCATTCTGCAATTCTTCATTTCTGTTTTTAACAACTGTTTCTCTACGAGTAATCTTATATTGGCTTATATCAAGATGTTTTATTGTTGTATTGAACCCTGAACTTTCTAATGCCTCTTGGATACATTTCTCACAGTTAAGAGAAAATTTTATACCTGACTCCTCGATGAAGTGACATTTATTGCATTTTTCCAATCTAATTAGAAAGAACTTTCTACTTCTATTGAGATCTTCTTCTTTTGTATTGATTTCTACTTGTTTACACTCTAATTCTAATGTTGCCACCATTTCTCAGTCAGCCTTCTTTTTGATTAACCCTTTAGCGATTGAAATTCAATATCTATCTTCATGCATTTATTTAAGGACAACGCGATTTATTCATCGCAACATAGTTAATGGAGTCTTCTTGCGAAATCAAAACAAAAATGAGAGAATATGATGATGATGATCAATCTTACGCAGATTAGACAAGTCTTTTTTTTAACCCTTTCACAATGCATTTTTCACTATAATTGAGAAGTCATCTGCTTTTAGGCTTGCCCCACCAACTAATCCCCCGTCAATATTATCTTTTGAGAATAGGGCTTTTGAGTTAGCAGGTTTCACACTACCACCATAAAGGATTGAAGTATTTCTAGCTATTTCTGCATCATACATTTCTGTTAATAGTTTTCTTATGAATGCATGGACTTCCTCAGCTTGTTCAGGTGTTGCAGTTTTTCCAGTACCGATCGCCCAGACGGGTTCATAAGCGATTACAATGCGTGTCATCTCTGCTTTGGAAATTCCTTCTAAACCACCTTTTACATGATCTTCGACAACATTTTCTGTATTTCCATTTTCTCTATCTTCCAATTTTTCTCCTACACAAAGAATTGGTTTCAATCCATGAGCCAAAGCGGATTTAATCTTCTTGTTTATTATTTCGTTTGTTTCTCCGAAGTATGCTCTTCTTTCGCTGTGGCCTAAAATTACATAGTCTACTCCAAGGTCGGTCAGCATGATTGGGGAAATTTCTCCTGTAAAGGCTCCTTTTTCTTCCCAGTGCATGTTTTGAGCCGCTATTTTAACTTTCCCTGCAACTTTTATTACGTCTGATAAGGCGGTAAATGGTGGTCCAATTATGACTTCAACCCCCTTAACATCAGCGATTAGTTCGTTTAATTTGGAAACTATTTCTACCGCTTCTGCATTCGTTTTGTGCATTTTCCAGTTTCCTGCAGCAATTATCTTTCTCATAGAAAATTCCTCACAATGTTATTCTTTGGTCGTTATCTTTTACCCACTATTAATCTTTTTGGCTAATGATTTTAGAGTCAAAAGGAGAGAAGTCAACATAACTCTTCTTTCAGCCATAATTTCAATGAAAACTCAGATATGATTGATGCAAAAAAAGAGTGAATGAATTGTATATTTATATATGATATTTTATGAACAAAAAATAATTTATAATAGAAAATAAAAACCAAGTTCTAGGTTTCTGAAAAAGGAGGTTTCAATTTGAAAGTTACGATTTCAAACATCAAAGCTGATATCGGATCCGTTCCAGGTCACGTTGTGACCTACGAAGGAAATATGCAGATTGCTGAACAAGAACTAGCTAAAGCACAAGATCAAGGCTTGATAATCGATTTCCGCGTGTATAATGCTGGGGATGATACTGAACTCTTAATGACACACGATAAAGGCGTAGATTCCCCTGAAATCCATGAACTCGCGTGGAATATATTTATAAAACTAGCCGAAAACGCAAAGGCTATAGGGCTTTATGGTGCTGGACAAGATCTTCTGGCAGATGCCTTTTCCGGAAATATTAAAGGTCAAGGTCCTGGAGTCGCCGAAATGGAGTTTAATGAAAGACCCGGAGAGCCCATCCTTGTATTCGCTGCCGACAAAACAGAACCAGGAGCTTTTAATTACCCGATCTTTCGCATGTTTGCGGATCCTTTTTGCACTGCCGGACTTATTATTGATCCTAAGTTACATCCAGGATTCAAATTCTATGTGATTGATGTTGTTCAGCATAAAGCTGTTACCATGAGTTGCCCTGAAGAAATGTATGACTTGCTGGCACTGATCGGCGCAGTAAGCAGATTCCCTATAAAATATGTATATTCTAAGAACCCCGATTTGGGCATTGCTGCTGCAATATCCACCGAAAAATTAGCACTCATTGCAGGTAAATATATCGGAAAAGATGACCCATGTGCAATTGTCAGATCTCAGAGCGGATTTCCCGCTGTTGGAGAAGTAATCGAAGCCTTTTCACTTGGACATCTCGTAGCGGGATGGATGAGGGGAAGTCATAGAGGACCTTTGCTTCCCGTGGCTCTAAAGGACAGTCGATGCACAAGATTTGATGGTCCGCCACGAGTGGTCGGCTTAGGTTTTCAGATCAAAAATGGTAAACTTGTTGGACCTGTAGATCTATTCGATGACGTTGCTTTCGATTACACCAGACAAAAATGCATGGAGATCACCGATTATATGAGACGTCATGGCCCATTTGAACCAGAAAGACTACCACTAGAGGAGATGGAATACACCACATTGCCATCAGTTCTGAAGCAATTGGAAGGACGACTTGAAGACTACGAATAAACACCCTTACATTTTTTTATTTTTTTAATGAAATATCGAATTAATAGAAACTTCTTCTTTTTTTAAATAAAGAGGAGTTGACCTCCTACCTGTAGCATCCTCTTCAAAATCTTAAGTGAAATAGAAATTTCTTGAAAAAATTATGAAGTGGATTATTGGCGAGATTGGATTAGAGGCGCGTTAACCAAAAAATACCCCGATAAAATACCAGAATGATATCGGTATTTAAAAGACATTATGGAATTTATTTATTGAGGGGCCATGTACAAAGCGGCAATTAATTTCTGTTACGAGTGTGGGAGGAAAGATCAGATTCCATTCTCCAAGAATGAAATAGAGGAGGCTATAACCTACGGTGGGGGATTAGTAGTCAAGACTATTGATCACGATGACCATGTGGTAATCGTTCATATCGATACCTATGGCATTGTGCGTCGTCAAGTTGCGTTTGACAAAGTTGAGCCGATAGCGGTTGTAACAGTGAGATAGTGACAGACTTTCTTTCTTCAATCTTTGAAATTGAACATCCAAGGGTGAAGCTGAAGTAGTTGATGAGCTATAGAAGAGGGGGGAAACACACCGACTTCAGTTATGAGTCCATCAATATATCTTCGAGGGACCATCTCGAACGCTGGATTTTCTATATGTAGACCTGTAGGTGCATCTTTCCAAATTTCATCAGGATTCCGTTTCTCAATCTTTTCCAGGAAACCTAAGGATGTTTCTGGGCTAAATTTGAACGTATCTGCAGCACAATACATTGGCACGTCTCTTTCATCTGCAGCTAACGCAAATAATCGTGATCCAATCTTGTTTATAATTGTCCCTTCTGAAGTAATTGCATCAGCACCGATTAGCGCTAAATCTACCTCAAAATGTTTCATCATATACCTCATAGCCGAATCAACTACAAATGTTACCTTTATACCTGCCTCTACAAGTTCTTTCGCTGTACGATGTCCTTGAAGACGGGGTCGTGTCTCAGTACAAATTATATGTATATCTTTTCCTTGTTCATGTGCTTTCCTCAATATCCCAGTTACTGTTGAGGAGTGACAATGAGTCATTATTTGCATTTCATTTAGGATTTTACGAGCCCCTATCTCATGGATTTTCAAGATAGCCTCTTCAAAATAATTGAGGATTTTATCACACGTTTTTATGGCAATCTCTTTTGTAGTATCAATATCGCCTTTTGCCTCTTTTGTTTCATATAATATATAACGAATACCATTCCTCATCGCGGGCTCAGTTGGTCTTGTATCGAACAGAATATCTTTTGCTTCTAAAAGTTCTTTAAATAATAAATCAGGCTCTGAAGCGGAAGAATTAAGAATAACGTCCTTCATTGAACGGATAGCAGCTTTTGCTACATTTCTTGCGCCTTGAATCTCTAAATCTTTGATTTTTTTGGCGACTTGTATCAAATCTTCCATAGTATTCCCTCAAGGTGTATTCTTCATAAACAATATATTATTACTTAATTAAAGATGAAATAGTCATGCTTTTGAAGGTGAATAAAATGCCTAAAAAAATTGAGTGGTATCTTGAATTTGTAGATTATGATTATAAACCGTCTAAGACTGACTTAATTGTTACATTTTACGTAGAACCTGCAGAAGGATTGTCTTTTGAGGAAGTCGCCGGACGTGTTGCTTCCGAAAGTAGCGTTGGGACATGGACTACGCTTGCAGAACTCCCAGATAGAATAAAATCTCTTATGGCTAAAACGTATGAGCGGGATAGAAATATAATAAAAGTCGCCTATCCTCTCGACTTATGGGAGCCTCATAATATACCCCAGTTGTTATCGGGAATCGCTGGTAACATCTTTGGTATGAAGGCCGTCAAAAACCTTAGATTACTAGATTACGAGCCCCCTCAAGATTATATAAAACCTTTTAGAGGCCCACAGTATGGCATTAAAGGAATTCGAGAACTATTAAAGGTCAATAAAAGACCAATATTGGCCACAGTCCCCAAGCCAAAGATTGGCTTCTCAGCTGAAGAACAAGCTCAAGTTGCATATGAAATTTGGACTGGTGGTATTGACCTTCTAAAAGATGACGAAAATCTTTCATCCTTACCTTTTAACAAATTTGAGACAAGAGTCGAATATGCTCAAAAAATGAGAGAGAAAGTAGAAGCAGAGATTGGGGAACGCAGAAGTTATCTAATTAATATTACAGCTGAAACAGAAGTTATGAAAAAAAGAGCGCGATTTGTTGCTGATTTGAACTGGGAGTATGTAATGATTGACATAGTTACGACAGGCTGGGCAGCTGTACAAACCCTACGAGAAGTTTGTGAAGATTTAAAATTAGCAATACATGCCCATAGAGCAATGCATGCTACATTTACAAGAAATCCTAAGCACGGAATCTCAATGTTTGCTTTGGCAAAAACTGCGCGATTAATCGGTGTTGATCAAATACATACGGGTACCGTCGTTGGAAAATTAGAGGGACCTGAAGAGGAAGTTACGAAAATAAATGAATTCCTGAGACAAGACTGGTATCATATAAAACAAGCATTTCCCGTATCCTCAGGAGGACTGCATCCAGGTCTCCTGCCAGAAATTCTAAAAAGATTTGGAACGAACCTTGTTATTCAAGTAGGTGGTGGAGTTTTAGGTCACCCAATGGGTGCACAAGCTGGAGCAAAGGCGGTACGAGCCAGCATAGATGCGTACTTTGAAGACATGACGCTAGAGGAGATGGCGGCAAAAAATATCGAATTACAAGCAGCATTGGATAAGTGGGGATACATTCAACCTAAATGAAACTTACCATCGCTTAGAAGAATTTATCGGGCCTTTGAAAGGTGCAGGGTCTCCGTATTAATATACCTCTTCTAGACCGTATTCTCCGTCTTGATTGATTATTAGTTTAAGAGATACAAGACATGAAGGACATTTTAAGACCTGTCCCACCTTTGGGTTGCACCCATAGATCAAGTTCCATCCACAGCGCGGGCAATAGAATGCAACGTTCAACTTTTCAGTCCGAATTTTTTCAAGTTTGTTCTCAAGGGATCTCATATGCCCCATTTCATCTTTACGGAACGTCAATAGCATTTTTCTCGTAACTTCGTCTTCTATCTCTAAACCATAATCTTTATAGATTTTCACAGCACGTCTTTCGAATTCCAAATCATCCTTCAACAACGCTTTAATGTTTTTAAACATTCTTCGTCCTCCTTAATCTTCTATATCATATTTCTCTTTAAGTTCGTTTATTTTTTCTGTTAATTCTGCGTAATGTCTTTCCTCACTTCGTTTGAAGCCCTCCAGCATGGAATTTATCTCAGGATTGTTTATTTTAGCTATGTGATCTGTATATCTTTCAACAGCCTCTTTCTCTAATTGCTGGACTTCACCTAACAATCTTAATGTTTTTTCTACATCCATATCATCTTCCTCCTATAGAAATATGTCAAGTAGTATTATCATTAGTCAAAATAAAGCTAATGGTGGATGCAGATTTATTAACTAAGTTTATCAAAAAGAGCCTTTGGAAAGCTGAATGAAATAAACCACGAGAAATATCGGTAAAAGAAATCTACATTGTAGAAAGGAAGTTAAGACCAT
Organism: Candidatus Borrarchaeum yapensis; assembly: GCA_016840515.1. Lineage (GTDB taxonomy): Archaea > Asgardarchaeota > Sifarchaeia > Borrarchaeales > Borrarchaeaceae > Borrarchaeum > Borrarchaeum yapensis. Next base: position 14,204 of record JAEOSF010000025.1, on the reverse strand, counting down.
TTAGTTAGATAAAAACTAGCCAATCAAAATACTTATCGATGTTACCTTTGACAATATCAAAAAATGTTGTCTGTATTTTTTCGGTAATTGGACCTCGTTTTCCAGATCCTATAACTCTCTTATCGATTTCTCGGATAGGTGTAACCTCAACTGCTGTGCCTGTAAAGAAGGCTTCATCTGCTAAAAATAAATCTTCTCGGACGATATTTTGCTGCGAAACCAATTCAAACCCTAAATCTTGGATTATTTGCATGACGGAATCTGCAGTTATGCCCCTCAATGCGCCTGCAGAAGGAGGTGGAGTCATAACTCTTTTATCTTTGACGATAAAGATATTTGCACCTGGTCCTTCTGAAACATATCCATTAGAATTTAATAAAATCGCGTCATCATATCCGCAATCGATCGCCTCACGTTTAGCGAAGAAAGAATTTAGATAATTTGCTGCCGCTTTAGCTAAGGGTGGTGCCATTCTTGAATCAATTCTTACCCACGAGGACATTTTACATCTAACACCTTGTTCAAGAGCTTCTTCCCCTAAATACGTCCCAAATGGAAAACATGCCATTGCGATATCTATTGGGTTATTTAATGCCTTTATCCCTATCTCACCGTAGCCATAAAACGCACAAGGTCGAATGTAACCTTCATTTAATTTGTTAATCTTCAGTAACTGTTTTGCAATGCCTATAAACTCATCAACAGAATACTCGATATCCATAAGGCAAAGCTTTGCACTGTTTAAAAATCGCTGGAAATGCTCTTTAGCCCGAAATATTGCTGGACCTTTAATAGTATTGTAACATCGGATTCCTTCGAAAATACCCGTACCATAATGGATTACGTGTGATAACACATGAACTTTAGCATCGTCCCAATCAACAAATTCTCCATTCATCCAGATTTTTTCGGTTTTCTCCAAAATTATCACCAATTTGATTTGCGAGTAAAAGTCTTTTCACTAAGAAATGAATTATATCGATTTTTCAAGAGATTTAAAGGTGGTGGGCGGGATGAGATTTTCAGAAAGAGCGATTTTCTCGGTTCTTTCCTTCGAACTCACGACTTCTGGACCCCTAAAGCAGTTTTAGGGATACTCCGCGTTGTAAGCGCGGCGTCATAACCATCTAGACCACCCGCCCATAAGAAGGGTATAATGGATATAGTTTCACTAAATATATAATTCCCTTAAAGAATGTTCTTGCATACTGGATAGAACAAGGTTTTTTAAAGCAATATATTTCGCATATAACTCTATCGATCTAAATAGAAAATGCTCACTTAATCTTTATCTCGTATGTGATTGGATGAGAAACATGAAGATTGCGGATCGTAGGCTTTTCTCTCTCATATGTGGTGCAATCATCATTACGCTAAGTGTATATTATACAGTACCAATAGCTCAAACAAGTGTTCTTTTTGTTGGAATGGCAGACTATCAAAGCAATGCATGGAATATAAATGGAGAGTACATTAAACCGCAGGATCTTCCCGAATTTGCATCCGCATTATTGGAATATTATGACATGATTGTGATTGAAGACGATGCGTTAATAGAGTTGCATAAAAGTCAAACCCAGGCTTTAAGGGATTATGCTAAGGGTGGCGGTGATGTCTATATTATCGGTAATACACATACAGATTTTGGTAATAATATTGACTTAATTCAACTGGAGGATATCCTTAAACACGCTGGAGGAATAGGCCTACCTAGATTCCTTCTTTTCGATATTTACTACGGAATAATCCCTGTAATTTTTGGTAGTATCCTTATAGGATATGGGACGACCTACTTGAGGCACAGTTTAAGGCACAAAAAGTCCCTATGGCCACTCTATGGTATTCTTTGCTTGTTTATATTCTACAGGCTTATCACAAATTTGTATTATCTTCAAATTGGACCACTCACACGAACAGAAGATCCAACAATGCATATTTTGCTCACAGAATTGTTGATAAATAAGTCAAATGTAGCTGACTTTGCGCCAATCGTAAATGAAACTCCTTTGTCATATCCCATCGGGTTTCATGCTTTGTGCGCACTACTAAGTATAATATTAGGGGTCAGTGCATTCACCGTAGTTATTAATAGCGGAGCAATACTATCTGCAATGCTTCCACTAATGATGTATATTTTAGGAAAGGAATTTGGTGAATATACAGGTCTTTTGACTGCGTATATTACGGCAATTCTTCCGTGGATCTTTACTATTTTTGCATTTGGAATGTATTCGAACATTCTGGGTTACATTTTTTATGCAGTCATGTTTTACTCTCTTTTCAGAGCAATTAATCAGAAATCGATACGACATATTATAATAGCAGGAGTGTTTTTTGGTAGCGTAGTTCTGGTACATCTTATCTTATCGATGTCAATTATAATTATCTTAAGTGTTTATGTTCTCGTGTTAATACTACAAAAAAAGTCAATAAAATGCAGAGAACTTCATGCTATAGCGCTTATGATACTTATAGCGATCCCAATATCTCTTCTTTGGACTAGCAGAGGACTCATTGTACTCATTAATAATGTATTAGAGGGATATTGGCGAATATCTGGAGTCACTAACGGAAATTTCGTCTTCTTACGGTTTGATCTTGCATTTTTCTTACAAAACCTTTCTAATTATTTGAAAATCATGGGAGTGCTAACGTTTGTGTTGTTGAACGGCATTTTTGTAAGTTTTAAACGAAGATCAACAAAAGATCTTCTACTATTGAGTTGGATAATACCTCTGTTCATATTAACAAGTTGCTTTGGGTTTCCTTATTTCCATTTTTACAGAGGATTCGTTCTAGCGATTTGTGTCGTTGGAGGATACGGCTTTAGAAACCTCCCAAATACTCTCAAGTCTATACAAAAAAATTTGGGTGGCCTTCTACTTCTAAAAGTGGATGACAGGATTTTGGTACAATTGACAATAATCTTTGTACTTATTGTGAGCCTTTATCATTCAACTATACATTTTTATGTTGAAAGCAAAGAGATGTACTTGGATGAAGCACATATCTTAAGTCATCCTACTGATGCAACAATTCGGGCAGCTATTTGGCTCTCTAATTACGATTCAAGATGGTGTCGTATCATAGTAGTAGGAAGTTATGATAATCCTTGGATTGCTGTTTATTCACATAAACTGCCTATGGTTCCACTAATTAGCGACATAGAATCTCAAAGAGGATTATCTCAACATGTTAGTGACAGAAATACTATTTTAAGCAACCTACATACATCTGATACACTGGCACTTTTGGAGAAATATGATATTGGCTACTTTGTCATTTCAGATTATTATGAGGGTACTTATAATCGTTATAAAAATTCACCCTTTCTAAAATTGATTTACGAAAAAGATGAAGTGCGTATTTACGCTGTAACTGATTAAAGATTGCTATAAGGATCTTAAAAAGGTCTAATTTTCACGAAAAATTGAGCATTTAATTATTAACGAAAAAATCAGTGAATTTGCAGGATAACGAATTCGCAGAGGGATTAAACTGCATGCGAAATGAAGATAGAGCAAAAAACATGCGAAAATTCTATGAATTCATCGCAAGGGCTGACGTTAAAGAAAAAAAACGAGTAAAATCTCAGTCAATTGAGTGGCTATGGAATAAATTACGAAAAAATTCTTTAAAATTATTGGAAATAGAAGATGGAAATGTAATCTTGGATATAGGCAGCGGGAAATCGCCGCTTTTGTCAATCTTACCGAAGTTTTCGAATATTCAGCTTGTTTGTATGGATTTAGCGCTTACCCATCTTCAAAGAATGATACCTATAGTCGAAAAAAATAGAAACAAAGTCGGTTTAATAGTAGCCGATGCACAAAATCTTCCATTCAAAGAGAATATATTTGATAGGGTTCTTCTATCTGAAGTAATTGAACATCTGCCAAATCCTAAAAGAGTAATTTGGGAAATTAAACGAATTTTAAAAGGAAAGGCTGTGATAACAACACCAAACCGTCAAAATATGATCTTAAGTATTATCTCAGCTTTTTCTTCTTTACTTGGAATTTTTAGACTCCAAAAAAATGTAAGAATTATGTCTTCAAGATGTCGAGAAAGAGAACTTAGTGAGGCAGAAAAATATCTTGCTCAAGAAGGCCATATACATCACACTAAAATCTTTTCGATTTCAGAACTTACTTCTCTCTTAAAATTAGCCGATTTACAAATAAAACACATTGAAGGGAGCGCACTCGATGTCTACCCGTTTGCAGGTTTACTTGATAAACATTCCATTCTCTTTCAGATATATAAATTACTGAATGCCTTCATTGAGAAAACCTATCTTAGACGTTATACGTGGAGTATAGTGCTGGAATGTGACGCAAAACATTAAAACTGGATTTAAAAGGAAGTTAATTCTGTGAGCGCTCTTAAAAAGGAGATTAAGGATGCATATGACACAATTGCCTATGATTACGAAAGAGTTCGAAAGAAACCGTGGCATGTAGTTCAAGAATTTTTTAAAACCACCGATCTTCTCGAAAAACAAGGATGTAAATTACTTGATGTAGGATGTGGTAATGGAAGGCATGTATTTTGGTTAAATGACGAGGGATTTTACACTTATGGGATCGATATTTCAAGGAATTTAGTTCAAATTGCTAAAGCAAAAACTATTCCAAGCATGAAAAGAAAACCAGATTTCATAGTTAGCGATTCGGCACACCTTCCATTTAAAAATTCAGTCTTTGACATTGTCTTACTTGTGGCTGTACTTCATCATCTCCCCTCGCATGATGAACGCCAGAAGACCCTTGAAGAAACTAGTCGTGTCTTAAAGGAAGAAGGAAAGGTTATTGTTACTGTCTGGAGATTATGGCAGAGAAGGTTTCTAAAATATGCTATAAAGGATTTTTTTAAGCGGATATTTGGCAGAGGACAAAAAGAATTTGGAGACATCTATAGGAGATGGAGAACAAGTGACAACCGATATGAGGTATACAGATTTTATCATCTGTTCCGTTTCAAGGAAATAAAAGAACTCATAAAGAAAACGCAATTAAAGCTTGTTCATCTCGAAAAACTCGGAGGAAAAGGTGGAAAAGAAAACTTCTTTGCTTATCTTGAAAAAGGAAGGTAGAACAGATTTCAATGGAAATTTAATCAGCACTTAACTCTCAATCATCCGCATACTGCGTCTTACAAATGCCTTTTCATCATGAAGATTTTTGCATTGAATGAATCAACAAAATATTTTGATTTTTATCAGTTCTACCTATTCATCATCGCATCTCGCATCAGGATACCGTCGTCTCTTCATTCAAAATAAATATGCGAACTAAAACTTATTATCTTTGTTATTTTCTAATCAGCAAAATATGTTCATTCTTCCAAGATCAAAAAATCATATCTCGAATCTTAGAAGTGCTGCTATATTACCAAGTGAATGAAGTGTCTTGCCAGAGTCATGAAGTGAGCTAATAATTACGATCTCTCCTCCTGTTTTTTCGATTTGATGTAAAAGATTTTCAAGTTTTTTCCTTTTTTCTATATCAAACTCCCTTAATAGTTCGTCAAGTACAAGTACAGTTTCTATAGCACCATAACCTGCCGCATTTTCAACATCTTCAAAACCATAGGATACATTTCGTTTCTCCTTTCCTAGTCTGGCAAGGAGTTCCTCCATGAGCCTATTTTCAATCGTTATTTGATAATCTTCAAAAATTCTAGAAGTCACGCCTCTTTTAATGACTTCTTGAACTCCGTTTGGACCTCCATTGCTTACATTTTCTATAATCACGTTTTTTACTAGTTCAGGAAATTTGTTTTTAAGATATTTAAGAAAAGAGTCCTTAGTAAAACCAGGACCAGCGATTATCAATGTTTCAATATCTGAGTTCATGTGTTCTTTAACGGTATTAGCAACATCACTAAAAAACTTTAGAAGAGATTGTTCATATTGCTTAGCGCTTACTTTCCTTGTGATACTATGGCGAATATTAGCATGAATAGTCGTTGCATACTCACCTACGCTAGCTATACAGGCTTCTCCTGTTTCTATAGTTACAATTAAAATAGGAGGTCTTTTTATATGTTCAACAGCTTTTTGTAGACGCTTTCGCATATACTTAGGCCACAAGTCTTTTCTTAATTTAAAACGTTTTCCAACTTCTAGATTGATTGTATGGTAATCCCCTAAGGATATAAGATCTTGCGGTCCTGTAACAATTTTTCCAGTTACACGCAATCTATTTGAGAAACTATGATAAGAGATTTTTTCGACTTGGATCTCAAGGAATATGGGGCGTCGTTCACCCTTATCAGAACTCTCATCAGTATCCTTTTTTTTAATTCGTCTAGTTGTCCTGGCAGATAAAAAATCTCCAGGAAGAATAACATTGTAACAAACCCAAAGGTCGTCTAGACTTTCGACCTTTATTTCAATAGTACCCTTTTTGTCCAATTTTTTGGTTCGCACGACATCCCACATCAGAAATTTTGCTACCAATGAGACTATAGCAGTAAATAGTAGAAAAATATATCGTGAGAGCAAAAAGAGATTTTACCAGATTGAAAATATTTGTAAGGTTTTTTTCTAAGATTAAATTACATTGTATTCAGAAGGAAAAATTGAAAAATATAAGATATTGTCAAGTATCCAGAAAATGGCTTATGAAGGAGAGGATAGTTTCCTTATTACACCTTTGATGATTTTCATATCCTTTAAACGGTTTCATATTAGGATTTTAGGACTTTAGATTTAGTTTCAGGAGGTAAATAGATGAAAGTTAAAGAACAAATCAATTCTGGAGATTTAGTAGTACCTGGGGATGTATTAGGAGTTATTGAAGAATTTATTGCCGATAGCGGGACGTATGAAGAAAGTGGATTGATTTTGGCGAGTATAGTTGGAAATGTTGATGTTAATACAAAGACGAAACGAATATCAGTTATCGCAAAAAACAAGCCAATCACACCAGTTAAAGGAGCAATTGTTTTTGGAAAAGTTAGTGATGCGAAAAAACAACTGGTTGACCTTACGATCGGAAAGATCGATTCCGATGAATTACATACTCCTATAACTGGTACTTTGCATATTTCGTGTGTTTCAGAAAGCTACACTGAGAATATGACAGATGCATACCGGATTGGTGATATTGTAAAAGCACACATTGTAGACGACATAAGACAACCATGTTATTTATCAACTGTTGGACACCAATTTGGAGTCATATTAGCGAGATGTACGAGATGTGGGGCGTTTTTAAAAAGAAAAGGAAGATCAACATTGAAATGTATGGATTGCGAGAATATTGAACGACGAAAGATTTCTGATGATTATTTATCGATTTGAGCTTGAGGTAAACTACCTCACGCTAAAACTGTGAGGTTTTTAGCTGTGCTTGGTCTCAGTCCTCTACCTACACGGGATAGAGTTTTAACTTCATCACACGCTAAATTATGGGCTTGTTTACCACAGCCCAGCCCAGTAATCCGCCTATAGCGTCTTGCTATATTACGTGCACCATTTAAATCAGAATTCAGGGTATGACCACAGGTATGACATTCAAAGAAGCCCCGATGGCGGGAAGTGTTCCGGCAATGGCATCGATTGCATTCCTTACTGGTGTAATGGGGTCTGACATAGGCCACCCTGACGCTTTTCAGAGTAGCCTTATACTCAAGGAACTGTTGTAGTTCCCGGAAAGCCCATTTATGCACCCATCTGTTATAACTTGCCGTCTGTCGAATATAGGTAAGGTCCTCCATCACCAGCACGTCACCTTCGGACAGTTTCTCCACGATTCGCTTGGAAACGTTATGATTGACCCAAGTCATAAACCGTTTCCACGTACCACTCGCGCGTTGTAATTTGCGTGTAGCGGCACGTGTGCCTTTAGACTGGAGTTCAGCCACTAGACGTTCCCATCGGACTCGTTGCTGTTTCACACTCCCGAAGAAATCGCCGTCACTGGTTACTGCCAGCGAATTTACTCCCAGGTCCACACCCAGTATGGTACAGTGGTTGCTACGTGTTGGCTGGATGGCGACCTCTTTGGAAAACGTAAAGCAGAAAAAGAACCGCCCTTTATAGTCTTTAATGAGGGTGCTTTCAACTAGCTTCCACTCAAGATAGTGTTCAAACACTTCAGGGAGCGTTATCTGAAACTTCACCCGTCCCTCAATGGTAGACAACGAAAGAAATGTCCAGTCGTGAGCTATAGAAGCGCATCGCGGAAAATTAAATCTGATCGACAATTCTTTGGAGACTTCTGGTTTGGAATGTGCGCTTTTAACCATTTCGACAGCCTGTGTAATGGCATTGATCACCAATTGCGCCTGAAGTCCAAATCGCTCCTTAACCTCATAGTAACAGCGTTGCTGCAGTTGTGCCTTAGATTTAATCTTCTGTCGCCAAGCGATATCCACGCAAAATTGAACTGCTTGCGCATACACCTTCATGGTGTCATCCAGGACCGGTGACACCTCAGCCAGTTTGACTTTAGCGGTAGCAACCACTTTCATGTGATGCTACTATAGATCTGCTATTATTTAAAGGTAGAGAGACCTTGGTACAAGTGAAAACTCCTCAATTCCTCCCCATCCTCAAGGGTCGGGGCTTCCTTGAGGTGACTTACAACAAAAATAAGTGCAAAGGCTAATGCTTAACACTTAATCACATTTTTCCTTTAAACGGTCAAGTTCAAGAGAGTGAAATGATTGGCAAGGACATACAAGAAGGAAATGATAATAAGGGTTAGCAATAACGAAGAACGTGTTTTTTTTATAAACCAGCTTGAGAGAATAAAAGTTGTAGATCTATTTCTATCTGCAAAGCCAAGTTACATTCGTTTGCGCCTTGCAGGATCGCGCGAAAACGTTAAGCTCGCTATTTCAGAAATCAAACAAATACAGAAACAAACAAAGGGCCTACTTTATCCAGATAGGCAGGGTTTATTCAATTACGAAATAGGTTTTCTATTTCGTGAAGCAGGAGCAACAATTCGTGTAGAATTACTTCGAAAACTGCTTCAATACAAAGGGTATAAAATAGACCGTTCCACTTCAGATTTCATAAAAAGTGATGCTCCACTTCAGGTAATAATTGACTTAATTCATAGTTTAAACTCTTTGATAAGAGAGACTGATGTTTTTATTAAACCAAAAGTTGTCCGTGAACAATTAGCAGTTCTTGCGGTAATAAGTGATTTAGATCCATTTACAATCCTTGAACGTGCTTTAGAATCCGGAATGATCAGAAAAGATAAAAAAGAAGAGGATCGATATAGTTTTGCAGTCAACATAAACAACTTTTTAAAAGCATTCTTAAACAATCATATAGACGATAACGAAAGCATCTAGTTCGTCATAGTAAGAAGAATTGACTAGAGTCATAGTAAGAAGAATTTCATGAATCACAGAATTTTTACGTTCATTCTTATTTCGTTCCTTATTGAAGGGCATTAGTAGGTGATGGAAATGAAAGTAAATATTTTAGATATGAAGAAAGAGAGCAATAGTATTGAATTTGAAATCGAAGGTGAGGATCATACCCTGTGTAATGCACTACGAAACATATTATTAGAGGATGATAATGTAGAATTTGTTTCATACAAGATAGATCATCCAACTCATGCAAATCCAATCTTTTATATTAAAACAAATGGACAAAAAACACCAACTGAAGCACTTATTGAGGCTTCTGACAAACTGTCTGGGCTTTGCAATGAAGTACTAACCAAATTTCAAGAAGCTATGAAACCTTAAGAAGTTTTTTTTTAAAAAAAACGTTAACTCATTAATCGAACAACTTTGGTGCTTTAAAAAAGTTCTTTTCTTTTTTTGGGGCATTCCCAAGAGTTTCATCGGTTGAAAGCGTAGATTCTATGTTATCATCTCGAAACCTGTTTTTGATATCAACTACATGAAAAGTAGGCTCAATCAATGAAATATCAATCTCGTCTAGTTGATGAAAGAACTGCAAAATTTCATTGAACTGCTTTGTGAATTGTTTTTTTTCTTTTTTCGCGATTTTTATTTTTGCGAGTTCCGCAATATGTTCCACTTCTTTTTCTGATAACGACATAGATTTGACCTACTATGTTCTCATTTACAATGCTAAGGGAATTGGGAGATGATGGGGCCGCCAGGAAATTCAAATAAAGACAATGTGTCCCTATTTTTTGAACCCAGGATCTCCCGCGCCCCGGGCGGGAATCATACCATGCTAGACCACATAGAGCCCATATTCTTTGTGAATAGGGGTGGCCCCAGTAATCAGCCCCATATTTAAGATTATATAAAAGTGTGTACTTATGGCAAAAGGTGGGAATATTTAAGGATTTTTATTTGATATGATATAAGTTTTTTTAGCACCAATAAATAAACAGAGTTGCTGTTATGAAACCTGTCAATTTCCACGATGAAAATTTCGAGGACGAGGCAGAGAGGCAAGGCGAACAAGAAAAAATTCCAATTCCCCTTATCGAAAAGCCTTCAATCCGAATTGATGTGGATATAAGTTTACGCGACATAGACTTTCATGTCGCTGGCATTGCCTCCCAGCTCGGCTCCGAATTCGTCTGTGAGGCCGAAGATGACGGAAACTGGTGTCACCCTTACGACCTGCCACCAAAGAGTTACAAAGACTAAGAGAGGAATACCTAAAAGTTGACGATATTCCCCCTGAACTTGCCAGATTTTCTCCTGACAGCAAACTATCACTAATCTATCATTCAGAACGAGATTTAGCACCGCAAGAACTGAATAAACTCGTGAACGATATCTTGAAGAAGTTAATACAAGCTATCAATGATCTTAACCACCCTTCTGGATGGGCAGTCATCCGAGAACAAATCCGTGAACACGTTCGCGCTCCTAAAAAGAAACTGTTTGATATAAGTGCAATCAAGCGCATTCTCATCAAAGGATCCCAAGAAGAAGATGAGAAGAGGGTATTAAACTGCCTAACTAATATAATCAGCAAAATGAAAAAAGAAGGCTTAAGTCAATGGTTTCAAGATTTTCATACTCTCATAAATTTCGGTCTTTCTGATTATTTCAGGAAACTTATTGAAGAAGGCACATGGACGGCTGAAAAGAAACTCACGAAACTTCTTACCGAAAAACTCGATGAATTTCTAGATTTATTGAAGGAATTACCAGATGTGCTAGTGGATGAATAATCAAACACTTGCTTATTTGTTTTGATCTTCTTTTAACATAACTCATCCGTGAGTAGAAACACAAACTTTATTAGGCAACTTCTATCTCTGCTTTTTCAAGTATTTAGGATGTGTTAGTTATGGGCACAAAAGTATACTATTCCCCCACTCTAGAAATTGCTGGGGCGGCATTGTTTGGTGCTTTATCAATAGTAGTTTCATTTTCCGCCGCTTTTATTCCAAGATTACCATGGGGGATCGCTCTCTTTGATCCGATCAGCATTGTTTGGATAGTCTGCTTTTTAATTTTCGGTATTCGTTCAGGTATAATTTGTAGCGTGGCAGGAACCATGGGTTTAATGTTTTTTGACCCATTTGCCCCCATTGGACCATTTATGAAGTTAGCGGCTACTTTACCAATGATATTATTGCCGTGGGCGATCTTACGATTTAAAAAACGTGAATCGTGTTCTGGAAGCGACTTTACCTCCACAAAACTTTGGTTTGGTTCTGGAGTAATCGCAACTCTTGTACGAATAGCCATAATGCTTCCATTAGTTGTAGCTGTCGTTGGTTTGCTTTTTGGAACTCCTTTGATGGAAATTATAATATATGTATTGATATTGAATACCCTGCAATCAGCATGGGATATTATAGTTCCTTGGATGATTGTATATCCCACAAAAATCTATGAAAAATATTGTATTTGGTAGAGTTCAGAAGTTCCAAAACTCAGAGAGAGAGTTTTTGAGTTTCTCTACAATTTTTTGGGTGTATTCATAATTAATATCTTGACTCTCTTCTGGAGGTGCTTCTTCGACCTCAATACCGAGCCCTGCCATCTCAGAAATAGAAATTAACACACCCATTTGCAAACCTCTTTGACTGTATCCTCCTTCAAGCGCTGTAACAAACGCATTATTTTTACATGTTGTTGCAAGTTCTTTTACAGTACGGAAAATTTCTTTGTAAGCATATGTTGTTAATGCCATGTGTGTGAGAGGATCATGATAGTACGTATCATAGCCCGCAGAGACTAAAATGAACTCTGGTTCGAATTGATCAATAATAGGAATAACAATTTCATTGACAGCGTATAGGTAGGGTTCATCAGTTGTTAAAGGGCGTAGAGGAATGTTCACATTGTACCCAAGACCTTCACCAACTCCCAGATCTTCAATATAGCCCGTTCCTGGATAACAAGTTAAAGGATCTTGATGGAGTGAGATATACAACACTTCTGATGAATCATAAAAAATGTCTTGTGTCCCATTTCCATGATGACTATCAATATCCAAAATGGCAACTCTATCCATTTCATGTTTTTTCAAAAGATAATTCGCTGCAATTGCAACATTATTGAAAAAACAGAATCCCATTGCTCTTTTTTTCGTTGCATGATGTCCAGGAGGGCGTATTATTGCAAAAGAATTCTTGACTGCTCCTTGAATACATTGTTCGACAGCTTCAATCACACCACCTGCAGCAAGTAATGCAATTTCAAAAGTTCTTTGTGATGCTACTGTATCTGGGTCAAGATAACCTCCACCTTCTTCTGATGTGCGCTTCACAAGTTCAAAGAGTTTCTCAGAATGTACGGCTAACACATCTTCTGGAATTGCTGGTTTTGGCTCAATCAATTGAATTAATGGATTGGCAAACACATTATATTCATCTAAAATTTGCTTAATTAAAATTAGTCTTCTTCTTGCTTCAGGATGGTTTGATCGGGTTGGTATGTGTTCCAGATATTCTGGACTATAAATGATACCTGTAGTCACTGATTCCACCAGTGCAATAGTTTACGAGAAATAGGATTAAGAAAGCATTTCTTTCCTTGATGAGAGTATTTAACTCATTTATGATAAACATACCTGTTTGAAACATATAATTTTTTAGAATCCCTACGCTTTCACAGAATCACGTGAGTATAATTTTCGTTATTAGACAATTCGTCTAAAGCAACTATTGAGGTAAGAATGAATTATCACTAATTTTTACTATAATCAGAGAAAATCCTAGATATTACTCAAACAAAGTTATGAAACTCTAGTAAGAGGTTAAACGTGTTTGGCCAACTTTCTTCTTGACATTTTCTTCTTGAATTAAATCAGATCCGTCAAAATCACGTCCAATTTGTTGAAAAATATCTCTAAGAACAGATTTACCTATTGTGGGTATATTCAGCAATGTTTCTGGTAGAGTTTTTTTGAGGTCTTCAATAGTTTTTATCCCGTTTCTGTATAAAAGACGACCTCTTATTCTACCAATGCCTTTAATTTCAACTAGTTCCACAAGTTCGTCTCTAATACCATGTTTTACTCTTGTCCTGAGAGTATTGATTGGTTTAACAAAATCCTTTGCCTTCTTTAGAAGTTTTACGATTTCAAAAGTTGCATAGAGTACCCAATCTGCGGACTCTACCAAATTATGCAAATCACCAGAGCCAATATTATATCGCATAAATAACTCTTCTTCATCCTTTTCATCAATCCAGTCAAAGAGCATTTTTGCAGTTTTTAAATCTGATAAAAAGAATTCGAAATCGGGGTCGTATTCATCAGGAACCTCTATGAGAAATTCATCATAATGTTCTTCTAAAAAAAACAGCATTTCGCCATAATCTTTCTTCCGAAGATAGAATTGAAGCGCATTAGGAGTGGAAGAAATCAAATGAAGGAGTCCTAAATTGGTTATCTTTTCTGGGTCATTTTGAAGAGCATTTCTAATTATAACACCTGTCAATGGATCTATGTATAGCGAGGAAACTCTTTTTCCAAATTTGGTCGCTACCATTTTTCCATTTTTAAACTCTATCAACTGTTCTGCAACTAAAAAGGATATAACAACTGAAACTACACCGGATATCTCGTCCATGGTGTACTGGTGGCCATAAAAGGTATTCTCTAAAAATTTGAAGACTTCGCCCTCCGTATTAACAAAACCAGTAGCTATAATGCCTAAGAGATGACTTCTTAACGAGGATATAGTTGGCAGCTTCGAAGTGATAAGTTCCGGTTTCCCTAGAATATATCGTTCCATAAGTTCTTCTTTTTCTTCCTCTGACGTGGAAATCAGAATAGC
>JAEOSF010000024.1 GCA_016840515.1 Candidatus Borrarchaeum yapensis | reverse complement strand
GGTCGCTCTCCAGCATAGCAAGAAATTCCCCTGAATAAGGGGCAGGATAGTGAGTGAGCAGCGTGTGCAACCTGGTAAGTTTCCGTAAGCCCATAAACGTAGGCGAAGCATCGCTTCCCGTGAGGGAACGAGACCACGATGGAACGCTGGAAGCCCCAGCCGAAAGGGTGGGGAGGATGTCACAACAAGACCCCCCTCACTATAAGTATTGAAAATGAACTAGCATTATCACTATTCTCTTTTTATTCAATTTCGTCTAATGCTAGTACATCATATCAATAGATGAGGTCAAAAAATGGACAGTTAAGTAATATCACTTTTCAAAACAATCACTAAAAATAATTTTTACAAGTTTTTTTAGCTCTACTTCTGGTAATCTAAATTCTTGGGAGTTCTTATAGAATTCATTGCTTGCAAGGAGTTCAGGGCGTGATCTTGTTAAGTAATAGTTAATAACATCTCTCAATAATTCCTTTACGAGTAGCTAAGCAAGAAAGCACCACCGCTTCAGCGTGGTGATGAATGGCGGTAGTGGGTGTTCACTTTCATCACGTACATCGAGGGGTCTCCCTAACGTTATATAGGTGGTATGAGGAAGGTATCAATAACAATTGGAGGGATAACACGCACACTTGCAAACAAGGTGCATACTCCGATTGCCTCACCATCGTTAACAGTACCTACGGGGCGTAGGGATGTTAAGCCTGTGGAGATAAGACCTCCGTAACCCGCAAGGGGATCGAGTCTGTCGGAGAAGCAGGAAGCCTCAAGGCTTTAGCACGAGGTAGCTCACATCAGTGTATATTCCCTGCTGCACAAAAACTTCTAATTTGTGCAGCACTTCTTCAGAAAAATGTGCTATAATGTCTGGCATGAATCTATGTTTTCATATACCACTTTAAATGAGTATGGAATGCGACAAAGTTTGACTCAGAAGCCACCCAGTGCATCTTTTATGATCTTTGAATGGTCAAAAGCAAGGTTTTTTGGAATTTCTGTAATCTTAAACACTTTGACTGCTTTAGCGTCGTCACTGGCAATTAAATCGCCTCCTATTTCCTTTGCTAAGAAAGCAATTGAGATTACATGCCCCCTAGGATCTCTTGAAGGATCGGAATAAACTCCCACTAGTTTTATTATCTCAATATCGAGTCCCGTTTCTTCCTTCATTTCTCTGATTGCTGCATGTTCCGCAGTTTCTCCATATTCTAAAAATCCTCCCGGAAGTGCCCAATGTTCTTTGAAAGGTTCTTTATTTCTTCGAATTAAAATCAATGAATTGTCTTTGCGTTTCATAATTATATCAACCGTCAGCGAAGGTATTTTACGTACCATAGCGTTCTCTCCTCTTATGTAATTGCAGATGCATTGAGTTGATACTAGCCAATTTTTATACTTAACTGCTAAAAAAAATTTGTATCTTACTCAGATCAGATTAAAAATAATTTATCTTAAAGGATGTGGAAAAAAATGAACGCAAAAATCAGATCACTTTTCAAAACAAGTATAGATGTTATTGAGGATTGTTGTTTGGAAAATGGCGCTATTGTTGCCGCCAATCCAACAAAAGATTATTATCCATCTGTTGCCTCTCACTACTTCTATGTTTGGCCACGTGATGCTTCTTTTATTTGTATTGCTGCAGATGTTGCAGGAATTGAAGAGATTCAAGAGAGATTTTTCAACTGGTGTTGGAACAGAGCTGAAGATCTTCAAAATACAGGTTTGTTTCTTGAAAAATACTTTGTAAATGGCTTAAAAGCGCTGCATAGATTTCAACCAGATCACACAGGTACGGTTCTTTATGCGATATGGCATCATTATCATCACAAAGGCAAACTGGATGAATGTTCAAGATTTGAAGAGTTAATCATATGCCTAGCAGATGGATTATCAAACGAATGGAAAACAGATCACTTTAGTATGGTAACGAACGATCTGTGGGAAGAACGACTTACGTTTCCAGATTTAAATGACAATTTCACTTATTCTCTAGCGGCATGCATAAGAGGTTTAGAATCTGCATATAAGATGTGTCCCGATACAGCAAATGACAAATGGATTAGCACGGCCAAACAAATGCGGAATCTCTTAGAGCATCATTTTGTTGAGAATCATTTCGTGAGAGTATATGGAAAGTTGATAGATACAGCTATAGATGCATCAATGCTTGGTCTGGTTTATCCATTCAATATCTACGATGCCAATGATCCAAGAATGATTTCAACAGTCAAAGAAATCGAAGATAAACTTGTAATCAATGGTGGTGTGCATAGATATCAATTTGACTACTACGATGGATGGGTATACGGCGGTATGTTACGCATGAAAGGCGCAGGTGCCTGGCCATTGCTAAATTTTTGGCTGACCATTTATTACGCACTTCAGGGAAACACCGGAAAAGCGAAAGAATATTTCCAGTGGGTTCTTAAGAGGATCGAAAAATATATTCCAGAACAAATGTTTGATAACGCCTTACAAGTCTCAGTTTCACCACTGGCATGGTCTCATGCTATGTTCTTGATAGCCGTTTCTTTCTTGGAACTCATCACATAAGATAACTACTCACCACTAAAGCAGTAGGCTTCGCGGGAAAAGTGGGTTTTCTTGTATCGTTTTAGATAATGACTACTATCGGGAAACTAAGAGACCATAAGTTTTATTTGAAAATTTAGAGTTTTTTAGTAACTTTTTTTGGATTATAAGGCTTTGATAGACTAATCTAGTCATCGCGCGCGACCAAATCCTTAATAAATGATATCTCCGTTTCGAGGTCCACCACAAAGTATAACGCTTATGATAATAAAATGGAGGAAGCCAATATGCGAGCGATAAAACTTACACTAAAAGAGACTCTGAAAGACTTATGGGAAAAAAAGTTTTTCATCATTGGTTTAGCAGTCATTTATGCAGTTAACGCATTAATTCAGGGCAATGTTAAACTTTTTGGCAGCCATGGAGAACTGCGTGTATTCATATTTATTCCTGCTTTAGCGGCATTATGGTTCGGAGGTCCTGTAGGAGCACTTACAGCTGGACTTGGAACTCTTTTGCTGGATATAATTAATAATGTTATCATTAACGGAGAGCCTCTCGATTTGGGGAACCTAATTAGCTTTTTAGGAAACGTTATTGGGGCTTTATTCGTTGGTATGGCAGGAGAACCGCTTGATGTTGATGCAGAAACAAATATAGTGAAAGACAAATTTACATCGGTTGTGTGGAATACGATCGTTTCAGTTCTTGGCATGGGGATCTTCTTAGGTAGTTTTATCGGTCTTGGCCTTTTCGCTGTGGGCGTAGTTCCAACAGTAGAATTAGGACTAGGAATTGCAGGTAGCATTGTATTCTGGAATTCATTGTTCATAGTAGTAGCCATGATCCCTATTCAATTGTTAGTCCTCTTCTGGGAAAGACGGCGAGCAAGAAAAAGGTTGGAAGTGATTAAAGCAAGTTCAACATTCAAAGTAATGGCAAAACCTGACAAATCCTTGCTAGAAATATCTCAGGTCGAAGTTCTAGGTGAGGATGGACTGGTCAATGACGACCATGAGATATTAAGGCTGACGTTAAAAAACAAGTTACCAGTAAATATGAGTTGGAGAATAGAAGTAAACGCTGAAGACCAGATCGACTTAATAGAAGTCGATGATCTTGCGCCTGAACAAGAAGTCAAAAAGGACGTTTCAATCTATCTCTTTGATGATGGAGTAAAAACCGTGACATTTTATCCAAAACCGAAAACAAAACTGGATGACGCGATGAAATATTATGACCCTACCAATCCACCTTGCTATAAGTTTGCATATAAAGTTTTACCGGAACCGGGTGAATCATTTCGAATATTTGGCTCATTTATTTTGGTGTTAACGCTTCTTTCTGCGGTAATCGGTGCATTAAAGCTCTTTTTCGGTCAAGTCCCAGTGGATATATGGAATGATTATTTCTTCGTCTTTCTAATTATCATCGTTGAAATGATAGTGCTTACTTTAGTTTTCTATATAATCAGAAATTACAGACTACAAGAAATTGAGCGTTTAGAAGCGAAGGTGTAGGAGGAAAACAAGTATGAAAACAATTGCAAAGGCAATAAATACGTTAGCGATGATCGCGGTTTTGGCGCTTATGATCTATGAGTTCAATGCTTTTATAACGGGAACAGCAAATCCGTATCTATTAGGGCTGAGTGCAGTCATTTGTACCTTAGTATTTGTAATATTTCTTTCAGTAGATGCGCTGTCAGCAGACAACAGAGAAGATGTTGCAAAAGGAAAACTGCGGGAAATTGAAAGCGATTTCATATCAGAGCGAGCAATACTGGATATAGATACTGATAAACCCTTTGTTGTCAAAACTGCAACAAAAGCGCGGATGTTAATCAAAAACATTGCAGAGACTTCTGGAATTCGGCTTAAGTTTGCATCCGTGTTAACTGTTCTTTCTCCTGATGATATAGAACTTAATATAACTCCTGGCGACACAGCACAAGTTTCAGTGAACATTATACCTCTAAGTAAAGGTAAACATGAAGTTTTTGTTGATTTCTGCAATTTAGATGATGATGGAGTTTGCCTTAGTGTTAAGAAATTTGAATTTTCTGCGAGGGAACAATTAGTTGCGGGATTAACTACAACACAAATGAACATTGTGAAAAATCTATTGAAACTGGGCGTATTTGTAGCTCTTGGTACAGGCTTACTTTTCGCATTCGTACCAGAATTACAAGATTTTCATGATATTGTAACGGCATTTATTCCGCTTCTTTTAATAGGTCAAGCACTTGCGGTGTATTATTTCTCCGCACTCTTAAATCGATTACCACAAATATAACTCAATATCAATTTTTTCTTTTTCGTCTTTATTGTTTAAATATGAAGAAACCTCTATGAGAAGAATAGTATACCTAGAGGGATGTGAATGCAAAAATACCAATGTTCAGTCTGCGGTTATATATATGATCCCAAAGCAGGAGATCCAGATTCTGGTGTAGCGCCAGGCACACCTTTTAAAGACCTCCCAGATGACTGGCTATGTCCTGTATGCGGGGCCGATAAAGATGCTTTCGAACCAACTGATTAGTAGTGGGTAGTAGGCAAAAAATGATATCTACCGTGTAGCGCAACAGAACTAAAAACAAACCTCATTATTTTTTTCATCATCATAACTTAAGTTTAAACTTCTGAAAAGGTCTCTTTGACTAGTTAATGACGGACTTGGTATTATTTTAACTGCGTTAAACAAGAGTTTCATGCAACTGAAGCGATTATCAAAACGTTCAGTGATTTTTCAAGAAGTTTGAAGTTCGATCGCGTTTATTATGCCGTGACAAATACAAGAGGTTCCAATAATCATTTGATCATTCAACAAATTAAGAAATTGGAACAGTTCTTTAACCGAACTTCCTGGAATACCCCCCAAATTCGGTTCTAACTGCTCACTGACTAGTATCTTTGCTGGAAACCCAACACAGGCATCTTTGAAAAGTTCATACAAGGGTTTTGGTTTTGTGATTCCTGTTACTGGGCATTTCATGGATTCATTGCAATTTGGAGAACAATTCTGACCAGCAGGCATGAAACTAGCAACGATAATTCCATCTTGTTCATTATAACAGTGAATTAAACTAGGTGCTATTCTTTTTTTTATTAGCTTAATCAAATCAGGCGCTGGTCTCACTTCTATATCTTTTTGATTTAAGTAAGCATACGTTAATTTCGCCATTGCATGTACAGGGATGGCAGGGATGATGTATGCAAACTCAAATCTTTGAAGTAAACTGAGTAATTCATTTAAGCTCTCATTAATGACAAATAATATTGATTTACCCGCCTGAATTTGTTTGATTTTATCGAAATCGTAGTTCATTTCAAACAAATCTACTTCTGAACGAACTTTGCAATGCGGGTTACTATCAATGATTATAACAGCAAAGTTGTTTCTCCTACAAAACGTAAGCGCGTTATATCCGACTTCCCCACCACCGATAACTAATATTTGCTTTCTTGAAAGACTCATAAACTGATGTTGATATCATTGCTCTTAAATTGTTCACTACTATCGTCATCCATTAAACTTAATAGACCTCTAGTATATCATGATAAAATTGAAATGCTTCTGTATTTTTTTCGATAATTAAAATTGATGTGGAGATATCCTTCTTGAAAAAGAAACATTCTAAGGAGGAGATTGCATGAGAGTTGTAAATATGTATGCTGAGGTTAATTCTGAAATATGTACGGGTTGTAAGATTTGTGAAAAAGTGTGTCCCACTTTATCCATAAAGATTTTTGGAGAGAAAAAAGAGAAACGCGCAGTTGTCGATCTGAATACATGTGCGGGATGTGGGGCATGTGTTGAAAGATGTGATTTCGAGGGAGCAATTGCATTGAAAACTTTAGAGGAGTCCAAGATTATAGGTGTTGATCCTAGGTTAGTAGATGAAAAAGAGATAGCTGAACTTTGTTTTGAAGCAAAAATACATCCAGAACAGATAGTATGTTTCTGTACTGGAACAAGGGCGGATGAAGTGGCTGCAGCAATTTTGTTAGGAGCAACCTCGCCCGAAGAAATCTCAATAAAAACTGGTGTTAGGACTGGGTGTAAAGTTGAATGCATTGAACCCATTCTTCGGCTCCTTAAAGCTGCTGGAATTGAACCCAAGCCCGTTGAGAAAGGTTGGCAGTGGTATGGAATCACTCCTACCGTATGGGATATCTCCGAAGAAATTATCCAAAAATATTCGGCTAGAGGATTTTATTTTGATGAGGATAAAGCACTGCTGAAGAAACTTTTAGATAGTGCGAAATAGGTGGTGATTAAAGATGGTTGTTAAATTAGAGAAGCCTGTAAGACCTCTTCTTCCTAAACAATCTAGATACGGACCTGATCCTGACCATATAAAAACTAGAGCCTGCGATTTAGAAAACATCGTGTCACTAAGAGTAAGAGAGTTGTTCCGTGACATACCAGAGAATATCTATCCTAGTGAGAGGGGAATCAAAGCGGTTAGAGAAGCAACCGTAGATGCCCTCGCAAATGTGGATATGAGTATGATAAAACCTGAAGATTCCGTGAATATACTTGGATCCCATCATGGATTCCTACTTGCTGGGGGAGAACCATATGCCGAAATGCTCAAAGCAATTAAAGATGTTATTGCAGAGAAAACAGGTTCGGAGAATATCCGTCTTAAAGTTGGAGTTGGTTTGAGATTCAGAGAATCTGACGAATATATACGAAGATTTGGTTTGGATGAGTACTTTGGTAAAGGTAAAGCGAAAGGTGTTACTCCCATTGATGAAGGAATACCAATAGAAACCGAGATTGGAACGTTATATGGCATTAAAAAATGCTATGACGCTGACTGGATAGTCCATGCGCATAATAGCGATGTAAGAGAGATTCACTTTCATAGACATGTCGATAGGGCCGTAAAACCATTTGGAATGTCTTATGCAAGGATTGAAACTAGATCTACTTATCATCACAATTTAGGACCAAGAGGTGCGAACTTTGTTGCAAGAGCCATTTTCAACTCTGAGTTTGTACAGAACAAGTGGACTTTTGCAACATTTCTAAAACCAACACCCGCTGGAATTGCTGGTGTGGATGCGGACAATGACCTTTTTGCTTTAGATGAAAGGTTAACGATTGATAATTTCAGATATTACGGAAAAATCCTGAGTTTACTTAGCCGAATTGATGAATGTATCGTTGTTTTAGATTTCCAAGCACCGATTCCATATGTCTTCTCCGCAGGTATGATTTTTGCGAATTTATCAGCATCAAGCGTGGATATATTTGACTTGGATTATCCTTTACCAGGTTACACTTGGTACACTGAGGCATTTTATGGAAAAGATGACAGACCTTTGATTCCAGATACCCCGCCGGTAAATCCTGCGATTAAGGCGATGGTAATAAATTATGCTTGGGGCGGGTACCCAAGCGTTTTCTGGGCTAAAATGATTCCCACAATCGTTGTAGGCGAACATCAGGCAGATGTATTCGAGAAGGATCCCCAAAACATTGAGTTTATGAGGCACGCCGTAGTTGCAAAGGATCTACAAACGGCGATCGAATTTGCAGCAAGGATTGCTGATACGGATAAGATATTAATTTTTGATGGAGCTCCTGGAGCAATAAATGTGAGTACACCACTCGCAGAAGAATTAGTTGAAAAAACTTTTGAAGTCAATAAAGCGGTTGAGCAAAAGTCTATGCCGAAATGGTGCAGGCAGAGGGGAATGAAAATTGGGGATAAGATATGATCAAAATACTGATCTGAGAGATCATATCTTCCATAATATTTTAAATAAGAGAGTCGAAGCAGAAATTTGGACAGCCGAGAGAGGTGTGGTTGCAGGGATTAAGCGAATCGTTAACAAGGCTATGGAGTTGGGATTGAAGATAGAACCCTTTTTTTCAGAAGGTGATGAGCTAGAGGATAATGATATAATCGCAAAACTAATAGGAACACCCAAGCAAATAGCTATTGCTGAAGATATACTCATTGGTCTCATTTCTAAAACATCCGGCATTGCTACTGCCGCCAAAAAAGCCGTCAAACTATCTGGGGGAAAAATTCGTATTGTATGTGGAGGTTGGAAGAAAATGCCCTATCAGATAAAATTCGAGATCAGGGAAGCAATCAAAATAGGTGGCGTGGATATAAGAATTTCCTCCGATCCTTTTATTTATTTAGATAAAAACTATATCAGGATGTTTGGAGGTATAAAAGAAACGCTTGAAGCTGTAGAAGAATTTGATATGATTAAGGTTGTACAGCTTAAAGGTGAGACTAATGAGATTTGGAAGGAGGCTTTAGTAGCAGGATCTTCGGGTTCAGATATTATTATGATAGATACAGGGAAGAAAGAGGATATCACATTAGTATCTATAAAATTGAAAGATTTTGGGATCAGAGAATCAGTAAAATTAGCGTTTAGCGGTTCTATATCTTTAGAAAGCATACCAGACTATCTCAACTTTGATGTAGATATTCTTGATGTTGGAAGGGCAATAATTGACGCCCCCATGCTCGACCTGAAACTGGATGTGGTGTAATGGAAGTCAATCTTCTCGGTAAAACGGAATTGTGGATTACAGACATTAGTTTGAGAAAAGTAAATTTAAGTGAACTTGCAAAGGTTGTTTCAGAGACGCTTGGTCTCAAAATGGAAGAAGTGTTTGTCACAGATGCAGGGCCAGATCATGTTGTGATTGACGTTTTAAGAAATACAGTTAAAGCTGAACACATATACGGAAAGAAAAAAGAGTTGCTAAAGAACTTAGGAAGTATTTCAGGAGTTGAAATTTCTGATAAAACAAGTATCCATTCTGAGGGCGTTTTGGGATTTATAGAACTAGACGAACAGTTCGCTCGTAAGGTTTTAACTAAAACAAAAGATATCGCTGATGAGTTGCTACAAAAAATATCGAGAAGATGTATGGTCTTCCCGACGGGAGAAGAGGTAAGGAAAGATGTTATCAAAGATACAAATTCTCCTTACATAAAAGAAAGACTCGTAAGTGAAGGATATAAGGTAACTATAGGCCCTGCATTACCAGATGATGAATATCAAATAGCTGCGGCCATTATGAATTCTATAGATGAAGGATACGGTTTAATTATAACGACAGGTGGTGTAGGGGCTGAAGCTAAGGATCGAACAATTGAAGCTTTAAGAAGGATCGATCCTAAAGCTGCAACTGCATACATTATGAAGTTCCATCAAGGTACAGGCAGGCATGCAAAAACTGGTGTGATGATCGGTGTTGGGACTTTCGCCCCATCTATCATAGTATCGCTTCCAGGTCCCAATGATGAGGTAAAGTTAAGTTTGGAGAAACTGATTGAGGAATTGAATATGGAGTTTGATAAATACGAGTTGGCCGATAAAATTGCAAGAACTATCAAAAAAAAGTACATTCCGAAATGTTAGAAGACTTAATCTATGGTAAAGGATAGTATCATTGAGAAGTTGGCTAGAGAACTGGTTGAAGCAGAAATAAACAGATAGCTAATTCAATCTATACTAAACTTGACGTGGAAGTATCCCTCTTGAATAAGCAGTCATTGGAAAAAATACTAACACAAACAATCGAAGAATACAACAAATATCGAACTCCTGAAGTTGTAGCGCGATTGGTCTCAGTCGACAACAGCAGTTTTAACATTGAGTTTAAGGGACACTTTTGCTATACATGTGGCTTCTACGACTATTTTGATGATTTTCGGTTCTTGTTAGAAGATGTTAATCTGAAAGCCAAGATCACAGAAATTGAAGAAATTGATGAAGGTGCCATTGTTACATTTTCAATGGAACCCTAAAGTTTGTTGAAGATCTAATTATATTCAAAAGTAATACAACGTTATTCACAATTGAGATATCGCTTGTGCTAATAGCTAATGTATAGAAAAATATTAGATTTGATATAGTCGATAAAGTAGTGGATGACTTTACCAGAAACTTTAAAAGGTAACATTCATACGGCATACTCATCCTGAGATCCAAGAAAGAGCAACTACATTTAAGCTTTATATTCCAACTATTGCATCTATGAAAGCGATGTATTAACGCGAATTTTTTGGAAATCGAATAAAGCGTGAATTAAAGCCTAAATTTACGCATTTTGGTGGAATATAGAATGATAGAGGATATTATATCTAGTGGACAGATCGTAGGCTATTATACGTTTACAAATGGCAGAAAATTATTCATAGACGACATCCAAATCGAACCAGACTACCAAGGAAAGGGCATTTGTACCCAGTTACTTCTAGATTTATTAGACGTCCATGATAAAATCACGTTAAGAAACGTAAAGAACCACTACGCATTTGAGAAAATAGTTGAAAAAATAACCTCAACAAATGGTTATGCAGCTAGTGTTAATCCCCTAAACAAAGACATTGTTATTTACAACGCTAATTTATCCCATTAAGTTAGATTTTGAGATTTTAGTCCCCTTAAGTAAAATCCCTTAAGTGCAAAGATTGTTCCATTCACTTTTTCGAAAAACAATAGCGAGTAAAAATAAAAATAAGTTGAACTGTGTTTTTTTACGATCCATCTTCGTTCTTAGTTATATTTACCAGTTCATCAAACAGTTCTGTTATGATCTAATCAAGAGAATCAAGTTCTTCATCTAGAACTTTGCTGAAATAGTGCAATCTCTCTAAATTGAGATAATAAACCGAAGTGCGGTTTCTAAAAAATATTGTGGAAATGTTTTCCAGAAACTAAAAATAAGTTGAAGCAATAATTTTCATATTTAACTTGACTTTGTGAAGGTTTTTTAGAATGTATACTAAGCATACGCCAGAGGAGTATTTTGAAACAGGAGACAACTATCTGGCACAAGGTCAGTACAAAAAAGCCATAAAAGAATATGAAAAGGCAGTAGAGATCGATTCAAACTACCATGCAGCATGGAATGGCTTAGGTGTTGCTTATCATAATTTACGTGAATACAAAAAGGCGATAGCCTCATATAAAGTAACAGTGAAGCTCAATCCAAAATATGCATTAGCTTGGAATAACTTGGGAGATGCTTACATTCAAATAGGTGACTATGAAAAAACTCTTGAATGCTGTCAAAAAGCATTACAAATTAATCCAGATCTAGTAGATGCATGGAATCGAATGGGCATTTCCTATCACAGATTAGGCAAATGTGAACAAGCAGTTGCTGTCTATAAAAAAGCCGTAAAAATTGACTCTAAGAATGCATTAGCATGGAGCAATATGGGTGCAGCGAACATAGAATTGGGCAGGTACGAGCAAGCAGTTGATGCTTATCAGAAAGCAGTGGAAATTAATCATGAGTATGCAGGTGCATGGTATAATATGGGAATAGCTTACGGAGAGTTAGGAGATCATTTTTTAGAGATTGAATGTTATGAAAATGCCTTGAAAATCAATCCCAACTATGAGATTGTAAAAAAGAAGTTGGAAGAAGTTATTGAGAATCAATCAGAATATCAAGATAAACTAATGAAGGAAGAGCAAGAAAGGGAACAAAAGACGGAAAAAGAGGAAGACAAAGTTGAAAAAGAGGTCGTCTTGCCTATAAAAGGGATTACTCAAAAGAAAGATTCTGTAGAGATTTCGGCCGAGAACTACTTAGAGAGAGGAAATGCATATTTTGAGCAAAAAATGTACCAAAATGCAATAGAAGAATACAAGAAAGCAGTACAGGCGTCCCCAAGAGAATACAGAATCTGGAATAATATAGGAGATTCTTATTACAAACTAGGCGATTACAATAATGCTATCAACTTCTATGAAAAGGCAATTGAGTACAACAATGAATATGTAAATGCATGGCATAGCATGGGACTTGCATATAGAGGTTTAGGTGACTATTTTCAAGAAATATATTGTTATAGATTTGCATTGAAGATCAACCCAGGTTATGAACCATCAAAAAGAAGCCTAGAAGACACAATTCAGAAGTATTCACAATATCAAAAATTCTTAAACTCAAAGAATGGTTTTATAAACCTGATATCTTTAGAAGATTATTTGGAGATAGGAAATTCGTATTTCAAGCAAAAAAATTACCAAAAATCAATTGAAGAATATGAAAAAGCACTAAGAATTGCTCCAGAACTGTATAAAATATGGCATAACATGGGAAACGCTTATTATAAATTGAATAACCCAAAAACAACACTTGAGTGTTACCAGAAAGCAGTGGAACTCAATTCTAGGTATGTACTAGCGTGGTACAACATGGGGGTTGTATATAGCGGTCTTGGTAAGCATGAGAAAGCAGTTAAACGTTATCAAAAAGTTGTAGAAATTACCCCAAAGAATGCAGAAGCATGGTTTAAATTGGGCTTTGCATATTTCTCAATAAAAGATTACAAAAAGACCCTTGAATGTTATAGCAGGGCGTTAAGAATCAATCCTGATCATAAACTTGCCAAAAAGCATATAAAATTTGTAGTAAAAAAATATAAGACCGATTGATCTAGTTAAGTTCACTGATTTTTGAATTAGAAGTCATCAAAGGACAGATTATTCACAAAATCTATTAATTCGTTCGGTTTGTACGAAATAATTCCCCAAGAAGCTGGGTGTGGCGTCATTCCAGACTTAATGCAATGACTCTTATATAACCAATAATTTTTTAGTATTGTAAGAATAACTTTAATCCATTCCTCTTCCGTTTCTTCTCTTTTGGTAAACCAAGGAATAAGTGTGATGCTATTTTCAAAGATTTGATATTCTTGTTTAAAGTATTTATGAAAATATTTGTAAAGCCAACTTGGATGTGGATTAAAACTCCACCAGACATTTTTATTGAAATTATCCCAAAACCACGTTTTTTCGTCGTTGTTCAAAGCTGCCTTTACTTTACTTTTTACTATTTTTTCCACATCAACTTCTCTGGTCACAATTGTCAATTTGGGGCAGTATTCGGAATCCAACATCAATGAATTTTCATTATTGCATAACCACTTCACAAAATGACGTGTTGTGTCTCGAAATACTGCTTGAAGAGCATCTCGCCCCGTGTAGATCATTAGAGGCGTGCCAGTAGGGATTATATTGTTATTATATTTGTTATTGAGATAATCCATTAATTTATTCACACCTTCTCGGTTAAGGTGTTCTTTAAGATCTAAAAATAAGCCAGGTTTCTTAGAGCTTGAACTTATTTCATCCGCAACGGCATTGAATTCGTCTAAAAATTGATCGATGGAGATACCATTCTCCCTACCTTCCCCACCGAAAATCCCTTCATGAAAATACCACCATTTTTTTTCTCCATTGATTTCTTTTAATATCAAATCAATCTCTAAGTAATCACATTCTTGGTAAGCCTTTCTAGTAGCCTCTAACGAATAACATTCTTCCTCATAGCCAACATAACCACAATTATGCGCTACAATTATTGGATGTATTTTCATTATTCATCTGCTCCTTTGTTGCGTTTGTAGTATCCATTTTATGCACTTAAGGAATTATTATATAATTCACTAAGTATAAATGTTCGGTTTCAAGCCAGTTTTAATAAGAAACACGTTTTCTATGATGAATGCTTTGGTCTTGCTTTCTTTTCAACGACAACTATTTTTTCATCGCGAAGATCTGGAAATTCCTCGAAAAGCACACCATAAGCTCTATGAGTAAGACTTGCTATACTCTTGAAAGGAATAGGGCTTAAAAACAACCCTCCCTGACGCATGTCTTCTGGATAGTGGGGCGTTCGGTCAAGATCATACATCCAAATCCCAATTTTAGAGAGATCTGATTCGCCTAATTGTTGTTTTTGAGCAAAAGAGATAGGATAAAAATTATAAAGGTCATTTTCCAGCGTTGTAAATGCTATAGAGTCTTTTGGCAGATTGTTTCGTTCAAAAAATGCAGCCGCATGATGTTTAAAGCGTTCTTGATAAGTATCTGATGGGGCGATATCAGTAAACATGAGTTCTGTTGCTATAGTGTCAATTGCTAATGGATTGTTATATGTTGCCAGAACAACGTTTTCACGGCGTTCATGTCCATGCCACAAAGGTCCATCTCCTTCAAGCGCCCAAAATCCACCTTCTATTATATCTAATTGACCTATCTTTCTTTTTTCAAAAAAAGTAGTCAATGCTCGATCTAAATTACAGATAAGTGTTGTTAAATACTCAAAACTTATAGCTAGTTCGTAGCGAGTTTGATTCCGCCATAATGGATCTATTCGTAAATGGGCTGCATGTCTTCTTGAGGGTGGTTCTAAAAGTCCGAACCTGTTTTTAATCGCACCTGAGAAAAGCATCTGAGTATGAGTCTTTAATTTAGCCACGCTAATGAACAGGTCAATGTCCTCAATTGTTTTGTTTAATGTAAAACTGAGATTGTTGTCAATAAGTTTATCTAATTTATTTTCGAACTTTGTATTCTTTAGACATTGCATAACCGTATTTCGAGCCGTAACTGCAAAATCTCCTTCTAATGGAATAGTTAATTGAGCCTCTGGTTTATCAATTTCATTAACAGCTCCGTACATGCCCACTTCAACGTCTTCCTCAGTTGTTCTCAGATCGATTAAATCTACCGCATCGCCATAATCCAAAAATAATTCTGTATATCCACACTCATCAAAAGTATCATGTGTTGTCGAGGTCCAAACAACTGATTCACCAAGATAGCAATTTGGTACGTCATTTTCTAATAGAAAATCGACTACAGCCTGACAGGCAAAAACACTTGTATTCACTCCGTTTGAAAATGGCCGATCTAGTTTTTCATCGTCTTCAAAAAAAGATGGGGTTTGAGTTAAATTTGGCTTAATAAATACACACTCACAATTTTCAACTTTGGTCTTAAATGCGTTGTCAATGTTGTAAAGTTCTTCTAATGTCTTATAAGTTAGAACATAACAAGAAATATCTGCATTACTGATTGGACCCTTTCCACCTGCCAACACAACTCTATTCGATTGTTCAGGTCTTAAATTATTTTCAAACCATTCAAGTTGATAATCTTTTAACATAATTATCCACCTTTAGCTTTCTTAATTTGAAATTAGAAATTTTGCATTATAATAGATTTTCAAATCACAGTTAACAATCTTGTTTGATTATATGCTTTACTTGTAATATTCAAAGTTCTATACTTTCCTAAGATTAATTTTATCTTACAGTCTTTTATATCTTAAGCTGAATAACAATTCTTATTTATTTGGAAAAAACGGATTCAGATATTGAAAATGAGGGGTTTAATTTGAGTGAAGAAAATTATGTCGCAGCTATCGATCAAGGAACAACTGGCACTAGATTTATGATATTTGACCATTCAGGAAACGTGATAACTTCAGCATATGAAGAACATGAGCAAATCTTTCCAAAACCGGGATGGGTCGAACATGATCCTCTAGAAATCTGGTCGAAAACTCAGAAGGTAATGAGGAAAGCATTAGAGGCTAAGAATGTTGATCCAAAGTTGATACAAGCTATTGGTGTGACAAATCAAAGAGAAACGACTGTTATCTGGTCCAAAAAAACGGGGATGCCGGTCTATAATGCAATTGTATGGCAATGCCGTCGCACAGCTCCAATTTGTGACGCTATGAAACAAAAAGGACTTTCAGAAATGGTTAGAGAAAAAACTGGGCTAGTAATTGATGCATACTTTAGCGGACCTAAAATCAAATGGATACTTGATAATGATCCTGGCGTAAAAGAACGAGCTGAAACTGGGGAAGTACTATTTGGCAATATTGATACGTGGGTTATTTGGAACTTAACACGAGCACATGTTACTGACTATTCTAATGCATCGAGGACAATGATTTTCAATATAAACAAGCTTGATTGGGACGATGAGATCCTGGAAGAATTAGGCATTCCACGGGCAATGTTACCAGAGCCAAGACCGAGTTCTGACACAAATCTTTATGGTCATACCACGCAAGACACTTTCTTTAATCAAGAAGTACCAGTCTGTGGAGATTTAGGAGATCAGCAAGCGGCGCTATTTGGTCAAACCTGTTACGCACCAGGAGAGGCGAAGAATACATACGGGACAGGCTGTTTTATGTTATTGAACACAGGCACAAAAGCAGTTCCTAGTAAAAGTGGCTTACTTACGACTGTAGCGTACGGTTTATCGGGAGAACCTACTTATTATGCTCTTGAAGGATCTATCTTCATCACGGGTGCTGCTATTCAGTGGTTAAGAGATGGTCTACGGATTATTCAAAATGCAGCCGAAACTGAAGAAGCGGCTTCATCTGTTCCTGATACTGGCGGTGTTTATTTTGTTCCCGCTTTTGTAGGGTTAGGAGCACCATACTGGGATATGTATGCGCGAGGAACAATTGTTGGTCTAACACGAGGTACAACAAGGGAGCATTTAGTACGTGCCACTCTAGAATCTATATGTTTCCAGACTAAAGACGTCTTGGAGGCCATGGCTAAAGACTCAGGCATCCAACTTTCAGCTCTAAAAGTAGATGGTGGCGCCGTAAAAAACAATTTTCTAATGCAACTTCAATCAGACATTTTAGGAGTACCTTGCATAAGACCAACAGTAGATGAGACAACGGCACTTGGAGCAGCTTATGCTGCTGGCTTAGCGATAGGGTATTGGAAGGATATAGAAGATCTCAAGAAAAACTGGGGTGTCGATCGATGTTTTGAACCAGAAATCAGCGAAGATAAAAGGCGAGAGTTGTACAAAGGCTGGAATAAAGCTGTAAAGCGTGCAACTGGCTGGATTGAAACGTGAACTACCATCCTACAAGTAGGCTGGCTTCCTGAATCATCCATTCCCCAACGGGATATGTCAAACAGGCTCTACGGGCAGTCCCTGCCCTGATGATGATTGTGATTCTGCATAGTTGATTGATCGGTGTAAAATCGTAATGGCAGAGTTATGATCTCTTGCTACATCAAGTCCACAATAAGGACAGTTGTGGATACGGGTTGCCAGTGTTTTAGGAACAAGCTTCCCACACCGACTACATAATTGTGTGGTGTGATAGGCACTCACATACTCTACCAGAGTACCAGCTTCCTCCGCTTTGTACTCTGTAAAATGCATGAGTTGCCCCCAGCCGACATCACTAATTGACTTAGCTAGATGATGATTCTTCACCATATTGGTGATCTTTAAGTGTTCATACACGATCAGGTCATACGTATCGACCAGTTTCCTGCTAAGCTTGTGATGAAAGTCCTTGCGCTGATTGCGTATTTTCCTATGTAACTGCGCTACCTTTGTGTTCTGCTTGTGACGGTTACGTGATCCTTTCTGCGCCCTAGCTTGCCTTCGCTGCGCTTTGGCAAGTTTCTTCTCCGAGTGTCTCAACCAGCGTGGGTTGTCTATTGTGTCTCCATTATTGAACGTCAATAAACTCTTCAGCCCGACATCCACCCCTATCGCGCTCTGTATCTCTCTCTGAGAGCCAGGATCGGGGTCAGGTAGTGCTACTGCAAAACAGGCATACCAGTGGTCGACCTCGCGTTTAATAGTGCAGGTCTTGATCACACCTTCAGCAGGTATCGGGCGGTGTAATTTAATGGTGATACGTCCAATTTTTGAGAGGCAGAGTTTCTTCTTGTGGTAATCGAGGGCGAACCCACTTTGCGGGTAAGTGAAGGAGTCATACCGGTATTTCCCTTTAAATCGTGGATAACCTGCTTTTTCGCCCTTCTTAAGCCGTCGAAAAAAGTTGGTGAAGGTCTTATCCAGTCTTCTTAGCACGTCTTGAAGTACCTGAGAATGAACTGCCTTCAACAACGGGTTATTCTGTTTTGCCGCTTTCAAGTGGCTGGCTTGCTCACAATAGCTGACTGAGCGTTGGTGAGTCTGCCAGGCGTCTTTTCGCGTTGCCAGCGCATTATTATACAATATGCGACAGGTAGTCAGCCATTGCGTTAATCTAGCCTGTTGTGGTGTGGCTGGATACAGGCGAAATTTTTATGTCCGTTTCATCAGGCTTCTCCCTGTGTTCCCCGAGATTCATATCACTAGTTTTTATTATCCGCAAAAAGCTATTTAAAGCTAGGGGACACTACTTTGAAAGTGAAAAAAGTAAACCACGCACTTCATCCCCCAAACTTATTGGGGGAATGAATTGCGGAGAAAAGATAAAAGAACAGTAGCCCACTTACTTTTTTTAGTTTCTTTTTTGTTCGAGAGGAGATCTTTATGGAACGTTTTGATGCAATAATTATAGGAGGAGGGGCAACTGGAGCAGAAGTAGCTAGAGATCTTACGCTAAGAGGATTAAAAACTGTTTTACTTGAAAGACATGATCTGAGCAGTGGAACAAGTGGACGGCTTCATGGTCTTCTTCATAGCGGTGGCAGATATGTTGTGAAAGATAAAGAATCGGCAAGAGAATGTGCTGAGGAAAATAAAACTCTTCTGGAAATAGCGTCAAATTCAGTTCATCTTACAGGAGGACTTTTTGTCGGAATATCTGGAATCGACAATCCCGAATACAAAGATCAATTCATTCAAGGTTGTCGAGAATGCAATGTTGAAGCAAAAGAATTGTCACAAAAAG
Organism: Candidatus Borrarchaeum yapensis; assembly: GCA_016840515.1. Taxonomy (GTDB): domain Archaea; phylum Asgardarchaeota; class Sifarchaeia; order Borrarchaeales; family Borrarchaeaceae; genus Borrarchaeum; species Borrarchaeum yapensis. The sequence goes on along the minus strand of JAEOSF010000024.1, from coordinate 28,918 downwards.
AAGCACTTCAAATGGAGCCGTTTATTAATGACGATGTTGAGAATGCATTTTACGTTAATGATGGAAGTGTTTACCCATTTCGACTTATTGTGGAAACAGCACTCCAAGCGGCACAGCTAGGTGCTTCTATTAGAACATATTCTGAGGTAATAGCGCTCCATAAAGATGATATGGCAATTACAGGCGTCAGAGTTAAAGATCATAGAAAAGGAAATATCTATGATTTATACGCAGATTTTGTGATCAACGCGACTGGTGTTTGGGCTGGAAAAATAGCTGAATTAGCTGATATTCACATACCAATAACACCATCTAAAGGCGTCATGGTTGTTATTGATCGAAGACTTTTCACACGAGTAGTTAACAGACTTCGTTTTCCAACGAATGGTGATATTATAGTTCCTCATATCAGTACAGCTATTATCGGAACAACCTCAGTTTCTATGGATAATCCTGATGAATATCCAGTTACAGCGGATGAAGTTGATGAAATGATTCGCGAGGGAGCTATTCTTTCTCCATTTGTCAAGGATGCCCGAATGGTACGAGCGTATGCAGGTAATAGACCATTATTTGGAGCTGAGCCTGGTGAAGAAGGACGGGAAATTAGTAGGACATTCAAAGTACTAGATCATGAAACAAGAGATGGTGTTTCTGGTCTAATTACAATTACGGGGGGTAAGCTTACAACTTATAGATTGATGGCAGAAAAGACCGCAGATCTTGTTGCAAAAAAACTTGGAATACGGGCAGATTGTGTAACACATAAAACTAAACTGCCTGGTGCAGAAGCACATGATCTTAACTTTGTGGAAATTGCTAAAAAATTAAAAATCCCTTGGCTTCTTGCAGAGCGTACAATTGGGAGATGGGAAGCCGCAGCTAAGACAATTTTTGCTAATATGGAAGAAAATCCTGTCACAAGGTTAACGGCATGCTCGTGTGAATATGTATCAAATGCAGAAGTGAAATACATTATCGATGAAATGTGGGCGTATACTCTTGAGGATATTTGTAAAAGAACGCAAGCTGGATTTGGGATTTGCCAAGGTGGGTTGTGTACACTCAAACTTGCGCATCAATTGTTTGAGTATTCAAAAGATAACGAGATTGCCGATATACAAAAAGCAATCATTGATTTCATTGAGGAAAGGTGGAAAGGTACTAAGTTTGTTCTTTGGATGAACCAGCTTCGACAAGAACTGTTAAGCCAATCAGTGTTTAGTTGTGTTGGAAACTATGACCAATTATACAAAAAAATATTGGAGAGTCGACAGTAATGGATACTCAATACGATGCAATTGTTATCGGCGCTGGTATGGCAGGTTTAACAGCAGCAAGAAAGATTGCAGAAACAGGAAAGAAAGTTGCAGTTCTCAGTAGGGGTTTAGGAACAACAAACATGAGTACTGGCGTAATTGATCTACTCGGGTATTTACAAAACGAATTGGTCATAAATCCAGAAGAAAACATTAGTAAACTTGTTCGTACGTCACCAAATCATCCGTACGCAAAAATTGGTAATGGAAACGCTAAAAAAACCTTAGAAGTTTTGAAAATTTCGATTCAAGATTTTCTAGAAATCACAAACATGACTTATGCCGGTAAAACTTCTCAAAATGTTGTATTATCTAACTATTTCGGCACATTCAGACCAAGTTGCATTGTCCCTATATCAATGCTTCATGGTAACCTTCTCGAATTCAAAGATTCAAAACTTATGACTGTTGGAGTGCCGTGTTATTCAGAATTCAATGCAAAATTCTTTTCAAGATCTTTACAATATGTTGTGAATTCCTTTTTTAAACAGACTATAATCAAAGAAATCGTTTCGCAAGATATAATGTTACCCAGTTTAGGAAAAAATAAAGAAATTACATCAATTGAGATTGCTGAAGCATTAGATAATGAAGAATTATTTTCAGGGTTTCTGAAACAACTGCAAAAGTTTGTAAATAAAACAGATGCGTATACGGTTGCTTTTCCAGCGATATTGGGATATAAAAACTGGATTCAAAACCATCAACGTCTTGAAGAAGAGCTTGGTGTTCAAGTATTTGAATGTTTATCTCTCCCCCCATCAGTAGCTGGACAGAGACTTCAACAGATTTTAGAGAATGCAGTTAATGATATTGGTGTCGAGATTCACAGAGGAATTCAGGTTTTAAGTGCACATGTCGAAAATAATGAATGTAAAACTTTGGAAACAGTTGCAGATATTTACAGGCGGACATTTACGGCAGATGTTTTTGTGCTTGCGACTGGTAGCTTTATCGCAGAAGGATTATATTTCGATGGAATAAAGTTCTATGAACCAATTTTTGATTTACCAGTACGTAGTGGTAATAAAACCAATCATTTTGCAGGAAAACGTCTTGAATCTGGAAAACATAATATAGGATTTACGGGAATTATAACAGATGAAACCTTAAGACCCCTAGATTTAGATGGAAAAGTACTAGCAGATAATCTTTTTGGAGCAGGATCAATTCTCGCTGGTTATGACTATATTAGTGAAAAATCAGGTCTTGGTGTCGCACTTACAACTGGATATGTTGCAGGATTGAATGCTATCAGTGTTTTGTAAGTTTTTACTTCTACATATTCCATCATTTCTTTGAACAACGAATCTAGAATGATTATTTAAAGAACTCTTCAAAACTTTTGACTTTGTTCCTAAGTTCTTTTTGTTTTTCTTGAATTAATTTATCAAGACTCGGTAAAGCTGCTGATAAATCATCGATCTTAATTGATTCTTTAGCATGTTTAAGTTGTTCTGATGTTGCTTGAAGTTCTTTAAGACGACTCGATGTTTCCATTAATTCAGCAAATTCACGCGACAATAGTAAGAACTTTTTAGTAAGATCTTTATTGCTAGGAACGTATAAAAGATCCTTTGGACTATTACCAATTTTTTCCGCTAATCCTACATTATAAAGTTTTTTAATATGTTCCGCGATATCACTACTTCTAATCTTACTATTTTTTTGGTTTTCTGTTCGTTTCTTTATCATTTTCCCTGATTCTTGTGCAATATCGATTAAACGGTTGTTGCCTCTTAGCATTTCATTCAATCCGACAAGTCGTATTGGATTTCCTAGAGTTTTAAAGAACCTCGCAAGTAATGCAATGTCTGTTTCAGAAAGTAAAGGCTTAACCATTACTTTTACCTCTTTAGAGTCGTCACACCATCTTATGACAATGGAATATCTAATAGTTTATAAAATTGAAACTTATATTCTTTTGTTTTTTCGCAAGGTTCTCATATAGTTCTAAAAGAGCAATCTAAAAGAAAAAGATAGCTAAGTCGTTATAATTTATTTAAATGGTGTTTTTTAATCATTCTATAAGCAAAATCCTCTGTAAATACAAAAAGTATAAGAAGCTTTTTAAGTTAATAAGATTTAGGTATTCCTAAAACTTATTTATATTGCATAAAATATTAGCATGCCACAAAACAAAACTCGTATAGAAAACTAGATTAGGTGACCATATGTCTATCCAGAAATTGGAAGAACTCATCCCATGTTTTCTTGAATTAATAAATGTCAATGATGAAGAGTCATTTTCTCTTCAAAAAATTGCTGATGAGTTAGGAGTTCCTGTTTCTGATATTGAAAATGTTATAGCGATTGCTCAGTCTAATGATTTGGTTTCTGAAGATAAAGGTATTTTTAAGGTCACAAAGAAAGGAAAAGAGGTCTTAAGAATCCATAGAGAAAAATATTTACATGATAGGTTTATACATCCGAGAAAAGGCCTTCGAGATATGATTAGGAGAGGTAGGGGTGGTAAGAGACACCAACATGGAAAAATGAACGATGAGTTTATTGAATGGGATAGACATGGACTTAATAATTCAAATATAAGTTATTTTTATCGTAATCTTGAGGAAATTGAAGGAAGGATAGAAGACATAATACCTCTTGCATATCTCCATACTGGAGAAAAGGGTATTATTCAGTTTATGTTTGGAGGTAGAGGGCAAGTACAAAGACTTGCTGACCTAGGGTTGACTCCAGGGGCAGAAATAACAATCAATAACAAAGCGCCGTTTCATGGGCCAATTGAAATCTGTATACGTAACACATGTCTTGCTATTGGCAACCAGATAGCTAAAAGAATTTTTGTTAAGCCTATAGGGAAATTAAGTCTAAGAACACGTTTGGCACATCAAAAAAATCGGTGATATTGTGGATGAGAAGAAAACCTTACGCATCGCTTTAGCTGGGAATGCGAATGTCGGAAAGAGTGTTGTATTTAACCAATTAACTGGCCTAAATCAAGTTACGGGTAATTGGCCTGGAAAAACTGTAGAACGCGCTGAAGGGACACTTTATTTTGAAGGGCACACTATTCGTGTACTTGATTTGCCAGGAATTTACAGTTTGAGTGCATATAGCCTTGAAGAAGTTGTATCTCGTGAATATATAGCGTTAGAACATCCAGATATTATTATCAATGTCATAGATGCATCGAATTTAGAAAGAAATTTGTATTTTACTGTTCAATTACTTGAGCTTGAAGTTCCAGTTATTATTGCCTGTAATCAAATGGATTTTTGTGCAAAGAAAGGTATTTGCTTAGATTGTGAGATGCTTTCAAAATTATTAAATAACACCCCAGTTGTTCCAACTACAGCTATTTCTGGTATAGGAATAAGTGAATTAATTTCAAAAGTAATTTCTGTTGCAGAAGGGAAAACAAAGGTAAATATTAAACCTCCAAAGTATGGGCCAGAAATTGAGAAGTATATCGGATTACTAAAAGAAAAAATAGAGGAAAATCTTCCAAAACTTTCTAAACTATATGCTACGCGATGGTTAAGCATTAAACTACTAGAAAAAGATGAAATAATTGTTAAGAAAGTACAACAAGAAGAAAACGGATCATCTGTACTCGAATTAGTATATGAATTCATTGTCAAGATAGAAGATTTGCATGGACATATCGCTCCAGTAGCAATAGCAGCTGAAAGATATAACATTGCAAATCATATTGCTCGCGAATCGCAAGAGTTCGTTTCTCCACCGCAACTTTCTCTTGAGGAAAAACTAGACAGTATTACCTCTCATCGAATCCTCGGATATCCTATTTTAATTGGAATAATGGCTCTGATGTTTGCCATCGTTTTTGGCGTTGGAGATTTTTTAATTAGTCTTTTAGAAAGTCTATTCTATGATTTAATGCTGCCACAGCTTGAAATAATACTATTAGATGCTGGTTTACCTCCGGTGGCAGTTAGTTTGATTTCTCGTGGTTTAGTAGAAGGAATAATTGCAGGAATAACCATTGCGTTACCTTACATCATTCCATTTTACCTTATTTTAGCATTTCTAGAGGATACGGGATATCTACCCCGAGCTGCATTTTTAATGGACAATGTCATGCATAAGATTGGTCTCCATGGAAAGGCATTCATTCCATTAATTCTTGGATATGGTTGCAGTGTCCCTGCCTGCATTGGCTGTCGTATAATGGAAACAGATAGAGAACGGCTACTTGCAGGGTTTGTGGTAGTCTTAATCCCATGTGCTGCTCGAACTGTGATTATAATAGGATTAGTGGGTCGGTATCTTGGTTTTGGATGGGCGATGGGGCTATACGTTTTTAATTTGATTTTGATTTTTATTTTAGGACGAATTGCGTTCAAAACAGTCCCTGGTGAACCTATGGGTCTAATTATGGAGATGCCGTCTTATAAGATGCCTTCGATAAAAGTAATGGTTATTAAGACTTGGCATAGAAGCAAGGATTTTGTTTATATTGCATTTCCTTTAATTATTGCAGGAAGTTTATTAATAGAAGTATTTCGAATATTTGGGATTCTCAATTTAATTGGTATAGTAATGGCACCTGTTGTTACAGGATGGTTAGGACTGCCAGAAATCACTTCGATCCCACTAGTATTTGGAATCTTACGAAAAGAATTAACATTAATTCTGTTAGCAGACGTAGCTGGCACAGTTAATTTTGATTTGGTTCTTACACCTGTTCAAATGATCGTCTTTGCTTTAGTCACTATGATTTACATCCCTTGTATCGCTACTGTAGGTGCGCTATTACGAGAATATGGGTGGAAACGGACAGCAATAATCATCATTGTTGATATCGCGTTAGCACTTATTCTAGGTGGAATAGCCTTTAGACTTCTTTCACTTTTTCTGTAAATTTAATCGCCTTAAAGGATGTAGACTTCTTGTAGAAAAAGGTGCCTTTTTTAGGAAATACCACAAGGTAATAGGAAAAAGAAAGAACTATCACAAAACTTTTTAATTTAAAACAGCCCACCGTCATAATTACAGAGGGCGAAAGAAATGAGTCATTCAGAGGATTTGAAACCATCGGAACTGGAACGATATGATCGACAAATGATGATCAAAGGTTGGGGAGTTGAAGGACAAAAAATTCTTAAAAAATCTAAAGTTGTAGTAATGGGCGTTGGGGGGCTCGGTTGTCCTGTTTCAATATATCTTGCAGTAGGTGGCGTTGGTCATCTTGTACTAATTGATAAAGATAAACCTGATCTCTCAAATCTGAATAGACAAATTCTACACTGGGAAAAGGATATAGGCAAAGACAAAGCAATCTCTGCAAAAGAAAAATTAGTACAAATGAATTCTGATATAATTATTGAGGGTTTACCTCTTGAAATTACCGAAGACAACATATTTGACTTGATAAAAGGTGCTACTGTTGTAATTGACGCAATGGACAATTTTAATACAAGATATCTCATCAATGATGCCTGTACTCAATATAAAATTCCCTTTGTTCATGCAGGCATCTATGGACTTGAAGGTCAATTAACTACGATCGTGCCAGGAAAAGGCCCATGCTTAAAATGTATATTCCCTAATCCACCTGTGGAACAAAAGAAATTTCCCGTACTTGGTGCAACTCCAGCTGTTCTTGCTACACTTCAAGCAATGGAAGCATTTAAACTTGTTCTTGGAATAGGAACTCCCCTAATAGGTCGCTTGCTTATTTTTGATGGAGAAGCCATGTCTTTTGACGTAATGCAAATAAAAAGGCAGGACGATTGCGAGACCTGTTCACGCATCTAAGCATTATAATATTTTCAAAAAAAAAGACCAAGGAAAGTTTTAGACTTCCCTATGCGTGTTCATACTCCATTTCATGTTCTGAAACACCAAGGTTGAATGCTAATTGTGCAACGATCCCATCTAGAACATTAGCTGTAGAGTATTCAAATGCCGGTATAAATAGTTCAGCTGAACCATTGATTCTCTTATTATAAGCCGATTCGCGTGAATCTCTGCCATGAACTACAAGTGTATGTGTACATATATTGCTAAGTGAAGAAGGCATATACGCTGTTATCCCAAGCACACTCATACCGATTTCTCGTGCATCACCTGCATAATGTAGAATTGATGGTGTTTCACCACTTCCACTAATCAGAACTAGCAAATGATTTTTCTCACGGAATCTCCAATCATAGGTGAGTTCAACATCTGACTTAAGATGTTGAAATCTCATGGCGTGCATCCCAGCAACGATATCTGTCAACCCCGTGCCAATCCAATATGACGGATGTTTATTCATGATAGCATTTTCAAATAGGTGGATCACATCAATAAGCTGCGCTCGATTATTTTGAAAACTCAACAGGTCTGCTAATGTCCAGTCGAGGTCGGATAACATTTTAGTTGAAATCGCTTTGAAACCGTCTATATAGCCTGATGAAGAATGAAGCCCCCCTATTAGTCCCGCTCCGAATAGAATCACACATAATTCGAATGTTGTACCCATTGGTGCTAAAGGTGTTTTAATAATCTGTGCCAGTTGTTTTATAACATATCTAGACCCTTCGGGGATGTCCGTCTTACCAGGAAGTCTAAGAACAACGTCTGAAATCCTTCCAATTTTTGATCTTAGGTCAGCTGTGATACCAATTATTGTAGCACCCTTTTGTATGGCATAATCCACATCTGCGCACGTTTCTCTAGTCCAGCCGCTCCCCGAGAAGGCTATTGCTATATCTCCCTCCCTAATTGGACGGGCGAGAGTTTTGCCAATGTAACTCACTTGAAAGCCGATATTTTTCAACAACTCCCCAGTTAGCATTCCTGATTTTCCAGACCTTCCCATCCCTGTAATATGAACTGTTTTCCCGTCTTCTTTAGCCTTTTTCATCATTTCGCAGAGGTCAATAAAGTCAACTTCACGACTGAGTATGGATTTCACTGAGGCTTTTCCCTGGTCCATTAAAAGTCGAACGGATGATTCAAATACATCCACTTGGTTTTCCTGCAATGGCTTCACAACAGAATCCATTCTCACACACACCCACCCAGTTGGTGTGTTACATTTACAATAGATAGATAGATAGTCCACATCGAACTAGGGCTTTTGATACTTAAATCTATTGGTATCTTCATCATCTTCGTTATGATCACCTAGAATTCTTATTTTGCTTATATAATATCAAAGCAAACTCTAATAATATGATTTCATCAGGTTATCATTTTAGTCGGTTTCTTTGTAATTAAATTGCTAGTTCCTGCAAATGAATTTGGCTTTTACTGGTTTTTTTAAAAAAACAGCGGGCTTTATAAAGTAGATCGAGAAGAAGTAGAATGGAGAGGACTTACATTTATCTGAAGAAAACATCATTGTAATCTTAGAGAGAAAGGAAAAAAAAAATGATGCACACAGTTAAATTCAGAATTTATCCAGACGAGACAAAGGAATGTAAGCTCAATGAGATTTTTACTATATTCAATCGAGTTAAACGAATCGGCTATAAACTACTGTTTTGCGGGGAAGATTATATTACTGAGCGATTTAATGAGGAAAAGAGTATTCAACAATGTTTGATGAGTGTATGCCATAACAATCCCTATGTTAACGCAATCTTGACTGGTAATAAAGCGACATTGGAAGCACAAAAGACATGGCTTGAGAAACGACGGAAATTTATGACACTACAATTAAAAATTATCAACAGAAAACTCAATAAAATAAAGGACAGGAATACGCATGACAGGCGATTAAATGGGTTATACGCTCGTAGAGCATCACTTATGGCTAAACTACAAAATTTACGCTTAGAACCAGTTGTGTTCGGTGGAAAGAAATTATTCAGAGACAGAATACGCGGTAAAATAAGTAAAAAAGAATTTAGGATCAGGCGAGATTCCTCCTTCAGTTGTGCAGGAGTAAAGCAAAAAGGCGTAAGAAATTGGAATATCAAGATATTAAAGGATAAAACAGTTAAGATACGTACTTTCTCCAAGCAAAACGGACGTAAATGGCTTATTTTGCCCGTGTCCGTAAACAATGTGCAGGAAAAGTGGTTTCAGCAAATTCTTAATGCTGACAAATACACGGTGACCGTGAAAAGGAAACTCTTCAAGGGGAAGGTACGCTATTTCGTCCACGTGTCCTATGATATCTCAGAGCCCGCACCAAGTATCGGCTATGAGAATGGTGCCATCGGCTTAGATTTTAACTATAATTTTGTAGCGTTAACCAATGTTGATCAGCACGGCAAACTCCTCTCTTATCATAAAATCTCGTTTGGTAACCTCCACAGTTATCGAGCCGACAAACGTAACGATTACATCTCCTATAAGATGGATAAAGTCGTCAATTACTGTATCAATAAAGGTAAAGGCATTGTGGTTGAAGATTTACAATTCGACCAAGAATTTTCCTATAATAAAAAACTCAACCTTAAATTAAACAATTTGAAGACAACCGCCTTAAACCTATTAGAGAGAAAATCTAAAAAGCGCGGTGTGTCCTTTCGAAAGGTATTTCCAGGATATACCTCTATAATCGGGAAATACAAATATTCAAGATTACATAATTTGTCAGTCCATCATTTAGCAAGTTATGTAATAGCTCGAAGAGGGCTTGGATTTAAGGAAGCAATTCCATCCATCTATGATTGGGTGCTCTCACAAGTCGGGGAGTTTATCGAGTCCCGTTTGAAACAGGGCAGTCCTTACCGTATATGGTCGATGATCCATGATCTCTTCAAGCAAAGCAGGATAACCTCCTTCAAGACTCTCGAAATATTGAAAAAAACGATATTGATGAAACATGTCTTGAACTCGGTGACGAGTGCACAGCCTGATAACCTTAAGGCTGGTCTATCCACTAACGGAATGATTGAGAATTATTATAAAATGTGGGATATTGTTAATAATTCCACAGTCTTATAAATGATTGTAAGGTTGGTATGAGTCCCGAGCGCTCAATATATTTTATGATTAAAAAATATACAAAAATCGGCAGAAATTCAAAATGCGTGCTTTCATCGGAATCCCTCCAGTTTTGATTGCGTGCAAAACCAAAGAATAAAAGAAAACTCAAGAAATGCACTGGGAAATTAGTGTAGACAGATCCATTAATTTCACACGGGGATCAGAGAGGTCGAAATCCTCATCATTTTCGTCATCCACGTCTTCCCAAGCGAGATAACGAATTGCCTTTTCTAAAATCGATTCACATGCTGGACACATCGTTAAGATTATGTTAGCGCCAATATTTTCAGCTTCATTAACGCGCCGTTTCGCTAACTTTATTGAGACATCTGCTCTCGATGCGAGTACTGCACCACCTGCACCACAGCAAAAACTGTCATATTTTGTATTTGGCATTTCCTTGAATGTTAGACCTGGAATTGATTCAATAATTTGTCTTGGTTCGTCAAAAATTCGCATTTTTCGTGATAAATGACATGGATCATGCCAAGTGACCGTTGCATTATAGTCTTTTAATTTTAGCTTACCCTGGTTAATCAGGTCTATTAGAAATTCAGTGAAATGTTGTACACGAAAATTATAATTTGCAAGCTTCGAATACTCTCGTTTAATCATTCCAAAACAGCCGGGACAGGGTGTTACAAGCAAATCAATACCTGCTTCTTCAAATCTCTTTATATTGGTCTCAACTTGACCTTGAAACTCCTCAAGATAACCACCATCGTACAGCATGATACCACAGCATTCTTCTTTCTCCTGCAGATACTGCACTTCTATATCTGCTCTTTGAAGAATATCGATCGTTGATTTTAACACATCAGGGTAATTGAAAGAGTAAGTGCAACCTGCATAAAACAGAATATTTGAGGTTTTAGAAAATTGAAATCCTTTTGCCCATTCACACCTCTCAATTTGCTCTTTCGTGTAGGGATTCTTAAATTTCGTGGTAGATTTTGCTGCCGACTGAATGTAGAAGTCCTCATAGCCTTTCTTGGCTACTGCTCCCCTTAACAGGCTCATTGCTTGTGGTGTATTTATTCCCGAAGGGCAAACTTCTCTACAGTGCCCACATGTTGTACAGAGGTGAAATAGATCACGTGTTGCATTAATTTCTTCAAATGGTCTTGGGGCTTCTCCCATCACGTTTCGAGGACCAGGGAAGGCACTAAATCCCGCAGTTGTTAATACTGGGCAACTTGCCAAACAATTAGCGCAGCGCATGCACTTATCGGCATCAACCCATATTTCACTAATTTTTGCCATTAAGGAACCCTCAAATTATTCCTATCTTTTTAGTAACATGTAAACTCTTTAAAAAACTTTGATATCAGCAATCTAACTTGATTTAATAAACCTGAAAATAACTACAGATTATCTGTTAAATGTTAACAATTTTGAAAGAATATCTGATTAGAAAAAGAGTAGAAAAAAGTTTTTGTGAGATTTAGTTTTTAGCATGTTGGAAGTTACTAGACCATTAGTTGTTTTTCACTTTGCCAAAGGCCGTGAATGTTGCAATGAGAGGTTGCAATAAGTTTTCCCGGTTTTTCTGACTTAAAAGCAAACACGGTCCAGTGATGAGTATATACCGTGCTCGTATCAGGACCTTGAGTAGATTCGCCATGAGCTAGGAATTCTGTTTTGCCAATTTGATATGGAAATTTTTCGCCTTCTGGCCAGAAAATTAGGTCTATCCATCGGATATGGTGCTGAGTAGTATTTGGATGGGCGATCTCTTTGCCAACACTAACAGTTACCTTAAAAAGATCTCCTTCTTTTACAGGATCATCAATTACTGGAACATGTTTTTCTGCTTTCCAATCTGCAGTTTGATATAAGGCTGCCATTCTTATTCACCTATTCTCGTTGATGACGAACCATTTGTAAATTATGCCTTATTAATTATTCTAATGTGTCAATGATTCAAACGCTATTTTTCAAGTAATTCTTCAATTTCCTCTTTTCCTTCTTTCAACTCTTTTACTTGCTGGGGATCTAGTCTTAGTAGAAGTTCTAAGAATTCGCCTACATGTGTTTTTTCCTCACCTGCAATGTCCAGCAGAACAATCTTGAGATCAGCGTTCTTTGTTTTTGCCGCCATTTGTTCATAAGTGTTTACTGCATCTAATTCCGCAATTATTGCTATTCTTAAGATCTCCTTATCTATGTTTTCTTCTTTTACTAAATCGAGATCGATTGGTACTTGCCCAAACAATTTATCACCTCCGCTAATTCTAGATTATAAGAATATAATAACTCTTTTTTGAAAAATACAATATCATTTTCTAGTATTAAAATAAAAATTACATTCCTCTAAGAAATTCAAAAACAATTGAAAGAAATTTCAATGAGATTAAATCAAGAGAAGTGCCCTTAGAAAATATTTATAAGCGCGCGCAGACCTATTTTGTAATTGAATTGTCAAAATACAACTGGAGGAACTACAACTGGAGGAAACCGAACTCTTAAGACTCTTATCTTCCAGATTAAATCAAGAAATTCTGGATTTAATCAAGATAGAAAAGGGACTCTCAGTAGAAAAAGCCGCAAAAATTCTTGGAAGACCTATTCATTCACTAAGGGAAAGACTCGATAAATTAGCAAATGTTTTCATTCTGGAAAAGTTTTCCATTCAGCTTTTCTTCAAGAACAAGGAGATAATTGTTTTAATAACTGATCTTGATAGTGGAAACACAATATCCTCAGAAGATATCAATCTCAGTACTTCTGTTGAATTTCATCACTTAGTAAATACTCTAAAGGATGCAAAAACCTTTTTAATCTACGACTATATGCGAAATGAATATCTGAATACAAAAAAACGAAAATTTACTTTATATGAAGTTCTTAATAAAACAAAAAATTCAATTTCTTATGATAAAGCCAGTTTAAATCTATTAAAGCTGGTAAATCTTGATTTGATCGATTTTGATTCTCCAATACCCCCGCATCAGTTACGAACCATCCAAAAAAAACAGGCCAAAACAGCTAAGACAATTATACTATCTCTTAAGAAACTTATCGAGATTCGCCTCATTCCAGCTTCTGAAACTATTTGGACTGCTTTACAATCCTATCTACGCATTATCGAAGATGAAGACGAAAAAGAAAAAAAATATCTTTGTCCTCAATGCGAAACTGAACCTTTAGCATTTATAGAACATGAAGATGGTTCCTGGACTGTGTATTGCCAAAGTAGTGGATGTATGTACTCATGGTATATTGAAAATGAAGCGAAAAGATCTCTTTCAAAAGATGATGTTTTTAATGTGATCATCGGAAAGACTAGTATCTCGGATGTTCATCTAATTACACCTTCAGATGATGTGATTCAAAATGCACAGGAATCTCTACAGAAAAAGGGAGTAGTTAAATTTCCGTATGATATTCGAATTTTAAAGGTTAATAAACACTTTAATATCGAAGCATCCTTAGTGTATCCGAATATAGAGTTTCCTAAACTTATAGATGAAAACAAACTTGAACAAATTGAAGATCAAGTAGCAGAATTTAGTGAAAATAGCATTCGTGCATTTCAAAAACTAAACCTTCTTATTTCATTAGGATTTAATCAAAAAGTTCAAAAAAATAAAGGCGCATTAGTGTTTACAAGAAATTTACGAACACAAAGTGAAGCTTTATCCATTGTGAAAACACTTATCGAGAAATATGAGCTATTAAACATCAGTGGTGGCATTTTCGAAACTAAGGTTCGTGAATTCAGAAAAGGATTTCCAAATCACCGATTTGAAATGACTATACCAAAAAGGGCAGCAATACGTATTGGCTTAAAGGAAGGTATGAAAGCAAAAGTACAACTGCAAATAGTCCCAGAGTGGAGGTAGCACACTCGTGAGCTTGACTGATATTATTGAATTACTCAAAAAAACCAAAGTTTCCAAGGATTTTCCTATCGATATTGAACTTCTAAAGAAAGGTTTTATTGCAAGTATAAAAGAAATACAATCTGGCAAAGTGCCTGAGGAGAATATTACGGAGGTAGCAAGAATTGTCAACGAACTCCTCAATTCCTAAAATAATCATAAATGGATATGCCATTCAAGGAATTGGTAGTTTTCATAGTAGAACAGAAGTGCTATTTCCAGCCAAGGATGACGATGTAATAGTTTTTGGCAGAAATGCATCAGGAAAAACGACATCTCTTCTAGCACTAAACTCTGCATTTGGAGGTAATCCCCCTATTGAGCGTCTAATAAAGATGATTGATCCGAAGAGTTCTAAGACAAAAACGCTAGATGGAAAAGTTGAGGTCTTTTTAGAAATTGATGGGAAGAAATACACACTTCAACATATCATTGAGCCAGGAGGCATTACCCACTCGGGTCTGTTTGAAAATGGAGATGAAGTAATTGCAGGTACTTCAGAAGAGGTATTAAATTACCTCGCATTAGAATCTGGTGCGGAACAGAGTAGTTATTTCGATAATTCGGTAATTTTTCTAGAGAAGATTGAAGATAATTTGAAAAACTACCAAGAAAAGATTGAGGAAATCTCTCTAGTCCCAACACTGTTACGTGCTCGTAAAACTTTTGAAAGGCTCATACAAATCGAAAATGATTATCTGTTAAGTATAAAAGGAAAAATTGATTCACAAACAGATGAAAAAGAGAAACTAGTTGAGGTAGAGGCTGGTAAGCGCGAGAAAACTGGTAAAATTGAAATCCTAAATCTAAAAATTGATGAATATGAAGATAAGATAAGTCAAATACAACAAGATCTTGAAAAATTCAATCGCCTTAATTATGAATTACAAACAATAAAAAAAGAACAGGGAAATACGCAAGTGTTATTGAAAGAAAAGGAAAAACGGTTAAAATATTTAAAAGAGGAATTAGAAGACAGAAAAGAAGATATCCAAGAGAAAGTTGAAAAACAGGAAGAATACAAGAAATCAATTGAGAAATTAGATAATGAGATTAAGAAGTTAACTAAAAAATATAAGATGAAGGATGAACTTACTTCAGGTCTTCTATTAAAAGAATTAGATACACAAAAACAAAAGATTTTTGATCTAGAGAAGAACGAAAAAAATAGTGAATTTAAGCTCAAAAAGTACCAAGATATGCTTAAAAAGACAATGAAAGAACAGGGAATTTCAAAACTATCAGATAAAGAAATTGAAAATGAAAATAAAACACTAGAAAAAGAATTAAAGAGCCTAAACGAGAAAATCAACGAATTTGAAGCAAGTATAAAAAGCGATAAAAACATGATTAAAGCATTAGATGTTATACTGCCTACTCTTAAGGAGAAAAAGTCTGAGAACTGTCCAGTTTGTACTACTTCTTTTCAATCAAAAGCGTTGCTAAATCATGCAGAAGAAAATATAACACACTATAAGGAAGTTATTTCTCAAACTAAGAAACATATTGCAGATCTTAAAACAGATGCAAAAGCAATAAGTGATCGTAGCAGTAAATTATCTCAAATGGTTTCAATTAACAAGGAATTACAACTTGAAAATAAGTTTTTGAAAACATTGAAGGATAATATCACAGAAGCTAACAAGAAATTGTCAGAATTAAAAGAAGTACTTGAAAAGATGAGACAATTAGAAAACCTTTCAGTGGATGAAGAAGTAAAAGAGGACAAAAAGCAAGATATTGACATCAAGAAACTCGAAAAAGAAGCAAAAAGTCTTCAAAGTGAAATAACCAAATTGGATAAGAAACTTGAACAAACAAAAGTAAAAGCAAAAACGCTACAAGGAGAATCAAGTAAAAAAAGGATAAATGATCTAGAAGATGAAGAAAAGAAATTCAAAGAAGACCTAAGACGCACTAGATCTGAAAAAGAACGATTGCTAAAGTTGGAGACTAAATTAGAAAGTGAAAGTCAACTTCTAAAATCACGTGTCGTGGATATTGACAAAGAAAAAAAGGAATACAGTCAGGGATTACTTCGTAGAAAGATTTTGTATTTATATGTTCAATGGCTAGATTCAATGATTCCAGAATTACGTACGCAAATGATTTCGAGAATTAATCAATCGCTTCCAGAAGTTGCCGAAAAGTATGGATTGGACGTGGTCAACTGGTCTGTTGAAGATAAATCTATTATTCGAAGAGTACTAGATGAAAAAAAAACAGAACTCCTTGAATACCAATCACTTGAGAGTTTAAGCTCAGCAGAAGCAGTCGGAACGATCATTGGAACTTTAGGACGTATGGGGGCCTTTTTAGGTAAAACTGTCTTTGTTGAAGCAGAAATGATGGACTCAAATAGTATAAAAGCTACAAGAGATATTTTCAGGAATTTTGGTGCAGTTAAAGTAGTCTTCTTCAAAGAAGATGCTTCTTATAATGAATTAACACCAGAAAAATTATGAAAGGGCAAATCCTTTTTTCTATTTGATTTTTGCATTCAACTCATCGATCTTTTTCCTAATGGTTCGACGAGAGCTTTTTGGTAGTTCTGAAATTAATGAATCTGTTCTAGCAATAAATTCTTCTGCTAAATCAGGCAGATTACACTCAATAAAATTTTCTGCAGCTTTTAAAAAATTGAATCCGGCATTTCTGTAATCTTCTTCTATTTCGTAAAGCTCTGCCATATTTACAAACGTTGAAGCCATTCCTTCAATATCATCCAATTTTTTGTATAAATCTAACGCCTTCTTGAAGTGTGTCATAGCTTCTTCAAGTTTATCATAGGTCAAAAATATGTTACCTAACTCATTATGAATCGCTGAAATTGCCTCTTGATTCTTTAGTTTTTTATTTATTTCTAATGCTTTGTTAAAATAATCAAAGGCCTCTTCTTGAGTTTCATTGCTTTCAGTTTTGGCAAGTGCTAAAGCATAATACGCTTCTGCCATTCCAGCCATACCCTCTTCATTATTCATTTTTTCATAGATCTTAAGGCTTTGTAAACCATAATTTATCGCTTCTGAGTGATCTCCTAAATTTGTAAGCGTCACACATAGATAAATAGCAACAAGAGCTGTACGTTCATCTTTTTGTTCTTGAAAAGAAGTAAAAGCTTTCTTATGCCATTCTAATGCTTTTTCATCTTCGCCATTTTCATTTAGTAGCAATCCCATCTCAAGATACGCATTGGCAGCATTTAAAACATCACCTTCTTCTTCTAAAAGTTTCGCAATCTTATGATAGGCTTCCAAGGCTTCCTCAACTTGTCCTTGTTCTCGTAAACTGATTGCCTTTTCTATTGCGATTTCAATTTCTTTCTTGATGTCCATTCAAATCCCTCAATAGGACAAACAATTCTGTATCTTCTCTTAAACAAAGAACGGCTTATATAACTGAATAAAGTGCTCAACTGATAACTAATAACTTAAACAGATGTACCTATTTAATTCTTTTTTGATCAATTTCAGAACATAGAACTAAGGAAAAGCATAATCTCAGAAAAATCGGACATATACTTAAAAAAATAGTTATCAAAAAGAATAATAATTGAAAAAAGAAATTTATAGTCACAGAGGTCTATTTCCAGAGATTTTTAGTGTCAATTATGTTTCATCAAAATATCAATGGTGCTTATTCGAGAGGGAGTTTGTATAAAGAATTAAAAATTAGAATAGAAGCTATTCGCCCCAATCTTTATATATCAAATTATTTCTCCTTCTCGGAAGGAATCACTTCAAGGTAGTTCACATGAAGAAAATAGTGTTAATTATTCCATCAATCCATGTCTTTAATTACTGGAAAACTTATATAGAGAATTTTAAGAAATATAATCATAGTTTAGAGCGAATAAAAGCTCTTGTAATTGATGAAGAAGCAAATAAAATTCGAGAAAAGAACCAAGAACTTTTTTCTGATATAGAAACCGAATTTTGGGGAAAAAAAGAGCGAGAAAAATACTTTCAAGATCGATTTGGTCAACGCTGGGAAAAATACGAACAACTTATTCCTCTGCGTGCCCACTCTGAAACCAGTTTTGGACTCATTCTTGCGTATGAAGAAGAACCGAACTTAGTTATAATGATTGATGATGATACGTATCCTTCTATGGACTACGATTATTTAGGTATTCATGAGCAGGTTATTGAAAATTCTATCTCCATTGATAAAGTTATTGGAACAAAAAATAAATGGTATAATGTTCTTACTAATCTCGAACTTGAGATGGACGGCCTATTCCCACGCGGTTATCCTTATGGACAGGATACACGAGAGAATTTTTCTTATTATACGGAATCTATTGATGGAAAAATAGTTCTTAACCAAGGTCTATGGATCAATGATCCTGACTTAGATGCTGTTACTATCTTAGTACAAGGCGGACTAAACGGAAAACCAAGATCAAAATCACTTCGGCTTAAGGACCAAAATACGGTTATTGCAAGGAACACATATTTAACAGTGTGTACAATGAATCTAGCCTTTTCTCCCGAAGTTATCCCTGCGTTCTATCAGCTACCTATGGGTCCGGAAGAAAAAATTGACCGTTTTGATGATATCTGGTCTGGCCTGTTCCTCAAAAAAGTATGTGATCATATGGGAAAAAATCTCGCTCACGGAGCACCTATTTGTTTCCATGAAAAAACTCCAAGAAGTGTATTTAAAGATATTCGTGCAGAGTTACCAGGTATTGAACTAAATGAAATATTATGGAAACTAGTAGACTCAATCAATTTTATTGATACAACAGATTACTGTAGTGCGTATCAATCACTAATAGAGGGACTAAATGGGAAATTAAATCTCGTAAAAGGCTCTCAAAAGGATTATTTACAATATATGCTAACTCGAATGGAATTATGGACAAAATTATTCGAATAATGCGAATGTTAGAGTTATATCTTTCTAAAACCACTTTCCTCATTCTTCTATTTTTGTGATGAATTCGCAATAGGGATCTCCAGCACACATTCCTTTAACTCGATTAAGGATAGTCTTTGGATTAATAGTCTTAATAATAATATTGTTGAAGTTTACACACCATTCGCTGATATCTTTGTAGCCTGTTTTAAACGGACACTTAGTGATTCTATTCCTACCGAATGTTTTGGATTGCTCAAGTCTAGTACCTTCGATCCCGGTGAGATCCCAATAGATATTATACCACCTCTCAATTGTTTCGATATCATTGCCTTCTATGTTGAAGACTTCTCTAAGTGTATATGTCATATTCTTTATTCTATCATCTCTTTTATTGAGCCTTTCATGTATTTTGAGTGCAGTTGCTGCGCCACATTCCTCGCGAATCTCATACATGAACCCTTTGAACAGGGTTGTCATCATTCCCCTAACAAATTTGTATTTGAGTTCCCAAGGTATCACTACTTCCTTGGTCATAGGCTCATCCTCTCCCTTAAGCTAGATATCTGTATGTCCCCTCCTTAGTGCATAGAAAGAAAAGCCCTAAAAACATTGGTGTGGAATAAAACATTCCGTCTCCTCTGTTCCTAAGGCGATAATCATGTTCTCAAGAACATTGTTTTCGATAATGAAGCTAGATATATCTACGTGTTATTCATGCTCTTATATTTTTCATTTTTTTATTGCACTATACTTTTTTCATTATATTTGAACAAAAGGAGCTAATCTTCCAAATCGAATTCTTGTTCTTCCAGACGGTCGTATTCATCGCTTGAAATTTTATTCTTGTTTTCAAAAAACTCGAACACGATTAACGGGAGCGTTAATAGTAAGGCAAGAGAAAAACTAACGAGACTAAATGCCAAAATCTGGTTTGTAAAGTATATGATGTATGCTGCATAAAGGAAAATGAAGCCAAGAAGAATAAGTAAAACACGCGAGATTTCAGAACTAAAACTTCGATTGAGTTTCACATTTTCTCGTTTTTCTGAAAGGAAAAATGGTGGTTTTCCACCAAACAACACGCGAATATACTGTAAGAATACAAAAAATGGTATTAAGATAAGAAGGAAAGGAGCTATTGTATCTATCAGAATGCAGTCTAAGGTACTTGTATTACCATGGATCATTGTGGTAGGATGTGCTGGAAAAAAGCGTGTAAAGAGTCTAGGTAGCATTATTCCTCGTCTTAGATACATTACATAAACTCCAAATGAATTTAAAAGACCATTTACAATAAAAACTGCCATAAATAGTGTAAAAGAGGAGAAAGAAAAGATCAAAAAAGAGAGATTACCACGAACTAATGGGATATTAAATAAAACTAATAAAAGTAATCCTATTGCCCATAAAACAACGAATAAGTTCATGAACATCGAAGAAAAACCAATAAATAGGTTTATCTTCTGACGAAATTGCATTTTCTTTGATTTTAAAATAGTCAAAAAATTTGTACGCAAAACTGACAGGCCACCAAGAAGCCATTTAAAATACATATTCAGAAAAGCTCTAATCGTTGTGGGTGCCACAACTGATGAGCAATGAAAATTGGCACGCTTTCCTTCGAAACCATTTGCAAAGAAAACGGTAGAGGTTTCATAATCATCTTGAAAGGTTTTACCCTGTATACCTCCAATCTCAAGTAAAGCAGACTTCTTAATGCAGCATGAATGTCCTGATAGGACGCATAATCCCTTTTCGTTCAGTCTTGCGATTACTGTCGTGAAATAGGCATATTCAACCAGATAACTTAGTCGTGCGGCGATCGTATTGTTGTTTGTTATGTCAAAAATTCCCTGTACAAAAGCTAATTTCTCGTTATCTGTGTTGTCAAATTCATACAGTAGTTTTTGAATTGCATCTTCTTTTGGTAGGTTATCTGCATCAAGCATTACAATATACTCGCCCCTTGAGTGATTGTAAATGACGTTATTTAGCGCCCCCACTCGATGATTAGTTCGATCTGTACGGTGAACATAGTTAATTCCGAGTTTTTCACAGTTTTTTTGACACCAATTCACGAAGTAATCTCTTGTTGAATCATCAGCGATGAATATTTCGAGATTCTCTTTTGGGTAAGTCAGTTGACTCAGCGCAACTAACGTATTTTTTACAACCCGGATCGGTTCATTGAATATTGAGACGATTACGGAAACAACTGGGTGTTTTTTTAGGAGCGGTGTCTCTCTTCGTAATGGTTTTTCGTTAAATGACGCTCTTGTCCCTAAATTTGTGCCAAATAAAATTAATGCCATTATAAACTCCAATAACAAAAGAATGGTATTGTAAAGCCTTACAACAGTGGTTACTTGCTCATTTAATAACGTTAAACAGGAAATAATGAAGTATATGCCTAGTAGTACTACAAAGACAATTATATAGATTGAATACAGTGCCCTATCTTTCATTATTATCCCATAAAACTAAATTAGTTGATATAAACTCTTCAACAACATAACAATTCATATTAATGTCATTACATTAGCAATTCTTCCTTTTAAAATCGTTTAAAATTTATCGCTTAGTTAAACAATTTAAAAACTTAAGAAATACTTATGTAGCTGAATTCTGGATATAAGATAGTTTTCAGATTTGTATATTTGCCTAAAAACAGATCAACTTGTCAGAGGACGTTCTTTTAATAAAAACTCTGCAAGAGAAATCAATTCTTTAACCTCTGCGATGAAGTCTTGTACGGAACGTTTATTCACCTGCTTAGATCCTTTTAATTTCTGTCTAGAGCGTTTTATCCTCATTCGAATATTTATGAAAATGTGATATGCTAAATGAAATTCTAATGGCATATGTGGATATAATTCATTAAGCGACAGATTAAAGTCTCTGAGAACTTGATTATATCCTAAAAGAAAAAAATGCAGCGCAGATCGTGTTTCTTCTATAGATCGTGTGTTTTTATACTCTTCAATGAGTTGAAAAACAAAGAAATTCGCAATATCTTCACATCGGCAATTATCTGCAAACATCATGTATTCAGGATCAATTACATAGATTTTTTGCAAATGAGTATTTTGTTTTTCCCTACTCAGTATTACATTTCCTTGGTGGTAATCACCAAAAATATTTCCTCCGCCTATTGAGTCTTTCATTTCCTCAAAATATATCGAACTCGCCTTACCAATAGCTTCCCTTCGCAAAGCAGAGATCGGAAAATCTGACAACATTAAGGCCATGAGGTTTTCATAACTTTCGGCATCAACTAAACGCGTAGTTGACCCGTGAATTGCAGCTAATAGTCGCCCTGCAAGCACTGCTTTCTTTTTTGGTTCAATATCAGCTTGATAATATGGATCGCCATGAATTCCTTCATATATCAAAATTTTCTCTTCTGGAAAGGCAAAAAGCAATTTTGGAGTACCTAGGTCACCATAATTTAAATATTCTAATTGTTTAAATAACCAGCGCGAGTTAGATGCTTCTGAAAAGACTTTTTCTCCACTAGAAGAGAATTTTATGGCTAACATTGTTTGATGTGCGCCAAATTCACTACTAAAATCAATAGTCACTAGATGTACCTGTCCAGTTGCTCCAAATCTAGTGACTTCATCCACATCACGCACTTCAATTACATGTGGTGATTGACCAGTTGTTTCATAGACATTCTCTCTTAGAACTTCTTCAAAGTTTGAAATAACTGTCATTAAGGCTTGTTTATACTGGATACGATCAACAATATCTTCATCATTTCTATTGCTCATCATCGCACCTTACCTGAGAAATTACACACCTTAAATTGCTTCTTCACCAGCAAGAGTTAATAATATATCCCAATCTTTTTGTGTTTTAGCAAACACACCTATGTTTCCAAGCCGAATATTCTTCAGTCCTGTATCTTTAACTGAAAAATATGCTTTTAACATTTGCATTAGTGTTGGACTTGGGACTTCTTGTAATTTATACTCTGGGAAGAAGGCAAGGATTGAAAATGGGATGCTTGGATCGATATCTGCGATTAATTGTGCAATTTTTGTTATTTGGTCGGTTTCTACCCACTTGGGGATAAAAAGTGTAAGGACTTCCAGTACAAATCCGCGATCTACAATTTCTTGAGGTGCTCGCAGTATCCATTCATTTGTTGTGCCACACAGTTTCTTGTATACTTTTTCATCATAAGCCTTAATATCGAGCCAATACGAATCAACTCCCGCCTCTTTAAACTTGTCCAGATTGTGTGGAGTTAGTCCATAGCCATTTGTTTCAAGTAAGACCCAAATATTTTCGCACTGCGCTTTAATTTTTTCAGTAACTTGAACGTAAAAGTCCGCATAACAAGTTAAATCTCCACCTGTAAAAGCTACAATATTGCGTGCTGGACCATATCCTTGCGGACTCATTACTATCTGAGAGGGAGATAGTTTTTTCGGACATAGAGGTCCCTCCTCTCCTTTGATAATACATGACCCGCAATGCCTGCATAAGTCTGTGGCGTAATACATCAATGCGTGTTCATGGGGAACTGCTATAGTCACCATTTCTTCATATTCTGCAGCTCTTTCTGCAATCTCATCAGTTGAGTAGAAATGACCATCAACAACTTTACTAAAGTACCACGAATGACATTTTAAACAGTTGTGGGAGCAGCCGCTCTGATAGATTGACAAATAGTCTTCTGGACGAGAAAGATGAATACTTTTAATCAATCTATGCCAAATATCATCCTGTCTTTCCAGTGTCACTTCGCATGCTTGTTTTAAAGTTCCATCGGGAACTTTTGTAAGGCAACTGCCCATAGGAAATCCTTGTTCTACCATTTGGCATTTCATGGTATCCCTTCATAATATGAAAGATCAACTATTATTTGTATATAATCTCATTAGTATTGTATTAAGAAATCCCTTAGAAACCTTGTTTAAAGGAGCGAAAAGATCTCTAGTTTTTAAAAAAAAACAATGCGAAGACTTTTACTAGATGTGCGAAAGTTTTTCCCATAAATTATTTATTATATTGGCGTCTTAAGAGCATATGTTGTATCTAGTCGAAGGATTGGGTTTCTTATTACTTGCCTACCACCTTGCAAAATATAGCGGTTGGAAGTCCGCTCTGATGACTTTTTCTTCTATTTTAATTATCGCAAGTGTTTTTGATCCATTCCTTTATAGTGCTGGATTTATTTGGACTGCAAATAACCTTACACAAAGTGTGTTCATAAATGGGGTAGTCTATCTTTTTGCTCTTTCAGGAGTCGTTCTTGAAAAAGGATATTCCCGGCAGTGAATTTTCCTCGAAATAAAAATCATTTCATGGGATTAGCGGTTTCTTTCAACCTTAACTCAAAGAGTTATAGAAATTTGTGTTCGAACTTCTAAGAAAAATATTGCTTATACACGTCTATGTAAACCTAAGAAGGAATTAACTGGCCTGTTGAAAGGCGATATGTAATCTCCTGCTAACAGTTCAATACAAAAATGAGTGAAATGCAATAAAATCACGTCTACAGTAGTTATTATATTTCTGAAGAAAAACGGAACGCTTCATATTTTGTATCTTCTATTTCACTCTTAATTGTTTGAATACATAGCACAATTTCCTCTAGTTTCTTGTTGTCTGGTTTTGGATTGCTGAGCAGTTGTTTTTTCGTGTGAAGAAGCGTATCTAGTCGTTTCTCTAATATGCTTAATTTTACATCAGAATAGTACTTCTTTGATGAATCAACAATGGGATCAACAAGCTCGGTTTCAGTATCTGGAATATCTTCCATTTCAATAATACTTACGTCAACAACGTCTTGTTCTTCATGTATTGAAATATGTACTTTTTCCTTAACTTCCTCCGCTCCGTTTACTTCTACTGTGTTTTCTTTTACTTCTTTCTCTTTTCCTTCTTCTTCCTGTTGCTCAACCATCTCAGTGGTGTCAATTGGTACAGTCTCACCATCTTCCTTTTCTTCTTGATAGTCTGCATTAGTGTCAGAGATGGTTGTTTCAATTTCTTTTTCTTCCACAATATCTTCTATTTCATGCTTTTGTTCCATTTCAGGAGGTACTTCGGTAGAATTGTTGTCTAAAACTTCTTTCTTTTGCCTTTCTAAATTTTTTTCTTCGTCATTTCTTTTAAATCGGTTAAAACCCCCCATAATTAACTTTCTCCTTCATAAAACGTTTCAAAGCACATATAGTCTACAAACTTGGATGAAGTCATATAATAGGCAAATAAAATATCCTTTTATGTTTATACCATAAACAGTCTAAAAAAGATTGTGGAAAAGTTCGCAGTTTTACTGCCAATATTTGTAATATTCGCAAATATCTAGGTTATAATATATATTTGCCTGTATTCTATTCAAATGAATATTGAAAAAGCGTGTATATTTATGATACAATCACAATATCTTATTATATAGAATAGGGATAGGCTGTAGCATTTTCAATGTAATCAAGATTTATTTTGGCATGTCAAAAATCAGTATCTGCTACTTATAATAATTAACCTCTAGTCAAGTACTATCATTTTTCCGTATTCATCAATTTTGAACATCTTACTGCTAGCGATTAATTCTTTGACTTTTTCATAAAAACTTTTATCTAGATCTTTGTTAAAAAAATTGTAACCTAATATTTTTTCAAATGGCTTTTCTAGTTCCGCTAAAATAGATGGTTTTTTCAGAAAAGATTTTATCGCCTCATTCAGGTCATTAAAATCTGCATTAGGAGTATTTGAATTTAATTCAAGGTTACTGAATCGGGTAACTATGTATGTTTTCATGGTTCTCAAGAATTAGCTTTGATTTCGCATTTATTATTATTTGTGGTAAAACTTTTCAATTGAACTTAAAAATAGATCACTTCAGTGAGTTAAATTGTAATTCTCAGTATAAAAAATCATAGGATAAAAATCGGAAGAGGCTACGTTCTAACTATTTCTCGTTGTAACTATTTATGTCTGCATTATGGCGCCATTTTTTCGAAAGAGACGCCAAGTTTTGCTGAATAGTACTTTTTTTGCATAATATCTCTCTAACCTTAAAAATTTGAGTTCCACTGATTTTCTTTTCCTCTTTCATGCTTGATTTGAACTCAAGCAGCCGTTTCCCTAGGCCCAGCCGCTCTCTGCGATGAAGGGATAGAAGTCGTAGTTGTTATTTGGCCAGGGGATGTCGGAGTCTCCAATGCCATCGCCGGCAATGGCGTGCTTGTCAGTGCCGCTTCCATCGTCAACGCCGGTGTAATCAGACCAGTAATAACTATCTTCTTCTTTTTTTTGTGAAAATGATAAGCCCAAGAAGGGCTATTGCGCTGAAAGCACCCACCATTCCTATTAAAATAACAGAGGGTCTAAGGCGTACAGTTAGTGTGTAATCTGCGCTCATTTCTTCGTATCCATTCTTTTGCGCTGTAATTGCGATAAGATAAGTGCCAAGGGGTAGGTTATTTGTATCTAAAAGTGCCTGGTATATTCCATCGCCGATATCCTCGCATACAACTGTTGTAATGTTTCCAATATTAATTGTTACATCTACACCCTCTATACCTTTTCCGGATTTGTCAGTGATGCTTAACGTGACGTTAATATATGTTCCCTGTGTGACGGAACTTGCAATCTCGGAGAGTAGAGTAATTACCAAATTCTTGGGGGCCGCAGACTTGCCATCACCATCGCCACCATCACCGCCACCACCGCCGCCATCACCATCGCTTGGAGGAACATCTAGAGGAACCATTATAGCAAATAATGAGAGACTCGTTACATTTCCGTAAATGATATTATTAACTGTATCTACCCATGTTGTGATGTCTTCCCATGCTCCTAAGCTTGCGTTCCAATGCGCCAGACGTAGATTTGCTTCATCTCCCGAAACCTGAGTTTCGTCATAAGGTATGGCTAAAATAATGTTACCACTCCTGTTGGCAGTTGTGGTGATGTTGTAATATTGTCCATTGACTTTGAATCCTGTTGGGGCTTCAGGTCCTGTATCGCTTGTGGTCACTAGTGTTGTTCCGCTGTTTGTGACGGTGTCAAACGTTATGTTAACCCTGGTGACCAGATCAGTAACCTTCACGTTATTGCCTGTAGGCGTGTTATTAACAAAAATCAAGTGTTTTGTTACAGTTGTGTTGAAGCTCGCTTGGTCCTGAACTGTGACCTCAATGTCGAATTCACCTTCTTCTGTAATTAATGCCAAGAAGCTATAAATACCCGTAAAGCCGTAAGGCGCCACACCTGAAGGCTCCACACGGTCAAAACGTGTATCATTAATTTTGATGCTTATAATCTGGCTTATCATGCTATCGAAGGTTCCATTAATCCAAATGCTGCCAGTGTAAACAGTATCATCACTGGGAGTAGTGATGGTGGTCTCAGGAGGTGTCTTATCGATCATTATTGTTACATTCTTTGTGGATTCCACGTGGCCAGCGACATCTGTTGAATTATAGTAGACAGGTGTGCTTCCTTCAGTTGTGATGGTGAACGCGCCTGTATAGGAGATCCAGGTGATTCCGTCAAAACTGTATGCTATTTCATCCACGCCTGAGCCAAATGCATCGGTAGCCGATAGAGTGACAGTTATATCGGACAAATACCAATCATCGAGCCCTTGTGTGCCACCTAAACTAATAGTGGTCTCAGGAGGTGTTTTATCAATGCTAATTAGTGAAAACGTTGTGGATTCCACGTGGCCAGCGACATCGGTTGAGTTATAGTAAATGGTTACGCTTCCTTCGGTTGTGATGGTGAACGGTCCCGTATAAGGAATCCAAGTGATTCCGTCAAAACTGTATGCTATTTCATCCACACCTGAGGTGCCATCTGTCGCAGTCAAGGTAACGCTTACATCAGATATATACCAATTATTGAGTCCGAGAGTGCCACCTAAACTAATAGTGGTCTCAGGAGGTGTTTTATCAATGCTAATTAGTGAAAACGTTGTGGATTCCACGTGGCCAGCGACATCGGTTGAGTTATAGTAAATGGTTGTGCTTCCTTTAGCTGTGATGATGAACGGTCCTGTATAAGAGATCCAGGTGATTCCGTCAAAACTGTAGGCTATTTCGTCAACACCTGAGCCAAAGTCATCGTTTGCCAATAGAGTGATAGTCACATCGGATGTATACCAGTTATTGTTTCCTAAAGTGCCGCCTAAACTAATAGTGGTCTCAGGAGGTGTTTTATCAATGCTAATTAGTGAAAACGTTGTGGATTCTACATTGCCAGCGTTATCGGTTGAGTTGTAATGAAGTGTGGTAACTCCTTCGTCTGTAATATTGAATGCATCTATATAAGCAATCCAAGTGACGCCATCGAAACTATAGGCTATTTTATAAATGCCTGAAATGTCGTCGGTTGCAGTGAAAGTAACAGTTACGTTCGTTACGTACCATTCATCAAGCCCTAGAATACCACTTAAACTGATTGTAGTCACCGGAGGAGAGTTATCAATCTCGAATCTATAATGGATAACCTTTTCATTTCCCAATATATCATTGGCGTACAACCAGAAGTCATGCCAGCCATCCGTTACAAGAGTTGTATCAACGGTGAAATCCCATGGACTTGGATATGCAGTGCTATTAGTGCCGTCATCCCATTTATACCAGACATAACCTGGATTGACATCTACTATTTCTGCATCAAAGGCATAACTATCACTGGAAATAACGGTCTCATTGGACGGACTAACAAGGTATACATTAAGGGCGGTGTTATCAACCTCAAATCTGTAATGAGTGACGTTTTCATGGCCGAGGGTATCATTAGCGTACAACCAGAAGTCGTGCCAGCCATCAATTAACAGGGTCGTATCTATGGTGAAACTCCAGGGCGATGAATAGGCTGTGCTATTTGTCCCGGCGTCCCAGTTATACCAGACGAAGTTCGGATGGTCATCAGTTATTGTTGCATCGAAAGGATAACTATTAC
>JAEOSF010000100.1 GCA_016840515.1 Candidatus Borrarchaeum yapensis | reverse complement strand
CACCAATCGTAAGCACATCATCTACCCTGAACACTGGTATTGATGAACTTGTAGATAAAATTGAGGAGCATCAAGAATTTCTAGCAAATATGACTTCAGAGGACTTACATGAAAAAAGAGCGGCCATGGAGTTAATTGATACATTAATAACTAAAATCGAGAATGACGCTATTAAGAAAGCGAAGGAAAGTCCCGTTTATAATGAACTTATTAAAAAAATTATTGAAAAGAGAATAGATCCCTACCAAGCGGCAGATATCATTCTCAAGGAATACATGCAATCAAGCCGGTAATAACTTATTTGCCCTTAGACATGCTTGTTTTAGCGTGATAATCTGTTTTAAGTCATCATTAAGAGTTAATCCAACAATTATATTGAATCCATTTTTGTGAAGAGTTGTTATTTCGTTGGAAATAGTATTGAAATCCCCGTATAAAGACAGATTTTCAGCGTATTTTCTCAGCAAATTAGTTTTATCATCAGATTTTTCTAGCTTCGTTAATTCATCGCAATTCAAGTGAGCTAGTCCTAAATCACATTGTGCTTGTTTTCTTCTCAAAATATATTCGCAAAGCTTTTTTGTGATACCATTTTCCGAGTTTGTATAAAGATACGGTGCGTAAAGCGCAAAGTTAAATTCTCTATTGAATTGATTCCTTATTATTTCAGCTTCTTTAACTGATGTTTCTGATTTAAGTACAAAGGGAATGTATTTGTGTTTATAACCGTTTTCAGAAAAACTTCGAAGAATAGCTAGTGTAGGATTCATACAACTCTCTGTTCCAATGAATATGTCTAGACTATTGCTTGTTCTATCAGAAATATACTGGCTAAGATCTACCATTTCAAATACACTTTTTGACTTTTCAGCTTCATTCAAATACGCCGAATTGCCCGCAACGAGACAGAAACCCAAGTTAGTAAATGACTCTGATAACTCAATAAAATCATCAAGATCTGAGTGCACAGTATGTATGCCAAAGCGATCGGCTCTAGCAGCCACTGTTACAATAATTTTTGAGGATCCATCGATCTTTTCTAATTTCTGAAGAGCTTTTGATAACTCTGAGGGTGTTATATCATATGCATTTCCCTCAAAATCAAAAACAATGTAGTCAATTCCGTTGGATGACGCAAATAAAGTGTTATTCAGCGTTTTCTTTTTCTGTTTATGCAAGTTATTTCCGTATCGGGAACGTTTAATAGCTAATCCAGTCTGGAACTAAGCCACCTCTCAAAAAGAGCACCTCCAACGCGACTGTTTCAAAAGGTCAAAAAAAGTCAGCGTTTGTCGTATGGCATCTTGTCTGGGGCTAATAAAAATTTGATTAATATGGAAGGCGATACCCCATTTATGACACCGAAATATCGTTATTTGATAGACTATAAAAACTTTGCTATTTGTATACAACTGCATAACAGATGTCGGTTTTGTAGAATACTATGACTGTTAAGTTCTTAAAACATCTACCGGCTTAATTCTAATTGTTTTAATGACTGGATATAATCCTGCAAGTCCTCCAATCCCTGTCGAAAGTAGAAGAGCTCTGATAATTGTTTGAATTGTCAAAACTGCCTTAAAGGTAAAGCCCGCAGAACTGACTGTAAAACCGATTACTCGAAAGATTATAATCGCCCCAAAGCTCCCAATTAATCCACCCAGAAAACCTACAAGTAAGACTTCCATTATAAACATTGAAAGAACCGAGGAGTTTTCAAAACCGATTGCTTTAAGGATCGCGATTTCATGTCTGCGTTCATCAATTAAGTTAATCATAACATTTAATATGCCCATAACTGCAGCCAAAACGGTTGTTATTACAATTAAGTTCATTATAACCAAGAATTGGTCAAGCATTTCTACCATGTTTTGCCAAACTTTAGACTCCTTAACTGCATCAATACCATCAATGTTTGCTTCGATGTCTTGAATTACTTGATCAATATTCGAAGGATCATTCGGTTTTACAACGAAATAGCTAGTCTCATTATTTTCCATTTCTAGAACTTCACGAGCTTTAAATGCAGGCATCCACATTTCGCTATCTTGCATAGTATCTGTAGCAAAAATCCCAACAATTTGAAATTTGTATTTCTCTAGCGTAACGTCATCAGTATCGTTTTCCAAACCATGAAAAAGCGTTATTTTATAAAACTCACCTACTTCGAGATCTTTCTCATCTGCCAAGTATTGGCCAACCATAATTCGTGACGTAAGAGCTGTAGTGTCGTTGATATTCAGGCTTCTGCCTTCTAATATCTTCGCATTAGTGACATTTTCATACGTGTCTACATCAACACCTCTTATAAGATTAAAGCGTTTATTTTCGTCAAGAGTGAATCCTGTAACCATTTCAGAAACAACATCTACATTTTGAATCTCTTCTAATTCTTCACTCATGTTTCGAGCAAGGACGGAGCTCCAAGGGGTAGCACTTCCTTCTTCAAGGACAAGAATGTTGTCTATTCCTGCACTGGAAAATGTCGCACGCATGCCATCGGCTGCAGCCATCATTGATGTAAAAATCAAAATGACTATGGCAACGCCGATGATTGGAGTAGCTAATGACCTCCAATAAGAACGAATATCCTTCAATGCTAAACGGAATACATCGAATACTTTGGTCATTTTCTATACCTAGCCAAATTTCTGTAGAAGGTCTAACGCAGATTTACGGGAAATTTTCGTTATTGGGTAAAAACCTCCTATTAATCCTAGAATTGTGGATATGATAACAGATTCAAACGCTAATTGGTATGTTAGGTCAATTGAAATTAGATAGCCTGCCATCTCAATATTTGAGACTCCAAAAACGTTTAACATAAAGAATCCTAAAATTACTCCAACTATTCCGCCAAAAAATCCGATGAGCAGGGCCTCTACACTGTATATGACGAACAAATCGTTGTTTGATACTCCTACTGACTTCATGACAGCGATATCATGTCTTCGCTCTCGGAGCGTCATTGTCATTGTATTCATCATACCAAGTACTGCAGTAATGAGAGCTATCATTGAAATTGCTAGTATTACACCCCGAAAACTATCAAGGGCTTCAGCATTAGCTTCCATATATTCATCCGCTTCGAAAACCACCACTCCACGAATATTTTCTTCGATTTGTTTCCTTACTTCATCTACGTAATCGTGGTCTGTGATCTTTACAACTATGAGACTTACTTTGTTCAATTTTCCAACGAGATTTTGGGCGTCGCGTATGGTCAACCAAATTTCTGAATCGGTCATCGTAGACGTTGTAAATATGCCTTTGATCGTAAAAGCGTGTTCCTGTAGGATTATAGCATCGCCTACAGATTTCTCATATTTCTCTGCTACATTAATTCCGATCATACAGTAATTCCGGTCCTTCTGAGCATTGTTTAATTCCTCTCCAGCTACTATCTCATATTTCTCGATAACTTGTTTATATGAATCGACTTGAAGTCCACGCATGGTTAAATATTCGGAATCGTCATCGCTTGTTGAATTGTCGACCATCCACCAGAGAAAACCGCTAACACCATCGATATATTCAGGATTCACAACTCTTTCAATCTTTTTTACATACCATTCAGGCATCTGCGACACCATAGGATCCTCTTTGCCTCTTTTCATGACAAAAAGACGGTAATCGTAGGCTGAAAATGTTTCTTCAACGAGATCATTCATTGTGTTTGCTGCAGCCATCATTACAAGATAGCTAGTTATGATTCCTGCAATGCCAACGACTGTAATTATACTTCTTAGTTTCTTTGATTTCAAATCGCGGATGGAAATGAAAAGAAATCCAAACTTCAATCTGATATTCTCCTAACTTCCAGAATTTTCTATAATTGCCCCATCACGTAATTTGATTATTCTATCTGTAGTCTGTGCAATCATGTCATCATGTGTAACGATAATAATGGTTTGACCTTGCTCATTGATGTGTCTCAGTAATTCCATTATTTCTTCGCCGGTTTTTGAATCAAGGTCACCTGTAGGTTCATCTGCTAATATGATTGAAGGTTGAACTGCTATCGCTCGAGCAATTGCGACTCTTTGCTGTTCTCCACCACTTAACTCTCCTGGTTTATGATATAATCTATCACTTAACCCGACGGCTTGAAGAAATTCTGTAGCTTTTTCAAGCCTCTCTTTTTTTGACATCCCCTGCGCAATCAAAGGCAGTTGTACATTTTCCAATGCAGTAAGATTTGGTAGAAGATTATAGAATTGAAAGACAAATCCAATGTTCTCTCTTCTAAATTTTGTAAGTTTACTCTCACCTAAACTTGAAAGTTCTATGTCGTTGACTCTAATGTTCCCTTTTGTTGGTTTGTCAAGCCCTCCAATGATATTTAGAAGTGTAGTCTTGCCGCAGCCCGAGGGTCCCATAATTGCCACTATTTCTCCTTCTCTCACTTGAAAACTAACACCTCTAAGAGCTTCAACATCTGTCTTCCCTCTTTGGTAGACCTTCCAAACGTCATCTGCCTCGATAACATTCAGGCCACTTGACATGCTTTCCATTTTTTCCCCATCCTTATTGTGAAGCGTTAACGTTGAAATTTGCTATCTTTCCTTGTAGGTATAAGTTGTATAACTTACACAATGATTGATATAATTGCATAACTTACGCAATTTATACATCTTTCGAAACTTATAAACATTTCGATTTTTTATAAGTGTTCATAATTAGTAAAATTATTCCAAAATTGACATAACTCCTTAATTTTCCTATTTAACTCACGCTCGCAATAGCCAATAGAGTTAGTCCCAACAATAAAATAAACCACCAGATGTTTTCTCCCATCCTCTCAATCCCAACTTAAGAAATTGTGCGTTCTTTTAATGCATCTTTAATTTTTTTCTTTTCCATTTCACGAGGAGTTTTGAAGATACTTTCTGATTGTTCTACAATGATATAGTTCATTGACAGATAAAATTAGGTAAACCTAAATTTAAAAAGTCTTATGCCGTACATTTAGGGTTATATATAAATAAAACAAGCTGGGTTTGACAGTTTGTATTGAGTTGTTTATAATGCGCAAAATAATAGGGAGACTGTTAAAGCCTACCTAAACCTACTGAAATCCTTTGGAATCTCTTATAAAGCTACCTTTCAAACCCCCAATCAATTTCAAGGCGATCTTTCATGTTTAACAAAGAGACAGAAAGATGTAGTGTTCGCTGCACGAAAACATGGTTATTACGATTATCCT
>JAEOSF010000002.1 GCA_016840515.1 Candidatus Borrarchaeum yapensis | reverse complement strand
CTTCCGTAGATGCCCTTTGAAAGCGCTACTGAAAGATTTACAATTAGAATAATTATGAGTGTTCTTTTGATGGCCTGATAACGATCAAACACGCGCATCACTCCCGTATGCTTCTCTTTAAGCTTTGCATTCTAAAAACTTTTCCTTTTTTAGCGAACTAGATAGCATGTTCCTCATTCTCAAAAAATATAAGCAGAGAGTACAAAAAAAAGAGTTTTATTCAGAATGTTGTGCCCAGAAATCATTTGCTTATTAATTGAAATATTCTTGAAGGAGGTAAACATATGACGAAAGTGGGCGAGCAATATCTTTGTGAAATCTGCGGAAATAGAGTAAAGGTACTAGAATCGGGAGTTGGAACGTTAGTTTGTTGTGGAGAAGATATGGTTCTTCAGTAAAGATCGGTAATTTATAATTGCGAAAGCATTTAGCGGTGAACGATTTGTCAAATTATGATGAGCTTGAAGTTGTAGAGATGTTAGAAAAAGTAAGCCTTAGTGTGGTGAATATAGGTACCCTAAAACTTATGCAACGCAATTTCTATCAAGCGGTACCCGTTCGAGGAGCGGGATCAGGCATCATAATAGAAGAAGACGGACTGATTTTAACAAATAGACACGTTATTGAAGGTGCTAAGGAGATCGCGATAGCATTTACAGATGGAAGTGTAGTAAAGGGCATAATCATTGGCGGTTGCACAACCCATGATATTGCTGTGATCCAAGTTGAGAAAAAAGATCTCCCTGTTGCTGAATTGGGAGATTCAGAAAAAGTGCGTGTGGGTCAAAGAGTTTATGCAATTGGTAATCCATTAGGGCTTGTAGGAGGACCCTCTGTCACTTTTGGAGTTGTAAGTGCGCTGAACCGAACTATTAAAACACAAAAAGGCATGATTGAAGGTCTCCTCCAGACCGATGCGGCTATTAACCCAGGTAACAGCGGTGGCGCATTGATTGACATGCAAGGAAATATCATCGGTGTCAACACCGCAATTATTCCCTTTGCCCAGGGCATCGGCTTCGCAATCCCCATGAATATAGCTAAACAATGTGGCACCGAAATTGTTGCCAATGGAGCTCATACAAAAGCCTTTCTAGGTATCAGTGGATTAACTTTAACAAAAGAAGCAGCAGCTTATTATGGTTTCCCAACAGAACAGGGCGTTTTTCTCGCACAAGTTGGCAGAGGAAGTCCTGCAGAAAAGGCTGGAATAATTCCTGGCGACATTGTTCTCGAATTTAATGGAAAAGAAATAAATACGGCTGAAGAATTAGTAGCTGAAACCGAGAAAATAAATCCTGGGGATAAAGTGGAAATAGTAATTCTTCGCCAGGCTAAGAAACGAACTGTCTCAGCAATTCTAGAAGCAACGCCATGAACTAGCAAAAACTCGACTATTTTGTGGAACGTTCCATATCCTTTTATTTTCTTTTTTCAATATGTCCGCAAGATATTTTCTTAAGTTATTGCTTTGTTAATTCTATGCAAGGATGTAGAGGTACTTGTCTGTTGACGATGGATTAGTAAAAGAACTTGCAGAAAAGTATAGATATCTTAACTATATGATAAAGCGTTATTTGGAAATGTTTGGGAAAGAAGAAACCGTTCAGTTTCTTGAAGCAAATGAACAACGCTTAATGCCTACCTTGCGCTGCAATACGCTACGTATTGATGAAGAGTATTTTGTTAACTTATTTACTAAGAAAGGCTTTATTCTTGAAAAAATTCCTCGTATCGCATATGGTTATAGAGTTTTCAAAACCCCCTTTCCTTTAGGGGCTACAAATGAATATCTACTAGGTTTTTATTTCTTGCAATCTGAAGCCTCAATGATACCGGTTCAAGAACTTAACCCAAAGCCAGGTGAAATTATAATAGATTTAGCTGCGGCGCCGGGTGGAAAAACCTCTCAGATTGCGCAATTTATGAAAAATAGAGGCGCTATTATTGCTATTGATATTAATAGGAAACGAATTAAAAGTCTTCGCTCAAATTTATCTCGATGTGGCGTAAGAAATGCATTGATTATTCGGATGGATGGTCGGCAGATATCAGATCTTGACATACAAGCGGATAAGGTATTATTAGATGCACCCTGTAGTGGTGAAGGGCTTATTAATCGTGACCCAACTCGAAAGACAAGTCGTGAATTAAAAGATATATTGTATCTCTCTGGATTACAAAAAAGTTTGATAGATGCTGCATTGACATGTTTAAAGCCAGGTGGGAGTCTCGTATATTCTACATGTGCTATTGCACCAGAAGAAAATGAATTTGTAATAAACCATGCTCTTAAGAATGAAGGTATTAATGTTAAAAAGATGGATTTTATTAGAGGATCCCCGGCTTTTACTGATTTAATGTTCGGAGAAACGCTTCATCCTTCAATCAAAGAAGCGCGAAGAATGTATCCTCATAAAGATGGAACTGAAGGGTTTTTTATTTGCAAACTTCAAAAGGATAACTGAAAAATGATTATGTTTCGACTTTCAACTCACAAAGAACTCAAGTTTGTTCAAAATGCTATTGATAACCTATTTGGCGAAAAAATTGCAGAGAAGTTTATTCAGAATAAACATCTCATCATCGGAGAAGGGAAATGGAAAGAAATCTTTGTAGTATCTGATAAAATGATTACGATTTTAAAAGCGATAGCTGATAAAAAACAACCTTACTCTTTAGGGATGCAGATAGGAGAGTTAGACAAAAACAAAAAATTTAAATTGAGTCTCGAAGCCGTTTTTGAGATAGTTAAATATACTTCGCATAAAATTCAACTATCCGCAAAAGGAGCACAAACAATTCTCTATGGAAGAAATATATCCTTTTCTGCAGTTGATAAAATATATTATAAAGCTAAAAAAGGCGATTATGCCATCCTTCTTGATGAAAATGGCTTTCCAATAGGCCTTGGCAAGATCCTCCACGATTTTGCGAAAATGCAACAAAATCAATTTAAAATATGTATAAAAAACATAATAGATCTTGGATGGTATCTCAGAAAAGGAGAATAAACAATAAGGGTGTTTACAATGAGCGAAACAGAAGAAAAGTCAATAAGCAAAGGCGATTTTTTATTGATCGATTATATCGGAAGGATAAAAGATACGGGACAAATATTTGTCTTGACCAATGAAGAAGTTGCTAAAGAGGAGAAAATGCACCGCGACGACGGGGTTTACGGCCCAGAATTAGTTGTAGTTGGGGAACGTTGGGTCGTAGAGGGCCTTGATGATGCTTTACTGACTCTTAAAATTGGTGAGCAGGATGCTATCGTAGAAATTCCTCCAGAAAAGGCGTTTGGAGGACGAGATCCCTCACGTGTAAAGACCATTCCTATACGTGAGTTTAGAAAAAGAGACCTCAAGCCTCAAGCAGGGATGACATTCCGATATAAAGGTTCATTGGCAACTGTTCAAAGTGCTTCAGGCGGACGAGTTCGCCTAGATTTAAATCATCCATTAGCTGGTAAAGTTCTCAGCTATGAGGTAACGGTTCTTAAAAAGATAGAGGATATGACTGAAAAAATAAAGGAACTGATGAAACGTAGAATTTCAACTCTCTCTGAGGCTATTGAAATTGATGTACAAGAAGATAAAGTATCAATTAAAATACCAAAAGAATTCTTCTTCACAGAGGGTCTTCAATTTGCCAAAAGCGGTATAGCTGGCGATATTCACAAATTTTTTGAAGATATAACTTCAGTGGAATTCCTAGAAGTCTACGAACGTTCTTGAGAAATTCTAGCAACCAAAGCAATTGATATTTCGTTTCCTTCGCTGCATTCTACTTTTTGTATAATATCCAGGATACGAACCTTATCTCCCTCTTTAAGTCCCACAGGAACACAATACTTTCTGAACTCACAAATTTCAATACAATCCTGTGGTTGAAAAGATATAGTTGCTCCTGAGAAGGTTATATTGGTTGGAATACCAACTTCTTTTTCCGTTTCTTTTACGCGAACCACTTTAATCTGTTCTTCGTGTAGAGGGCACTCAAACTCGTTTTCTAATACCTCTATAACTTCATAAATGCGTTCTGCTTCTAATGATTGAATGCAAACTTGATACATTTTGCAGGTCTTGCATTGTTCTGAGTCTCCTATATGTTGAAACTTATAACCAGATTTTGCCAGGTTTTTTGCGATGAATGTTATCACTGGTTCTGTATCGTCCATATAATTCCACTCTTATCCGTTTATTACGCCTGTAATGTTCGCTAATCGCAAGGCAGCCTCTTTTGTTAAACCTTTTTCGCCTAGAATTGTATATCTTTCAGGTCGAATCTTATGGCACGTGGTTAGTGCCTCAATAATATATTTTGTTTCAATTCCTAACTCATCGGCAGTTGTTGGTGCACCTATCTTGTGCAGCGCATCTTTTATGCGCTTCCAATCACCGCCATGGAGATACATCGTCATAATAGATCCTACACCTGCTTGTTCTCCATGTAATGCAGGAGACATTGTTCCTTGTTTAATGTGAATTTTATCTAAGGCATGTGAAAACATATGTTCGGCACCGCTTGCTGGACGACTGCTTCCTGCAATACACATGGAAACGCCGCTACTAATTAATGCTTCCATTACGATTCGCACACTTCCTGGCATGCCCAAACTTATTTGATTAGCTCGTTCAATGATCAGTTTTGAGCACATACATGCAAGAGATGCGGCATACTCTCCGTAATATTCGTTTCGGAGTTTATGTGCAAGTTCCCAGTCCAGTACAGCAGTCGAGTTGCTAATGAGATCTCCACATCCCGAAGCAAGTAATCGATAAGGAGCTTTTGCTATTATTTCTATATCTGCAATAATGGCTATTGGTGGTTTGGCGGGAATTGAATGAGGAATTGTGGGTTTTTTGATTGATGCTCTGGGCGAGACAATTCCGTCATGTGATCCCGCTGTAGGTACACTGAAGAATGGAATGTTTGAATTCATAGCCGAGACTTTTGCCACATCTATGACTTTTCCTCCACCCACTCCTAAAATAATGCTAATATTTGAATCGAGAATTTTTTTCTCAACTGATTTTACTTGTTCTAAATTAGAATCTGTAATGATTAAATTAAATGGT
Organism: Candidatus Borrarchaeum yapensis; assembly: GCA_016840515.1. GTDB lineage: Archaea > Asgardarchaeota > Sifarchaeia > Borrarchaeales > Borrarchaeaceae > Borrarchaeum > Borrarchaeum yapensis. The sequence goes on along the minus strand of JAEOSF010000002.1, from coordinate 106,836 downwards.
TTAAATCCCTCATCTTCCAGAGAAGCAAGAACTGTATTTCCCGCGATATTAATTGTTATTTCGTCGGCAAGGACCAATGGAACTTTTCCACAATCCAATTCGGAGCATACTTTTCCCACTTGGGTAATTACACCTCCTCCAATAAGTACTTCTCTCGGAAGTTGAAATCGATGTTTTGCTTCAGATGCTTCCATTTAATGCACTATCCTCGCTTTGACAATAATAATAATAATTGTTATTATTTCATTTATCATTTGTTGAATTTAACTAAGTTCATTTTATGTTTGTAATAATTCGTGCATTTACCATAAAAGTCACATTCTATTTGCGTATAACATTAATGTTTTTAAAAGTGATACATTTCAAAAATAGAAGACACGCAAACATCTGCTTTCTTGCTCATCAAAAAATCAAAATGATTTCAAAATCAATTTAAGGAGATTCAAACTAATGCCTGAAGGACCTGAAGTCGAATGTACTAGGCAATATCTGCAGTCATTAATTGGGAAAACAGTGAAGAAAATTCAATTAACAGAGCTTTCACAAAAATATCCCAAATACCAAAATAGGCAATCAGACTTTGATTGGTTCAAGGGACAACGAGTAACTGATATTGAGAGGATAGGTAAATTCTTAGTTTGGCATTTTAATGGAAAGATTATTTTAAATCACCTAGGCATGTCAGGCAAGTGGATTCTCTTAAAAAAAGGTAGTCAAAAGTTGCCTTCACATTCTAAGGCTCTGATGTACTTCGAAAAAAACCCTCAATATGCTGTTTTTGATGATATTAGAAATTTTGGACAGTTTAAAGTCTTTGAAAGTTATGAAAAAGTGATGCAGCACGACCCAATAAGAAAAATGGGTATAGATGGATTAGCAAAACCATTCCCGATGAAAGAATTTCTCGCCAAAATCAACAAGCCAAACTACGCAAATAGGGAAATTGGCGCGGTATTAGTGGATCAGAAATTAGTAGCGGGGGTAGGCAACATCTATAAGTCAGAATCATTAGCTTTGGCAAAAATAAATCCAACTCGACTTGTAAAAACCCTCACCAAAAAAGAAAGAAAAGAACTTGGTTTAGCAATATCAAAAACGCTCTGGAAGGCAGTTGATTGCAATGGAAGTACCTTTAGCACATTTCAAATTCCAACAGGTCAAGAAGGATCTGCGCAAAACTGGCATAAAGTCTATGGGAAACATGGTGAAATATGCCAAAACTGTAAAACAGAAATAACGCGTATTGTCCAAAACGGAAGAAGTACCTTTTTTTGCTCGGTATGCCAAAAATAGTATATTGTAGAAAAAAGAAGAAATTAGGTTATTTTTTCTTGATCAGGGCAACGATCTCATATCCTTCTTTGTGAATTTCTAGCAATTCATTTCCAGTGTTTTTTGCCCATCTTTTAATATCTTCTGAAAATGCTGGATCATCAGCAATAATCTTCAAAACCTGACCAGATGATAATTTATTAATTTCTTCGCGAGTACGAAATATAGGTTCTGGGCAGTAGAGCCCGCTGCAGTCTAGCTTGTAATCCGCCTTTTCTTCTGACATAGAAATCTCCTCAGTTTATTATTCTTCTCTTCAAAAGGTAAATAAAGATAATCTCTTCGTATATTTAAGGATTTATTTTGTAGCAATCGGTACGTTAAGAAACCATTTATAATTTTACGGTATAAAAGAATCTATACAAGAAATGCACGAAGAAAAGGCTTTAAAAAGTAGAGCTACGTCTTGATCCTCCAAGGTAAAAATCGAAATTTATTTAAAGACTGGGGATAGAATAGAGTCGAGGCTTACTCTTTTTCCTCATAAAGTTAATTTAGATTTATATTTTTAATTTAATTCATTATGCTAAGGTGTTTGGATGACCACGACTCTTGGTTTAGTCCTACGCGATGGAGTGATTTTAGCAACTGATATGCGGGCCACATCAGGCTATTTCATTTCACATAAACATGCACAAAAACTATTTAAAATTGACGATCACATAGGTGCCACGATTGCAGGCAGGGTAGCAGATGCTCAGACGATCGTTGATTGGGCTCAAGTTGAAGCCTCACTCTATAAACTGCAGCGCGGAGTTCCAATGCCAGTTAGGTCCGCAGCTCGTCTGATTGCGAATATTCTTTTTCAATCAAGATACATGCCCTATTATCTCCAAAGCCTGATCGCTGGAGTTGATTCTACAGGTTCTCACTTATTCATACTGGATCTTCTTGGAAATCTTGTAGAGGAGAAAAGTATTTCGACGGGTAGCGGATCCCCGTTCGTTTTTGGACTATTAGAGGATCAATACGATGAAGGAATGACTGTTGAAGAGGGAAAGTCTTTGGCAGTCAGAGCTGTAAATTCCGCGATAGAACGAGATGCAGCATCTGGTGATGGCATTGCAGTTGCTGTCATTTCTGCGGAAAAAGGTTTTACGCCATTATCTGAAGATGAAATTAAGAAGATTTTGAATGGATCGAAGCGATAGAACCCGTATATGGATGTTTTCTTTCTATATTTCGCTCTTTTCATTGTTAACGACTTCCTAGTCTTACTTAAGTTATAGTAAACAGTAGATAACATAGTTTAGCATTATTGGTGATTTGATGTTTTTGAACGATGAATTTAACAAGATAAAACAAACAATTCTAGAAAGTATTCCTAAAGACGCAAGTGTTTCTGATATTGAATTTGAGGGTCCTGAGATTGCTATTTATTCACGAAATCCAAAAGTTTTGTTAAATAATGGCGATATCATAAAGGGACTTGCTAAACGTTTACGAAAACGGTTGGTTATTCGATCTGACCCTGCATTACGAATGCCTCCGCAACAGGCTGAAGCAGAAATCAAAAAGATAGTTCCAGAAGAAGCCGATATCAGTTCCATCAATTTCGATGACAATGTTGGAGAAGTTATTATTGAAGCAAAAAAGCCAGGATTAGTTATTGGCCGCAATGGAACTACACTCAAGGAAATCACACGTAAAATATTTTGGCGTCCTTCTGTTATACGAACCCCTCCTATCCAATCCCGTATTGTTTTACAACTAAGACACGCTCTGCAAAAAGACAGCGATAAACGAAGAGGGATTTTAAAAACAATTGGTCAACGAATTCATAGATCTGTTCTAATGCAAAACGGCTGGTTGCGTTTTACAGCATTGGGAGGCTTTAGAGAAGTTGGTAGAACATGTATCTTTGTACAAACTGCAGAAAGCAATGTTCTAATTGATTGCGGTATCAATGTTGGGACATCTAGCCAAGGTAATTCTTTTCCTCGATTAGACATGCCAGAATTTGATCTTGACGAATTAGATGCCGTTATCATTACTCATGCTCACTTAGATCATTGTGGATTTGTTCCTTTTCTATATAAATATGGCTATCGAGGTCCCGTTTATTGTACCAAGGCTACTCGTAATTTAATGACCTTGTTGCAACTCGATTACCTAGATGTTGCTGAACGCGAGGGAAAACTCTCTCCATACAAGCAAAAAGATGTGAAAAACGTTGTGCTCAATACTATCCCTCTTGATTATGGGGAAGTGACAGATATCAGCCCTGACGTAAGATTAACGCTCCATAATGCAGGACATATACTTGGAAGTTCTATATCACATCTCCACATAGGAGACGGCTTATACAATGTCGCTTATACGGGCGATTTTAAATTTTCTAAATCAAGATTACTAGAAGCTGCCACATCACATTTTCCTAGGCTTGAAACTCTTATTTTAGAAAGTACTTATGGAAATGTTGATGACAACTTGCCTTCTCGACGTGAATCTGAAAGACGATTGATTAATGCGATTAATAGAACCATTCAACAAAAAGGAAAGGTTCTAATACCTGTTCTAGCAGTAGGTAGGGCTCAAGAAATAATTGTTTTATTAGAAGAGGCAATAAGGCACAAAATCATGGAAGAAGTTCCGATCTTCATTGAAGGTATGATTTCTGAAGCCACAGCCATCCATACAACACATCCAGAATATCTTGCCCATGATTTACGTGATAAAATTTTCCATTATGGTCTAAACCCATTCCTAGCAGATTGTTTCACCCAAGTAGACTCTTCAAATGCGCGTCCTGATATAGTAGAGGGTGAACCATGTGTTATACTGGCAACCTCTGGAATGCTTACAGGTGGTCCTTCGGTCGACTATTTCAGATATCTGGCACATGACCCAAAAAACACGGTCATTTTTGTATCATACCAAATCGAAGGAACTTTAGGAAGAAGGATACAGAAGGGTCAAAAAGAAATTCCCATGACTGGAGGAAGGAATTCTAAACCACAGATAGTTAAAGTTGACCTCAATATTGAAACTGTAGAGGGCTTTTCAGGCCATTCTGACAGAAGACAATTAATAAACTATACAAAACAAGTTACGCCAAGACCTGAGAAAGTTATAACATGTCACGGCGAAAAATCAAAGTGTATAGGTCTAGCAAAGTCACTTAAAAAGATATTAAGGACTGAAACTTACTCCCCAACTAATCTTGAAACACTTCGCCTTGTTTAAGGGTATCTTTCGTTATTTACATTAGCTCAGAGATCTAATCTGTTTTGAATTATTTTTCCGATGAACTCTATTTCTCTGTCTTATTTCTGTTCTAGTGTAAAATATGAGGATAATTAAAAAACTAAAGGCGCTCATTCACTCTCTCCAGATACGGATAAACGATGGGGTTACTATCAAAGTTTCACCACCGACGATGTGACCCATATCTCCACCGACGAAGTTTAAAATGCCACGTATTTGCTCAATCGCCCTCATACATTCACGTGGTCTTTCATAAAGCCCAGTTAGATGAACTATCAAAATATGTCCTCGTTTAAGCTCCTTTTCTATCCGTGAGATATCTTCCAAACAAGTAGGATGTATTGATTTAACATAAATTTCAGTGTTTCCCATTAATTCTGCAATGTTTTCTCCTTCCTCATCAAACATCTCAAATTTGTCTAAGTATTCACCGATTTCTTCGTCTAATGGAATTTCCTCGACCGCTTTTCCTCTAAAAAAGTTTTTGAATATTGACGTAAGTCTCACCCCTTATGGTTTTTTATACGAAGGTAGACTATTTTTTATTGAAGATTCATTATTCTATAACAGAGTTGTGGCAGATTCTTTTATGAAAGATAATATTATACCCGTATCTCTCTAGATATTATTGTTCCTGCAAAAAAACGTATTATGTCGGAAACAAATCGTTAAGTTATTCAAATTCCAGCTAACTCAAAATACTTATCTTTTATGTAATGTAGATTTTTAATCGCTTTTCCATGAGTTGCGTTTTTAATTTCATCACTGCTCATGAGCGCTATTCCTATTCCAATGGGCTTATTTTTAATCTCCTCATTAACCGTTATCACATCGCCTTCGGTGAATTGGTCACTTTTCGTTATTCCTGGAACCATCATATCTGCCCCATTCAAAAACGATTTGACGGCTCCTTGATCGACATAAACTGATGGAAGTTCAATTTTCCTCTCATAAATCGAGAAAAGAGAAGGAATAAACTCATCGTTAATTTTAAGCAGTTGTAGGTTTTCGTCTACCAAGTATGCAGTTTCATCATTAGATATTTGAATTCTTTCAACTCGACTCTTTTTTGGGAAAAGTTTCGCCCCAAGGTCTCCAAATCTCATTAAGACCTCGTTTCTCAGTCGTTTAATGTCAGAGGATTTCATGAAATGACGTTTCAATTTCAAACTATCGACCATTCTTTTGCGTTTTTTATTCCATAAGGCTTGTTTGATCAAATTCCTATTATTTCTGAAGTTGAAAAACAGATTTAAAGATATCTTGTTTTTGAAATACTGGAATGAACAACCCAAGCAAAAAACAAAACTTTTTAAGTAAATAATACAACTTTTCCCTCCGTTAAATTACTGAAGAGGTTGGATACAATGTCAGCTGCAGATAAGCCAATAGAACTCTTACAACGATCTTTAAATGCAATCGTCCTGATAAAACTCAAAGGAGGACGTGAAATTCGTGGAAAACTCCGTTCCTATGATCAACATATGAACCTTGTGCTAGAAGAGGCCGAGGAATTTAGGGCCGATGATATAAAGGCTCTTGGAAAAATCATCGTTAGAGGCGATAATGTTATACTTATCTCACCACCTCCTCGTTAGTTACTATGCTATACGGCTAAACTAACTTAACTATGAAGGTGAATACTATGGGTAAAGGAACTCCCTCACTTGGAAAGAAAAATAGAAAGGTTCACATCATGTGTAGAAGATGTGGTCGTCGTAGTTATCACGTTCGCAAAAAACAGTGCGCCGCATGTGGTTTCGGTCGATCGAAAAGAATTAGACGTTATTCATGGACAAATAAGAAGGTAAACAAAGTAAGAGTGGTTTAGCCTTTATTATTATGTCAATTTTATGGGCCGGTAGCTCAGCCTGGAAGATCGCCGCGTTGGCATCGCGGAGGAGCAGAATAGATTTTCTATTCTTCGCCGACCCGAGGGTTCAAAAGGAATTGGGGTGACTGCCAATTCGTGAAAATCCCTCCCGGTCCACCATTAATAAAAACACCCTCGTGTAATTAATGTATACGGGCGGGTGGTCTAGTTGGTTATGACGCCGCGTTGACGTCGCGGAGTATTCATACACGTGATGTATGGGTTCGTAGGTCGAGAGTTCAAAGGAAATGGATGAAAACCTCTCTTTCTGAAAGTCTCTCCCCGCCCACCATCTTATCCTAACTGTTTTTGATCGAATAATTCAGGAAATGAGAATTATTAATCGTTAGATGAATATAGACCACACTAAAATCCACTAGATTTTTAAATAGTCGAAAAACAATAAGGGGACAAGGTAAATAAAATTTTAAGTTGGTGATCTTTTTGAAAATTGGCGATCTTGAATTTCCTGAAGATCTATATTATTATCCAGAGCATCATATTTGGTTGAAACAAGAAGAAGATAAAGTTAAAGTTGGTATGGATGCCTTTGGGCAGAAGATAGCAGGTAAGATCCTTTTTGTGAGACTCCGCCCCGCAGGCAAAGCTACAAATGTTGGAAAAACATTTGGAACACTGGAGACGGGGAAATGGGTGGGTCCTTTGAAATCACCAGTCGCTGGGACTATCGCCGAAGCGAATCCTGCAGTTAAAGACAATCCTTCCTTAGTTAATGATGATCCTTACGGCGAAGGATGGCTTCTTCTCGTTGAGCCCGCATCTCTAGATGCCGATCTGGCACCCCTCATAAAAGGCTCAGACCAAGACGCGATTACAAAATGGATCGAAGAAGAACAGCAAAAATATGCTGACAAATTGGAGTAAGATGCATTTCTTTATTTCAATTTCCATTTCCACTTTTTTATAGTGGTGTTTGAAGTTATGTCACGAATCTATCCATGGAAGCATTATAGGCTTGTAGGTGTAGTATTTACTATTTTTGGGCTTTCTCTAGTAGCTCAACTTCCGACTCTGTATCACGCTAGCCAAATTTTAGCAATTCAAAGCGTATCTATACTTATTCCAAGTCTTATTGGAGGCGGTCTAGCAGTTACTGGAGCAGGAATTCTGTTCACCGAAGGAATTGCCCGTAGAAGTAACCTTAGCGAAAGTCAAATACTTTATCCAACGTTAGGTGGATCTTTTATCTCCATCACAATCTATCTAGGAATCTATATGCTTTTTGCGGTGATTCTTTATATTCGCAAAATCCCGTACCTTTCCTTTATTGATCCTGTTTTCCAGTTTTTGTTTTTAGTGGTTGTTGCAGCTTTAGTGCTTCTATTTAGTGCAGCACAATTTGAAGAGAGAACCCGCTGAGTCAACGATCTAATTTTATTATGATACAGGACTTTATTAAGAAACTGAGTTTTAGGTGCAAAAATTTATATACAACACCAGACTTTTCTGTCTAAGTCGAAAAAGTAATGGACTAAACAGGCGGCTGTAGCTTAGACAGGGAGAATTAAACAATCTTTTAAATACCTATAGCGCCGGACTGAAGATCCGGTTGTCGCAGGTTCAAATCCTGCCAGCCGCACCATATTTCTTTTTAAAAATGCCATATGATATTTATCGCTTGAAATATTATCCTCCCAGTACTTTTACAAATAATTTTCTATTTCGCGGTCCATCAAATTCGCAGAAATATATTCCCTGCCAAATTCCTAGAGAAAGAGCACCATTTTCTATGATTACTGTACGATCTGGACTAAAAAGTGATGACTTAATATGAGCTGGAGAATTGCCTTCACTATGTTTATATGTGGCGTCAAATGGAACGATTTTATTTATTGATTCGATTATATCGCGAATAACATCTGGATCTGCATTTTCATTAATGGTAACGCCTGCCGTTGTATGTGGTACAAAAATAATACAAATGCCTTCTTGAACTCCTGATTTTACAATTACTTTCTTGATTTGACTCGTAATATCAATTAGATCAACTTTTTTATGGGTTTTAATTTCAAGTTTTTCTATCATTTTTTATTTCCCCTTCTAAGCTTAGAATAATGCTATAAATAATTAATAAAAGGAGATTGGTGCGGCCGCCGGGAACTCCCAATAGAAACGATATGTTCCTACTTTTTGAACCCGGGTTACTGACTTGGAAGGCGTCCTCCGCATTTCCTCTTGAATATACGGCAGAGTCCTAAACCGCGCTAGACTACGGCCGCGCATTAATTTGTAAAGCTATAAAACCCAATTTTATTCCAAGATATATGCCGATCTAAAATGGTGCGGCTGCCGGGAATCTCAAAATGGGTCATATACCTCAATTTTTTTGAACCCGGGTCATCGACGTGGCAGGCCGAAGTCTTAGCCAGGCTGGACTACAGCCGCACAATGTAAACTGTATTCTAAGGAATTGAAACGTTTAACTTTTATTCAATTCAATTCCTATATAGAGAAAAAGCTGTTTAAAAATGTTATGACAAACTGAAAATGCGATTTCTACTCATAACACATTTCTAGCAAAAGGTGTTTTGAAAAAAGAACTTCTTAATATCGTAAAATTATTCGAGATCAGCACATAATGATTCAATCTAAAAATCATTGTTAAAATCTATTTTTGATGCTATTTCGTAACTATAGAGTACTCTAGATATAGCAATATGAGCATCCAGTGATATTTTGCTTATAGAAACTACTTCATCTGCAATTTCCAATGTTTTCTTTTCAAATTGACCATGTGGGAATCCACCTACAATAATTGCCAGTGGTTTGATTTCAACCACCTTTCTCATTAATTTGTTTAATTCAACCTCTTTGCCTGTTTCAGAGAATAAAATTGTATGTTTTGGCTTTATTTCATCGTGAAGTTCTTTTAGAGTCATTTCATTAATAGTAAGTAAACTGGGTCCTTGTGGAGGTACTTTTCCCATTATGAACAATTGACTAATTAACCCCGAAAAGCGGACATAATTGCGCGGAAGTCTTACATTGGGATCTACCTGGATAACATTGTTATTCAAAGTATGTATAAAGATCTTTAGGTATCCTAATTTACATAGAGGTGTGCCTAAAATTGATAGAAGTGAGACATGCACAATATCAGGACGACCTCTTTTTTCATATGCTTTTGGATTATCTATAAAAAATGAGTGAATTGATTTATCAAAAACAATGGTTGCTGGGGACTTTTTTTGTTTTTTAGCATATCTTCGAAATTTAGCATGATTTCTAAATTCAATAGGGATTGATTCTAGTGCGGATTCTGCTAAAATGAAGTATATAATAGGTTCTTTCATTTTTTATCCTCGAATAATAAGGAAATCTTTAAGATACAACAGATTTTCGGTCTTTATTGCAGCTTGACCACACAAGGGAATAATTTTATAGAATTTAGGATTCATATCTCCTTTTACAAAAGTCTTTGTGAGATCGTGATGAAACGTCGTAAAAGAAAAAATAATCGCTCCATAAAAAAAATCGCACGCGAAAGGATCGAATATCTTCTGGAATTAGCTAAGGCAGTATTTCGTACAGATAATAATCTGGCACAAAGATATGTACAACTTGCCTTACGGATTGGTATGCGACATAAGATTAGGATTCCACGATCTCAACGTTGGCAAATTTGCAAACATTGTCATTCATTATTAATTCCGGGTGTAACCTGTCAAATAAGATTACGTAACGGACGTGAGCCACACATGGTTATAACATGCTATAAATGCAAAAGTTACAGCAGATATCCCTATAAAGTGAAAAAACAACGTTAGTATCACTTTCTCGTGTGAAATGAAATTATCATGGGAGCAATGTTTTAAAAACTAGTTATAGTATTAGGTCTTCAATTAATCGTATGTCAAGAGGGCTTGAATTGAAGATTACAATTCTTATTCCTGCATATAACGAAGCAAATTCGATCAAAGAAGTAATTCAAAGAGTAAAAGCCCTCGATCTTGGTTATGAATACGAAATTCTTGTTGTTGATGATGGATCAACTGATGAAACATCAGAAGTAGTTAAAAAAATGAATAACGTAAGACTAATTACGCATAAAATGAATAAAGGTAAAGGTGCCGCATTAAAAACTGGTTTTAACGCCGCAAATGGTGATATTGTTGTTATCCAAGATGCTGATATGGAATACTTACCGAAAGACATCCCGAGTTTAATTAGACCTTTGATTGAAGGCAAAGCTGATGTAGTTTATGGATCAAGATTCAAAGGAAAACTTTATGGTATGACTTTTTCTCATGCTTTAGGCAACTTAGGACTGACTTTAGCAACATCTTTACTTTTTGGTACAAGGGTAACTGATATGATGACAGGATACAAGCTTTTTCGAAAATATGTACTTGAAAACATCAATATAAAGGCAGAACGATTTGAGGTTGAACCTGATATTACAGGAAGAATATTATTGAATAGATATCGATTAGTCGAACTGCCTATCGAATATCATAAACGAAAAAAAGGACACGCAAAAATCAGTAAACTTGATGGTGTAAGATCTCTGATCTGGTTATTAAAACTTCGTCTTAGGCTTCAGTAAACTAGATTTAAATGGTTTAATTAAAGAAGCAACGCTAGAATTGCCTTTTGTGCGTGCAATCTATTTTCTGCTTGATCCCACACTACTGAATGTGGTCCATCAATCACCTCATTAGTGATTTCTTGTCCACGATGCGCTGGAAGGCAGTGCATAACCATGACATTTATCAGTGCATTGTTTAGTAATTCTTGATTTACTTGAAATGGTGGAAAAACTTCCATTCTTTCCTCTGCTTCAGCCTCTTGCCCCATTGAAATAAAGGTATCAGTATAGACAACATCTGCATCAAGAACTGCATCAAGAGGGTCATGAACTATCTGAACTTCAGAATCAAATATTTTTGCGTTGTTTTTTGCTAAATCAATAACATCTTCAAGTGGCTCGTAGTTTTCCGGGCATGCACACGCCACATTGATGCCTAGTTTTGAGCATCCTATAAGTAAAGAATTACAGACGTTATTTCCATCTCCAACATAGCTTAACTTCAAATTCTCAAAATTTTTTCTCTTCTCCTTGATAGTCAAAAGGTCAGCCAATATTTGACAGGGATGGAATAAATCACTTAGACCGTTTATAACTGGGACTTGTGAGAAATCTGCAAGATCTAGTAAGTCTTCATGTGAGTAAACACGTGCCATAATCCCATCTACATATCTGGCAAGTGTACGCGCAGTATCAGGGATAGTTTCTCCTCTACCAAGTTGTAAATCTTTTGCGCCTAAAAATAGTGCATAACCTCCCAGTTGGTGCATAGCCACTTCAAAGGATACGCGAGTTCTAGTACTTGATTTTTCAAAAATCATAGCTAATGTTTTCCCATTTAGTATCTCAGATGACTCTCCACGAAGATACATCCTCTTAAGATCGCTTGCTATATCCAACATATAATGAATTTCTTCAAATGAAAAATCTTGCAATGTTAAGAAATCCTGTCCTCGGATATCCATAAGGATTTCCTCCTTTTTCTAAATAAGATTTACTAACTCTATTAAGATTTAATAATGATTGTATTATATAGCACTTTCTGGTACGATCTTTTCAGCAAACTTTTGAGGGTAAAATGCGTCTAAATCGGCGTATTCCTGTCCTACCCCAATAAATACAATCGGTTTATTTGTAACATGGGCAATAGAAATAGCGGCACCTCCTTTACTGTCAGCGTCTACTTTCGTAAGAATTGATGCATCAATTCCTACTGCCTCATTAAATTCACGAGCTTGTTCTACGGCATCATTACCAGCAAGACTATCTCCTACAAATACTGTAACTACATTCGCATCTTCGATTCGTTTAAGAACACGAACAATCTTTTCCATCTCTCCCATAAGGTTTTTATTGGTTTGCATTCTCCCAGCAGTGTCAATTAGAACAATATCTATGTTTTTAGCAATTGCATGACTAACCGCATCAAAGGCAACAGCAGCAGAATCTGAGCCATATTTGTGTTTGATTACTCTAACTCCTAGTCTCTTGGCATGTATTTCTATTTGCTCTATACTTCCTGCGCGGAAGGTATCTGAGGCTGCAAGGACTACAGAAAAACCCTTTTTTTGAAATAGATTTGTTAGCTTGGCTAGAGTGGTTGTCTTTCCAGTACCATTAACTCCTAAAAACACAATCGCTAAGGGCTGACCCTGTTCCTTGCCTTTTTTTGCTAATTCAAGAAGATCTATACCCTCTACTGTAAGGATTTCTAGAATTGTATTTCTTAATGCACTATAGACGAATTTCTTTGTGCTCTTAAGACGCCCTACCTTTTCACCAGTCAACTGTTGTTTCATCAATTCACCAATCTCAGCTGCCACGGTAAGGGCTACATCGTTTTCAAGAAGGATTAATTGAAGTTCCCAGAGAACATCTTCAATTTGATCTTCGCTTAAAGTCTTACTGGATACCTTGTCAGCAAATCCCGTGAGACTCTTTTTTAGCTTTTCAAACATCTTCATTTCTCTCTGTGAAGGTCACTTAAACAGTAATTGTTCAGAAAAAGTAATATTGATGCTATCTTTGTTGCATCTTATTGTAAACTTCTTGTACAGTCGCCCGAAGTTCTTCTATTCTCTGGAGAGTGGTTCTCAACTGGTTTTGGAGCGTTGTGGAAATCCCTCTTAGTTCTTGTAACCGTTCAGCAAGTTTTTCTTGAGCTTTCTCTATACTAGTTTCAATAGCTACATCACTACCTATCCCTAGAATAACCTTTTGTACGTTTTGAAGTGTTGCAAAAACAAATGAATTCGATCCAATAGGTAAAAGGATATCTTGACCTTCTTCTGCTTTAGTGATTCCATCAAGTGTAACACCTGTTATTGTAACCTGATTAATTTGAGCTTCAACAGCTTCGACATTAGTTCTTAATACATCTGCATTAGCTTGTTGTTGATTGAGTTCGAGAACCATCTGTTCAATCTTTTTTTGTTCTTCAGCCATTCTTTATGCCTCCCTTGGCAAATTATTTATATTCGTGATAATTCAGAAGTAATACTCTTCAATACAGGATCGGTAATTTCTTCATCTTGAATTTGTTTAATTTCTGTTATTTTTATGAATTTTCTTGGAACTTTGTGTTTACTTCCTATGAGAGATAAAACATTTTCAATTGCATGAGTTTCTTTTAGGGCTTTAACCTCTTTAGCGAATGGGATCTTTTTATTCTTCGCCCTATAACAACCCTTAATCCGATATACTGACAACAAAAACACCTCTATTTTCTGTGAAACCTTTTGTGCACATCTTAACATATTATCTTTTAACCTTTTACATTGGGGTTTCGAGTTTTCGCTTTGTGAAAATAATACTTCTTACTGTGAAAATTAGTTTTTCAATAGCATAATCAAAAAATTAATATCTTTTATTATAACAAGGTCATTCATCTTTCAAAGACTTCGTTTTTAAGTGATATTTATCTGGCGAGAGTTCTTTCTGAGATTAAAATAGATTAACAACATACTGGTGAACTATGTGGTTATTATTCAAAGCAACTTTAACGGTATTTCATCAATAGGTATAATTTCACTGGCTACGGATAGTTATGTGCTTGTTCCAAGAAATCTCCCTAAACGAGTAGTCAATAAGCTATACGAGGTTTTTAAAGCGCCAATTATTAAAACGTCAATTTATCAATCATATCTAATTGGAATATTAGCTGCAGGCAACAGAAATGGTATATTGACCCATTTCCTTTCTTCTGATGATGAACTCAAATATCTTAAGAAGGAAATTGGTATCCCTGTTGAAAGATTGAAAAGTAAACTAACTGTCGGAAATTGCATTCTTGCTAATGACAAAGGCGCAATTGTTGCGGATGATTTTGATCAAAATGACATTAAACAAATTACCGATATTCTCAATGTAGAAGTTCTTCAAGGAAAGATCGTCAGTTCATCTTTAGTCGGATCAATTGGGGCGGCAAGTAATGAAGGCGCTATGGTACATCCATTAGCTACCGAAAAGGAATTAGAATGGATTAGCGAAGGCTTAAAAGTACATTCTGATATTGGGACTGTTAACAGAGGTGTTCCATATGTCTCAACAGGAATCTTAGTTAATTCACAGGGGTGCATTACAGGCGAAGAGACTACAGGTCCTGAATTAGTTAGAATCTCACAAACTTTCGCACTTTAGTGAGTATAGTAATTAAATTAATTTTTGAAAAAACAAAAAGAGCAAATATCTACTGAAATAAGAATTTCATTTTGCTAAGTAAACTTCACATATCCCTTCGGTGTCCTTCACTGCCCTAACTCTTATTTTTCTCGGAGGTTTTTCGATGCCACGCTTCCAAAGTTCTTCATTGAGTTCTGGATCAATTCGAATGTCAATAGGATTTACTTTCATATGACGTTCTATGTAATGTTTCAGAATCTTTATCGCACGAACTGTCCGTTTATTCCGTGGGGCGTGCTTTACGTCACGAAATGGAATAGTATATAACTCTTCTTTTTCAATTTCTTCATCTAATATTTCTTCTTCTGACATCTCGTTTACGCATCCTTTCTACTATTTCTTTAAGCGTGTACGTCGCCAATGTCTCCTTTTAGGATGTGTACGCACTCTTCTTCGAGTTCTAACAACTATCCATGCAGGAACGCTTCTTGATTGTTTCAGTGCTTTTCCTAGTCGCAATTTTTTTCCTAAAGGTTTATATCGTGCCAATGACAAGAATCTCCTATTTTCGTGTGATTTTAATGTCTCTTTGTTTATCAGTCAATCTTCTTAATATGGTTTTTAATTGGTCATCAGTTAATACATTGCCAAGTCGTCCGGCTTGTGCAAGTTGAATTAATTGAAGTTCAACAGCTTCAGCTAATTCGGGTTTCACAATTTTTATTCGATTCAATCGTTCTCTTGCTTCAGGGGTCAATATCTGTCGGAGTATTGCTTGTTTCTGGGCTTCTAGTTCCTGTTGCATTTGTGCTTGTCGCTCTTTTTCTACTTGTTGCTGTTGTAACTCAAGCATGCGTCTTTTCTTTAATTCTTCAAGTTCTTCATCCGACAAAGTTTTTCCCTCAAAGTTAAAAAATCATTCTTACTTTTTTATTTGCTTTAAAATCTTGTTAGCAGCACGATCCATAAAAGAACGACCTTTAGCCGATAATATTCGTCCAGAAGTATCATTTGGCTTCTCAATAAAACCTAATACCTCTAACTGTTGTAAACCGAATCTAATTATCTTTCCAGCGCCTTTTCTAAAATGTTCTCTTCTATTTCCTTTGCGTAGCCTTCCTCCATACTTTATTCGAAGACGATTGACTCCAATTGGACCATTAATATAAACTTTCCTTAGTAATGATGCTAATCTAACATACCACCAATCAGGATTGGTCGGTGCCTTCTCCCGAAAGACGCCAGTTTTAACAAAGGACGCCCATGCTGGAGGTTTAAGTTCATCTATGTTCTTAAGTTCACTCGCAACTTCTTTATTTAGTATAGCCGCTGGCACTTCATAAATGGTAACCATGAAACTTCTCACCGATACGAGATTTTGTTCCTCTATTCTAGTATTTTCGATACTAGATTTAATTCATTTATAAACATTTGGCATTTGTCAATTTGAGCCTTATTTTTTCTCTTTATCTCTAAAGAGAAGAAAAAGGAAACCAATATCTCTTTTCTTAAATTCCCAATTTAAATAAACTATCCTTTTCGTTATACAACAAGACCAAGACTGTGAATAAAACTGCGAAATTTTTGCAAAAAAAAAGAATTGATGCTTTAATATCTGTATAGACTATTTTTTTTGCTTAGAATCAAAAAATTCAAAAAAGGGATAAAAAAAGTGAAAGATTTGATATTTTGAGATTTTTTACATAGATTGCTCTTTTATGGGGTTGAAACACTATTATTTAACCTAACTGTGCTTTGAGCTCTGCAATCTCCTTCTTCAGGCGTATAACTAAATCTGAGTGCTTCTCCTCGGAAATCTTTCCATCAAGGAGGAGATCATCTGCTTTTTCTATTCTCTGTTGGCGCTCACCTATCTCTTTTTTAATTTTATCTGCATCAGTAGACTTGGTTGGAATCGTTGATGGACCTGCGACTGGAACAACACCAGCTCCGGTGACTATTGTTGGGGATGCATCAATTGAGACACCTTTCTTACCTAGTTCTCGATATCCTTCAGCTTTTACAAGTTCCTCAACGCTTATACCCGCTTCTTTGGCTCTTAAATACAACTCTGCGTCAATACCTTTCATTGTAGCGTACTTTTCGGCTTCTATTCTTGCAAGTGCTTCATCTTCAGCAGTTGATGAGAGTGCTTCATATTTTGCTTTCATAGCTTCTAATTCTGCTAGTTTTAACTCCTTTTCTTTTTCAAGCATCGCAAGTTCTGTTTCGGAACTTATCATTTTCGCCTTGGCAGTTTTTTGTATAACTAATTCTTCGTACTCTTCAGCTCCAGCGATGGTTGCTATTTCAAGTCGCGCTAACTGGACTCCCCAATCACCAAATGTATTCTCAGCGATTACTTTTGCTTTAGTGGAAATACCTTCGCGATTTGAAAACACATCTTCTAATGGATAGGTGGATAATGTTTGAGTTACAATTCCTCTCATGGAGTCCTTTGCCCAGTTATCAAACTCATCAGGCGCTAATTTCTCCTTACCACCAATAAAGTTTTGAACGAGGCGTTTAGGCTCACTAATTTTGACGTACGCCGTGCCTGAGGCTCCAATCTTCACCTTATCTTGTGTATAGATACGTTTTGGAACTCCCCAGGAAAGTTTATATTCCCGTGTATTTACCCATATGATTTCAGTGCCAACTAGTGCACTGTAGAGCTTTCGTACATCCATTCCGCTAAAGATTTTGTGAAGTAGTCCTTTAGAATCCTCTTTCCTCCATGCTTTGTCCAGTCTCCCTGACGCTTCTAATTCTTGTGCACGCTCTCTCGCTTTTTCTTCAATTTTTCTCTCTTCTTCTGGTATTAAATCATATACTCCTGCACTTAATTCTCCTACCAAAGCTCCCTGTTTATAAAACAATGCTTTTTCATACGATCGTACAACGAATCCTCGAATGGGTTCCTGAAGTCTCGCATCATATCCACACTTCTTACAGAAAGGCTGACCTGCTTTTATTGTAGAAACTCGTTCGGTAGGTATATCTGCTCCACATTTTCTACAGAATTGTTGTCCTTTATTTGCAAGTGTTCCACATTTTGGACATTTCCTTGCTTCTGCTAGTTTTCTACATCCCGGACAATGCATATCATAAATTGGAGGAGCATTCATAATATCTTCATACGTAAGTCGATGTATTATTCCAGGATATACTTGGTGGTTCCAAATGTATGTATATCGATCTCTACCCCATTCCTTCTCAATTACCTCATCAGCGTCCAATCCTTTGTCTGCTACTCTTTTAACATCCTTGTCTACTTTCCTAGTTCTAAACCATTCTTTAATCGATGACATTTCTCTCCATCCTCTCCTTATCCTTTATATAGGCTTGGTACATACCAAGCTGTGCCTCCAGCATAACTTGAATCACGTCGGGTAACTCCTTCTTGCTCAAGGGTTTGTAAAGCACGCATTACGCGTTCATTGTCCCATTGTGTTTTTATCATCAGATCTTCAAGGGAAATATAGCCATTAGAGGTTGAAGCAATCTCAAGTACTGTTCGTGAATCTTCTGTCATGCCAACTGGCACAAATTCTATTAGTTTTAAGCCTGAAGGTAATACATGCATATTAGCTATCATTCCTGCTTTATCTAATTTTTTAACTGCTTTTTCAATATCATTTACATTGAATTCTATGTCTAATCTACGCTCACGCATTTTCATGTAAAGATCTGCTAGCGAACAGATGCCTCCTGTTTCATTTTTGATCATATCTTTGAGTTTAAGAATTTCTTCACCAAGTTTCTCATAATAGTCGCCTTTGCCAAAAAGTCTTGGTTTTTTTGCTTTTTCGTCTTCCATTGCTTTTCTAACTTCTCTGACTTTGTCCTTTTCTCGATGTTTCATTTGCCATAATTTTTCGTCAAGGATTTCTTCGATATTTTTGTATACATCATGCCATCTACCAGGTATTGCTTGGTAAATGTGATCTGCTGGGGTCACACCTAACAATAAATCATTCCTCTTTTTGAAAAGACTCACTACATCATCCATCTCACTCTTTATTTCTCTTAGAGCTTTCTTTGCGTCTTCAGCATTACCATCTTCTACCTTAGGAAGTAAAGTTTCTCGAAAAATTTCAGTTATTGAATCTACTTCAAATAAAGTAAGCATATCTATTCCAACAAGGTTTTTGAATGTCTCTGATTCTAACGTAACATCAAACTTTGTTGGGCCATCAGCAGTCTTGCTTTGTTTATGGAGTTTTTCGACCTCAAAAATTGGGGCCATCAACTCAACGTCTTGTTGAAATCTGTTCAATTTCTTTCTTAATCTTTCGCCTAACTTTAATACATCATCATTGCCTAAGTCTACCGAAGCTTTCTGGATCTCTCCTAATAGCTCATCTGAGTTTTTCAAACTATTTAACATCTTTTCTTTTAAGACACGATCATAATTTTCTCGCATCTCCTTCCTCCAGCCAGGCTTAATCCATTTGAAATAATTCTTAATTTTTCTAAGCCTTTCCATGGGTCACACTCCTTTTTTTCAATTCTTTTTCTATTTAAACCGACTTTTGTCTTTCAAGTTTCATACTTAATGTGCTTCCACAAGTTGGACACTTGAATTTCTCGGGTCCTACCCAATCCACGCTTTCCTCGCTCAAAGGCGCACCACATTCTGAACAGCTTGTGGGAACGGTCTTTATTAATACGACTTCTTCTTTCTTCTCGATAATTCTCTCCTTAATGATCATTCCAGTTGGTTTGGAATTAGTCCCTGCTGAAGCCGCAGCAGCCGTAACTGGATCTACGATATCCATATATGCTCTACCGATCTCAATAGTAAGTCGCTCGCTGTAAATAACAAATTTTTGAGATTTAAAGATTTTAGGGGCATTAAAAAGAACCTTAGTGGGATTTAAGGAATACAATCCACCAACTGTTGGTGTAACCTTGAAGTCAATGGCTCTATATGTACCAGGACGAATTCTCTCTATTTGCTTCCCATTACCTTTTCCTTCTTTAAATTCAGACGGAAAATCTGTTTTGACCTGAATATTAGTAACTTCGAAATCTGATTTATTACGGATATCTACCGAAATAAGCCCTTCATGGTCAATATATAACGCCTTAGCTTCTCTTTCTATCTCAATGTTAGGTAGAACGAATATTGGCGTGAGATTGACATCTGTAGATGTTAGTTGAAAATTCCCTGCAGTTATAGTAGCTTGGGCACGTATCGAAAATATACCAACTTCACCTGCTGGCAGTTCTAATTCTATTTCTTTACTTTCATCTTTCTTTAATGCAGCTGAAATGTCTTTATTCAAAATAGGGAAGTGTAATTTCAACTCAGTTGGTAATTTTGCTGTTATAGTCAAAACAAGTGGGATCTTATTTCCAACTTTAATTGCCTCAACAGTTTCAACATTTATACCCGGCAATACCCTAAGAATAGGGATTCCCATACGATTACAAACAGGACAACCGGTATTCACTAGATTTCTGCTGCATAAAACAGGATGGGCTCCAGCTTTAACCAACTTTTTCTTATTTAGTTGATTAAATATGTCAGCCATGCTATCTTCAATGATTTTTGGCTTTGATTTTGAAGACTCCCACCCACAAGCTACACACATAACTTTATAATCAGGAGCAGATGAGTCAAAGACGCCTCCTTTTTGAAATTGCGCAAGAACCAGTTGCTTACCACATTGAGGGCACAATGAATTTAATATAGTCTGGCATTTAGCATTAGGTGGCGCTGATTGAAATCCTATCCCACAAGATGGACAGAATGAAATTTTTTTAGATGCACAATTCTTGCAAAACATGCCATGTTCAGGACAGTAAAAGTTAGCGAATTTTCCGCAGTGTACACAAATGTAATTAGCCAATTTTTCTTTTTTCTTACCTTCTTCAATAAATTTCGTTGATGTCAGCTTTATTGGAGTTTTTCTAAAGCGTGGAACAAGTGGTGAGCCACAATAAGTACAGAATCTTAGACCTTCTCTTAGTGTTCTTCTGCAACTAGGACATGCCGGCAATGTTTTAGTCCTCCAGTTTTTTGCCAATTGTTATTTTCGTTTTAGTACCACATTAGTGGTACTCTATTTAAACTGACGTTCTGGTAGTATTTAAAATTTTTGAGAAAAGTCTCCGCACTTCAATTATAATTGTTTCAATCTCGCGAAAAACATGCCCTGGTCGATATACCGAATACTGCATCAATCATAAAAGTTATTATTTTACATCAACTAATTTACGACAAATATATCAATGTTGAATTGTTTAAATGTCGAAAAAAAAAAACCGATTTATTGGAAGATAACGTATTCATTCTTCCAACAACCGGATCAACTAATTTGACATAGTTTTTTCAAGGGTTTTTGATTTTCATGTCAGACGCAACATTTCGACATGAATATATAGGAGTTTTTCCACGTTAGAAATTAGAACTTCTATAAAATTAAACATAAAAGAAATTTAGGAGAAGGTTGACGAAAATGGGAGTTTCATCGTACTTTTCAGGAAGAAAAATAATTGTATACATTATAGTAGCGTTTGTCGCATGGTTTGCATGGCTAGACAACATAATTGATTACCTATTCTTCATTGGTCTTTACGCAGAAAATTGGCCCTACTACGATATATTTACTTTCCCCGATTTCGCATATAATGTCACGCTTGCACTACCGCTCATCGTCTTCGTAATGACGCTTTTGCCAGAAGCCGAAAAATGGAAAAACATTTTGCGTACCTTGGGCGTCATTGTACTAATTACAGCGGGGTTAATGGTAGTTAGCACCCTTGAATTTGTCCTCTACAGACCTTTTATCACAGCAGTTGTATTAGTTGTTATTGCAGGGGTATTTGCACTCCTCAATTCTCCACTTAAAGATAAAGTCATCGGCGGCTATGAAATGTGGCAATGGGCAATTGATTTCTTTGCATGTGGAGTCATCTTTGTATTAATAGGTCTTCTGCTACCTCCTGCTGTATTTACTGGGTCACTTGAGTATCCAGTACTTATAGGTCCTTATGTCTGGGCAGTGGTTTTCGCTGTTGCAGGGCTACTTGCAATAATCCTTGGAACAATTATGCCTGTAGAAACTGGGCTTGTCGAAGGAATAATTGTTGGTGTGTTCGGTGCGATTGGTACGCTTGTCGGTTTGTGGCTATTTTTCTGGGATACGGAAGTTATACCCCCTGACGGATGGTACATTCAAATCTTAGTTCTATTCATAATTTCTGGCTTTGCTGGAGGATTTTTCAACCAGTTTAACTTCACAAAATATATCATGAATTCGTTTCAAGACTTTATCAAGATGAAACTAGTGTTAGCTCTATGGATCGTTGCGTTACTTGGAGCACTCGTATCGTATTTTGCCATCGCCATATATTTCCCAAGCGGTGTTCAAAACATTGTTTTACGTCAGGTGCTGATATTTCTCGTTCCGTCACTCATTGTAACACCCATAGCTTTTCGTAGTGCCCATTTCTGGCAAGGACTGCTCATTGGTATCACTACTAGCCTTTCATATTTCAGTGCAATCATTCAAGGCGATCCATCTCTTGAGATCATCGGGCTTATTGGCTTTCCATTTGTTCCATTGATTCGCTATTCACCTCCAGAGATATCCATCTATGTGGTCAATGGTTTGCTACTTGTATTAGCAGCTCTATGGGGTGGTCTATGGGGTTCAGTTGGAAACTACTTTACAATGGCATATACAGAGATTCCTGAGGAAGGAGATTTAGCAAAGAGATTCAGAACGGCATATCTGTTCCGCGACTTATGGTCAAACTACTTCATTCACGGAAAGAACAAAGAAAACGAATTTGAGAACGCTGAACAATTCAAGTTAGATTTGGATCAAATTTTAGACCTTGATCTAAAACAGACTGACTTACCAAGATTCGGTGAATACGTTTCTTTTCGCTACATGGACAGAAGTAAGCACTGGGAGACGGTTCCAAAGCCTTTGAAATCGATAGGCGTCCAGCCGATTAAGGGTTCAGAAAAAGCAAGAGTTGAATACAATAATAAGCACATCGGAGACTTTTATGATCCAAAGGTACTAGCTGACAAATATTCCCCAGTATGGAGTCCAATGAATCTAGTATTTCAGCGTACGTTAGTTACCGCGATGCGTCCAATCATTTATGTGCTGTTGGCTGTCACATTGGTACTTGTAGGCTATAGTATCTACGTTAATTTCACAGTAATTGGCGGTGGAATCGAATTTCTAGGACTTGCAGTTACCCAGATAGTTGTTCTTATCTTCTTGTTCTTCTTTATGTTCAAGTGGTACGGCTTATTCGAACAAACAGTAAACGAGCGACCAGAAGCTTCATCTAGCTTCTTAATCGTAGCTTTAATCATTGTCGTAATCATGCTGTACATAACCTACACGGTTAACAGTCTGGGGACGTTCATTGTTACAGGAGCTAACGAAGATCTGATCCGATTCGAAACTAACGGCCTATATATAATGCTTCTCATAAACTTCATCTTAGGCATAGGATCTGTTCAAGTGCTTGGCTCAGAAAACATGAACCTCTATTGGTATGATAAGAGACCCGAAGCTTTTCCAATGCAATCTCAGGAAGATGCGCCTGTCTGGCTTAAGGGGGACCAGTATTGGGTCTTTAGAAACCTCTTTTGGTGGCCCTTTGAGCTTACCGTTGGCAGTAAAGGATTGGAGCACGAGGACTGGGAAAGGATCGAGTTGTGGGTCAATGCGAATACGGGGAAGCCAGAGTGGATCATCTCAGATTATCATTGGCGCGAACTTTGGTACAGGGTACCAGAACTGGATGAAGAAATAATGATTAAGGTCACGTTTGCAACGAACTTCCACACACCCATACCTTCGGTTCTCCGTAAGGCTACATATGACGCATTTGTAGCTCAATTCGAGGGTGCGGGAGCAGCGAGTGCGGTAATTAAATATGCAATTGGTGCAGCGAAATCAGGTATCGGTCGAGCGTTTGACTCAATTGGCTCTTCTTTAGGATTAAAGACTAAGGGCGCAAAGGAGAGAGAAGCAAAAACCACTGATGGAATGAAGGCTCGTACAAAAGTGCTTGGGAAATATTTTGTCGATGTTGGAGGTCCAGCTAAAGGGATCTGTGGAAAACAAATGGCAGCAACAGACTTTAACTTCTTTAGATATCCTTACGGATGTGCAAGTACTAAGAATGTTGGAACCGGCAGTGCAATTGATATTAAATACTTTTATAGGGAAAAAGATTTCGTTCCACCAATAAAAGAACCTGGGACGGGATTTAACCTAAAAGCAGAGAAAAAGGATGGACTTGGTTACAAGATCTCAGTAGACGAAACAGCCCCACAATTGTGTATGGATTGTGGTGAACCGTATAATGTCATGGAAACTGTAATTTGCCCGGCTTGTGGCGCAAACAATGAAGCGGCGTATAGAATGCCAATCGAGTAAAAGACTTTTTTTGTCTACTCTTTTTTTTATTTTAAAAGAAAAGATGAAGGTTAAGAAATGACTCAATTGCCTTGGATTATAGCTCACCGAGGAGCGTCAGGTTATTATCCAGAAAATACTCTTCCTTCTTTCTTAGGAGCAGTTGAATTGGGTGCAACTTGTGTTGAAATGGACATTCAACCAACAGCGGATAAAAAATTGGTCTTATTCCACGATAATACTATGGAACGTATTCTTGGTGTTCCAAAAAAGATCACTGACTTATCATGGCAAGAAGTTATCCAATATGATGTAGGTCGTTGGAAAGCCCCTAAGTGGGAGGGAACAAAGATTCCGCTTCTTAGGGACGTCTTGGAACAACTTCCGCGATCAATGAAATTGAATTTAGAGCTTAAATATTATTCTCCGAAGGATGATTGGTTTGAAGGATCAGTTCTTGAAGTTGCCTTGCAATATGATCTTCCCAGTAGAGGATATCTCGCTATCAAACATGTTGAAATCATTTCGTTCGTGAAAAAACGGGCACCTGACTGTCCTTTGGGCCTATTACAGAAAGGAAGAACCCCAAAAGAAACATTTGATCTTTGTTGTAAGTGGGACCTTCCATTTGTTCAAATTAGAAGAACAGCGTTAACTAGTGAATGGATTGATCGATTTCATGAACAGGGAATCAGAGTTAATTTCTTTTACTCAGATGACCCAGAGGAAATGAAACATCTTTTGAAAGATCTTAAAATTGACGGAATTCTAACGAATTACCCAGGCAAGGCAGTGCAAGTGTTCCAAGAACTTGGCTTGCCCCTTACAAAATACAAAGATTTCTCTTAGTGTTATACTTCTTTATAATCCCTTCTGATTAATTCATCATTTTAAGCTTTGAGATCATAAGCTCAATTAGTCATTAATTAGAAAATCTAAAAATCTTTAAGATGAATATGAACACAATTAAATTATGGAAAAAATACTTGCCTGCATTGATGGGGAACACTACTTGCCTGTCACGAAAGCAGCGATAGAAAAGTTAAATAATTTGCCAGATCAAGAAGTTGTTGCTGCGTTATTTCTAGGCGGCACCGAAAAAATTGGAGATCTTAATGAAATTGAGCAATATCTGAACTTACCCATTTATTTTCTTGACAAAAAGAGTAATTTCGAGGCAGTTTTACACAAAATAATAAAGCAGCGCAAGATCAATTCTGTCTTCGATCTTAGTGGTGAACCCGTAGTGACTTCTCTAGATCGAATGGATTTTGCGTGCGCCGCTTTATTTGAAGGATGTAGTTATAAAGGCGCAGACTTTCAGTTCATCCCCATTGACTTTATAGAAGCTAGAAAACCTGTAATAAGTGTTATTGGTACAGGAAAACGAGTTGGGAAAACAGCTGTTGCAGGTTACATTGCACGTGTTATCAAAGAAACGAAATGGACACCTTGCATACTTACTATGGGCAGAGGAGGTCCAGAAACTCCTGAATTGATCCGAGGCGACCAATTAATTGTCAACGCGGAATCTCTTCTTAAAGTTGCGCGACAGGGCAAACACGCAGCCAGTGATTATTGGGAAGATGCTCTAACTAGTAGAGTTATAACGATAGGTTGCAGAAGATGTGCAGGAGGGTTAGCAGGGGCACCCTTCCTGGATAATGTAGAAGAAGGAGTCAGAACCGCTGAAAAATTAACTATCGATTTAATCATTGCCGAAGGTAGCGGACCAAGTATTCCTCCAGTGATGGCGCAGTCCTTTATTATTGTAATCGGTGCACAACAACCTCTTTCTAACGTTAAAGATGTTTTGAATCCCTATAGGATAAAACTTTCCGAACTTGCGATTATAACAAATTGCGAAACTCCCCTTGCGACTGATGATAAGATTCAAGAAATCTGCACCACTATAAAAGAGATAAATCCAAAGATTAAGATATGTTGTACAACTTTTCGTCCTAAAGTTTTAGGTAATATAAAGAATAAAACTGTGTTTTATGCTACAACAATGCCTATTGAAGTTATGAAAATTGTAGTTAACTATTTAGAGCAAAATTACAATTGTAATATATTAGGAACAAGTGTGCATCTCTCAGATCGCGCTAAATTGAAGGAAGATCTTAAGAAATTAACTCAAGCGGATGTCCTTGTGACTGAATTAAAGGCTTCGGCTGTTGATGTAGCGACTAAGACTGCGTTCCAGATGGGAAAGCCAACTATCTATTGTGATAATGAACTCCAGATAGTGGAGTATGCTGACGGAGAAATAAATTCAATTCAAGAGCTTGATTCGTATCTTATTGAGATCACGAACCGGATTGTAAAAGGAGGGTCAACTACCCCACCCTGAAGAGTAGGGGGCTTCCAGAGACAAGAGAGGTGAAGTAATGGGTGCAAAGCACATAATGATCAAAACAGAGACTTATGATTATCCCTACAGTAGGGGTTTGTTAGCAACACGCATGATGGTAACTGGTCTCGACTTAGTTGATGCTTATAAGACCGCTGAAGCAATAGCTTTAGAACTGGAACTGCAGGATATCTGGGAACTTACAGAAGTCGAACTTAATGAACTCGTTGGCGAGATTCTCGAAAAAGAGGGCAAACTACTTTATGCTACTCGATTTCGTAATTTTCTCAAATTTAAGATTAGGTATGAACCTCTGATCATTCTGATTGGTGGTGCTACTGGAATTGGCAAGTCTACTATTGCATTGAATTTAGCATCACGACTAGCTATTAGCCATATAGTTGGAACTGATACTATTCGAGAAGTCATGCGAAAAGTATTATCTTCAGAATTGATTCCTTCATTACACTCGTCCTCATATGCTGCTCACAAATCCATGAAAGAATATGTAAGTCCAATTTACAATAAAACCATCATTGGTTTTGAGGAACAAGCTCGACTGGTCGTTTCAGGAATTGAAGCTGTGATTGCTCGTGCATTAACAGAAGGTATAAGTATTATTATTGATGGAGTCCACATCTTACCTTCTATAATGGATCAAAAACTACTCAAATCACCAAATATTATACCAGTGTTTCTTCATCTTTCAAACGCGGAGGATCATATGATGAGATTCCACGAGCGCGCGAAAACGAAGGTAATGAGAAAACCACTTGAGGATTATTTAGAACATTTTGATGGCATCCGAATAATACAGGACCATCTTTTAGAGCAGGCAAGATTACATGGTATCCCGTTTATCGAAAACATGCTAATCGAAACTACCATTAGAAAGATTTTGGATATAGTTTTTGAACGCATTGAAATGCTTATAAAAACACCATTAACAACCTGAAGAACACCTCAAACGCAAAGAGGGAACAACTTTGGCAAGATTTGTCATTATGTCTGACTCCCACATCACAGAAGGTCAAGAGTTTAACAAAGATATTTTCAAAATGGGGATAGACTTAATCGGTTCTATTAAAGCCGATTTTTATTTTCATTTAGGAGATATAGTCGAATCAGGAACACTTGCAGACTATAAATTAGCTGAAGAACTCCTCCTACCGATAAAAAACAGACTTATTTTCATTCCTGGAAATCATGATGCCAGAAATGTAGGAGATCGCTTATACGGGGAATTTTATGGAGACAGGGAATTTGAGATGGAAACAAAAATCGATGGGACAAAGTTTTATATCACTGGACTAGACAGTTCAATCCCAGATCAGAATAGTGGACGTGTTGGGCGTCGATCTCGGCATACTCTTTCTAAAAGACTGGATCAACTAGATGACGATTTAATCAAAGTAGTTGTGTTTCATCATCATCTACTCCCAATTCCCAATACTGGAAGGGAGCGTTCTACTATCGATGATGCAGGAGATATGTTAAAAGTTTTGCTGGATTACGATGTGGACATAGTGATAAATGGTCATCGCCACATTTCTAACGTTTATAAAATAACTGACGGTAGCCATGAACTGATTGTAATCAACAATGGAACCTTTTCTGCTAATAAAACACGATATCGTGAACTTCATTCCTTCTCGATTATAAACGTCATTCCTGAGGAAGTAACAACAAACAGAATTCAAATCTACACGAATAAAGAAAAGAAAGTTACCAAAAAGTATCGTCATCATCCCGCTTTGCGTTTTGGCGGCGAGAAACTGTGTCGGATAGTCCATGTCTCTGACACTCATTTTACCCAAGGACGCGAATTTCAAGAAGCAAAGTATGATAAAGCTGTAGAATTAATCAATAAGTCTGGGGCGGACGTTATAGTCCATACTGGAGATGTAACGAATGAAGCCTACCGATTGAGCTATAAGATAGCAGCTGAGAAATTAAGTAAAATTCAGTTACCGAAAGTAATTGTACCCGGACATCGAGATTGCTACGCCATTGGGTGGGAGCTGTTCCCAGAGATGATAGGTCCTATGGATCCAATATGGGAGTCACTGAACCTGAAAATCATCGGGATAAATACCAGTTTACTTGAGGAAGAGGTCGGTTCTGTTGGAAGATTCGCACTGCAAAAAGTTCTAGATGAAATTCACGCCACAAAAGAACAAAAAATTGTCGTTGTAGCGATGCATCATCATCTCGTTCCGGCTCCTAATACCAAACACGTTGCTTCCCTAACTGATGCAGGTGAGGTATTATCTGCTCTTGGAAAAAGCGGAGTGGATTTAGTGTTAACAGGTCATAAGCACATAACGTGGAGTGTACAAGTTGAGGACGCCATTATTAGCAACTGTGGCAGTTTATCAAGCGCTAAAGTGCTCTCGCTTGCGGGGAATGTGTTCAATATCCTCGACGTATACGAGAACGGATATGTTCAAATTGATGAAGTATCCCTTGACGAAGATATGCGAAGAACGACCGGACGTTTTATGATTCCTGTCCTAAAGTGAACTACCTCACGCTCAAGCAGTGAGGCTTCCTGCTTCGATGACCGAACTTGCTGTCACATAAGGAATACGGTTTAGGTATTCCAGCGATATCACAGTAGAGGATTCAGTCTCCACAGGCTTAACATCCCTACGTCCCGTAGGTACCACTTGTTGTGTTAACCCTTCGTGTTCTAAGTTAATACTTGAATTATGATCTCTGTCCATCACCAAACCACAGACCGGACAGATATAGACTCGTTCATCCAATCCTATTTTCCGGATATTCCCGCAACGCGAACAGGTTTTGGTGGAAGCAAACCACCTCTCGACTTTAATCGGAGTATGCACCTTATCTGCAAGTGTGCGTATGATCCCTCCGAATGCAGCGGATAACATGGTATGAGCTGTGATGCTACCAAGAGCCATAGTTTTGTATCGATCCCTGCCTGCCGTCCTCGTGATAGTCATCACTGTATGAGAGGCACACCACTATTTAAGTATTAAGGAGACCCCATGATGAAAGTGAACACACACACTACCGCAATTCATCACCACGCTGAAGCTGTGGTGCTTTCTTGCTTAGCTACTTGTAAATGAACTTTTAACTCATAAATTGAATTCATGCTGGGGGTAGTTCAAGCGGATAGCTTGCTTTCAAAAAAGTCAGCAACACTGATAGTTGGTGTTTCGTAATCAAATAATTCTGCACCTATAGTTTCAACAGCCACTGCACTAATATCCCATATATTCAACTTCTTATTTTGCAAGTACTTTTGGAACCTTTCCTTGATCCAGTGAGGCTTTGTGAGTTTGTGCCCGTCAAAATATGCGAAGAATGTATATATTTGGGTGCACCCTGGCGTGATTCCCCCATGATTTGCTTTTCTATAGATGATGTCATAACCATATCCTTCATTAGCTGTTCCGATTACATGTCCAAATTTATCTCGACTATAACCAACGTCCTTGCCAAAGATGTTTTCTATTTCTTCATATTCCGGCGTGAAATGAACCCAGCGATTAGCCGGCATCCTTTTCAGCCGATCAACAAGCTCATGAATCTGTTTACTTCGTGAATGTATTAGGTCTTCGGTAAACCATATTCTAAACCCTCTTCTCCCATCAGTTGCGATCGCATAATCGTTTTCAGAGAATCCATTCATGCTGGCAAGTTGTTGGATAGTTGCAGTAATTGGGAAAATTTCTGGTGTATCGGAGTTACCATGATCAGTCGTCAAGATAAACAAAGTATCGTCTCCCATCGCGAACAATAACTTACGTATCATTTCAATTGCATTTCTTAACACTTCTGCAGCCGTTAATGATTTTGTTCCATCAGTATGGATGGCCTTGTCTGGTCCACCGATCGTCCCTGTGATAACGCTTGGATTATATACATTAATCAATTCTGCGACCTTTGCCGTGAGCACATCATCCATCTCACCGAATTTATCTACTCCTACGTGTTCGCCTCCGAAGATACGCTCCCTGATTTTCTTACGTCTTTCATTTAGTTCGTCAAACGGCTCTCTCTTTCCATTGTGATAGATACCAGAAGGAATTGCAATCTGATGGAAGGGTGAATAAGATGTAGACAAAGACCCGTTTTCCTTAGTCATTCGCATGTATAGCTGAAGGGTACGTTGACCTCCCTCATCGCCAGGATCTACCGTTTCTTTTGAAATCCCTCCTTCTGAAATTCCGCATCCCTTATTTCCGAATCCGAGCAAAGTGTGGCCAGCGTCCTTTAAATCATCAAAAACTGATCTATATTTCTTAAAAATATCTAAAGGAGGGTTAATCACCTTCATTTGTTCGATGTCGACAAATCTGTTGCCTACTAAATTCGTTTCAAACGGCGACAACCTATAACTAAAGGCAACGTGACCTGGTCTTGAAACTGAAAAAATATCTACAAGTGTGGGGACTTTAAACGCATTATCATTAATATAGTTTATAAATCCTCCATTAAGAGAGCTAACGGCGGTTTCCCAGCAGTTAATAGCTAATCCATCAATAATCACATAACATAGTTTCATGACATTCTCCAATATGAAAAACAGCCTTGCTGAGTATTTATCCCTTTTGTCGATTACAGGTAACTAAGCAAGAAAGCACCAACGCTTGAGCGTGGTGATGAATGGCGTTGGGTTTATATACTTTATTGATATGAGAGTAACTGAGTACCTATGGGGCGTAGGAAATTCACGCCTGTGAACATCGAGACCTCCGTAACCCGCAAGGGGATCGAGTCTGATGGTTGAAGCAGGAAGCCTCATTGCTTTAGCGTGAGGTAGCTCATATAGATGAAAATAAAGGGATAATATCCTGCTATCCGCGTAAACTGTGAAATGGGGCGGGTGTACGTCCTTTTCTTTTAATAAAGGTATCTGATCGATAAGGTTTTGTATTGAGAACTGGAGCTTTTCCCATCAAACCACCAAACTCTATCATTTCGCCACCATAACTTTTTGGTACTGGAATAATTCGCACTCCAGCTGGCTTATCATTTGCAATGGCAATAGCTATCTGATCCGCGATAATGGCTGAGATCGTTTCTTTGCTTGTGTCTCCTGGTATCGGCACCATATCGATCCCCAATGCACATACACTACTCATGGCGTGAAGTGTTGTAATGTCGATCGCACCTCTCTTTACTGCCTCGCACATTCCAGCATCTTCCATAATTGGAATAAAGACACCAGAGAGTCCTCCTACATAACTACTGGCCATCGCGCCGCCTTTCTTCAAGGCGTCAGCAAGGATAGCTAGCGCCGCTATAGTTCCGTGTCCTCCGCATTCTTCTAGCCCTATTGCCTGTATAATCTCGGCAACCGAGCCTCCATTTGGATCAGGAGCCAAGCTGATGTCTACTGCACCAAATTCAATACCTAATGCCTTTGCGATTTGTCTTCCAATCAATTCTCCTGCTCGGGTGACTTTAAAGGTAGCCGCTTTGATCTCGTCAGCCAGTTTCCCAATATCTGCATTTTCGCCAATTTCTTGTATTGCTGCTTTGATCACACCAGGTCCGCTAATTCCGATGACCACTGTAGCATCAGGACCACCTGGACTTGCAAAAGCACCAGGCATAAAAGGTGTGTCTTCCATAGCGTTTGCAAAGACTGTAAATTTTGCACAGCCTATTCCGTTAGGTGTTTCGTGAGCGACTTTGAGAATAATTTCACCCATTTTAGCAATTGCATCAAAATTGATGCCGGCATGAGTTGTCGCAACGTTAACAAAACCACAAACCGTATCAGTCTTACTCATCACTTCTGGCAGAGACTCGATAAGTATATTATCTGCCTTCGTGAAACCTCTGTGAACAAAAGTAGAATAGCCTCCTACATAATCAACACCAGATTCCTTTGCAATTCTATCTAATGAGGATGCTATCTTAAAGGCAACATTGATACCCTCATTTATTTCTAAATCTTCAACCATAGGTCCTAATAACTGTGCGATAGGTGTAACAGCTAATCTTTTGTTCACGATAGGTACACCAAACCGTTCTTCAATTTGAGTAATTTCAGCAATAAAGCGTTTTATAAAAGGGGGCAAATGTGTTTCCAAAAGCGATATTGTAAGATCAGGATCATCGCGAGCATATTTTTGGATGTTCATTGCTAAAGTGGTTGCACGTATGTTCAAGTTTTCAAGCCAAAACATACGAACGGTATCTAAAATTTCACTTGGAGATAAAAGTAATGGCATATCTTTATACACTTCCTAAACGCGATTCATAAAATTGAAAACCTCTTCGTGAAGAGTAAAAATATGAACTCCTAATTCTTCGCCCTTTGTTCGAAGTCTTTCTTTTAGTGCTTTTAGCGGCACAGTAGCATTGGACATATCGCCTAGCAAGATCATGCTGAAAAGATTTCTATTCTTATAGTGTAGGATTGTGCTGCTCATATCCTCAATATTAACCTCACATTCCGCTAGGACCTGAGATACGCCAGCAACGATACCAGTTCGGTCGCCACCGATTACGGTAATCACAACTTTGTCTATTTCTTCTGAAGTATCATTATTCAGAGTTGTATTCACATGTTCTTCCTCCTATTCTTGTTCTTTTAGCTCCTTTTTGCTTTCTTTAAATAGATGCACTACTGGATCCTTTTGCATTAGATTGAAAACACTATGGTATGGGATGATGAACGAATGATTATTTACTTGTTTCTTTGGTACATACAAAAAGAAGTCTCTCATTCCACAGTTTACTATGGAATTTCTGTCTTCAGCTAAAGTCCTTGGTAGGGCATCCCAACCTCTCCGAGAATTAATTGAGGTGTGTGTAAGAAAAGCGCTATATAAATATTGCTCTTTGGTAACTTCTGGACTAACTCTGATTAGAAATGCTATAATAAGATTAATTGCATCTTAATCAAGTAATCTTTTCTCACCACTGAGCTTTTGTATTTCTGTTATATTTTGTGATGCTTCGAGACAACCAAGGTATTTTCCACTAGCGTCCCTTAACGCGTAATACTCTATCATAACTTTC
Source organism: Candidatus Borrarchaeum yapensis (assembly GCA_016840515.1). Lineage (GTDB taxonomy): Archaea > Asgardarchaeota > Sifarchaeia > Borrarchaeales > Borrarchaeaceae > Borrarchaeum > Borrarchaeum yapensis. The sequence continues at coordinate 73,489 of JAEOSF010000002.1, read as the reverse complement.
TGTTTCTCACCTTCTGGGTCAATCGTAAGATCGATCCAGAAGCGGGCTTTATCTCTTGTTCCTTCCTTCATTTCATTTATGATTCTTTCTACCTTCTCAAGGCTCTTTTTTGGATGACAGTCACGAACATTTCTTCCAATAACGCCTTTAGGTCTCTTGAAAATTCGTGTTTCGTGTTTATTCCATGCCAAAACATCACTATTCTCATCAACAACTGAGAATTCAATCGGCAATGCTTCAAGAATGGCTTCTAATATATTTTCAGGTAATTTTCCGATCATTCTTATCGTTCCTTTCATATTTTTCAAAGTTAGATTATAAAATTCGTTCTTATATAAAAAAGAATTCTACATATTGGTAATATATCAGAAAAGAAAACCTACAACCTTGATCTGCTAACTTAGGAATTCCGTTAATTTCCTGAGAAGATTCCATATCAATTGGTTTCACATTTCGAACTTTTCTTTTGCTTAATGGATATATGATTTAAAGATCTCTTGATCTTGGATTTTTTTAGAAATTAAAAAATGTGTATTTATTCTTATTTAAATCCGTAGTTTAACGAATTTTAGTTCATATTCGTCTGATCAGAAAATTGGCACACAAATGAAAAGTATAAAAGTATGAATAGTATATAAAAACATTTTTAATGCATTAAATTACAAATTGTAAGTAGGGGGAGATAGTCTTGTGCGATTGGTGTACAAAACATGGTGACGGAAAGAAGTGGTATTTGAATCAAAAGAATTACGAGAAGGAATGGATTCATGACGAGGCGGCAGTTGAAGAATACAACAAATACATGCAAAATATAGATACTTTTGCCGGCATGGGAGGGCTTCAATTTGCTGATATGCTGAAAATTCCGAATGATGAAATCTTTACACAAGCTGTTGAAGGCACAAAAAAGGCTTGGGTTGACTATGCACCTCATGTAGGGCAGGTTGTTCCACTGGAGGACGCGATAGAGATCTTCAAATTGTCAGGACCGCTAACTAAAGTACAGTGTATCTGTCGACGGGTTTTTGGTGCTGACTTTGAGGATAAGACATGTATAGGCGTTGGTCACATTGGTCTAGAATACGCTAAGGATTAGCCTGACTATACCAGGGGTGGTATTGATTTTATTTCCAAAGAGGAAGCCATAGAATATGTAGAGAAGGTTCATAAGAAAGGATATGTGCTATCTTTTTGGAGGGGGTTGGAGACTCCTGCGGTACTTGGTATGTGTATTGATGACTGCAGATCTTGTGGTGCTATACGCATTAGGAAAATTATGGGTGACTGGTACAACTTTTTCTATAGGAAAGCAGAGTATGTGGCGGTGCAAGATTTCGATGAATGTGATGGGTGCGGTAATTGCATCAAGCGATGTCAATTCAATGCTATAACCTATTCACCTTATTGGGGAAAAGCCATTATAGATATGAAGAAATGCTTTGGATGCGGCATCTGCCGCGTTACTTGCGAGAATGATGCCATAAAACTGGTGCCACGCGCTGAAGTGCCAGCTGTGAAGGAGATGTGGTAACATGGAACATTTAAGAACACTTACATTGCCTGAGCGCACAATGGAAGTTCAGGTAGATAATTCAAAATGTGTAGGTCCCTTTGAATGCAATGATTGTTTGAAAAAGTGCCCTGCAACGGTTTTCGCCACCTATCCAAAGCAGCGAGAAAAAGGGAAAATAACCTATGATTGGGACGTAGTAGCACATGATGTTTTATGCTGGAGTTGCGGATTATGTCCTGAGGTCTGCCCGCAAGGAGCAATAACAATAAACGAACTGAAGGAATAAACCTAACACTCTTTCTTTTTTTTGCTATCGTCTCTGTTATTTTATTAATCTCTTTCGCTAATATTGTGTTTTGCCTTTTGCCAAGCTATGGTCGCCATCACCTCCATAAAGAGGCGTGCGCATAATTGAGCAGATAGCCCTGTCTGCGTATCGTATTGTGGCCCTAGACAACAAATGTCAAATCCATTTATCAATTTATGCTTGCCGATCTGTCGAAGTGCGGATATGATTTCCCTGGAAGTTAAACCACCTGGTTCAGGATATTTTTGAGCGGGACAGAATGCAGGGTCCACAACATCGATATCAAGTGAAACATAGAGTGCATCTGTATTTTCCACGACCTTAAGGGCTTTCTTAATGATTTTTTGTATCCCCTCTTGCCATATATCATCCATAGTAAAGTATTGTACCCCCAATTTTTCAGCTACATAGCGCTCGTGAAGTTGGTTACGCAAACCCCGAATACCAATAGAGCAGAAATTCTCTGGATTGACTTGAGAAAACTTAAAAAGTGGTCCCCATTGAGACGCAGCTGAGATTTCTTCTTCGAAATAAAGGTCAAAATGAGAATCAAAACAAATCATACCAATATTTCCATCAGTATTGTTCATAAGACCACGGATACAAGAATAAGGAATGGTATGGTCACCGCCTGATACTAAAGGAATTGCACCTGCTTCGCAAATCTCTGAAATTTTGCGAATCGAGTTTTCTATTGACATTTCAGGATTTCTGACATCTACTTCAACATCACCATAGTCTACCGCTTTGATATGATTAAAAATAATGAAATCTTTGTCCAATTCTGGGAAATAGCCCCAATTGTGATTGATTGAGTAGAATATTGAGTATTTGCGAATAGCTTCCGGCGCCTTATCTGCACCAGTTCGATAGTAAATTGAATCAGGAGGTGCAGGTGCTGCGGTATCAGGTAATGTAGTCCAAGGATCTAGAAGCTTTATCCCCTCCCATGGAAGCCCCACAAAAGCAACATCGATTCCCTTGAGATCTTCTTTCTTCTTAGCATGCGGCAATTCCATGAAAGTAGGAACGTCTCCATAAAGAATTGCCTTCGTCCTTCGTTCACTTCGTTGAGGTATAGTCTTTTTTGAGTCATTATAAGCGTCACTCCATACCTTCTCAAGTTTTTTTCGACGTTTAACAGTTTCTTTTTCTCCAGACAATTGTTTTTCCTCCATTCTGAATGCTTAGTTAATTTGAATTTGTTTGATAACGAGTCAATGTGAAAAAACTATTAATACAACTAATGGAATGCAGATAAACTTAAGTTTAAAATTTCTTAATCCTTCACTAATATAGTCTTATGTTATTTAAATAATTCATTCTCTCAATATAGATCCAGAGAAGAGAAATGGTGTTAAAAAAATGGACCTAGATGATGCATTTATTGAATTAATAGATAGGGCAGACATTGCATTAGAAAAAGAACGAGAGATCAAAGCAAGGCAATACGGTCTTGATCTAATAAAGGGAGAAAAACATAAAGCACTCCAAAAAATGCCTAAAGAGGAATTAAAGAAAAGACTTCGTTCTGCAAAGGAAAAATGGATAGATAAATTTGATGAACTTGTTAAGATGGCAAAAGAGGGCTTAGAAGCAGTTGGATGTACTGTATTTTATGCTAAAACTCCTCAAGAGGCACGAACCTATGTTGGTAAGATAGTTGGAGAGAATAAGCTCGTTGTAAAATCAAAAACAAATGCTGGAAGCGAAATTGATCTCGTGAAATATCTAGAAGACGTTAAGAACTGTGAGGTAATAGAAACTGATTTAGGTGACAGGATAGTTCAGATGAGAAATGAAAAAGGATCACATCCTGTCGCTCCTGCGGTTCATGTTAGTAAGGAAGACGCAGCGAAATTATTTGGTCTGCCGCCAACTGCAACTGTGGATGAAATAATTGCAAAAGCACGAGGGGAAGTTCGTGATTATGTTTTCAGGGCAGATGTCGGAATATCAGGAGCCAATGCATTAGCAGCTCGAGAGGGCGCTATCTTTCTTATAGAGAATGAAGGAAACATTAGATTCATATCTAATGCCCCACCTATTCATATTTCTATTTGTCCTTTGAATAAGATCGTACCCGATGTCGATGTAGCACTCACTCAAATTAGATTACAGGCAAGTTATGGCGTCGGTCAAGTAACTCCCGTATATTTGTCAATGATCAGTGGTCCATCAAAAACCGGAGATATTGAGTTCAATGTTAGAAAAGGGATGCATGGACCCAAAGAAGTCCATGTTGTTCTAGTCGAGAACAACAGAATCGAAGCAAGCAAAGGACCGCTTAAAGAATCTTTGTATTGTCTTGGATGCGGATCATGCATTAATGAATGTCCTGCATATGAAATGCTAGGAAGGGCGTTTGGAGGACCTACATATCTGGGACCTATTGGGATTGTACATACTGCAGTTTTAGATGGACTCGAAACAACTATAGAATCGGGATTAAACTTCTGCACAATGTGCAAGCGCTGCGGTGACCCCGATGTGTGCCCAGTTGATATTCCGATCCCAGATTTGCTTAAGTATCTACGTGATCTCGCAACCGAAAAGGGATTTCTTCTTCCGCCTTTTGCAGAGATTGAAAAGAGAATAAAAGAAGTTGGAAATCCGTTTGGATTACAGGAACAAGCGTTTTCTCCGGAGAGTGGTGAATAAGATGGGTAAAATTCTTTTATTTCATGGTTGCATGAACAGATTTGTGACTTCTCAAATTTCGGGAGCGACTGTCAAGATCTTAAAAGAAGCAAATGTCGATTTTCAAAGCCTTAAAAGAGAATTATGTTGTGGTTTCATATTATATGAGAATGGTCAACATGATGCAGCGATAGAAATAATGAAGAAAAATCAAGAATTTTTCTCAAGCCATGATATTGATACCATCCTCACGAGCTGTCCAACGTGCGCCTATATCTTTAAAGTTCATTATCCAGAATATTTGCCTAACTGGAATTATAAAGTCGTTCATATGTCGGAATTTCTTGCTAAACTGATTGAAGAGAAAAAAATTGAAATTAAGAAAAAAGCAGATGTTACGGTCACATATCACGACCCTTGTCATCTTTTGAGAGGTCTTGGTATTACAGAAGAGCCAAGAAGAGTATTGAACGCTATCCCAGGTCTAAAACTTGAAGAAATGAAACATTCAAGAGAGACTTCAAAATGCTGTGGAGCAGGAAGTGGAATGCGTCTCTCTTTCAGTAGCGTAGCACAAGCATTAGCACAAAATAGGATCTCTGAAGCTGAAAATACCGGGGCTACTGTGTTAGTTACAGCCTGTCCGACGTGTATGCTCCATCTTAAAGAAAACGCCAAAAATATTAAGGTAATCGACATTGCTGAAGCCATCGTAGATTAACCTTACAATTATTTATAAGAATGTGCAATGCTAGATAACATTCCACATTTATTATAATCCTCAATTCTCCTGTTCTTCAGGCAGGAAGAACTACTCCTCAGTTTATCTAGTTAGAAATTCTTTTCCCAGTTTTCTTTGGAAAACCATTCTCAGGTAGAATCTTTTTAGATAATATTTCAACACCATAAAAATTAGGTCTTGAGAGATTTGAGGAGGCGCATGACGGTTTTCTAGGGCTGGGAAAGTTCTCATCGGAAAAGCAATATTCGATTTATTAATAAACAATGCCAAGATACGAGAGTACTGAAGGTAGCATATCGACTCCCCAGTGGGCAGCGACTAAAGGAAGAAAACATCGATATCTGTCCCAGATCAAGCCGAAGATCAATGCACTTATCATTACAGGGATCCCCGTGCCAAGAACAACCGAAATTAGATCTCCTGCAGTACCTTCTACGCCATGAGAAAGAAAATACCTTGTTGGGATATGCCACGCGGTAAATAACAATACTGTTATACTTATTGCGGGGATCCGTCCATATACTTTCTCTATACGAGTCTGAAGTATGCCTCGAAATACAAATTCCTCTGGGAAACCAGCCTGTACTAATGCAATGACGATTCCAGTCACAATGCGAGCAAAATATTCGGATGTTGAGAAATTCTCAGCAGCACTCACGATAAGGTTTAAGTGCCCCTGAAGGAGATTTAAACTCAATCCCGCAAAAAGCGCTAAAACTAAAACTATTATAGACTTGAACTCCAATTTCCAGCTTGGCATTAGATCGTGGATCGTGTAGCCCTGACGGTAGAACCAAACACACGGCACAATAAGGAGAAAACCAATTTTGAAGACAAAAACATACCAGACATCGTCAGTAAGACTGGCTGCACCCAAGAACGGTAGCGGTTTTATTTTAATTAGGTACCCTATAATTACAGCGAGAAACACAAAAAATACAGCATAGACTAAAGCGATCTTCATTTCTCTTCTAGGCTGAATTATCCGCAATTCATCAACGGGTATGCGCTGCCATGTAATTCTTTGTCTAAGGTTTTCAAGCATAGCCCTTTCCACCATACCAAACGATTTGCTCATTGATACCTATGAAAACCTGGGATTTTATTATAATTAAATAATACTAATGTTAATAATATTTGAGCGGAGGTCGGATTATGATTATCAAGCAAGAAAACAAACCAGTGAAAAAAGCTTATGGAGTCGAATTTAAGGCACTTGCGACTGGTGATAGAATAATGTGTACCATTATGAGATTCAAGAAAGACGGCAAAGTTCCAAAGCATAAACATCCTGCTGAGCAAGTTGGCTATCTAATAAAAGGTAAGTTTAAACTGTGGATTAATGATGAGATGATTGGAATTTTAGAATCCGGAGATAGTTATGTAATTAAAAGTAGTGACTTTCATTCCATGGAAATGCTAGAAGATTCAGAATGGGTAGATATGTTCTCTCCTCCACGGGAGGAATATATGGATAAATAATCTATACAATTATTTATTAAAAGTGTCTTAAATCAAAAAACCTTATAGAAAAGAAAAAGAAAATAGAATTTTAGAAAATACCTATTCAAGTCCCAGTGCTTCTGCTATAATCTCTACTATATCCATCATACGGATATTTGCTTCTTGTTGTTTGATTGCTTCGTTAATGTTGTCGTAACAACTTGGGCATCCACTTACAATCGCTTCGGCGTTTATCAATTTTGCTTGGTCAACCTTCTTTAGTGCCCGTGCCATTGCTAAGTCGGCGTCAACACCCTTTACACCGCCGCCACCGCCGCAACATAAACAATCTTTTTTGGTATCAGGAAGTTCTTTGAATGTTACACCAGGTATTGCCTGTATCAGTTTGCGTGGTTCTGCATACATGCCAACGTGACGACCAAGTTCACAGGGGTCATGATAAGTTATAACTTTGTTAAAGCTACCGTTATTTAATTGAAGTTTTCCTTGATCTAATAAGTCTGCCAGAAATTCGTTTGCATGCACAACCTCAAAAGGAGGTTTTAGTCCTGTAACCTGTGTATAAATGTCCTTAAGCACTCTATAGCAGCCAGCACAGGTGGCTACTACTTTTTCGACACCAAGATTATTGAAGGCTGAGAAATGATGTTCTGCGTATTCTTTCAACATTTCACGTCCACCTGCTAAGTAGTAGGGGCTGCCGCAGCACCATTCTTCTTCACCTAGAAGTGTAAAGTCAAGTCCTAGGTGATCCATTACTTTTACAAGAGAGCTAGGTATCTGAGATAAACGTCCCATGAATGAACCAAGACAACCAACAAAATAGCCGATCTTTCCGTCTGAATTAAGGTGATCTTCAACAATGTCTTCGACTTCCATTGACCAAAGCGTTCGATCTTCCTGATCCATTTCAAAAATGTTATGTTCTTCTTCAAGAGCTTCGACTAACATCATTGAAGTTTGTGGAGCAAAACCTTGATTGAACATCTCTTCACGAGCATGTAAAATAATTTCAGTGCATTCGACACCACTGGGACAAATCTCAACACAGTGATTACAAATTAAGCAAGTGTATTCGCCATTCGTCATCAGTTCGTTGGGGGAAATCTTACCCTGAAACATCCCTAACGCCATTTTGATTCTTCCACGCGGACCAATGACTTCCCATCCACGTTCCTCAAGTGTTGGGCAGATCGAATTGCATTTTGCGCAGCGTACGCATTTAAGCATTGCTTGAGACCAATTTTCGATTTTTTCGTGCATTTATTCCACCTCATGCCTTTAAATAGTTCTATCTGGGATTTTACTCAATATAACTTCTGGATCTTCGTCTAATGCCATTTTACCAGGATTCATAATATTCTTAGGGTCGATTGCCCGTTTAATTAATTTCATCAAGTCAAGCGCGACCTCGCCGTGCTCTAGCTTCATGTATCGAGCCCTTGCAATACCTATTCCATGTTCACCAGTGACTGTTCCCCCCAATTCTAGAGCCTTCAGATTGATTTCTTCTATGAGTGCCTCTAATTTTGGCCAGTCTTCGGCTACTTCTTTTCGAATTGTTATGGCTGGGTGCAAGTTACCGTCGCCAATATGTCCAAAAGTAACGATCGGAAAGTCATATTTTATACTGAGTTCCCGTAAGAAAGTTAACATCTCTGGTATATTAGAAATTGGCACACTAATATCTTCACCAGCGTACACGCGTGCGTAGCCTTTTCGAACACGCACTGACGCCGCACCGACAAGTGATCGTGCTTCCCATAAGCGATCTATTTCCGCTTTTTCTGTTGCTTTTTTTACCTCGATTGCGCCGCTTTCCTTACAGATCTCTGCTATTCTGTTGATTTTTGGTTCTATTTCGAATGATGAGCCTTCCACCTCATAGAGAAGCATTGCTTCAACATCTGGAAGATTCATTTCTGGTTTGTATTGGTTGATTGCATAAATTGATGATTTATCTAATATTTCAACGCAACCTGGGATTATTCCTGCTTTAAAAGTATTAATGACAGCTCTACCTGCGTTCGTTAATTCGTCAAATAGTGCCATTGCAATGCCTTCTGCCTCTGGCAGTGGAATAAGTCTCAACCAAATCTTGGTATAAACACCTAGTACACCTTCACTTCCTGTGAAGAGTCCTACGAGATTCATTCCAGATGCTGTTTTTAATGCATTAGATCCTAAGGTCGTTACTCTTCCATCTGGAAGCACAACTTCCATTTTTAAAACATAAGCATCGGTCGTTCCATAACTAACTGCTTTCTTTCCGCTAGAGTCATTTCCAACCATTCCGCCTAGTGTGGCAGCGTAGGAACTCGCTGGCCCCGGTACTAGGAATCCATGTGGTTTTAAAAACTCGTTGAGTTTGTCATTAACTATACCAGGCTCTACACAAACCTGCAAGTTATCCACATCAAGGGCTAAAACGTTATTCATGCCTGTTAAATCAAGGAGGATTCCTCCGTAAACAGCAATTGTTCCACCTGACGCACCGGTTCTAGCACCAGCAGGTATCACTGGAATTTCATTTTCATAGCAGTATCTAACGATTCTAGAGATTTGTTCTGTTGAGTTTGGTCGCACCACCGCATCTGGCATGCTTTCAAAGCGGCTAGCATCTGTAGCAAAAGCGAGTAGCATTACTGGATCCATAGAAAAACTTTCTTTTCCTACAGTTGCTGTTAAAAATTCTTTTAATTTCTCTTTATCGATCCACTTTCTCTCCATAATTCTCACCTATCGATAGGTCTTAAAACGTATTTGGAAACATTCAAAAAGTCTAGACCTTATAGAAAAGGCCTATTCACCTAATTTGTCTTTATCTATAATGTTAGTCCTCTAAATGAGTTATTATCGTTTTTCACAGGATTTTTTGAACTTTTAAAGTTTTTTACACTGACACGGATAACGATCAATTCATTATTTAATCTTTCTACAAAGGTTAATTTTTTAGATTTCTTGAGAAAATGTCCAGCTTTGAACCTAAAATTTCTCTTTATCTACTATGACGGTGTATCTCTCTTTGAAAGAGAAATGTACAACGAAAATAATTATTCATTCATATCATTTATTCTCAGCAATAAAAGCTTTGAAAAAGTCACTCTTAAGCAAATTGTCGACAAGACTGTTTGAGTTTTTGACAAGTCGATTAATATCCTCATTTGTCGCGTGATCTATATGTAATCCTGCAATTACGACAACGTTTTTGTTAAAATCAAAATTCTTTATTAATTCCGTTGCAACATCCTCGGCAATAACGTTATCTTTGTGCCCTTCATCCGTCCAGATTGTATAGTTGACGTTCTTACTCTTATTAGGGCAAGCTATGACAACAGAACCAATATGTGGTTCTTCCCCACCGCCAATAATAACTGTTAAATCATCACCTGAAGTAATAGCGTGTAGGTCGACTTTGAATTTGCCTTTATCGATTGTGTCGTTAAATTGATTTTTCATAAGATCCCTTCTAGAGAATACTCTTTAAAATTATTGCTATAGATTATTGCCTCATATGCTTTTTTTACAATTCTACGAACTCTTCTTTCATTATCTTCAAAGAAAAGAAGGTGACTTTTGCATCCAGATTTACAGTCAGATGCACCAAATCCTCTTACAATTGTTTTTCCACCTAATGATAAGAGTTCTTTGATTATCATGCATTCATATTTTTTATTTGATTCACAAAGTATTATATGGCTTATTTGAGATTCCTTTGCATTAAGAAAGTAATCAATATGCCAGTGCAGGGTTTTGATTTTAGAAATGTGGCGTAGCAATCGACCTCTGAGACCCACCGCTCCTTTTCCGAGAGCAGAACCGGTATATGTATAGTTTCCTTTGGGGAATTTATATATTCCCAATTTTCCAACATCGATTTCAATTGCTTGATTCAATTGCATAATCAGTGTATATGTACCTGTTTTTCCGTGATCTATTGGAATCATAATACTCATTTTTTTGGCCATGTAACAAGCTGTGGAGTTTTTGGAAGTTCATCGCCAATATATTTTTTAATTTCATTTGGCCAATTCTCGTAATCGAAACCATGCCTTATAACGAAGACATATGCCCATCGTGAGGGACCTATGCCTACGCAACCTGTCCATACATCTTTTCCTGCTTTATCTTTAAAATTGAATCTTCCTGCGTAGAAGTCAGTGTGAACATGATAGGACGATATTTCTAGTTCTGCTTCTGGTCTGCTAGTCGTTTCAAAAGGTAGGATTGCTGTTAGGTCATATGTCTTCACAAATTCCTCTGTTTCTTCTTTTTCTGCAGCGCCTGCATGCTCAAGATAAACTGCTGTGGTCTTATCAATCCGGTACTCTAAATCAAAGATTTCATCAATTAATTCAATCGACCGTTCTAGAATTTCGTCTCTTATTTCAATGGTTTTCTTTGGTGTAGACATGTACGTGAATTCTATTCGATGAAACTCGTTTAGACGTTCTAAACCTTTTAATCCTCCTCCTTCCCACCTCCATGTCGGACCATTTCTATCAAAGAACAGTATGGGATTATTTTCAAGGTCATCTACGTCTACTATTTCCTTTTGAAAGATTTCATAGAAAGGCTCACACTGGGCATAAGAGAGACCAAACATAGGTGGTCTGAGCATTTTTTGTAGCATTTCAGGATTAGTAGTACCTGTGATTTCAACATAGTCTACATATTCTTCAAAGTCTTTAGGATTCCTACTTGTCGGAGGACATACCCAAAATAGTTCATTTGGAATCGCAAGATGACCTTTTTTTCTTTCAACTTCTAATGGGATCAATCGCGGAAAGATGGTTTCGACAAATCCCATAGGTTTGATTATCTTATCGATCACAAGTTGTTCAATAGCGCGCATAAGCGATGCAAGTGGAGGCATAATCGTCCAGACGCCGGCACCTGGGAACTCTTTTACCCATCCTCTTCCTAACGCTTCTTCAGTAGGGTCCATCGTAATTCTATACTTGTCTAGTCTTTTTTTGCTGCGTCTGACAGTTTCAGAAAATGCCGCTTTACCTCTCATACTCTGTGTTCTGATTTTTTCTTCCATTCGATTAAGCAATTTATCAATATAGTTCTTTTTTAGTGCTGTTTCATCAATATCTTTTGGATTTAGAATAATATGAGCCTGATTACCCTCAAAGTCGATTTTATCAGTAAATGGAAGAGTCATTGGCTCTAATGGCGCTTCTTCCAGTTCCATGGTGATTTCAAATCGTTGAATCTCAATATTTCTTACACCTAACTGGTATTTCTTTCCTAAAAATGTAGACAATTCTTTATTAAGTCGCATAATGCCTGTATGCGCTCTAACGTATCTGCCACTGTTTACACTTAACAAAACTCCTTCTGGCTTTATCTGATATTCTTGTATTGTTGTTCCTTCGTTTTCTTTCCCTTCTGGAGTACCTTTCTTCAAGAAATCTTTATTTGCTTTATCGAAGAAATCTTTTAATGATTCTTCTGCATCAACAGGCAGTTTTTTACTAAATTCAAAGAACACATCCGCCTCAAATCTCATTAAAGCCACCTAACGAATCCATTGCTCAAACATCATTTGGACTGTGTATTGGTTTTTATTTTTAAATTCTATTTTCAATGATAATCTTTTTGGTAAAAAAAAGAATCTCTCTCAATAGTAGAATGGAATTTGATGTATTTAATTCTTTAAATCTAAATGATAAGAAAAACCTCTCAATATTGTAGACTATTTCACGTTTTTAGGTGATTAGAACACTAAATCATTCTTTTCAAAACTGTAGGGGGTCTTTTTAGTTACATAGTCAAGAATTGGTGATTTAAAAACACGGATATATCTTGCCAGTTCTCCATTTATTTCCTGTGTTTCTAATCGAACAACAGCATCATAGAGGAACTCAAAAGTCTTTAATTCCATTGAGTTGTGCATTCCGATTCCAATAACATCCAAAGTCATTGCATTTTCGGTTTTTGAGACTTGGCTTATTTCTTTTGCTAGTTTGTAAGTTCTTTCAAATCCAAAAGTCATCACAATTGTTGAAAGGGAATAGGTTGCGCTTCTTACAAGCGCTTTCTTTGACTCTTTTCCTTGATACTGCTCTCGATACCACACCCAAATTCCATGCATTACGTCCATGATGCGATTTGCATTATTGGGCTCACCGATTGTGATTATATGTTTTGAAAAATCCCGTACATATTCTCCTCCTTTTGTCCAAAAGTCTACAATTTTCCCTTTTTTTAGAAACTCCTCTGGAACAATCCCAAATTCCTTATATTTCCGAAGAATTTCGTCAACAGAGTAATCATAAGAATAAAAGAAGCAGACATCTTGCTGGCGTAATCCTTCATGCAACCATTTTTCTACAAATAGCAATGGACTGGTACCTGTTTCAACCTCAAGTAAGATTTGCGTGCCTCTTGGCACCCCTCCACCCATGAGTTTATCTAATTCTTTGATACCACTTGAAGCTAATTCTATTGACAAGACAGGTTACTCTCCAAGGGTATAACTAGGTGATGATATAAAAGTACTACTTATCTCATTGCTTATATAGTAGGACTGCTTCTTCGTATGCCCTTCCGTTGATCTCCATTCCTCCCGAAAATAACTGAATTTTCTTTTGATGGAGAATGGCCTTTAATTCTCTATTTTTCTCTTGTATGTCTTCATCTTGCAAAAATGAAATCGGTAAATTAATAGACAATGGACGAATCCGAGGTATGTGTCGTGTGCTTTTTAAAGGGAACAAAACACCGCTTTTTGCTGCCATTACTACGTCTTTTTTATTCACAATAGGTGGCACGAGCACTCCTACAACATCATTGTTTTCGCTCTCTATTTTTGCGCTATATCTAACGTCAATATTAAAATGGAATTTGAAAAGTACCTCGATAAGAATAAGATGATTAAAAATTTCTACACGATCCTTGATCTCTTCCTTACTGTTAATAAGAATGGATTTTTCCTTTGTGATTAATGCCCCAGTAGCTTTATTTTCGTTTACAAATCTTTCGGCTTTCTGAGGATCGTTCATGTACCTAATGATGAATTTATCTAATCTCTGCATACTTTCAATCAATTCGATTAAAGAAATAGACTGATTAGAAATAAACAACCTACACCATCGATCAATTTTGACATCTTCATACAGAACAAAATAGCAGAGAGCAGATTTACACGAAAGTTTTTTCAGGGCCGCAAGGCGATGCATTCCATCTAAAACAACCATACTATTCTTTTCTATTATAATAGGGTCTTTCTGAAAACCATCCTTTTCTATTTCTTGCGATAATTGATCAACTGCTTTGAAAGCCGTTTTTTCATGAGGCTGAAGGTAATCAAGTTTTTCTAATCTGATGTCAGATTCAACAGCATAGCGAATCTGTGAAGAACTCATGTTTTTCCCCAAATAGACTTTAGTTAATGTTAGCAAATTGTGCTATAAAAACTACATAAGATTTGAATGAGAAACTTTACTTTATTTTCACTTATTTCCTTAAATCTGCTTTTCATAATGAACCTGTTAGCCATTATAATCAAATGTATGTTAATCGTATTTTTCACGATGTTCATTCTGTATATATCCCGATGTTACAATTAATTTTTTCAAATTCGTTTTTGCGGACAGATAGAATCTAAATTCGTGACTTTTGGTAATTTAACTTACTATAATTGTTTATTATGTTTTCAATTAGCGTAAACATATCAGGTAAAAGCGCTTACTAGGTATCCTATCGTCTAGGAAATTAGAAATAAGTGATACTTTTATTTGAAAAAAACCCCGACATTTTGACGAACTCTTTTTATAAGTCCGATATAATTCTATATTTAGAAAATAATTGCGACAAAATTAAATAATACAGAAAACCGTGATATATATCGGCATCTGAACAGGGGGCGTATTTTTGTGGCATTATCTGGGCAACATCTGTTGATTATTTCTTGCTCAAAAACCAAGAATAGTCTATTGAAAAATAATGACGATGCAAGGTTGCCAGCATTTGGAGCATACGATGGCAAAATTTTTCTGACTTTACGAAAAGCATTTAGAGAAGGATTAGGACACGATGTTGATGTACTCATAATCTCAGCAAAATATGGTCTTTTAAGAGCAACAGACGAGATTTCTTATTATGAGGAACGCATGACAAAGAAAAAAGCACATGAACTTAGAGATGACGTCTTGAAAAAACTCAGCCGACATGTAACTGCACATACTTACAGAAAAATTTTCGTTATGATGGGCAGGGATTATCTTGAAGCAATTCGTGGAATATCTACTTTAATTGACGTCCCAGTTGAAATCATAAAAATGGAAAAGATTGGAAAAGCACAACAAAAACTTAGAAACTTATTATTAAGATTAAATTCACAAATAGTAGTATCTTAATCTAAATTTTCCTATTAGAAGATTATAGAGACAACGATTTCAATAGCAAAAAAGCCTTAAGTTAGATTTTTTATTTTCTAAGTGAGTCACTTTCCGTTTTTCCACCACCACCACTGTTCATCCACGCTTTCGGACCTCCTTATAGATGTCAATTATTACCATAAGATATTATTATTATCAATTTTTATTCACCTAGAATATTATGCATATTTAAACTTTTTCATTGTGCACTTATGCATATAGTTCATAAATAGCAAACGATTAGACTAAATTAGTCAATTTTACAGTTGCCTTCAACATATTCTTTTTTAAAAAACTGAAATATAATTTGTTGGAGGACTTTTCTTGGACGTTGTATCAGTGTTGAAAGACGGAAACATCGAAGACATGGTCGAAAGAGCAGTAAACCTTGCTGGAGGTCTTGAGGGTATAATCGATAAGGGTGACCATGTTTTAATCAAACCAAACCTTGCAGCACCAAAACAGAGTAATACGGGTGCTACGACAAATCCACGAGTAGTAATAAAACTAATCGATTTAGTGAAGAGTGCAGGTGGCGTACCCTTCGTTGGAGAAAGCCCGATTGTTGGTTACGATACAGAAGAGGTCTTCTATAGGACAAAATATAGACTTCTTTTGAAGGGGCAAGGTATCGATATTGTTGATTTCAATGCTGATATGCCTGTCAAAGTTTCAATAAAAGGAGCATTAGCCTTTAAAGAAGAAGTAAAAATTGCAAAATCTGCTTTAGAGTGTGATAAGTTTATTAGCGTCCCAGTAATGAAAACTCATGACGCATGCACTGTTACATTAAGCCTAAAAAACCTTAAAGGTTGTATGTATCAAAATGAAAAATATAAATCTCACCGAGTAGGTGTCCATAAAGCAATTGTCGATCTTAATACGCTCATCAAACCCGATTTTGCGGTAATTGATGGAATTGTTGGTATGGAGGGACTTGGACCCACTGCTGGAGATCCCGTACGCATGAATATGATAATCGCAGGAAAAGATTTAGCATCCGTAGACACTGTCGCTTCCACGATTATGGGATTCGATGCAGATAAGATAAAACACATTAAATATGCGGTACAAAATGGCTTTGGAACAACAGACCTTCAAAAGATTGAAGTCTTAGGCGAACCTATTCAAAAGGTTCTTCGTAAATTCAAAGAAGCTACATGGTGAGCTACCTCGTACGAAAGCTTTGAGGCTTCCTGCTTCAACGACAGACTCGATCCCCTTGACGGGTTACGGAGGTCTTATCTCCGCAGGCTTAACATCTCTACGCCCCGTAGGTGCTCATAAAGAGCATCACCAACACACTATATACACACAACGCCATTCATCACCATGCTAAAATAGTGGTGCTTTCTTGCTTAGCTAATGGTAATAGTTATTGGAGTCTTTAAATTGGTTTCAATCACCGTAGATCAAAAAAAGTGCAATTTATGTCGGGTTTGTGTACAAGCTTGTCCGAGTGAGATTTATTTGGTGGAACTGCAAGGAATAGAAGTGGATAACGAAAAATGCCTTGGCTGTGGAAACTGCATAACAATTTGTCCTGTTGAGGATTTTGGAGAGAAACCAATCTATAGAATTCACAATGGGAAGAGTGGTATTTCTGAGGAAAGAATCGAAACATGTAAACGCTTTGGGTCTGGGTGGAGTTGCGAGTTGTGTAAAAATGTCTGTCCTGTTGGAGCTATACGATTTGTTGGTAATTGTCAATTGATTGAAGCTAATATCAAAAATTGCCTTGAAGGCGAGGGAAAAGACTGCCGAATCTGCTCAGAGGCATGTCCTGAGGGAGCGATTCGTGTTAGAAGAGATGATGGCAAATAAATAGAATAATGGGGTGAACGCGCGATTGGACGATCCTAAGAAATTACTAGAAACGTTACTAGAAGACTTCAAGAAAAAGGATAGCGTAGTAGTCGCGTTTTCTGGAGGTGTTGACAGTAGCGTAGTTGCGGCACTGGCATATCAGGCGCTGGGTAATAGATCTGTTGCAGTTACTGTCGATTCTCCGATGATGTTTCCAGACGAAGTTCAAACTGCTAAGGAAGTCGCTCAGCAGATAGGGATAAAACACATTATTGTCCCACTAAATGAACTTGAATATTCGGCAATATTACAAAATCCTCCAGATCGTTGTTATCACTGTAAAAAGTTGCGATTCAGTGATTTGATTGAATTTGCAAAAAAAGAAGGATATAAAGCTGTGGCTGACGGTACAAATATTGAGGATTTCGATGAACATCGTCCTGGGATTCGTGCCGCAAGAGAATTACGAGTTTGGTCACCATTAGCAGAACGCTGTCTAAGTAAAAAGGAAATTAGAGCGCTTGCAAAATTATTAAGCTTACCATCTGCTGAAAAACCTGCGATGGCATGTTTGGCGAGCCGCGTTCCTTATGGGGAAACACTTACCGAAGAAAGATTTAAACGAATAGCACAAGCTGAAATTTATATCCGTAATGAACTTAGGGTTAAACAGGTAAGAGTACGTGAGCATGAAAACGGAAAAATTGCCAGAATAGAAGTAGGCTCTGCAGAAAGAGATAAATTCTTTGATTTTGAAAAAATGGATAGTTTATCGAAGCAGTTAAAGAAGTTAGGCTACAAATATGTGACGCTTGATCTCCTTGGCTATCGTTCTGGGGCCATGGATGAAGTGCTTCAAAAAGAATGAATTGTTAGGCATAAGTCTTATTTTTTGATTATTTCAACGATTCCTTCATTGCCGTTAACCTTAATGTAGTCATCTGTGCAACATTCTTTTAGTAGATTCTTATCAAAGTTATCAATCATTGGAATGTCGATGGTAATGGCACTAAGAGCCAAAATGGGATCTGCTTTATCACATACTATCGCAACGGGTGCAGTTCCACGAATCATAGCATGATATGCAATATATGGACCTAATGTTCCGCCTTTTCCTGTAGGACAAACAAGAACCTTCCCTCTCATATCTTCACCCATTTTTTCGCTTATTAGAAGTTTTCCTGTTGTCGGGTCAAAATCCCCGATAAAACTAAATGGTGTGTTTACAACCATTGCATAGCCTTCTGCATTTCCTTTATTGATTATATGACCCGTTAATATCATTTTGAATACACCCATTTTCCACTAATTGCTGAAGTTACACAATCTTTCATGGTTCTATACAACACATCTATTTTTCCTTTAGTTAGTCTCGTGATATAATGAGCTGCCTTTATTGAATTCGTTGCAATCACTTCAATATCGTCTGGAAAAGGTGCTTCTGGAATCGATGCCATGCAGGAGCTTGAAAAAACACCGCCAGCATTTTCTATTATGTCTGTGTATCCCATACGGGTAGCTAATAACTTTATTTGGTCTGCTGTCGCTAACCATAATCGTGTATCTCTAGCAGTTTTTTTATTTCGTAATAATACTGCAATGTTTCTGATTTCAGAGATCGAGCAATGTGGACATCCGAAAATTACCAAATCAACTTTATCACTACGCGCTGTACTGTACGATTCCCAGGCTTCTTCTATGCACTTGTTGTCAACAGTTATTCTTTCTTCAGGGATGTTATCTCCAAATGCTTGATCGACTGTTGGGGCTTCAGGTGTGACTCCAACAACATGGCATAGTCCAACTGCCCCAGAAACTGGCTGAGGGGTGAAAAGGAATTTACATTGTTCAACTGAAAGATTAGGCATCCCATTAATAACAACATTCCGATTTCGTGCTAGCGCACCGATATGGTAACCAAAAGCACCAAAATCTTCATTAGAGAAATCCTTGAAATCAAGACCCTTTGGTTCTACTAAAATTTCGCCATATCTATTCTGGGTTTCTAATAATCCAGTTAAAGGGGTTTTACCTGTGATTGCACTTGCTAAGGTACTAGTTGTACCTTCTCTGTTAGTTCTTGCCCCAAGAAGTGAATTACAAAAAATTTGAAGGCCTGAGCCGATCCAACTGCATATATCTCCCTTTTTAGGGAGATTACCAACAAGAAAGGGAACACATGTGAATATTTGTAACCACTGCATTTTCTTGTAAATCTCAAGCCGCTTATTGAAAAGGTCTAACTCCTTTTCGGCAAATGATTCAGAGATGCCCATTTTCTTCCAGCAATGCGGATCAAATGCTGACATAAAGGCATGAATTGTGGTTAGAACGTTAGGATTTGGTTTTGTGCCTTCCGTCATTTCAAGCAATAATTTGTAAGGCTCAAGAGGCATGTTATGTACACTTGTGACGTTCACCATTCTTTCTGCATTAAAAGCTTCACCGAATTTTACCAGTAATTTTATAGCTTTTTCTACGCCAGTTCCATACTCCCCATCAAACATGCGCTCTTCATCTTTGCTTAAAAACATTCTTTTCTCCTATTCCATGTTTTTGTTTTATTTATTCCGGTGGGCGATATGTTTCTTCAACATTATGTGTGTGCACCCATTTCCCTTGTGCGATATCTTCCTTTGCCATGCCTATGGATTCTCCGTACTTTATGATGTCTTCCCCTTTTTTGATATCATCAATAGCGATTTTATGTCCAAAGGAAATTGATTGCTTTACTGTAATTATTTGACTGTTTACAGAAATTGTGGTATTTTCTAGGATCTCAGAAACAGCTGTTACGACATTATCCTTAGAATTAACAAGTATGACCTGTTTCATATTGAACTCTCCTCCTTTCATATTAGATTGTAGGACCATAGGTCAAGATTTCCATGCCCTCATTATACTTTAGGATCTCAGCTTTCGTCAATTTACCAGAGGCTACGTTTAGCATTTCTTCATACAATCGCTCACCTGCTTGCTCGACAGTTTCTGTGCCTTCGATTATTCCACTAACGTTAAAGTCCATATGTGATCGTAAATTCTCCCATGTGTTGATATTTCCCGTTAACTTGATAACTGGCATGATCGGATGCCCTTCTGGTGCGCCTAGCCCTGTAGTGAATAACATAAGTTGAGAGCCTGCTGCAGCTACACCAGTAAGATTCTCATATCCACGTCCTGGGGTCGGCATAACATAAAGTCCCTTTCCAGGCGGTTTTTCAGCGTATCCTATTGTTCCTTTTACTGGAGTCGAACCACCCTTAGCTATTGCACCCAAAGCCTTTTCCTTGACAGTAGTGAGTCCACCTCTCTTATTTCCCTCTGTTAATTGCCCACCTACGGCATCCATACCGACTGCTTGCGCCCTAACTATCAGATCTTTTACCATGGCAATTATTCCATTACCTACTTCGGGAGTTACAGCACGCGATGCCAAGACGTCTTCGGAACCCATAATGTCACATACCTCGCCAAGTATAAATGTACCCCCATCTTCGATTAGTTTATCAGCTACTGCCCCTACCGCAAGATTTGAAGCAAGTCCTGATGTTGCATCCGATGCCCCGCATTTTGTAGACAACATTAATTCAGAAGCGTCATATTCCTTTCTCCTTATTTGTGATGCTTCAAGAACCATTTCAGAGGCGATTTCAATGCCTTTTGCACATGCATTTGTACTACCTCCTATCTTTTGAATCTCTACTAAATCAACAGGTTTTCCAGATTTAGCAATTTCGTCTGCTATTTTATCTGGAAACACACTTTCACAACCTAAACTTACCAATAAAACAGTCGCTATATTAGGATTCTTTCCTAGACCAATAATTGTTTCACTTACCTGTTCAAGATCTGGAGGCAGTTTTAGACATCCTTGACGATGTGTTAGTCCTACTGTGCCACTTACATGCCTAGTAATTTCAAGAACCACCTCATTGGCGCATCCTACGGTTGGGAGAACCGCCACATAATTTCGCACACCAATTTCGCCATTAGGTCTTTCGAATCCAAAAAATGAGGTAACCATACTTTCACACCCGTTAAATTTTATCTATACACGTCCAAGATGAGCCCCTAACTTGTCAGGGGTGATTGCTATAATATATGATATCTGGGCTATATATTAACTGAGCTATATTTAAAGATGTCGATCTCCTAAGCAACATATTTTCTCAAAAATAGAAATACGTACAAAATGTGAATTTTGTAAATAAATATGGCCATCATGTTCCTTAAAATCGATTAGATCACGCATAAGGTTACCTTTAAGGTCAAAAAGTTTCCTCACATTTTTGTAGGTCTATTATAAAGTCTAATCATGCATTGTTTCTCCTATTGAGAATAATTTCTTAAGCTGATTTGCCTATACTGTACAAAGTCTTATCAAAATCAATAAAGAAGAATTTTGCCAAGTCTATGCTTATTTAAATAAGTTTATAATCCCATGTTGTTTAAACCATTCGCTGAAACTTCAGGGGGTAAAATCAATTCAAACAGTAAATGTAGCAAAAGGTTCAAGCCCAGAAGATGCTGTTCAGAAGCTAATTAATTTGCTGACAGATCTCCCACTAAAGGGTAAGATCCTAATAAAACCTAATATCGCTCACAATAGGCCCGCACCTATTACAACCAATAAAGATGTCATTAGTAAACTTATAACGCATTTAACTGACGCAGATGAGATCTTAGTTGGAGACAGCGCTTCATATCCAACAAAGCATATCATGAAGCGATCTTGGGAACGAATCCTTGAAGGTACTGGTTTAAGTGAAGTAGTGCGTGATGCGGGGGGAGAGGTGGTTGATCTAGACCAGTACGAATTTGTCGAGGTTGAAAATCCAGAAAATAAAGTCCTAAGAAAACCATTAATTTCTAAACTTATTTTTGATGTAGATCACGTCATCAATATTCCTGTTATGAAAACTCACCATATGACAACCGTGACGCTTTGCCTCAAAAATTTGCAAGGTATCATACATGACTCTCAAAAAACATACGCTCATCTTGATAACCTCCACCAGAAGTTAGTTGACATTTACAGATGCGTTAAAGACAAATTTACCCTGAACATTATAGATGGAACGATAGCGATGGAAGGTCATGGTCCTGGACTTGGAACACCCGTATATCTGAACACGCTTGTTGCGTCTCCGGATATTGTTGCCTGTGATGCAGTCGGTTGTGACATTATGGGCGTTGATCCATTTGGTATTGCACATGTTCGTTTAGCAAACGCACAAGGATTAGGAGAAGGAAGACTCGATCACATAAATATAGTTGGCGATCCACTAGACAAGGTAAAACACTACTTTGCCTTACCAGATTTAGCTATAAGTGGTGTATACGACCGAATAGACATATACCAAGGTGGAACCTGTCAATATTGCAAGGCAATCGTCAAAACCGCGCTACAATCTCTACACAAGAAAGGAGACATTTCGCTAGTCAAAGATATGCAAGTTATTGTTGGTAAAAACCCTTCCGAGCCATATTCGAAGTCAAGTTTAGATTTTATTGTAGGCGATTGCGCATGTGAATCGACAGATTACGAGGGTATTGAAATTCCTGGTTGTCCACCCTTTGACGCTTTCGTAAAAATCAGAAAAGCAGTGCACAACAATGTTTCTGAGAAAACATGATTTTCTTAAGTATAGTTCTAAATTGTCACTTGATTCATAAGTCAAATTTTCAAATATTCATCCATCAATTACAACAATCGATCTAGTAAAGTTCGATTAAAAGGAAAAGGGGAGTTAAATGCCTATATTATGGATTATATTGTTCAGTCTTTTAGGTAGTGTAGGCGCTATTTTTACAGCAGCGATCTTTCTTTTATTACAGAAAAAAATACACAAAGACTTTCTCTCTTCATTAATCTCTTATGCAACCGGAACTTTGCTTGCTGCCGCATTATTAGGATTGATTCCACATGCTCTAACATACATCAGTCCTCTTCCAGTCTTATTCGCAGTCTTAGTAGGGATAATTCTTTTTTTCTCTTTTGAGAAATTGGTAATTTGGCGTCACTGTCATGACATAGACTGCGAAGTGCACGGAGCTGCAGGACCTATGATCCTCATGGGGGACGCATTTCATAATCTTATAGACGGGACTATAATTGCAGCAGGATTCTTGGTTTCTATACCACTTGGCATTATTGTGGGGCTCTCAGTTATTGCGCATGAAATTCCCCAAGAAGTAGGCGATTTTGGAATACTTCTTCATGGCGGTTATTCAGAAAGAAAAGCACTCTTCTTAAACCTTCTTTCTAGTTTAAGTACTGTACCTGGAGCAATTATCGCTTATTTCGCTTTAGATATCATTCAAACCGCTATTCCTTATGTAATGGCTATTTCAGCAGCAAGTTTTCTTTATATTGCCCTATCTGATTTAACTCCTGAATTACATCGTAAAGTTGGCATCGGATATGCTCTCCGACAATTTCTTTTAATGATTGCTGGAGTTGGAACAATTCTTCTGATCCTTCAGCTTCATCTCTAGTATTAATTAAAATTCTTCAATATCACGATAGAAGTTCCTCAAGTATTTCAAGAAAATTCAGATTTTCCGCGACATTACGCGGAGAACACTTTCTTGCGAATGAAACTGAACCCAAAAGGTCTAACGCCTCTTAGAAGGTAATGAATGACAGGCAGAGGACGAAAAAAGTCTAACGGTCAACCACCAGCATGTTTCCATGCGTATGCATTGATTTGCTTGTTGAATTCATCGTTTAAGGCATTCGAATTCGGGGTATCAAGCTGTTCATTGTTCTCAGATATTTCAAACGTTTCGATATTGATCTCAATAACTTCCCCTGAAAACAGTGGATGTCCACCTTCTCGGAAACCATGTATTTTAAGTTGAATCATTGTTTTTCCCGAAGAACTCATTCTCATGCCTTCGATAATGCCATCAAAATCGTCCCCTTCGTCTTTCAGAACTTCTTTTTTTGTAAGATCTACTTTCATGTTCTCAAGACAGGTTAAACAATCATAAAACATTTGACTTGGAGGTTCTGTACCTTTAAAATGCCTTTGGGTAATCATAAGACCACCGTTTAGTAATTATTCCTTCTCAATATGGGTATATACCATTCTTTCAATATTCTAAAATATAGTACATTACCTTCTAATTTGAAGAAATTATATAAATAATCTAGGATACAGGCAAAAACATTACTTAGTTATGAAATAGAAGGTTTCTCTTTGAGATCGCGAAATACTGCGAAACATAATCGAATTAAGCCATATTTAAGCCTATGAAAGCAAAATAATTATCATTCCAAAACTAGAAATTAATTTTGATGGTACTTAACCTTCTTGTCATTACTAAAAACGTTAAATAAAGAATTTACTCATAAAGTGTTTCACTCATATGGAGTTCAAAGTCATAAGGAGGAAATTAATTGGCAGATAAATATCAATGTAAAGTTTGCGGATATATTTATGACCCTGATGTAGGAGATGAGCCATGGGCTGCACCTGGTACTGCATTTGAGGCGCTACCTGATGATTGGGTTTGTCCAGTTTGTGGTGCCAACAAAGACATGTTCGAAAAAATGTAAAATTATCAATTCCAAAGTTTTCTTTCACATTTTTTTTCCCAATCTATTTTTTAATGGGAATGTCCATGAAGCGGATGACAAGACTTGACGATACAACTAGAAGCGGATGACAAGACTTGACGATACAGCTAGATGTAAGATTACCTCTCTCTCTATTTAGAAAAGTACCATTTCTCTTCACAGCTCTTAATTACAAGTCTTTTCCAATGGGTACTCCATTTGATTATCTAACCTTTATGAATGAGAATATTCCTGTTTTTTTGCCTTTAACGCTCTATCATAAGGAAGGGAACTCTATTACCGATTTATTATTTGTATTCAGTTTTCCCTTTATCGATGCAGATGGTCGTTTAGCTATATATCTTACCCATCCAGTTTGGCTTGAAAAAAGTGATTTTTCTATTATTCATACTATGCTTGATGAACTTAACAATTATTTTAGTGAAATCGGGGAAGTAACACTTCATTTAGAACTTCAGGTAATTTTGCCTTCCACATCGTCTCCTTCTTATCCAACTTCACTTACACATTTTTCTTATGATGCCAAAAAATTATCTGATTTTACCTTCCCCTTGAAGGAATATCATACTCAACTACAAGAAGCGGGGTTCAAGGAATTTAGTCGATTGCTATGTTATGAATGTGAAATCGAAACTTTGTTGAAGAAATTACATGTCTCTGACCAAATGTTGCCTTATGAAATATTAAAGGAAATAAAGGGCAAAAACCTATCCATTTCAGTTGAAGATGTCACTCCTTCTGATATGATTGTGAAAAACTATTCATTTGCAGACCAGCTTTCCTTTATTTCTCCACAATACACATTTGAAGTTGGAGATTATAATATTATTAGTTTCTATGGCAAAGAATTTGTTGGTTTCCTTCAATGGACGCCTAATCTTTTTGAATTGCCAAAAATCACGTTACCAATACCCTTCCTTTATCCAGATTTGATACAGACACACCAGTTCACAACAGGGAAAATCTTTAGGTTTGGCCTAAAAATCGAAGATATTGATCTCTTTAAGGGACTGCTTCATAAAACAGTACTCACAATGAGTGAAAAAGGTGTAAATACCTGCCAGATTGGATATATTGACGAACAAAATGATTTTCTAACTTCTCTTCTTGATCGAGTTGGCTTTAATGTAATCCATTCCTTGCAAATTTTACAGAAGGAAGTATAATGAAGGACATTGATTGTTTAATTGTTCACCCTACCACGCGTATTAAAACACGCTCCCCGACTAATGTACTGACTAACGTGATACTCCCAATGGGGAGTATTGCCATTGCTGATTACATTGATCGGAATGGGTTTTCAACAGAAATCGTTCATACCGGATTGGAAGAACTGCTCAATTCTTCTTTCACGATAGAAGCGTTATTCAAAGAATATACACCTATAGTTCTTGGAATCGATCTTCACTGGTATCCTCATAGTTATGATGCGTTGCGTATTGCTGAAATAGCACAAAATACTTACGAAAATATCTTTATTGTGCTGGGTGGCTTCACTGCTTCTTGTTTTGCTGAAGAACTACTAAAAAAATTTGAGTATGTTGATGCAATTGTCAAAGGTGATGCAGAAATTCCAATGTTAGATCTTTTGAATGCTCTTCCCTCTCAAGATCTATCTAGCGTTTCTAATTTGTTTTATCGAGAAAATGGTAGCATAAAACAAAGTAAAAAGAATTACTGTCCTTCTCAAGAGCAATTTGATTCCTTCAATTTTCATAGAATCTCATTGCTCAGAAATTGGTACAACTACCTACAACTTACTCACGAAAATGACGACCTTCGCCAAAAACTAAAGAGGCAAGGATGGTTATGTGTGGGGAGAGGGTGTGCAGTAAATTGCAGTTATTGCGGAGGTGGCCATAACGCTCAGTGCCTCCTTACAGGACGTTCGATGCCCTTATACCGTTCACAAGAAAAAGTAATTGAAACTTTGAAAGTATTTGCAGAAATGAAAATCTCGTGTGCATACTGCGATTTTGACCCCTTTGGGCGAAAAACACGTGAATATTATTTTAAACTCTTTGAAATGATCCGAAAAGAGGATATAGACATTTCTACCCAGTTTTTAGTATGGGATGTTACTTCAAAAAAGTTCTTGGAAGAATTCAAAAGAACCTTCAATCCCTTATTCACTACCCTTACATTATCTCCTGAATCTGGTAACGAAACGATTCGGAAATTGAACAAAGGGTTTTATTACAGCGATTCAGAATTATTTTCGTGGCTAAATCTCGCGAAAGATAATTTTATCCCTATCGAATTATATTTCACTACTGGATTGACTGGTGAAACTGTTAAACACTTTGGAGAGACTCTTCAGCTTGGAAAAAAAGTTGTCCAAGAATATCCGAATATTGTACATATCGCCTGTAATCCAATTTTTCTTGAGCCTGGTTCCCCGCGATTTTTAGATCCTCAAAAATTCGGTATCGTCCTAAAATTTCAACAATTCGTTGATTTTTATTTGACCTATAAAAAATTTGCTTTAGGTGTCCCAGTCAGCTCTCGTCTGGGATATGAGACTGAAAACATGTCTGAGACTGATATCATCCGGTTTGCTAGCCATTTCAATAACCAAATGAACTTATTTACACAATAAAATTAGACTAATCATTAAATAATCACAAAATCTAAAAGTTGAAAACTAGTAATTATTTGCCAAAACAATAAGTTCTGTTAATAAGTCATACTTAGATTAAAATGGGGATGAAGATGGTAACTGTTAATGTTAAATTTTATGGAATATTAAGAACGAACGTCATTAAAGAAGCAGGTAGGCAATTTACATTAAATCAAGGCGATGTAGAGACTTTAATTAATACGCTTATCCAACATTATGGAGAGGAATTGAAAGAAAAATTAATTGATCCCGAAACAAACCAATTAACTGATCGTTTGGTTATGTTCGTCAACGGAGCAAATGTAAAAAGTTTACAAGGTCCAAAAACAGAACTAAAGGATGATGATCTCATCGCACTCTTTCCGCCGAGTGGTGGAGGATAGAGTAATATTCAATATCATTCATTTGGCACTTTAAAGAGATCTTAGAGTTCAAATTGTCTTTTATTTTTTGGAATTTATTATGTCTTGCGCCAGTTTGAAATTAAGAAAAAAAGAATTTATGTAGATTTGTAAACTTAGGACACAAAAATTGCTAACCTGAAGTGCCCCACAAGTAATATTTGCCTATATTGGTATTAAATTCTTCGTTTAGGGCTTTCGCATCTGGAGTGTCGGGGAGTTCTTCGTTGTTCTCAGAGAGTTCAAATGTTTCAGTTATAAGATCGGAAGTTAATGAGGTTGGCCAAAACCCACCATGATGGTTCATATCTCGCCATCCATGGATTTTAACTCGAACAAACACCTGTCCTTTAGAACCTGGGCGACTACCTTCGATGACGCCGTCAAAATCGTCCCCTTCAAATTTTATTATTTCCTTTTTTGTGAGAGTTACATCTATCCGCTCAAGACACAAGATAGTATTGTTCCAAACCTGGATTGGAACTTTTGTACTCCTAAAACGTCGCTCGATTATCATAATATCACCTTATCAATTGTATGTAAAGTCCTAAATTAATTGCATTAATTTGTGACCTTATGCTTGACTCTCTTAAATATTTTTTATACATATAGATTCTAACAATTGTTGTCTCTTATCTGAGATACAATCTTAAGAACTAGTTTAAAATTCCATAAGAAAACAACAAATCAGAGCAGAAAAAAATAAAAAAAGGTAAAAAAGAGTTTTTTACTCGATTAAATACTTTTTCTTGATTTATGGTGGCTTACCGTTCGAATCCCATCCGCGCGTCTTATAGTATGTCTCTAGTAAGTCCATTCCTTCTTTAGCCGTGTTTCCCGCTGAGGGTCCTGCTGGTATTGGATCCTCAAGTATTCTAGTTGGTAAGGTATCGTCCTTCTTGCCAAATCCTTCTCGAAGGTTGAACTTTTTCTCAAGTTCCCAAATGCGAGCACCCATTGCATCCAAACTTTCAGCAGTGTAGTTCCAGCCAGTTATTGGGTTCAATAGGTTTGCAAATTCCTGCATCCACATGGAGAAAGTCACAAACTGACAAACCAGACTAGAGTCCATTACTGAAACGCCGTTTTGGAAGGCAATTAACATATCAACTGATTTCTGGTCCGGAGCGAATCGATTTAATGCCTCAGGTGCACCTAAAATTTCAGGATTGATCATGTAGGCACGTAAGTGACATGCACCCCTATTGGATGTCGCATATGCTAGTGCGTGTGCTTTGGCACCTCTTCCGTCATACGCAGGCATACTCTGGCCTTTGACTGTCATTGCGTACTTGTCAGCACCTTTGCCAAATTTTTTAGCCGCCATCTCTTCACCATCGGCTAATATTGCACCGATTCCTTCGACCTTACCTATCATTTCTGCAATCTTCACTATTGCCTCATTATTTCCGAATTTGAGGTCAATTCCGCCTGTGTCATCCTTTGTTATGATCCCCTTCTCGTAGCATTCCATCGCAAATGCTGTCGCAGTACCTGCTTGAATAGCATCAAGTCCATACTCGTTGCAAATATGATGTGCTGTCAAAACGTAGTCAATATCGTCGCAACCGCAGTCCGCGCCCCAAGACCAAGTGGTCTCGTACTCGAAGCCCTCGCACTCGGTTCCGGCATAAGGACCTTTTTCTATCTTGCTCCATCGTCCGCACATGATTCTGCAGCCTTTGCAACCGACATTCTTGATTAAGCGGTTTTCCTTTAGATATTCACCAGAAGTAATTTCTGCTCCCGGAAATTGATCCATCTGGAAGTTATGTGTCGGATAAATTCCTGCACCGTTGATGATGTTAACCAGCAGAGCTGTACCAAGTGTATAAAGTCCTCCGCCAATCTTTGTTACGTCACCTGTTTGCATTATTTCGTCTTCGTTCTTCTTAACGGCAGCCTTATATGCAGCTTCATCAGCCATTGGGATTTTTTGTTTACCCATTGCCACTACAGCTTTTAGGTTCTTTGAACCCATAACGGCTCCGTGTCCACCTCTTCCAGCGGCACGGTAGAACCTGTTCATTATAGCCGCAAGTCTTTTCATGTTCTCGCCTGGAGGTCCGATAGTTGCCACACCAATTGGATTGCGTACTAATTTTTCCATGTCCTTTCCTACGGAAGATGGATCTAAGTCCGCAAGAATTGCTTTTTCCGTTGCCATAGAACTCATGCCCCAATACTTTGAAGCATCTTTAAGTTCAATTTTTCCATCACTGCACAGAATCATTGTTGGTTTGGCGGCTTTTCCTGTAATAATAAGCCAATCAAATCCTGCATTTTTTATTGCGTGAGCGAAGTCTCCACCACAGTGACTGTCAGAAACGGTTCCTGTGAGAGGGCTCTTAGTAACTGTACAGAATCGTCCAGAACTCGGGGCACCTGTTCCCGTCAACGGTCCTGTCGCGAATACAATGATGTTGTCAGGTGAGAGTGGATCTGTTTTTGGCTTCAAGTTATCATAGAGTATCTTTACTCCGATTCCTCTTCCGCCAAGCCATTTCTTTGCCATGTCGTAATCGATGTCTTTGATTTCTATTTTCCCTGTGGATAAATTAATCCACGCTTCTTTTCCCATATATCCTCTTGCCATTTTTTATATTTCCTCCTAACTCAAAACGTTTTGAGATACAAGTTGTATCTAAAAAGGAGTATGAAACGCTATATATATGCAAGTTATATATAAGATTTTAAGCATCGAAGAGCATATGCATGGCTATACATAACGATTTATGAGGAAAAGATTTACCAATTATCACATTTGAAATAATTAAAAGCCGGAAATTGATTAAAATCTTTTTAACAGAAAGATATGGACTTTATATAATTTTAAATGTAACTTTTCGAAATTCACAAAAAAAAGCGCGCGCTATGCTAAACCTATTTTTGCGCTGAATGGTATAGATGAAGTCTGTAAAAAAGTAATAGGGTGATTATTGTCGGAATTTTAAGTATTGCTTCGCGAGATGGTAGTATTCCATCGCATTCCACTTAATTAATTCAAGTTGTTCTTCATTCACTATTCTTAGGGGTTTTGCAGGAATACCGAAACAGATGCTGTTTGGCGGAATAATTGAGTTCTGTGTAACTACCGCACCTGCACCAATAATTGAATTAGAGCCGACTTTTGCATTATTCATAATCGTAGCGTTCATGCTTATGATAACGTTGTCTTCTATAGTAGCACCATGACAAATGGCGCCGTGAGCAATTGAGACGTACTCACCAATGATGCAGGGAATCCCTGTATCCCTTTCGCGAGTCCATCCAGGGTGGATCACTGCACAATCTTGGATATTAGAAAAGCGCCCTATCTCTATGCGCCCAACATCCCCTCTTACAACGGTACAATTCCAAACTGAGGCGTTTTCAGCCAGTTCCACATCCCCAATAACGTGAGCTGTAGGGGCAATATAAACCGATTCATGTATACGAGGTTTTTTTTGCAAGTTTCTAACTACTATTTCTTCTAAATTTGGCATATTAGCTACTCCCAATTTTTTTCAATAAATTCGTGAAAATATAGTTCAACTATTTATAGCATAGAGTTAGTAGTTCTCATCTTTCTGCACATGAGAATGGATCTCCGTCCAAGATGAGCCCATAATGATTTTTGGAGTATATTTTGAAATCCTCACATGGTCTAAAAGTTACATTTAGATTTCGTATATTACGATGTAACACTAATCAACCATTTCCTCATAAGATCGTATGGCTTTAGAACAATTTTATGACAAGCGTCATAAAACTAGCCGGATGTATGCCACAGGTAGTACCTTCCCAGCCGGAAATTATAGTTCTCGTGTAAATTTCTCACATTTGGAGTGTCAGGGAGTTCTTCATCGTTCTGGATTTCAAATGTTTCAATCATGACATCAGAAGTTAGTGACGTTGGCCAGAAGCCACCATGATGATGTGTGTCACGCCATCCGTGAACTTTAATTCGAATCATTAGCTGCCCTGTAGAAATTGGTTGAGTGCCCTCTATAATGCCATCAAAGTTATCCCCTTCTTTTTTCAACACTTCTTTTTTTGTGAGACTTATTCCCATGCGCTCCGCACAAATAACGCAATGCGAAAATACCTCGCTTGGAATATTTACTGTTCTAAATTGTCGATGGGTTATCATACGCTTCACCTTTCATCAATAAAGCTATTTTGAAAATCCCTTAAAAGCTTTTTTGTTTTTACATAAATGGAGTTAACTAATAATTGATTAAAGAAAAGAAAGACAAAAAAAAAGAAAATGGATTGTATGGGTTTTACAATCCAACTTTCGCCTTTAATGAGTCGGGTATGTCGCCTTTTTCGCTCCAGCCACGAGACTTATAGTATTGCGGCAGCAATTTCGCCAATGGTACTGTATGTCCTTTTGATGGCCCGTCTGGTACAGGATCCTCAAGTATCCGGGTCGGAAGAGTGTCATCTTTAGCTGTAACTCCTTCGCGGTAGTTGAAAAGTCTTTCAAGAGTCCAAACGCGTTCGCCGAACTCATCAAGGCTTTCAGCAGTGAAGTTCCAACCAGTTATTGGGTTTAGTAAGTTTGCAAAGTGCTCAGCAGTCATAGAGAAAGAAACAAATTTACAAAGCAGACTAGAGTCCAACATGGCATTGTAGTTTTGGAAGGCAATCAACATGTCAATTGATTTTTGATCTGGATTGAATCGATCAAGTTTTTCAGGTGCACCTAGGATTTCAGGATTGATCATGTATGCACGTAAGTGACATGCGCCTCTGTTAGATGTTGCATATCCAAGTCCGTGTGCCTTACTGCCTCTTCCATCATACGCTGGCATGCTCTGACCCTTAGAAGTCATGGCGAACTTATCTGAGCCTTTGCCCCATTTCTTTGCGACCATCTCTTCACCGTCACCTAAGATTGCACCAAGTCCTTCGACCTTGCCTATTTGTTCGGCTACCGCTAATGCAGCTTCTGCATTACCGAATTTGAGATCGATTCCGCCCGTGTCATCCTTTGTTATGATCCCCTTCTCGTAGCATTCCATCGCAAATGCTGTCACAGTACCTGCTTGAATAGCATCAAGTCCGTACCTGTTGCTGGCATGATGGCATGACATCACATAATCAATATCGTCTATACCACAGTCGGCTCCCCACGACCACGTCGTTTCGTACTCGAAACCTTCCATCTCGGTTCCAGCGTACGGTCCTTTTTCGATCTTTGACCAGCGGCCGCACATGATTCTGCAGCCTTTACAGCCGACGTTCTTGATCAGTCGGTTCTCCTTAAGATATTCACCAGAGGTAACCTCAGCGCCTGGAAATACATCCATTTGGAAGTTATGTGTAGGATAGATCCCTGCGCCGTTGACAATGTTGACAAGAAGGGCTGTTCCCAGCGTAAATAGCCCACCACCTTTTTTCGTTACGTCACCTGCTTGCATGACCTCATCTTCGTTCTTCTTAACAGCTGCCTTGAATGCATCTTCATCAGCCATAGGGATCTTTTGTTTTCCTCGTGCTACGACAGCCTTTAAGTTCTTTGACCCCATAACTGCTCCATGCCCACCTCTTCCGGCGGCACGGTAGAATCGGTTCATTATTGCGGCAAGTCTCTTCATATTCTCTCCGGGCGGTCCGATGCTGCAGACACCGATTGGGACACGTACCAACTGTTCCATTGTTTTTCCTTTGTTAGTTGGATCTAATTCTTCAAGAATTGCTCGTTCCGTTTCTAAACAATCTTTACCCCAGAGAGCAGCGGCATCTCTAAATTCTACTTTTCCATCATCGAAAAATAGCCAGGTAGGTTTATCCGCTTTGCCGGTTATGACTAAATAATCAAATCCAGCATTTTTTATTGCATGACCGAAGTCTCCACCACTATGACTGTCAGAAACGGTTCCCGTCAATGGGCTTTTTGTAACGGTGCAATATCGCCCAGAACTTGGCGCGCTTGTGGCAGTCAACGGACCCGTTGCAAAAACGATGATGTTGTCTGGTGAGAGAGGGTCTGTTCCTGGTTTCAAGCGATCATAGAGAGTTTTCACGCCGAGGCCTCGACCTCCGAGCCAAGTTTTTAGAAAATCATAATCAACGTCTTTGATATCGGCAGTCTTCTTAGTTAGGTTTATATCGACCCAACGTCCCATATATCCACGCATTTTTCATATTCCCTCCTAATTGAATATATTTTTCCACATTCCTCCTAATCGAAGGTATTTTGTATCTAAGAAGTATTGTAATTATGTGTATATGCACAAGCTATATATATATATAATTATACTATAATATGAATATACGTGCATATCGAGGAAAACTGCCCACCAAGTATCGTTTCAGAAAGAAGATCTGCATTAATGTCAAAAACACAGGCTGGCATATATTAAAAATATGAAATATAACATACAGATCCTATAATAAGAAAAGAGCTAGCCAGGGGATCCTTCTTATAGAACTTGATAGATTTTGTACCAAGAAGTAGTGTAATTTTGTGTATATGCACAGTTATAACACAAGAGTATACTATAATATGAACAAACGTGCATATTAGAGTTGTACTATATAGGTCTTATTAATGTTATCAAGAAAATCAGAACATGAATTACCCATAATTTTTTGTGGTATACGTGAACCAAAAGTACCACCATATGTAGAAAAGGAAGCAGGATATCTAGCAAATAGATGTGGATACTACGATCTCAAAACAGATACAATTTACATTTTTTTGAACAGTCCATGTAACCACAAACCGAAAAACTTGGCAAATACAATAATTCATGAAACAATCGAAAGAGCGGTACACAGAGTTTTCTGGGACGATTATATCAAAGCAACCTCTTTTTCACATCTTTTCATAAAGATTTCAAGAGAGTCAGATATAATGCTTACCATTGAGGAAAATAATGACATGAAAAAGTCATCTTGAAACTCTTTAAAACATATGAAAAAGATAATTATTTTAATCTCAAATAACTTCGCGCAAGTTTGTAGTATTCCTCCGCATTCCATCTTATCAATTCTAATTGCTCTTCATTCACCGTTTTGACAGGCTTTGCAGGAATACCGAAACAAATACTGTTTGGTGGAATGACTGAATTCTGTGTAACAACCGCACCTGCACCAATAATAGAATTAGAGCCGATTTTTGCATTATTCATAATTGTAGCGTTCATGCTTACAATAACATTGTCTTTTATAGTGGCACCGTGTATAATCGCGCCATGCGCAATTGAGACATACTCGCCAATGATGCAGAGAATCCCTGTATCCCTTTCACGAGTCCATCCAGGATGGATCACTGCACAATCTTGGACGTTCGAAAAGCGACCTATCTCTATGCGTCCAACATCCCCTCTTACGACTGCACAATTCCAAACTGACGCATTTTCAGCTAGTTCCACATCCCCAATGACGTTAGCTGAGGGGGAAATAAAAACTGAATCGTGTATACGCGTTTTTTTTCAGGTTTCTTGCCACTATTTCTTCCAGATTTGACATCTTATTTGCGCCTATTCAAAATAGTTACTGAATTTGTTCAACGCAATTTCTAAAACTAGTTTTAAAGTTACTCTTAT
The DNA here is from genome assembly GCA_016840515.1 of Candidatus Borrarchaeum yapensis. Classification (GTDB taxonomy): domain Archaea; phylum Asgardarchaeota; class Sifarchaeia; order Borrarchaeales; family Borrarchaeaceae; genus Borrarchaeum; species Borrarchaeum yapensis. Next base: position 38,480 of record JAEOSF010000002.1, on the reverse strand, counting down.
TTCTAAGTTATCTTTCTGAGATATTTTATCAAATAATCCAATAATAGTGTATTTAAATTGATATCAGTTCTAATACTTTTTCTACAAAAGAATCATTATCTGGATTGATTACAGCGATTGTACCTAAATCTCCTCAGCGACAAGATTCCCAGTCATGTGTTGATCCAAAAATCTGTAATATGTCCCAAAAGTCATCAAATGTTTCTGGGTTCTGCTTAAGAATTGTATCAACATCTTCTAAACTGGCTAATGCCTCACCACACTGCGAACAGGTAATATATGAAAGGATTATCTCATCATCGGATAATTCTAATACCGTTTTTGTAAAGGTATTAACGTCAAATCCTAATTGATCTGCTATCTCTGGTGCACGTTCTAATTGTCTATCTCTTAAAATATCCGCTAATTCTTTTCTTGTTCTCAATTTTTTGCCCCTCTATTCGCTAGCCTTTCCCTAATTTATTTATAAAAGCCCTGCTCTTTCTTTGACAATGAATATTTTTTACTCCTTGTCGTTTTGGTGCATTTTCTGAAGTTCTGTGCCGAATTTTTCACTGGCTTTCTTTAAAGCAATCTCAGAAATAGTTTTCATTGATTCTCCTGTATCCTTAGCTATATTTTTTATGTCCTCGAATTCAGGTTTTAGTGTAAGAATATTATCTTCTGAATCCTTTCCAATCTTGATTCCTACATGAAACTCCTTTCCATCAATCGTAATAGATATTTTCTCGATACTGCGACTAAGGATCAACCGCTTGATGCCAGGGATGGTTCGGATTCCAAGTGTACCCGTTTCTTCGAATAAAATGGACGCTAACTTGAGGCTATCTTTTGGTTTTGAAATCACAGAGATTAAATAACCCGGACGATTCTTTTTTGTGACGGTGTTCAAATAACTAACATCTAATGCACCATACTGTAGCAGCTTATTCATCGTATAGCCTAAGATCTCACCTGTAACATCATCAACATTAGTTTCGAGTTTAATTATCTCATCCTTAAAAAATTTAAGTGACATTGCTTCTCCAATGATAATTCGTGTAACATTTGGAATTCCATGGAATTCATATTTTCCTGCGCCATATCCTTCTGTGTTAATTCTCATTGGAGGGTACAGTGGTGTAAATTCTGTTACAAGATTCGCTAATATTGAAATACCAGTTGGCGTTACCAACTCTTTTTCAACGGGTCCTCCCTTAAAGGGGATATTATAGTCTTTCAATATTCTACTTGTTGCGGGTGGTGGCACGGGATACGTTCCATGATCAATTTTAATTATACCTCCGCCAATGGAAGGAGGTGTTCCATAAACCTTTGAATTGAACAAATCAAGAGAATCAAGAGCAATTGCGATTCCAGCTACATCAATAATTGTATCTGCTGAGCCCGCTTCATGAAGATGAACGTGATCAAAGGGTTCATTATGAACAGCGGCTTCTGTTTGAATTAACGTTTTTAATGAATTGATTGCAAAATTATTTGCCTCTTTAGACAGGTCAAATTCAGGAAGGATCAGATTTAATGCTTCCATGAGTGTTTTCCCTTCCCTATGATGAACATGCTCGCGAATGTTGAGACCAAGCCTGGTTGCCTGTATACCACTTCGGTTTACTTTTTCAAAAACCACATCGATTTCTTTACAATCAGCAAGAAACTCAGGGATCACTTCCGCTAGTCTTTTAATTTTCGCCTTATTAGCCCCGGCATCGACTAACGCGCCAAGTAACATATCTCCAGAAACACCTGCAATACTAGAATCAATTATAGTGATCTTTTGACTGGGTGAATGAATCAAACAAGTACCTCCTGTCTTCTACCTCTTTCGATTATCGTGAACTACCACCTTATAAATAGTGTGGCTTCCTGAATCATTCATTCCCCAACGGGATATGTCAAACAGGCTCTACGGGCAGTCCCTGCCCTGATGATAGTGATTCTAAATAGTAAGTTGATCGATGTAAAATCGTGATTGCAGAATTATGATCTCTTGCTACATCAAGTCCACAGTAAGGACAGCTGTGGATACGGGTTGCTAGTGTTTTCGGCACAATTTTCCCACACCGACTACACAGTTGTGTGGTATTATAGGCGCTCACATATTCTACTAAAGTACCAGCTTCCTCCGCTTTGTACTCTGTAAAACACATGAGTTGTCCCCAGCCTGCGTCACTAATCGATTTAGCTATATGATGGTTCTTCACCATATTGGTGATTTTGAGGTTCTCATACACGATGAGGTCATAGGTATCGACCAGTTTCCGACTGAGCTTGTGATGAAAGTCCTTTCGCTGGTTGCGTATCTTCCGGTGTACTCGTGCCACCTTTTTGCCCTGCTTGTGACGGTTATGTGAGCCCTTAACCTTTCTATCTTTCCTTCATCGTGCTTTCGCCAATTTCTTCTCTGATTTCCTCAACCAACGAGGATTGTTTATTGTTGCTCCATTATTTAATGCTAACAAACTCTTCAGCCCGACATCCACACCTATCGCCTTCTGTATCTCTTTCTGATTTTGAGGCTCGGGAAGTGCTACCGAAAAACAGGTATACCAGTGGTTTACCTCACGTTTAATAGTACAGGTCTTGATATCACCTTCAGACGGAATAGGGCGGTGTAATTTGATGGTAATCGCTCCAATCTTCGAGAGTCGAAGTTTTTTCTTTTGGTAATCGATTGTGAACCCACTCTGAGGGTAGGTGAAGGAGTCGTACCTGTGTTTCCCTTTAAATCGTGGGTATCCAGCTTTTTCTCCTCTTTTGACTCGCCTGAAAAAGCTATTGAAGGTCTTATCCAGTCGTCTCAACGTATCTTGGAGTACCTGTGAATGAACCCTTTTCAAGAATTGGTTGGTCTTTTTGCCTGTTTTTAGTTGGTTGGCTTGCTCACAATAGGTAACTGATTGTTGGCGAATTTGCCATGCGTCCTTTCGCTCTGCCAGAGCATTATTATACAACATACGACAGGTAGTAAGCCATTGAGTTAAAGTAGTCGCCTGTTGTGTGGTCGGGTACAGGCGATATTTTTAAGTTCGTCTCATCACACATATCCCTGTTTTTCCTCTACTATTCATTTTATTAGATGTACTATAGGTAAAAACCTATTTAAAGCTGGGGGACACAACAGTGAAAGTGAAAACGCAATTCATCCCCCCATCAAGTTGAGGGGGTCTTCTTGCGATGTAAATATAAACAAAGCAAGAAACTAAAGATTAGGTGTAGTCGATGAACCTAAAAGAGATTTTAGAGAAATTAGCGTGCAAGGAACTAAGTATTGAAGAGGCAGAGAAGTTACTGAAGGGCATGAAGGGCGATCTTATTTCGACAGCGATTGAAGAAGTTGATGATATCGCAAAACTAGATCTGTATCGTCAAGCAAGAACTGGCATTCCTGAGGTAATATTAGCAGAAGGAAAACGTCCTAAAGACGCTGCCCTGCTTGCTGTAAAAATGGCAAGTAAGAGTGGCTATACTTTAGTTTCAAGGATTTCTGATGAAGTTATCGAAGAGATAAAATCTATCCTTCCTGATTCACTTGAAATTGCAATTAATGAACGTGCACGTATGCTGATTGTAAAGAAAAGGGGTTATGAATACAAGAAATTCCCAGGAAAAATCGGGATTTTTGCAGCAGGTACATCCGATATTCCCGTAGCTGAAGAAGCAAGGATCATAGCAGAAGCTATGGGTGTGAAGGCTTATACCGCATATGATGTGGGCATAGCTGGATTACATAGACTACTTCCACACTTAAAGACGATGCTTGAAGAAGATGTTGATGCGCTTGTCGTTGTAGCAGGAATGGAGGGCGCACTACCCTCAGTTGTTGCTGGGCTTGTAGATATTCCTGTAGTAGGGGTACCAAGTCCTGTAGGCTATGGTTTAGGAGGTAAAGGATTAGCTGCCCTTAATTCAATGTTACAGTCCTGTGCACCTGGAGTAATGGTAGTAAATATTGACAATGGAATCGGGGCAGGTACAGCGGCAGCACTAATTGCACTAAAAGTAGCTAAAGCGCGCGAAAAGGTCAATCAAGGGATCTAAAACTTTATTTCAAGACAAATAATTACTATAGAAATCCATAAAACTATTCAATAAAATTAGTTAGATTTATTTCAACCGCGGAAATAACAGTGGTTACCTTTACAGTATTAGTTAGTTTTTCGTCTATAATAAGTCCCCAGATGACTTGAACATTTTCATCAAGTTCATTTACGACATATTGAGCGATTTCTTGCGCTTCCCTAAGTGTAAGATCGGGACTACCTGTAATATTGACAATAGCACCTTTAGCATGAGAAAGATCAACATCGATAAAAGGAAATTCCATAGCAGTTTGTACGGCTTCTGTTACGCGTTTTTCTCGGTTTTTTTCCTCTGATACACCTCTCCAGATTATTGAAATACCTGTCGGTTTTTTGCTTAATGAAAATAGTGTTCTTAAATCAGCTAAGTCTACATTTATTCGTCCTGGCGTTGCAACCAATTCAACGATAGCTAAAACGCCGTTAATAGCTAAATCGTCTGCTAGTCGAAAAGCATTCTCTAAAGATGAGTTTGGAGCTATTTTCAAGAGTTTCTCATTTGGGATTACGATAATCGCGTCAGTAACCGTCATTATCTCCTCTAAAGCAGCTAAAGCGAAATCCATACGCCTTTTTCCTTCTACATCGAACGGAAGAGTTGAAATGCAGATGGTTAAAATACCCTTATTTTTAGCAATTTGTGAAATTATTGGAGCAGCACCTGTGCCTGTTCCTCCTCCTAATCCTACAATCAAAAAAGCGATATCTGCTTGAATATGATTTCTAATTTTGGTGATACTTTCATTTGCAGCCGCTTTTCCTCTTTTTGGATCCTTTCCAGCACCTAATCCTTTGCAAACTTGCTTACCAATTGCAAGCTTTGTATCACACGTTGTATTGCGGAGATTTTGGACATTGGTATCTATCCCTAGTGTTTGAACATCATTTAAAAGATCGTTTTCACTTAACCGCGTAACTATATGATTTCCAGCGCCACCCACTCCAATAATTAAGATACTAGGTATAAGATCTATCATATCCTTCTATCCTTAACAGAACCTTGATTTTTTATACACATTTAACAATAATCTTAAAAACAGTAATGTGATATCAACAAAAGTAACATTACCGTATTCTGGATAGAACTATCTATACGCATCAAGCATGATAACAGTTGCTTTCGCAACCTTTTTAATCAAATGTAATTACAAAAATACAGTATTTTTAAGGATTTGTTCATTAAAAGAAATAGCAAATAAAGATCTATGGTTATCGATTGGTGAAAGACTTATACATGAGAGAGGATTTTAATGGTAGAATTCAAGAAAGTGAGATCAGACTTCATCAGAATGGCACGCCTCGCAAAAAAGCCTTCAAGAAAAGAAGTTTGGCTTAGTGTTCGGATCAGTTTGCTGGGGATGGTTGCCATTGGCCTTGTAGCGTTCATAATTAAACTAATCTTCACATTGGTAGTCGGTTTTACACCTCCGACAACCTAAGGAGCGCATTTTTTATGGAAACTCAAGAAAAACCTGAGGTAACGAGACAACGTAAAAGTACCTCAATTTATACAATACGAACAACAATAGGTCAAGAAAAATCAGTAGCAGAGCTAATTGCTAATCGAGTTAAAATACACGATCTAGTTATAAACTCTATCCTGGTGCCTGAAACTCTAAGAGGATACATCTTCATCGAAACATCAAAAAGAGATGCTATTGATGAAGCTATTTCTGGAATTTCACACGTAAGAGGATCTGTAGGAAAAACCCATATTAATGAACTCTCGCATTTTCTAATTCCAAAGCCTCCAACGGAAGGGCTTGAAGCCGGTGACATTGTGGAAATAACTGGAGGACCGTTTAAAGGAACTAGAGCAAAAGTAACGAGAGTAGACACAACAAAGGAAGAAGTTACAGTTGAGTTACTTGACTCACCTGCCCCGATACCCATCCGAGTTCATGGAGACTATGTACGAAAAGTTGGGGATCGAATAGATGCAGATGAATTTTCAATTAGATGATAATAGTCGACACGAAATATTAGTCTTGAAAAATAAGACCCAGATCAAATATTGGTTTTATTTCAATAACTTTTTCCGGGCACGTTTCTTCACAATCCCCACAGGTAATGCATTTTTTAACGGCAACACACAATCTACCAAATCCTCTCAGCGGCAATGGAAGTGATATTGCTTCTAAAGGTTTTTTAACTGCTAGTTGTTTGATAAAATCTATTAGAAGGCGTCTATTTTCAGATTTTATTTCCCCGCTGTCTTCAAAAAGGCTAGGCAAGTCGAATTTATTTTCTATAAGCGGGGCATCAAGTTGACAGACTTCTTCACATTTATGGCATCCTATGCAAATGCCCTGTAGCGCAGTTACCTTTCCAAATCCACGGAGACCTTCTGGAACAGCTATCACTTTTTCAGGCTTTTTTAGTGCGATTTTTCTTATTAAATAGACTAGTTTTTCTCTCTTAGATTGAGTTTCCTCAGCCTCTGATTCATTGGTTGTATCAGACATCGATTTTCCAGCCTATTTCAATTTACAATAGTTGCCAATTTACAATATTATGTACTTATGTTCTGACTAACAACTTGTAAATGGAAGTTATATTTGTTAAGATACCGGTTTCAACAAATTAAAGTTCACAACTATATATATTTGTTAAGATACTGGTTTCAACAAATTAAAGTAAAAAACGGCATTATAGGAGGAAAATTTATGCCAATTAGAGTGGGAATTAATGGTTTCGGAAGAATTGGAAGATGTATGTTTAGAGCAGGGCTAGGAAATAAGGATATAGAATTCGTTGCATTCAACGATCTTTGGGACGTTGATACAATGGCCTATTTACTCAAATATGACTCTGTACATGGAATAATTCCAGCAGAAGTTAGAGCTGAAAAGGATGCCCTGATAGTAGACGACAATAAAATCCAATTTTTTGCAGAGAAGGATCCTACAAAATTGCCTTGGGGAGATCTTGGTGTAGATGTAGTTGTAGAATCCACAGGAATTTTTAGAGATCGTCAAAATGCATCTAAGCATCTAGAAGCAGGCGCTAAAAAGGTGATTATCTCAGCGCCAGCTAAAGATCCAGACATAACCATCGTACTCGGAGTAAATGAAGACAAGTATAATAGTGCGAGTCATAATGTCATATCAAACGCAAGTTGTACGACAAATTGCCTTGCGCCAGTATCGAAAGTTTTGTTGGATGAGTTCGGGATTAAAAAGGGGTTTATGACTACAATTCATTCGTATACGAACGACCAACGGATACTTGATTTTCCACACAAGGACAAGAGACGTGCAAGAGCCGCGGCTGTCTCTATGATTCCGACCTCGACTGGAGCTGCAAGTGCAATCGGTTTAGTCATCCCAGAATTACAAGGTAAAATGGATGGCATATCAATACGGGTGCCAACGCCTAATGTTTCTCTTGTTGACCTTGTAGTCGAAACAGAGAAAAAAGTGAACCCTGAACAAGTCAATAATGCCTTTAAAGGAGCAGCACAAGGACGACTACGCAAATATATGGAATATTCTGAAGACCCTATAGTCTCGGCGGATATCAATGGATCTTCAAAATCAGCGGTTGTGGATGGTTTGTCAACAGCAGTTCTTGAAGATAACATGGTAAAAGTCCTCGCGTGGTATGATAATGAAATGGGCTACTCTCATCGATTAGTTGACTTGGCGTTGTTTCTCTGATTCAGTAAAAGACCAAAAAACAATACAACTTTTTTTCTTTATGTATTAACATTTGCTGTCTCATAATTTTTTGTATTTCGAGAATTTCGCTAACAGAGTGTCCATATCCACAATTTTTTAAGCACAACAAATTTTCTTTGTAATACGTAAGGCTTTAAATACTACTTCTGCAAAGACTAGGTGCACTATATACCCCTTACATAATTATTATTTGATACTCAAAAGCGAGGAAGTCCATTGAATGAACATGTCACTTCTGGACCGCCACCTGTACTTGTAATTGGTGGAGGAATAGCAGGAATTCATGTAGCACTTGAACTAGGCGATTTTGGAAGTCCAGTTTGTTTAATTGAAAAAGCACCAACTCTCGGTGGTAAAGCGTTACAACTATTCAGATTCTTTCCAACAGATGATTGCGCCCTTTGTGTCTCGTCATCGGATAGACTTTTTTCTCGTGGTGGATTTAGGAAATGTTTTTACAGGTGTGGTATCACAGAGCACCCAAATATAGAATTGCTTACTCAAACACAACTTGTGGCAGTTGAGAAACTTAAATCAGAGTTTAAGGTTTCACTAGAAAGACAGCCGAGATTTGTAGACGTGAAAAAATGCATTATGTGCGATAAGTGTGCAGATGTATGTCCAGTAAAGGTACCTAATCCTACAAATCTTAATTTAGATACTCGAAAAGCGATTTATTTGCCTGCATCTCAAGCGATTCCTTATTCTTATATAATTGATCCAAATACATGCTTATTCGAAGAATGTGCTAAATGTGTAGAAGTTTGCCCAACAAACGCAATAGATATCACAGAAGAACGGGAAACCATTGAAAAAACATTCGGTTCGATTGTTATTGCTACTGGTTTTGAAGAATTTGATCCCAGCCCCCTAAAGGAGTATGGGTATGGTATGTTTGATGAAGTAATCACGCAGCTTCAGTTAGCTAGGATGTTAGACCCACAAGGTCCGACTAAGGGAAAACTTCTAAAGAAAGATGGTGCTCCAATCAAGACTGTAACTATGTTACAATGTGTCGGATCACGAGATAAAAGATTAAACAGTTATTGTTCAAGCTTATGTTGTACATATGCTCTTAAACATTCACTCCTAATTAGAGAGCAAGAAATTGATGTAAATATTGCTTATATGGACATTCGGACGCCTTTTATTTATGAGGACTATTTTTCGCGAGCTAGAGATGATGGAGTGAAATTTATTAAAGGACGTGTCAGTCATATCGAGAAGGATCCTGTGACACAGAAAGTGTATGTTCATGTTTCAGATATCCAAACTGAGGAGATTATGGATCTAGAAACTGATCTAGTCGTTCTTAGTGCCGCTCTTGTTTCGTCTAAAGGCATAAAAAAACTGGCTGAGATGCTAGGCCTTGAATTAGATGATTATGGATTTTTTCCAACACCTGGAGCTAAAGAAAGCATTTATACAAATATAGAGAATGTTTATGTCTGTGGAGCCGCCCAAGAACCAAAAGATATTCCCTCAACCATTGAACAAGCCAATGCTGTTAGCATGGCGATCTTAAGACGAAATGCTCCTCTCCAGAGTGGTGAAGTGAAGTGACCTCAGAAAATCAACGCATTGGCGTATTTCTCTGTAGTTGCGCCTCTAAGATAAGTGAAACCGTAGACTACAACGCAATCATAGATTATTTATCTAAGAATGAGGACTTATTAGTAGAACAACATGATACAGCTTGTTTAAGTAACGGACTTGAATTTCTCAAAGAATCTATCAGGAAAAATGATCTTGAAAGAGTTATTATCGCAGCATGTACACCAAAACTCTTTGAGACAAGATTTAAAACAGAACTACAGCAAATTGGCATAAGCCCAGATTTCGTAGAGATTACGAATTTAAGAGAGCAATGTGCACTACCTCATAAACAATGGCCAAAAGAGGCAACAACAAAAGCTATTGCTCAAATCAATGCAGCAATACAAAAAGTAAGTCTAGCAAGTTCTGTTGAAAAAAAGATGTTCTCTCCGCTAGAGTCTGTCTTAATAATTGGAGGTGGGATTGGAGGTCTACAAGCAGCATTAGATTTAGCAAGTAATGGTATAGAGGTCTCTATTATTGAACGCTCTCCTGAGATCGGAGGAAGGGTGCGAAAAATCACTAGGATTCGAGGAGAAGAAGACTATAAAGCGTTTCAAGAACTCTTAGAAAGTGTTACTGCAAGCCCACAGATCAAAATTTTCACGTCAAGCGAAGTAAAAAGTGTTGCAGGAGTGCCAGGAAATTATAAAGTTTCTATTGATGGAATAAACACGGACGTTCTGAATGTTGGTGCCATTTTAGTAGCAACTGGTATGGAAGAGTTTAAACCGTTTAGCCTGAAAGAGTTCGGATATGGTTTGTATCAGAAAGTACTTATTCAAAGCGATCTGGTTAATTTATTGGATCCTGAAGGTCCAACAAACGGTAAAGTCCTTATAAACGGTGAGCAACCTAAGAAAGTACTTTTTATTCAATGTGTGGGCTCTCGTGATTCAAGATTTAATGAGTATTGTTCAAAATTATGCTGTTATAGCTCTATTAAGAATGCAATCTTACTCAGAGAGCAAGGAATTGATGCAGCCATTTCTTTCATAGACATAAGAACACCGTATGCATACGAAGATTATTACGAACAAGCAAGAAAACTGGGCGTCCAATTTCTTCATGGACGCGTTTCTAATATCGAGCAAGCAGCAAATCATCTAAGTGTGGAATTAGAAAATTCATTTACTGGAGAAATAATTACACTCGATACGGATTTGGTTGTCCTAAGTAGTGCAATGGTGGTGAGAGCAGGCACCGAGGATCTAAAGGAGCAATTGGGAATCAACAGGGAATCTTCTCAGAAAAGGAATTTTTTCCATCCACTTTACAGAAAAATAAAAACTAGCGAATCAGATTCAAAGGGTATCTTCTTGTGCGGCTCCGCTGTAGAACCAATGTTCATAAAGGAAACGTTGACTCACGCAAGTGCAACAGCTTTCAAAGCACTGAAGTACCTGAAATATACCATTTTCCAAGCAGATCTTCTTGTATCAAAAATTGAAGAAGAAGCTTGTGACGGGTGCAAAGCATGCGTGGAGCTATGTCCTTTTGAAGCTATAGATTTTGATGAAGCAAAGGATCTAGCCGTGATTAATGATCTCAAGTGTGAGGGCTGCGGAGTTTGTACGGCAATTTGCCCTACAGGAGCAGCACAATTAACTAATTATGAGAGAGATATACTATTTAGGCAGATAGAGGCACTTCTTTCAACAAAAAAAGCATTAGAAGTAGACATTCCAAGTAAAACAATATTGGCATTTGTGTGTACTGAATGTGCCTATGGTTCTGTTGATCTTGCAGGAATAAATAACTTACAATACCCTCCTAACGTTTTAGTTGTTTCAGTTCCTTGTATTGGCAGAATTTCCCTCCTTAATATACTAAAGGCGTTTGTTGAGGGAGCAGACGCAGTAATGCTTGCAAGTTGCCCTGAGGAACGATGCCAATATCTTCGTGGAAATACAATCGCTTCGCTTGTAGTGGACTTCACGAAGAATATCTTAAATGAAATTGGGATAGATGAAAATCGAGTAGAATTATTTTCAATGACTTCTTCTGAACCTAATAAATTCATTGACGCCGTGAGAGAGATGAACAAACGCCTGAATTATCTTATTGCAGAAACATAGAGTTGTTTAAAATCTACATATCTTTTCTATTTCTTGAGATTTAGAAGCGTTCTCCTATCATTTTAGTGAGTAAATATCTCTATTTAGAATAATGTCAATTAAATTATAAACAAATCTTAATCGCAATAAGAAAGTCAAAGTCGTCATTTATTTAATTATTTCAAATCGAATTCGGAGCTTGGCTGAAAAATTGACAACAAGAAATAAACAAACTGGTAAAATATTTGCTGGAAATATACTGTTACTAAGTATTGTCAGTTTTCTAACTGATATGAGTTCTGAAATGATCCTCCCAATACTCCCATTGTTTCTTGTATCAATTGGCGGAACTGGAATCATCTTAGGTTTAGTTGGTGGAGTAGGCGATAGTATAGCTAGCATCTTGAAGGTATTTTCAGGTTATTTCTCTGATAAGTTAGGAAAAAGAAAGACTCTCATATATGCAGGATACCAGACATCTGCTGTATCAAAACTGTTCTTTGCTTTCGCTACTATTTGGCAACATTTGTTAATCCTTCGTCCGATTGAACGCCTAGGTAAAGGAATAAGAACCGCCCCCCGAGATGCGCTTATTGCTGAATCTGTACAAGAAAGAGGTAAAGGTTTCGGGATTCATAGGGCGTTCGATACGGCAGGAGCGATCATTGGATCTCTCCTAGCACTTTTATTTGTAATCTTCTACAGTTTAAGTTTTCGAACTATCTTCATTATTGCTGGAGGTGTTGCTTTTCTGGCTCTCATACCGCTTGTTTTCTTGAGAGAGAAGAAATCAAGACCCATATCAAAGACAATAAGTCTGCATATCAGTTTTAAAGAAATGCCTAGTTCTCTGAAATTCTTCATCATCATAGCAACACTTTTTGCATTAGGCAATTTTAGCTACTTTTTCTTTATTCTTAGAGCACAACAGTTTTTTTCGGAAGAATTAGCAATCATAGGCCCGTTATTCCTATACGTTTTACTCAATATAGTTTATGCGGCGTTTTGTATTCCATTAGGCATTCTATCAGATAAGATTGGTAGAAAAAAGGTTTTAATTGCTGGTTACGCTTTATTTGGTTTCGTCTGCCTTGGTTTTACTCAGTTATATACTTCTCTTGCATATCTTATCATCCTTTTCATGCTATATGGTTTAGTATATGCGTTGGTAGATGCAAATCAACGTGCTTTTGTATCAGATTTGGCTTCTGAGGACTCAAAAGGGACAGCATTAGGTACTTTCCACACAGCCATTGGCATTGCTTTGTTACCTGGAAGTATAATTGCTGGTTTTCTCTGGGATTTTATTGATCCGTATGCAACATTTCTTTATGGTGCATTATTCGCTTTTCTTGCAGTGGCGTTATTCAGCATTTCGCATATAAAGAAAACCTGAAGAATAGAAAATTGCCCTTTTAGAAATCAATAATTTAATGTGGAACTAAAAGAAATGAGATTAAGAAAATGAAAATCAGATTATTTTCTACACCAGATTGTCCATTTTGTAAAAAAACTAGAGAACTTTTGAGGAAATACGAAATTGAATTTGAAGATAAAAATGTTCTCGAAGATGAAAAGGCACGGACAGAAATGATAAAGATTAGTCAGCAAACTGCTGTCCCCGTTATTGAAATTACATGCTCAAATAGTGTTGAAATAATAACAGGCTTTGATGAAGAAAAGATAAGGACATCATTGAATTTGGAGGCCAAAAAATGAATGTAGAATTATATTACAGCGAAGGATGTCATACTTGGGAAAGAACATTGGGAATGTTAAAACAAGTTCTGAAAGACAAAAAAATTGATGTAGAAGTCAAATTGATGAAGATTGAGACCCAAGAAGCTGCAGAAACGCATCACTACTTTGGTTCCCCGCAAATAAACATTAATGGCAAAGACATTGACCCAATGGCTGAAAAGGTTACAAGTTATAAATCAGCAGGTTGCAGGTTCTATATCTATAAAGAAAAGACACACGAATTTCCGCCAAAGGAAATGCTTGAAGACGCTTTAGATAAGATCAGATAATAAAATATAACAAAGTAACTAACTAGACAGAAAATGCCAGTGAAATTTTTTGCTTCATTAAGTTATCAGCAATGTTGTTTTCTTAGCGATTCGATTGCAGAAAAGAATACCCTCGAAACAATGGAAAAGCATTTATCACTTGTTGAGGCAAATTTTGAATCAGAACAGGAACGCCATAAACTGATTACCGAAGTCCCCGTATCAACTGTTCTTATCAGACCAAGTGCTATTAAATATGCTGAAAACCTAAGAAAAGCTCATGCTAAAGAAATTATGCTCGATAACGGTATTATTCAAAGAAAAACTCCCTTTTCAATTGAAAAATTACCGGATTTCATAGAAAAAACAGAAAAATGGTTGCAGTTGGTTGACTATCTTATTGTCCCAGACGTGCCACTCTGGAAGTTCGGTGAAAAAAACAAAGAAAAAAACATAGAAATAGCAGGAAGGACACTTGAAATACTTGGTAAACAAGATAAACTTGTTCTTCCTTTACATTTTAACAATGACGCTGATTTTCATTTGTACTGTGATTCAGGGTTAATTGATGAATATATGTGGTTTGCTGTGTCTTGTAGACCCTTCTCAATCTTCACAAAGCGGAAGAACATATTAGAAAAATACAATATCTGGAATAAAACACATTTACTCGCATTTAATTCGACAAATCGAAAAAAAATACCTTTGATTACAAATGCATATTCATTTGATTCATCATTATACAATATTCTTGCAGGAAAATTTCGTACAATGATTACAAAAACAGGTGAGAAGAAAATTGTGCATCGGATGAATAAAACCGAGATGATTCTTCTTTCTCTCAATAATGCAAAGTTTTATCCCGCTTTTCTGAATACTGTAGTCAAAAAAACTACCGTAACGGCAATTTAGTGAGGCTTCTGTAACTATTTTTTAGATAAGTGAATTGCGTAAAATTCATGTTTAATGATGTTCATGATAACGATAAACCCTACTATACATTCTCCGTTTTGTTGCATTTACTATGTGGAGTTTCTTTCGACATAATCCAAAATAATGCGCTTTTTAAAACTTCCACGTTCTACATTCTTTTTCTTTCTCAATTCTTCTATTCTTGTAAAATCTATATTTTCAGCTTCAATTAAGCAATAAACAGCTTCTAGGACATCAATGAGTTCATTAACGTCGTTTGATTCTTTGAGTTCAATCACCTCTTCTAGAATTTTTTCTCTTAATGCTTGGCAATATTCCGCTTTATCATTTGCAGTATGATATTCTGGATGATTCCCTTGCTGTCTAATTATATCTGGTATCTTGTCTCTAACTAATTTGTTGAAATAGTTACGCACCATCTTTTAGTTCTCCTTAACAAACCTTTTTTCGAAATGAAGCAAACATCAAGTGGTTGTCCACAGTCTTATACAATATCAACAAGAATTATATACGCTATAATTCCTTTCTAAGTGTCCTAGACAAAAAATATAATATGTCGGAGGGATTTCGTGAAAGTAGTGTATATGGACAATGCCTCTACAACTCCAGTTGATCCACGTGTCGCAGAAGTGATTCATGATTACTTTATCAAGTACTTTGGTAACGCCTCAAGCATTCATGAATTTGGTCGTGAAGCTCGTAAGGCAATTGACAACGCGAGGCAAGTTGTAGCTAAAGCCATTGGCGCTGAGGAAGAGGAGATTATATTCACTTCTGGAGGTACTGAAGCAGATAACCTTGCTTTAAAAGGCATCGCATTTTCCGATGAATATGAAGGAAAACACATCATTACGAGTGTCATTGAACATTCTGCTATTTTGAAAACTGCAAAATTTCTGGAAAAACAAGGTTTTGAAGTAACTTACCTGCCCGTTGACAGAGAAGGATTGGTAAATGTAGATGATGTCCAAAATGCCATCAGGCCTGATACCATTGTAATTTCTGTAATGCATGCAAATAACGAAATTGGCACAATTCAGCTAATTGAAGAAATTAGCAAACTTGCTAGGAAAAATAATATTGTGCTTCATACAGATGCAGTTCAATCTATCGGAAAACTTAACGTTGATGTCAATAAATTAGGGGTCGATTTACTTTCAATGTCATCCCACAAAATCCATGGCCCTAAAGGAGTAGGTGCCCTCTATATTCGTAAAGGCACATCTATTGAGCCACTGATGCACGGTGGAGGTCATGAGTATAATATTCGTTCAGGAACTGAGAATGTCCCAGGAATTGTAGGTTATGCAAGAGCTGCGGAGTTGGTAACAACCGATTTAGATAAAAAGGCTCAATATATGACAAGAATGAGAGATAAACTTATAGATGGAGTCTTAGAACATGTAGAAGGTTCATATCTTAATGGACATCGTACGAAAAGGCTACCAAATAATGCTAATTTTCGATTTAATCAAGTCAATGGTGAAGCCTTGATTTTAGATCTTGATATGAATGGCATTTCGGCATCCACAGGTAGTGCTTGTGGTTCCCACTCAGCTGAGCCATCGCATGTTCTTATTGCACTTGGTTTAACCCATACTGAGGCGGAAGGATCGTTAAGACTAACTTTGAGTTCTGAAACAACTGAAGATGAAATTGATTATGTGCTTGAGGTTTTACCGAAAAGTATTTCCAAATTGCGAGCGTTACATCCAAACTTAATGTGACAAGGTATTGTGACGCAACTTCTTTTTTTCTGAAATATAACGATCTTTTAGAATGCTTCTGTCCGTATGACAAATTTTATAACCTTTTATCAGTTTTAACCCACAGGAATGCTCTCTAAAGTATTCTGAAAGACCAGATCTCTTTACTTGATTTGGTTGAATCCGAATCACAAACGTTTTTAAAGAAAAATCTAAACTAGAGGTGTCTTCACAAAAAGAACCGCTTTTAGTTTTCTAATATGTAAAATGGAGTGTTTGTTCATTTGACAGAAGCTGAAGTTTATTTTGCGTCTGCTACCTCATATTTCCCGTGGCAAAATATGAGAATCTCATTGGAGCGCCTGTTTGAACTACTAGATGTCCAAGAATGGATTTCTGAAACGGAACCTACAAGACCTGGTATTAGATTCTTAGCGGGAGCAAAAGAGTCTACTCGTTATTTACGTCCGTTATTTGTGAGGATATTAGTTGATGAATTCTTGAAATTACGCGCAGTGCCAATCGCTATTGATTCACTTAGTCTTTGGAAAGGAGGACCGCGCTACGATGCGACATCTTGGGCTTACAAATGTCGCCAACATGGTTTTTCTATGGAGTCCTTAGGTACAGAAATTTTCTTGGCGGAAGGCTACACAGGAATGGATAGCAAGACCATTATGAACAAAAGAGGAAAAAAAATCCGTGTATTGGAAATTGGTGCAACGATTACCTATTGTCAATTATTGACTATGCTTACTCACGTTACAGGAGATCCGTTCCTTGGTTTTTATGGCGCTATAACCGATTTAGGCATTGGATGTACTGCTAAAAAGGGGAAGCTGCGTATCCATGAAGATTTTCAACCAACTGTAAACATGGAAAACTGTAACACTTGTGGTTTATGCCAACGGATGTGTGAGTGGGATGCAATTAAAATTAACGAAACGGTGATTATTGATTCCAATAAATGTGTTGGATGTGGAAAATGTATAGTGAAGTGTCCACAGGCCGCAATAGAAGTGTCTCCAGAGCAGGTAGTAGACCTTCAAATGAAAGTAGCTGATGCAGCCTCATTCATCGTTCAAGCAATGGAGGGTAAGATTGGGTACTTTAATTTTGTTATGGAAGTTACACCTCATCCGGATTGGGACTCGGACTCGGGAATACCGTTTATTCCAGATTTAGGTATCCTCGCATCGAAAGACCCCGTTGCCATCGATAAAGCGACTCTTGATATTGTTAATAAAGTTGCGGGTGTGCCAGGGTCTATGGCTGAACAATTTAATGTATTAGAGAAAAAAACAGAAAAATTTAAGGCAATTAGCGGGATGAACGTTGATCCAATGGTGCTGATTAACGCCGCTGAAGAACTTGGTCTAGGAACAACAAATTATAAGTTAATAGATGCTTGGAAAATAGATACTGATTAGCCAATAATTATTCAAATTGCACATATGTAAGGCTTTTTTATAAAGATGGATTAGTTAAGAATCAGATTAAAAGGAAGTGATGAATGATGACAACAGTCACTCAGGATGCAGCTCAAGAAGCAGAGGAACTTTTTAAGGAAAAATGGATTAGAAAACTCATGGTAGCTCATTTACACGATTTAGGAGTAACCTGCCCTGGTATATGCTCTCATCAAGTCCCAACAGGGGTTAAGGGGCGACATTGTGGTACATTAAGTCGTGCGCTTAACAAGGGCACAAAGTCTATTTTTCGAACTTTATGGAAATTAGCCGATTTAGGCTATGTGCAGGTACTAGAGATTTCTGCAAATGATAGTGACCCCAATCAACAGAGAAGAGCGATCCAACGATGTTATAGACTTACTGAAATGGGCAAAAAAAAGGCAAAGGAATTTGATGACGAATTCACCTACCAAGAATTGATCTAGGGATGCAATCCCCTTAGTTAGCAAAATACGTAGATATATATTATGAACTTACCAATTATTATACGGGCGTTTTCTATGGTAGATGCAAAAACTACGATAATCATAGAACTAAGGCGACTGCATTCAAAAACTATTAACCCTAAAGAATGGGTTAGTGCCAATACACTCCTAAATCTTTTCTCTTTTCATGTAATTACTAGAATGACTACACCAGAAGAAATTCATGATGCATTTCGGGAACTAATCGAAGAAGGAAAGATAAGAGAAAAAGATAACATGCAATATTTTCAATTAACGGATTATGAAAAGTATGTGAAAGAAGTAGAAGAATCATGGAAGAGAAAGAAAAAATCCAAAGAAATAAAACGTTCTCTAATAGAAAAGAAATACAAATTTTCAGATTAGGTTTTTGTAAATCTTGTTTAATTTCTTTTAACAAAAACTAAAAGAATAATAACTTCTCAAATTATAATGATTCACAAGAGGTGCAATCTTATGAGTTCAGAAAAAAAAGTAAAGGAAAAAAAGGCAGAAGAAGTGATCCAGAAGATCTTGGATCTTCGAGATAAAGGAGAAACAAGGGAAGAACTAAAGTATGTTTCAAAACTACGCTCACCTATCGTGAGCCGCTTTGAAAAAATAAAGCATAAAATTGCGGTAATGTCGGGTAAAGGTGGCGTAGGTAAGTCAACTGTAGCTACAAATTTGGTAGCGGCATTTAAAGCAGAAGGCTATAACTGTGGTATCTTAGATGCCGATGTTCACGGTCCTAATGTCCCAAAAATGATGGGCTTACATGAGAAATATCCTGATTTTAAAGGTCGCACTTTCTATCCGCTTGAGACAGAAGAGGGCATTAAAGTGTGGTCAGTCGCATTGTATTGGCCAAGTGACTCTACTCCTGTTATGTGGAGAGGACCGTACAAAACAAGGGTGATCAAACAATTTTTAGCCGCTGTAGATTGGGGAGAACTCGACTATCTTATTATCGACCTGCCTCCAGGAACAGGTGATGAGCCCCAGACGATCATTGAAAAGATTCCAGAACTCGATGGTGTAGTTATAGTTGCTACCCCTCAAGAAGTTGCACTTTTAGATGTGAGGAAATCTGGGGAAATGGTAAAAGAAATGAGCGTACCTGTTTTGGGAGTTATTGAGAACATGTCGGCCCACGCAATTTGCCCTAATTGCGGTGAGATACTAAAATGTGCGAATTGTGGAAATCAAGTTGAGTTCTTCGGTGAAGGTGGGGCGGAGCTCGCTTCTGAGGAACTTGAAGTGCCATTCCTCGGAAGTATACCCGTTGATCCTCGTATAAGAACTTCTGGAGATGAAGGAACACCCTTTGTATTGAAATACCCTGACAGCGAAGCCGCAAAGAATTTTAGGGAAATCGTTCGAAAGATTGAAAAAGAACTTGAAAAACATAAGCCCTCCTCAGAAGGTGAGTAGCCAATGGGAGATGATGTGTCTTTAAATGAGGCCGCCCTTGAGGTAGCGGAAAAGGCATCACGCGCATTAGAGAAATTAATTTTTTCCACTGGCACTCCTGAAGAGGTATTAGAAGAGCTGATGAAACTAAACGTCACGACTTTGCTCGAAGAGAATTGGAAAAAACTTACCTCTGACCCAAAGTACTACTATCACTTAGATATTCTACAAACTGTGATGACGCTTCAAGACGAGTTATTAAATCAACTTGGGGAAATGGGTGTCGATAGTATAAAAGCAGATTTAGAAAACCTCGATTTTTCACGAGAAAAAATTGCCAACAAGTGATTATAACTGAAAAGGCTTAGAGGGTTCATCCCTCTCTTTACGACAAGTCTCTTGAATTACTATTTTTGGTCTTTAATTTGTTCTAGCAATTTGTCTTGTTAGAACCTCTCTCAGAATCATCTCTATAGGCATTATCACCCTTTTGACAGTTTCTGGTCGTGATTCTTTTTTAAGACGACCGTTATCATCTTTTAATCTGGACGTGCTACCAGCTTTTAGTAGTGTAACCAAATCGTTTTTTGCATCCATACAACTCATTTCAATAATGCGTGAATGCGCGTCTCTCATCCGTTCGCTCCATCCCGTCTCAACAAGTAACTCCGACATCTGAATAACTGGGGTACGATCCTCCGGTGGAAGATCCATTTTATTCAAGCAGATCACGAAAGGCACGTCTTTAAGCCCATAGCTGTCGATAAATTTTGAGAGTTCCGTTAAAGCGGTTCTATTAGCCTCAAACTGCGCTCTTGTAGAGTCTAATATGATAATAAGTCCTTGAACGCCGCTTGTGACGACCTCTCTTTGTGTTATGTGGCGAAGTTGACCAGGTACGGTATAAATATGTGCTTTCAAACGATCTTTGCCAGTCAACGGGTTATAACCGAAACCGAATACTCCTCGATCAAAAAACAATGTTCTCTTAGTTGGATCCTCAAGTGTGAGAAAGCTGTAAACGCGCTCTGGATCTTCTAAGGTTTTTAAAACTTTGAAGATAGTGAGTGCCATTGTCTTGCCTGCCATAGAAGCACCCCAGAACACTAGTTTAACTACTGGGACTTCATCAAAATCCTTTTTAAGATGTTCCAATGGTTTTTCGGCCTCCATCTTTTGAATATGTATTTTTTAGACAAACATGCGCCACATGTGTCGTTGTGTCTTTTCTCAATATGAAGAATATTGCTGGGCTATTAACTCTTGAACTGCTATAAAAATTTTGAGATAAAATACTCAACATTTTCTAGAGTTTTGTAAAAAAGAGATTCCCAATTTACTAAAAGCCCTGAATTCTATAGTTCCTTTTTCATTCGTTTCACTTCGAATGGAGGAAGTAACTTGAATAATATGCACATCTAGTCAGAAATTTTCACAATTAACATTTATCGCTGTTTTTTGTATTTTGCGTGAACTAAGAAGTTATCTCCTTAGCATATATTTTTGTCACACCTTTAATCTCAAATGAGCATTGATCGTTCTACAGATGGATGCATGGGAACATTTATAATGTCAGCGGAGAGACTTTGGTTAACTTCCGTATTACATAAGTTTCATTAAACCATTAGAAGCATCTATCCATAAAAGCTTTTTTGAGAATATTAGAATTAATTGGGGTGCTGAAATGTTTGGTCTAGGTTGGAGACATGATGATATGGTACAAAACAAGGATAAAATACTTGAACAGGCTGTTTCATACGTAAAAAGTAGAAAAGATGCACTTGAGAAAGAGATTCGGAGCCTTGCTGAACGTGACAGGATGATTCGCCCACATATCAAGGGTTTAGATGTGAATCAGGTTATAGAAGAGTTCATTAAAACATATGTAGGCCAAGTAATTGATCTGGCTTGCGAATCAAAAGATGCTGAAGAGTTTGGTAATAAAAGTGGCGAACTGGTTTCAACTGTTGAAAGACATTTCAATAAGATTGGAAAACCCGTCTCAAATCTTGCTATAGATGTGTCGATGTCTTTATTCGCATTTGGAAGCGGTATGGAGCATTCTCTTGCCTTTAAGGAATCTGGAGCTCGTTATCAGTTTTAATGTTTTAAATTTGTTAGTTTAATGGTCTGATTCGTTTTTAAAAGAGGTAATAAGATGAGTTTTCGTGAAATAATTGATATGGATCGCTATGAACAAATAGTTGAACAATTTGTTTCTGAATTCGAAAAAACTAGTATTAAACCTAGTGAGAACCGTTATGTTGTGATAAAGTTACCAGTCCAGTCATTTAAAGGATTTTTTTCAAGTATTCCTTTAGTTGAAGCACTCAATAAGTGCGGTTTGAGGACAAATTTAAAGACCGTCCGTATACCGGAGTCAAAAGAAGAGAAAGTAGTAAAAATGAAAGAACGTGGCGGCATACATCAGGACCCCCTCTACGAGAAGTATTCTGAACGTTTTGGCACTGACGTTGCTACGCATATGCGTGATTTAAGCGGTGCAGATATATCAATGGTTGCTGGAATGTTTGGTTACGGCGAAGGAGGCCCAGAAATAGACCTTGAATCCGACAGAGTATATATCCTTCTCGAATATGTCTGGAAACTATTCGATAAATATGAAAGCGTACGTGCGGGAGGCAAATATGAGTATGAATATGAGCGCAAATTCGGAAAGGTTATAGAGTTAATTAATAGACGTTTTGAAGAAAAGGATGAACAACCTTTTGAAACCTTTGTCAAACCTCCCGACATTATCCTAAAATTTGATGATGATAAGTTTATATCGATTCGAGGCTCTCCAGAAATTATACTAAAGGTAGATGACGCCGATTCGTGGGTCACTTTATCAAGCGTAGAAGAAGATTTAGAAAACGTTTGTTTTGAGATCATAAAAACAGGATTTAATCTTCCAAGAGGCGGTGATACTCTCCTAATCCTTCCAAATATTCCTCCCGAAAAACGTCGCAAAAAACCAAAAGAGGATTACCTTCAGGCGTACATCCAAGCCTTCAAATATGAGGATATAGCGTATAAAAAAGGCAGAATCGCGAGTATCTTAATAATTAACACAAAAGAGCATCTCAATGATGTTGCTGATGAAATTTGGTCCACAATTCAAGCATTTTGGGGAATAGAGCTCTCAAAACATGTCCCTGACAATCCATTTAAGCGGTATCGGATATTCTCTGGGGAGGCGGGCATGAGGTACAAGGCAGGTGATCTATCTCTTCCACATGCGATTTTTATGTTTAAAGGCGAAGGCAGCTTCGGAAAAGACATTTTCGGCGAGATTGTTGGCTATCCCACACCGAATTTGAAAACAAAATGGACAAGTGCTCTCCAGTTGTTATCTAAACTTGATTGGTATCCTCAGAAAGAACATGATGATCGTGATCCTTTGATAAGACTAGGCTTGCAGGAGATTTTGCCGATTTCAACTTTTTTGCGCGTATGCGGAATTGATTACAAAGAAATGCGGAAGAAAAATCAACGTGTCAAAGACATTCTTGACAAAGCAGAAAAAATCAAGGTGGTTGGGAAATCAATCGATGGTATCGCTACAAACCTGATAATATCTCTTGGTAGAAGATTACTAAGGACCAGCGACTGTGAGGCGATATGGCCTGGATTGTTTGCAAACTTTCCAGGCGGAGAAGTCTATTTAACTCCCGAATCTGTAGATGGAACTTTTGTTGTGGACGAAACTATATCTATTGACCAAAGCTATACCCTTGAGTCACCTCTCATTATAAAAATTGAAAATGGACGTTATACAGAGATAACAGGAAATCAACAGGTCCTAAATATACTTTTAAATGAAAAAGAAAAGGTTAAGCAAAGACTCACTCATTTAGAAGAAAAACAGGCATTACCAAATGAAGTTCTGCAATTGTACAAAGATAATTTCGATCGAATCGGTGAGTTAGGTATTGGCACGAATCCTAATGCCCAACTGCCCAGTAGTTTCCTGATAGAAGCAGAGAAGGCAGATCGGACTATACATCTTGCACTAGGATCTGGGTATGAACCCGATAGGGCTACTTTGTATCATTGGGATGCCGTTGCAGGATATAATCAAAAATTAACCCTCACAGCGTTAGCGGGTGATGGTAAAGAAACTCCAATATTAATTGAAGGAGAATGGAGCAAAGAACTAGAAGAAGAGGAAACTTAACTCCGCCTTTTCCTTTCCTTTTATTAAAGATAGTGAGTGTTTGATTTAGTCGGTGTATCAAAGCGAACAGTTCGATTAGAAAATCTTCTAGAAAGAGGTTAAGAACTACTATTTTGTATTTTATTTCGCTGACTTCACCCCAAAAGCTTTTTCCAGAGGCCAATTCTCTCGAAAAATTTATCATATACCATCAAAATTACCAACCAAAGTCCTTGAAACATGAACGGGATTTTATTGTAAAAATGATCACTTTCATTAAGGATAATGCCGCCTAAATAAATGTAATATACATAATAACTCAAAAGCGCTAATATAAAAACCAAAAGAGTTCTCATAAAGATATTAAATCGTTTATCATATTCGTGAGGCCAATTACCACAGTAGAAAGTCCAGAAATAAACCCACGAAGCTGCAAAAATAGAAAAGTTTGCAGCGTTTCTTAGATACCAATCGCCACCAGGGTTTTCCCACAAAAACCAAGATTGGGTAGACGCTAATGCAAGAATTGCATAGAAAACATAACCACCAATTAGGCAAATTAAACTTGCTAATACCCCTTGATAGGGTTGGTTTTTTATTCTCTCAATTGGCCAATTCTCCCATAGTATACCTAAAAGCAGTGTAACTGCTAGAACGCTGTAAAGATACCCAATAAAGGCGTTAAGACTTATAACTTGTTTAAATCCGCCATTTGCGATTTGTGCTGGGAGAACAAACCAAGCATAGGTTAAAACTAGAAGAAAAGTGCACCATATAAACTCAAGAACTCTTATTTTGTATTTATTAAGCTCGTTTAAAGGCCAATGTCCCCAAAAAAACGACCACAATAAATAGATGAAAATGCCTGTCGATGATATGAAAAATAAAGAAGTATCTTTGACTCGATTAAAAAGCGAGTTAATTTCACCCCATACTAATGTAATATATGCAATTATTACAAACATAATTGCAATATTTAATATGAGAAGAGCTAATCCTGTCTCTTTGTCTGTTATTTTTATTTTAGTCTTTAGAAACTCTTTAAATTCCATCTCTGGGTCAATAAATTGAAGATATAAGATCATTGATAAAATAAATATAAAGATATAGTTGAGAACAAGATCAGTTGAAGCCTCTTCATACAAACGGAAAGTTCTCCAAATAAAAAACTCGCCTTCGGGATCGATAAAAAGCCACCAAATAAAAAGCGATAAAGCGAATGTAAACGCGAAAGCTAAAATTGTTGTAATTATTGGATTATATCGTGGGATGATCTCAGTTTCTTTTTCCTTTGATTGAAATGCCATTCCTGTCATCCTCGAATTTCGTAATCATTGAAAAGTTTATAGAAGTCTAATTTTCAAATATTTCGTATTTCCCAGTATTTCCAATATCTACTTATATTTCATATTCTTCGGGCTGTAATGAATAAGCACTACTAAGTTAAAAAGATGAGTGAAGTTCAAAAAAAATGGAGAAAAGACTGTTGTGTTCCTAAATCGCCTTACTTTTCGCGGTGTATCCCGATAATAGCTCACTATTTATCAGTTCTATTAAATGGTCATTTGTCGACAGGATTCCCGTTAGATCTCTTCCTTTTACTGCTGGAGCTATAAGAACTTCTTCGCTATCTCGCGAAATTACGTAGATCTTCGGATCAGGATAGTTTCTGAAGCGGACATTTCCACGCTCTTGAAGTTGCCCTGCATCTTTCATATTTGCTTCAGCTAGTTCTGTGACGCACGTGACACGTATCGTTTTTTTAATGGTTGATAAAGAATCGACTGGTACGTCTTCAAATTTTGGCGTTATTAAAACGAGATTTGCTTTCGTTCGGTCGATAATAGCCTTTATATTGAAAAGGATATTTGCATCCCCAACAACCCGGTATGTCTGTTCAATTGGTAAAGGTTCTGCTTTTCTCGAAAGTTTTTGAATTGTTCCTAGCACACGGGCTGCCTTATTGCTTGCGGCTACAGCAGCTTCTAGTTCAGACGGGATTACATTGACTACATCAGTTAATTCTTTTTCGATCCCTTCGACTCGACTAGTGACTATTTGGAGCAGTTCATCTTTGTGGGTAACTACAGTGCCTTTATAGTTCTGAATTTGTGAAGAAGTTGTCTCAGATAATTTTTCATTAAGTTGTTTTGTTGCTGTTTCGACTTCTATGCCTAAATTCTCCAGAAATTCATTAATTTTATCAATACTACTATATATGTTCTCGCGGTATTTTGTAGTTTGTACAGAGAGTAAATTTGAGAAGGATCCCTTAAAATCAACTGTTCCTTCAAGGATCGTTGTTGAGGGTCTTGATAAGAGTTGATCCAATCTTGTGATTATCTGCTCCAGTCGAGTGTCAAATTTTGCTAGATAATCCTTCCCGCTGGTTACAAGTGCGCTTTTTAATTCGCCTACCTTTTGTTTTACGGATGTATTCGCTTGATCCAATATCTCATCGAATTTAGTTAGTATTATCTCAATATCTTGAGTAATTATACCCTCTTTCTCCTCTAAAACGTCAAAAATGGTCTTTTTGATGGCAGAGATCTCGGAATCTGCTTCTTTGACCTTCTCATTTACACTAACTGAAAGTTTATCAAGTTCTGTTGTAACCTCTTTAAGTTCCGTGGCTCCTTCTGTAGTTTTTTCTAACTTTTCAAGTAGGGCTTTTGCTTGAGGTTCAAACTTTTGTATAATATTCGAGTCAAGTTTAGCCAAAGTTGAAGCTGATTCATCTAATGTCCCTGAGAGCTTGTTTAACATATCTTCTGTCTCTGAAAGTTTGGTATTAAGTGTTGAATTAAATCCCGATACTTTTTGTATAGTTTCTTCAAGTACATTCAATACAATATCCGATAGATTCTGTTTCAACTCCATCAGATGTGATGTCGAAGCACCTATCTTTTCCTCAGTTATTTTTTCAATTAAAGTTTCAACAGATTGTTCAGTTTCCGTTTTTCTTGTATTAATTTCGCCTTCAGCTTTTTCTTGTAACGCTAAGTTATTGCGTTCTATCTCTGCTCCCTTTTCGTTTAGAATCGTATTTGTATTCTCTTGTAGAGAATTTAAATTGCTTTCATTTATCTCCTTAAGAGAGTTTGCTAGAGACTCAACATCTGTTTTTATCGTATTGAGCAACGAATCCTGCGCAGTTATCTCTTCAATGGTTCTTGTAGTTGTATTCATTTTATGTTGTATCAAAGTCGATACAATCTTTTCTTCATATTGAGAAAATGACTCATTGAATTGTTCTACCCAACTACTACTGGATTCTTGATTCGCGTCTCGTTGATTTTCGAGGATTTTAGTGAGAGTATCGCATAAACTAGTCATAAGTTCCTTCCTTTCATTCATATTTGACTGTAATTGCAAATCTATTTGTTTTCCAGCCTTTTCTAAACTCTTGGTGTTTATAGCAGCTGTTTTTTGAATTTCTTCAAAAGCTGTTTTAGCCTCATTAAGTTTCTCGGTGAGTACTTTTCCAGCAGTATAGGTCATTTCATTGATCGCTTCTTTGTTTTCTTCCAATCTGAGCACAACAGATTCTTTAGCCTCTGAATTATTGGTTTTTAAATCATTAATGAAGCGTTCTAACGCATTCTCTATCTCTTTTTGAAAAGCACCTTGGAAGTTAGATGCAAAGTTTGAAACGATTGTTTCATAGGTTGTGTTCATTTTTTCAAAATTGGATTCGGCGTCTTTTTCTATGGTTTCCACTCTGTATGTCATATTTCGGCTAATATTATCCAATAGGGATGATACTCCCACCTCATACGCTTCGGTATTCGTGTTTATTACATCTCTGACCTGTGCTCTCAATGACTGCAATTCTCCCTCCATTGATGCCAATTGATCCATAAATTCCTCTAATCCTGCCTTGCGCAAGCCGAACAAACTGCTGGCTTTTTCTTCGGTCTTCGTTTTTAAAACTTCAACGATAGACAAGAGTCGTCCAGAAGTATCCGCGAAGCGTATGTCAAGTTGACTTATTCGATCCTTATGCTCCTCTAACTCTTTCTCGATGACATTTGGCACATCATCTCTTATTCCCATGCTTTCTGTGAGCACATTGTCGATGAACGTTTTCATAAGTTCCGTATTTTGCTTTTTTGACTCCTCCAGTTGTTTAAGCACATTTTGAGAGGTTTCCTCAATATGGACCGCAGTTTTTTCTTTTAAATCTGTGAACTGCTTGTCCATATTTTTATTGCTAACCGAGAACATCTCTAAAAGATCTGTCTGGGTCTTTTCATTTGATTCTTTTAGTTTTCCGTGTTCTATATTGAATTGTTCTTTAATTTGTTCTTTTGTCGTATCTATCGTTGTATTCGCTTTGGTGATCATTTCTGAGAGTGCTTCATCAATTTCTTTAACTATAGTTTGATTAGCATCTTTAACTTGTGAAATAGCATCTTTAAGTTGATCAGTTGTTTTTGTTAACAGGTCAGCATCCTTTTTTTCACTTTCTTCTAAAGTTTGAGAGATTAATTCTATGTTTGCTTTAATTTCTGTGGTTATTTTTTCCTGGTTCTCTTCTGTTAACCTCGTAGCGTCATTAACAGAATTTTCAATAAGTACGTTCGTAGAAACAATACTATTATTCACAATATCTGATAACTCATATGCAAGCGTACTAAATTTTTCCTGTAAACGAGTGCTACCTTCAAAGAATTCTTCTAATAGTTGCTCCATCGATTGTCCAACAAGTTCGTTTACCTTACTTTTCGCATCTTTAATTGTTTGTGAAACCTCATCTAAAAGCTCTTTTTGCATTGTTTCCACGTTTGAGGCATGTGACTTCAAGAGACCATCAAAATCACTTTTTAGTGAACTTATCTCAGTTAACATTTTGGTAAGGTTTTCACTAATTTCCTCCTTTAACTGGTTCATCTTTGCAACAATATCGTCTTTCTCCGTATCTACAAATGTGTCTACTTGTTTATTAAACGCTTCAATCTGCGTTTTTAGTCCTTGATCAAGTGAAGTTACAGTATTTCCAGCATCTTCGATTTTTGTTTTGATTATTTCAGCAAAAGATGATATTCCTTCTTTCGTTTTATTTATAATTTCCATATTTTTTTTCTTTAGGTCCTCAATAACAGCCTTAACTTCAGCGAGTGAAATTTTTAACATGCCACTGCTTTCATCTTTGAAGGTCATTAGTTTAGTATCTATATTTTGGAGCTGCTCATTAAATGTATTAGAAATATTAGAAAGAAGTGCATTGAGTTTTTCCTTAAATGCGTCAATAGATGAAATTGTAATGCCTTCTGTTTTTTCTTTAGCATCCGTAAATCCAGTTGTATAAACCTGAGTTAGGTTAGTCAGCGTTTCACTAGCATCTTTCTTAAATTTCTCAACATCCTCTGCATCTGTCTCCTCAGTACTTTCAAGAAGCTGTTCGCTCTTTTCTTGATAGCGTGTAACGTTTGCTCTCCAATCATTTATTTGTTCTCTAATTGCTTCTGCCAATTGTTCGTTTAGTGTCTGCATTTCGACTTCAAATTCGTTTGAAGTATTATCTAATGCATCAAATAATGTATCTTTAAGTCCGGTCAATGTTTCTTCAAACGCGGCATAATTATCTTTTAAGGTGATGGTTATTGTATCTCTATTTTGGTCAGCATCAGATTTGACGTGTTCGCCGAAATCCTTTGAAATTGAATCAATTTGTTCTTTGGTTACATCAACATTTTTCTTGAATTCTTCAAGATGTTCATTAATTACTGCGGATGTAGATTCCTTGAATCCTTGAAGTTGAGATGACAACGCGTTCTTGACTTCATTCCATTTAGTTGTTATCTCGTCGCGTACATTCGACAACCGTTGCGTGAGATCTTCTTCGACTTTTTCGCTTAAAACGATTCGTGGTTCCATAGCTACTAGAATATCTACTTTACCTGGAATCCGACGAATTAGCCCTTTCTGTTCAAGTGCGATCAAATTACTTTGTATTTCTGGAAGAGGGTCTCCTGTGTAGTGGACTAATTCCTCTAATGTTTTCGCTCCTAAACCAACGATTGTTTCGTAAATTTTTCTTTCAATTTCATTGAGCCCGATTAATTCGTACACTTCTTCTGCATTAAGCATTATCCAATCACCTCTTATTTGCTCATTTCTCGTGAAATTTCATCAATTGATTTCTTAGCATCGTTAAAATCTGTTTGAACTGGTTTCTTTATGCGATCTAGTTCCTTACCAATCCGTTCCACACTATTAGAAAGTTCCCGTAAGGATCGTGTCAATGATTTTAATTCTTCTTTCAATTTGTCTTTATCTTCATTTATTGCTGATGAATAAGTGTTTGTTAGATCTGTAAGTTGTTTCTTCGCCCCCTCTTTCTGCTCCTCAAGTGTCTTGGACACATTTTGACTCATTTCGGTGTTAAATCTGTCCAGTTTTTCGTTCTCAGCTAGAAGAGCATCCAAGAGTCCCTTCTTAGAATCTTCAGCTAAAGATGTCAATTTAGAGATTGTGTCTTCTAATAGAGAGTTCAATTTATCCTTTGTTGTGTCCTGCGTGTTTGCATTTGCCGCGGTTATAGTATTAATCCACTGAGAAACCTGTTCTTTCATCATATCGTTATGTTCTCTGGTGGTGTCGCTATGTTCCTTTGTAGCTTCGCTATTCTCTTTTAGTGCATTACTATGACTTTCGGAGATAGTCTTTAGCTGATTTTTAGTGCTGTCATTTACATCTTTGCTTATTGTATTTACTGTAGTATTCATTTCATCATTGCTATTCTTAAAGAGCCCACTAATTGTCTCTTTGATACCTGTTAGCGCTTTAGCCACGTCTGTGACCGTAAAATTCAAATTATTTGTAAGATTGTCATTATGAGTTGTCGTTTCCGATTTGTAATTCTCTGAAATACTTGCTAATTCCTGAGCCACTATTTTTTCTAACTCTTCGGTCGCGGTCGTGAAACTATCTTTATGAGAATCCAGGGATTCTGTCATATTTGTCTGTAGATCGGTTGTTGTTGCTTCATGGGTTTGTTTTTGTTCGTTTAATGAGTTAAGCGTATTTTCTTTGAGCCCATTCATTTTAAGTTTAAAATCTTCCATAGCTTTCATTAGAAATTCTTCAGTTTCTGCCTTAATCTTCTCTACGTTATTCTTGTGAGCTGAAAGAGTGTTATCTACTATTGTTATAAATTCGCCTTCATAAGATTCGCAGACTTCTGCTACTGTAGCAATATTTTCTAAAAAGGCAGTTCGCATTTGCGAGTTTTGGTCGTGAATTAGTTCCTCGATCCGTGTTAAGATATCTTTAATGCCTGTTTGCATCTGATCTTGGGTAACTTCAATTGTGCCTTCAATATTTTCAAGGCTTTTAACCAACTTATCACTAAAAGCCAATTCAAGTTCTTCTTTCTTTTCTGTAAATTGTTGTTCTTGAAAACTCATTAACTCAAAGGCTTTTTTCATCATGCCGGTTTCTAATTGGGTTTTAACTTCATCAATTTTTGTTTCGAGAATATCTGAGAGATGACTCTCCACTCCAGCAATTACTTCGCTATATGTTTCCTTATGTGTCTCAAAAGTTTGTGATGAGTCTGCTTTTGTCTTTTCGATACTTGCAGAAAACTGAGATCGCTCGTTTTCAAGAAGATTTTGCAGAAGTTCTTTGATAGAAGCTGCTTGCTGCATAAGCATGTTTATAGATTCCATAATTAGAGTACTCGATGCATTTTTTTTGCCTTCGAGCATCTCTGAAAACTGAACAGATTTCGCCTCTAACTCGTTAATCAAGCTTTCTCGCGTTTCATTAAAATTAGTCGAAAGTTCTGAGTATTTTTGTGTCAATTGTGTACTTATTCCTTCTTCATGATCCTTGAGGAGTTCTGTAGAAGTCTCATTAGCATTCTGAAGTATATCCACTAATTTTTGATGGAGTTGGTCATTAATTTGATTCTGTGTAGTTAGAAATTCACTAAATTTCTCTGTTGCTTCTTGTACCATCCCTTGTGAATCAGTTTTCATCTTTGCAACATTTTCATCGAAAAACGTGAGTCCATCCCTTTCTTCATTTAACATCGTATTAAATTGGCTGGCGATTCCTTCGAACTTTTGACTAAATTGAAGTTCATTCAGAATATTCTTGAGTTCTGTGACATTTCTGTCTATTTCTGTAATTATAGTCGTTTTTGCGGCTTCTAGTTTTTGCTCTAACTCCTCTTGAAGAAGCAAATTTTGCTTCTTTAAATTCTCTTGGATCTCTTTCGTATCTTCTTCTATCTTTTTTTCGCCTTCCTGAAAAACCTTTTCTCCCGTTGATTTGATTTCTTCATATCCCGATGAGAGTGTCGAATTAAATGCACTGAAGTTTTCCTCAAAGGACTTCAAAATCTTATCAAGATCTTTTTTAATCGTTTCCAACCTTGTTAGGGCATTTTCTACCTTTTCAGACATTAACTTTCCCTCTTAGGTTCTATAACTATTTTTTTTGCAAGTTTATCAAACTCTTTTCGATATAATTCATTGTTTATGGATTCTCGAGCCTTTTGACAAACTTTTTTTGCTCTTGCCCCCTCATTCGCCGTCTTGTAAAGTGAATAAGCACGCCTATAAAATAAGCGAGTAAAAGCGTCAAACGACTCTGCGGCGTATACATCTCCAGCTTCCTCATATAACATTGCGGCATTCCTCGACAACGCGTTCCTTTTCCACTCGCTTCCTATTTTATCATAAAGCCTTGAACCATTTGCAAGAAACTTGCGTGCATAATAGGGTTTTTTAGCCTTTGAAAATCTCTTGGCCATCTCATCACATAAAAGAGCTGCACGTTCAAAATCCTCTATTTTTTCAAAAATTTCTGTGGCATTTGAGAAAAGCACAAAGGCTTCATAAAACATTTCCTGTTCCATTAAAGCGTCACCCATGGTGCTATAAGATTCTGCAATTTCTGTAAGAATCGGCGTTTCACGTTGGGCGAAAGCAATATTAGTCAATTCATCCAATTTCTCCTTAATCGGAGTATCTGGTCTTTTTCCTGCACCTATCGATTCTTTAAACAAATCTAGAAGTATATTTGCTCTTCCAAAGATATTCAAGCGTTCAGAAGTTCTCTTTAATGTTTGAAAGAGAAATTTAGATGAAAAATAGACAAAGGTATTTTCTACCACCAGAAGCTGTTTTTCTTGCAGATTATTCAAGATAGTAATTATATCGTCTTTTAAATCAGAAGTAGCTTCTAGTTCTGACAAAGTATCTAAATTTTCTTTGCGTGAGGCGATATTTTCTAGTATTTTAAGTTCTTCATCATGTAAATCAAATATATCAACTATATTTTCATTTAGAATTGCATCTTTGCATTTACCCCAGACATTTTCTTCTATTGATGCGTTTTCTCTGTTTTCATAGAGGTAACTAGTCGCTAAAGCTAGAACAAAGGGGACTCCTTTTCCCGCTCGAATAAGTTTTTCTTTCACATCTTTCGAAATAGTTATTTCATATTGTGTTTCAACTCGTTTTAGAAATATCTCCGCTTCTTTTGAACTCATTTTTCCAAGGGAGAACATTTCAAGATGTGATTCCAAGTTCTGTGAAGGGATATATTTCACAAACTCATCAGTAATGGAAAATATAATTATTAAATTGTATTTTTTTTCTTTCAATTCTTTAAGAATTTCAATCAAAATGTGATAAGCGTTTTCAAAATCTCTAATTGCAAAAAATTCCGTATCATCGACTAGAAACATAGCCCAGATTTTTTGTGACTCCAGTTTTTCTTGAATTTCATCTAATCCCAGAAAAAATTCATCAATATATTCTGAAAGTACTTCAGATGTTGTAGTCGTTCCTTTAGGTAACGGTATCATTTCTAAATCTACTTTCTTTCCAAAACGTTTTTTCTTTTCGGGCACGAGAGTTACTATTTGACTTTTTAAGTCAGTGAAAAAACTCTCGGCGGTTCCTGGGGTGATTTTTTTATAAATAGTCTGGAAACGTTCTATCTGCGCTAACTCCTGAAATTTCATCAACGTAAGACTCTTACCCATACCCCTCTCACTACTAAGAATACCTCCTCGTTTTTCTTCGCTTCCTGTCTTAATTTTTGTTAAAAAGTCTCTAAATCGATTTATTTCGTCTGTCCTTCCTGTGAATAACTCAATATTGGATATCATGGCGTTTTTCATATTATCTCTCCACCATTTCCTATACTTAATTGCCTAAGACTTTCATTCATTCATCACATAATAATTTCATGATTGACTATTTTAGCACGTAGTCGCGCGCGGTAACTCACCAAAATGGTATATATTCTCATCGCTATAATGTATTCAATTAGTTTTTCAATAGGCTTCAATGAAACCTAAATATGCTTTGACAATTAGTTTGCCACTTCAAATCACTTAGGAGGCATATTTCATGGTTCAACTTAAAGGCATAAACGTACCCATCGTTACTCCTTTCAAAAACAATGAAATAAATGAGGACGGTTTCAGAACCATAATCAACTATTTGATAGAAAATGAAGTTCACGGTATTATCCCATGTGGGTCAACAGGCGAAACAATCAACCTTAGAATGGATGAACGAAAAAAAGTTGCTGAAATAGCAATTGATGAGGCAAGTGGACGCATATCCGTTATTGTCGGTACTGGTGATAGTTCTACCGATCGTGCAATTGAATTAACAGAACATGCCGCTGATATTGGTGCTGATGCTGTCCTATTGGTTACCCCTTTTTACTTCAAGCCCAGTCAAGAAGCGATCTATGAATACTTTTCTGCAATTGCATCAACTATTGACATCCCTATTCTCCTCTATATGGTTCCTAAGTTTACTGGTGGCGTAGAAATTGATCCTCAAACTGTGGTGCGTCTACAAGAATACTCAAACATCATAGGAATAAAAATGAGCATAACGGATATCAGAAAAATCTCCACAATGATAAATGTCGCATCAAATGAAAATTTTAATGTGTTTGCTGGAAGTGGAAGTGCTATTTTTGCAACATTGATGCTTGGAGGAATAGGTGCTGTCCCAGCCACCGCAAATATTGCAGCAAAATTTTGTTCAGAAATCTATCACTCCTTCATTGAAGGCAATCTCGAAAAAGCATGCGATTTACAATTGAAAATACTGCCACTTGATAACTTCATCACTGGACCAAATGGACATGGAATTCCCGCAATAAAATCTGGTATGGAAATGCTAGATCTTCCTGCAGGATCTCCTCGCGGCCCATTACTTCCAATAACTGATGATGTTAAAGAACGGTTAAGTGAAATACTAAAAACATTAAATCTTAGATGAAGATTATTACCGTCAAAATTTCTGTTTCAGTAAATTTAAAATTAAGCGTTCATTGTATAATATTAAGATAATTTAACCTGAATTATACTGTTCATAATTTCTACTTAGATTACTATCCATTGCAGATTAATTAGGTGGTCGCTTCTTGACTCAAAGTCAAATTCCAACAAGGATTCTCATGTTTACTTCGCCTGATTGTGCCTATTGTCCCTCTGTTGAGAAGCTCCTCCAACGTACAATAGGTTTTGGAAGTGCAGCATTTGCTCACGTCTCAACAATCGATGTCACTGAGAATCCTGAGGTTGCGACAAGGTATAAAATTAATTCACTGCCAACTTTGATAATAAATGATGAAAAGGTTCTAAGCGGCCAGATCACCGAAGGCGAAGTTCAGAATGTGCTCTGGAATAAATTAGTTACAACGATTTTAGAACGTGAAAAATCATATGATATGAGAAAAGAAACCATGCTGGCGATCACAACCAATACACTTTCTTCAGCACTTGAACTTCAACTTGTTCGACCAAGCATTGGAGATTATACGCATATTGGAACGCTGCAGAAAACAACTTTTTCAATATTAGGTTTAGATGTTTTAGCTACACGCTTATTTTACGAAGCCGGTAAAGATTTAGGCTTATATGGTGCAGATTCTCATCTTCTCTTAAGTTTAAATCCTAAAATCGGAGCTGAAATCAGATCTATCGAAAAACGCTTTAAATATGTAATTGAAGGAATCAGCGAATTCTATAATAGACAAACAAGTAATCTTCCTACATATTTCAGTGATCGAGTTGATATAGTTAGTCTAAGTCATGATGAAGCAGTAATTCATCTGCACGAGACTGCGTCTTGCACTCAAGCTATGGACATTGGTGAACCTCTTTGTCATTTCACTGCTGGTGAAATGGCTGGTATGATTGAAGCGTTACTTGCAGAAAG
This sequence comes from Candidatus Borrarchaeum yapensis, assembly GCA_016840515.1. Classification (GTDB taxonomy): domain Archaea; phylum Asgardarchaeota; class Sifarchaeia; order Borrarchaeales; family Borrarchaeaceae; genus Borrarchaeum; species Borrarchaeum yapensis. The sequence continues at coordinate 2,724 of JAEOSF010000002.1, read as the reverse complement.
TGTTAACGTTCGAGAAACGGAATGTTGGGGTACTGGACAAGATTTCTGCACCTTCCACATTAAACTCGCTGGAGAAAAAGAGAAGCCTTATCCTTTACCAAAAAAACGAAAAGATAGACCTGAAAGATTTAAACAACTCATTGATCGCTCAATGCGTCTTGCCTATGATTCTATCTTCATGAAAAGAAAAATGCGTCCAAATACAGGAGATTACCTGCACCTTGGGGTGCTCCAACAACAGCTTACATCACTTAAACTTTCTGATCCGTTTACAGGAAGTTTACTTTACGCAGCAGGACACGAACAAGGTTTAAATAGCCCTGAAATCGAGTTTATTAACCGAATTAAAAATAAATCTGCTGAAATTGGGGATATGGAGTTCTTAGAGGCTTTGAAAATCTTAAGAAATTTCTATAATCATCCAAGCTCATTTCTATCACGCGAACATGGCAAGGTTCGTTCACAAAATTTACGAAAAGAAAGTGCCTCGTTTATAATCTATGAACTCGCTTCTGCTACTGGAACCCCAAATGCTGGGGTTAATTTTTGTGATTTCGAAGCTGGTAAAATTGCTGGTCTGTTTGAACGATTAACTGGACAAAATATTGTTGCCAACGAACCAAAATGCTGGGGCTTAGGTAATAATTTTTGTGAATTTGAGATAAAAGTTGTGGATTGATATTTTTATCCTTTAGACAATTTCATACCGTACAGACCTTGATTTCTAAGAAATACGTAACTATTTTTGATGACTAAATTCTTAAGTGCACACCTTAATCATTTCACTATATTTCATCACAATTATCTGGTAGCTAGAGGTGAAAGTCATTGACAGAAGGTGAAACTAAAGATGTTTACATAAGTCCATTCATTCAGCAAATCACCGGTGAGGTCAATTTACCACAAAAAGCCTATATTTTTGATACAACTCTCCGTGATGGAGAGCAAACTCCTGGTGTTGCACTTACAATTGAAGAAAAAATACAAATAGCACAGGCTTTAGATGAACTTGGTGTAGATGTTATCGAAGCAGGAATGCCTGTTGTAAGTTCTGGTGAAAGAGAATCCGTTAGAAGAATAAAGCAATTAGGTCTAAATGCCGAGATTGCTGGATTGGCACGTACAAGATCTTCGGATTTGGACGAGCTTCAAGAATGCGAATTAGATGTAGCACACGTTTTCATAGCTACATCTGACTTGCATCTTCAGTATAAATTACGTATGAATCAACAACAAGTTATCGATGAGATTGTAAGCTCAATAACCTATGCAAAAGATTTAGGGTTCAAAGGAATCGAATATAGTGCTGAAGACGCTACCCGTACTGATCTTGATTTTCTGATGAAAGCATACACTACAGCAGTCTCTGCAGGTGCGGATCGAATTAACATTCCAGATACAGTTGGAACAATAACACCTCGTGCTTACGGAGCCCTTACAAAAAAGCTTACTGAGGCTGTTAGAGCAATAAATAAAGATGTCAGAATAAGTTTGCATTGCCATAATGATTTTGGGCTCGCTGTAGCGAACTCTCTTGCAGGAATTGAAGTCGGTGCGAATCAGATTCACGTCACAGTAAATGGCATCGGCGAACGGGCTGGTAACGCCTCACTTGAAGAAATTGTAATGTCTCTCTATGCTTTGTACGGAGTTCCTACAAACATTAAATTAAAACAGCTCTATAAAACATCGAAACTGGTTGAAAAACTAACTCAAGTTCCAATTTCTCCCTGCCAACCCTTTATTGGCGATAATACTTTCCTTCATGAGAGTGGCATACATGCACATGCTGCACTAGCACATCCACGAACATACGAACCTATTACACCTGAACTCATTGGAAAACGAAAGGATAGTGAAATTGCAGTAAAAGGCGTTGTAATTGGAAAGCATTCTGGAGCACATTCTATTCAGGAGAAACTAAAAACATTTGGCATAGAAACAACTCGCGAGCAAACAGCTGAAATTCTTGCTCGAATAAAAGAAATTGGCGATAAAGGAAAACGAGTTACAGATTTTCATTTAAGAACCATAGCAGAATCTGTCACTGGAAGAATTGCTGAACCAGTTCTTGACTTAAAGGAGTTAACTGTTGTCACAGGCTTGCATATCACACCCTCAGCCACAGTAAAATTAAGGATTAAGCAAAATAGTTCATTTATCGAAAAAGTCGCCTCTGATATAGGAGTGGGTCCGGTTGATGCTGCTTGTAACGCACTTCAATCAGCCTTTAAAGATATTGTTAAAGATTTTGGCGATATCAAACTGGAAAAATTCAGCATGGATGCAATAGAAGCAAATACTGATGCTTTCGCTACGGTTCATGTTAGAGTTTCTGATGAACAGGGATTTGTGACGGATGCAAGCGCATCAAAAGAAGACATCGTTGTAGCTAGTATTGAAGCTCTTGTCAATGGCTTTAATCGCCTCTTATATATGCGACGTGAAAGTTAAAAAGAAAAAAAATGTTCCTTAAAAAAGGAAAAAACTGAATGGGTTTTTTGTCTCTCACTTTTCTTCGGACGATGGTTTTTTACTAGTTTTTTTAGAACTTGCTTTAGTTTCCTTTGGTGGTACTTCTTTAAGTTCCTCTTCCATTTCTTCAACGTCTTCAGCGTCCTCAGGTAACTCCTCTGGAACTTCTTCTATCGCTTCCATCGCATATTTCTCGCGTTGCTTTTTCTTTTGACGCTTGGTCCATACAAGTGGAACTACAACCATCAC
>JAEOSF010000023.1 GCA_016840515.1 Candidatus Borrarchaeum yapensis | reverse complement strand
TCTACCCGAAGGATCTCGCTTAGAGTGCCCGAACTCATTCATAGTGCGAAGTACTTGAGATTCAAAAATTGGCCCATCTTTACAGACAATTTGCTCATTAATACAGCAACTACCACACAATCCAATTCCACATTTCATATAACGTTCTAGACTTGCTTGGAAAGCGATATTAAATGATTCGGCAATATTAAAAGCAGTTTTAAGCATAGGTTCAGGACCACAAGCATAGATCTGATCAAAGGTTTCCTTTTGAAGAGTGTCATCCATCAACTCCGTCACCAGCCCGTGAAATCCCGTAGACCCGTCATCTGTTGCTGTGGACAAACGAAAGTTTTCATACGTTGTATATTTTTGCAATGATTTTTGAAACAGAAGTTCATCCTGCGTCAATGCCCCAATAAGTACCGTCACATTTTTCTGCTCTTCAATAAGCGGTAAAATGAGTGAAAAGAGGCATGCCATACCGACTCCTCCTCCAACGACCAAAATGCGACTACCTGCAATTTTGAAACCATTCCCATAGGGGCCTCTCACTCCGATAAGTGAACCTTCGCTCATAGAATGCATCATTTCTGTAGAAGATCCCACTTTTTTCACAGTAATTCCAATAAGTTCTTCTTTGGGATCAATATAAGATAGGGACATAGGAATTTCATCATTGAATGTCCATACCATAAGAAATTGACCTGGAATTCCTTGCTGGGCTATTAAAGGAACTTTCATAAAGAAGGTTTTGATAGAAGGAGTGTTTGTTTCGATTTTTTCGATTGGTATCACAATCGGTTTGTTCATACTTTAATCACCTTTCTCGGCTTTACAAGAACAATTCCTTAGCAACTTTCTCAAACATATCCACATCATTACGCGCTATTTTGAGATCTGAGCGCGCTATTTTTTCTAATCTTTTATCAGCACAGTTTTTATCATTTTTTATCGTGTTTGGCATAAGAGAAATCTGTCTTCTTGTCAATGGGACATTTGCAGCGATTTCTAATGCTTTCGGGACGCATTTTTCGCCGTATTTCTCTTCAATTTGTGAGAACAAATTGTATCCTGCAAAGTAAGGGTTGACAACAGGGTTTTCATATTTTAAGGCAAAATATTGATGCTTCACATTGAGTTCTTCGTTTTCAAACACCGTTTTTTTGAAACTTTCTATCTCGTGGTGTATCTGTTGAATGAAAAATGAATCTTTATCAGAAGTTTTTTCAAGCAGTTTTTCAAAGGTTTTTAATTCTAACCATGTTGCGAATCCTTCATCGACGATCAATGTAGAAACTGCAAGCCATTGAATCCCCGTAGCATATCTATTTGATATTTTTTCTAACTCTTTCATAAGTAATTCTATACCTTTTTGGTGGTATTCTAGTTCTAGTAATTTTTTCCCTAATGTCGTATACTGTTGGAAGTATCCATGACCAAATTTTTCATGTATAATAATGCTCAGAAGATTTGCAATAGATTTCGGATAGAGATATGTCTCCAGATCATAAAGAATATTTACTTCTCCAAGAGGGTCTACGAAAGCCATTTGTTGTATAGGGATTTTGGAAATGTCTGTTTTTTTTGGGCGATGCGTCTTATCACCATCTTTGGTTTCATACCGAAAATAATACTCGGCTAGAGCTTCACGATATGAATTGATATTATGGAATATGATGGGAAATTCTCCTAATGTAATTCCTTGTTCTTCTATGATATTTGCTAGCAGACTGACTTTTTCATTGATTTCACTTACCACGCCAGTTTTCAATGTATTTTTAGGGTACACTTGTAACCTAAGAGGTGATGTAAAAGCGAGACATTTCTCGTTTTTTGTGTTGAGATATGCCAGTCGTGGATGAGTCCTGTTATAAAATGGTGTGGAAACCTGAACTGTGAATTCGATATTTATTGATTGCCCAGGAGATAAAAAGCGATTTATTTCTATCGTGCTATCCTTTACCAATTGCTTTTCTGAAACTACTTTTACACCCTTTTTAGGGAAAACGCCGTCAATTTGCTTTATATAGACATCAATATCAGAAGTGATTCGTATTGTGTATATTATTTCTTCGTTTATTTCAACTTGATCTTTATCAAGGGAAATAACAGAGTTTACACCGCTGGGTTCAAGTTTGGTCGTCGTATCGAATACTGGAGTATAAGGAGTAAATGGTATTTCGATGGGCTTGAAGAATTTTTCGCGTACATCTTCTAGATGAGGTATTGTAGTAAGCAAATCTCTTGTAAATCTGTATCTTTCTATATCTTCTGCTTCTTTAAAATGCTGAAGAGCATCATCTAATACTTCGGTCATTTTATCTTGAAGTTGACTTTTCTCTGTAGGGTCATCAGTTTTTTGGAATAATAATGAATAATAGATATAATTCAATAATTTCTCGAATCCAGAAACTCCATTGGACGTCTTCCTGAACATTTTCAAGGATCTAGTCGCGTTTGTAAAGGCTTGCTGTGCAAGAGTAAAATTGGTATGCAATTCAGTGCGGTTAAGATCTAAATCACGGCGCATAATTTCTAACGCATACATCCACCCCTGACAAAAGAACTGTAGGCCTTCACAGAGAGGTCTTAATCGCTTGTCCGCTATTAAAACCTGTGATGCACTTTCAAATTGATCTATAGAACTGGCAAGATATGATGCTGCACTCTTGTACTCACTTTTCCTTAATACACGTTCGGATTGTTCAAGTCCGAATAATCCATTCGCAAATAGATAATAGCCGGCTATGTGAATATTTCGATCAGTAAAGGGTGCTAATAGAGCATTTGCCTCTTTCAGCAGTTTTATTGATTTCTCACACTCTCCAGTATTTCGATGAATTAATGCCTGTAAAATATTCGATTGAGCAATACAAAAAGTCTTTGAGGATTTAAAAAAGAATTGTTGAAGGTCATAGGCTCTTCTATCGATAAAATATTGAAATTCTGGCTTATGAACTTCAGCGTAGTACATTTCAGTCTCTTCAAATAAATGAGCGATATTGGATAGTATTTTGAGGGTTTCCTTGTAGTTTTCCTCTATAAAACGAAGAGCTGCCTCTTCAAACAATGCGTAGACATTATATAACAATGCTTCATACGAGTAAAGGTCATATGGTTGCAATAATGAACTTACTTTACTGTAGAGTTTCATCGCGAGTCTATAGTTCCCTATGTGATGTGCTTGCTGAGCTTTTACACCCTGCAACCGCGCGTGGAGGTACGTTTTCAAATCATGATAATAGGGATAATCTTTTCCAGCTAGGATTATCCTATCAATAAGTTGAAGTGCTAACTCATAATGCTCGATAGACAAGGAATAATCTTGGTAATCTTCTGCAATTAGCGCAATTTTATATGTCTCAAAAAAGGCATCCTTGAACTCATTAGTCTCTAATGCAGAATTATAAGCCTTTTTTGCAAAAGAAACACATTTTTTATAATAGGTCTGATCACGTTCGATTTTTGATAGATCTAAGTATATTGAAGAAAGATCACGCCAAGTAGAATACACTTGAGGCGAGTAAGTTGCGGAAATCTTTTCTCCTTCTAAAAGTAGTGCTTCGCTTTTCTTCAAATATTCAAGTTTCTCCCGATGTGAAGTAGCAAATGACGCTTTCATCGAATAAACTTCATTGAGGGTGTAGTACATCTCGACTTTATCGCGAGCGCTTTTCATATTTGTGGATATGTAGATTTCTTTTAACTTTTCTGCAGATTTTATGGCCTCATCGATATAATAATTAAATTTTTCCTGTTGCACTGCTTCAAAATAGACGATGGATGTATAGGTACGTGCTTGGATTGCGTATCGATAGAAATGTAGGTGTGGCTGGTGGATTAAATTCTCAAACTCTTCAAATTTCTTGCAATTGATCAAAATCTCCTTGAATAGTTCCTTCTTTCTCTCACTTATTCCTGCTGCATAGTTTACTTGTAGCATTCTTAATCGGAGGAGGTGTAATAACGCAATATATTCAAACTCGATTGAACCATATGCTCGAGCTGCTTCTAATAGGGTATCGTAATGGTGCATAAAATCGATAAAACATGCTTCGGTAGTAGCTTTATCTCCTTGTAACATTGTCGTATGAATTTCTTCGACAAAGGCAGAAATATATGCAGATAAAATGTTTGCATCTCTGTTTTCCGTGTTAGTACTAAATTTGACCGTTTTATATGCCAAACTTTTTGCTTTTTCTAACATATCGTGTTTTTGTTTAAGGCTCAATTCCTTAACTTTATTAATAAGTTGTGAAACTAGTCCGTAGGCGCGCCAAACACACCCAATGGAATAATAATCATTATAGTCTACACTTGGATATTTTTTTCTTGCATGAGTCACTAATTTTATTATTTTTCCACCTAAATCAAAAATAGCTTGAATATCTGCGTCTTCATCTGCGTATTTCATTGTATGGTATTTAATGAAGCACTCAAGATGGTATGCTCTTAGAAGTTCTCTAATTTTGTTCTTTTCTTTTAAAATACGAGTTGCATCATGCACTAGTTCCAGTGCACGATCGTATTGTAATATACGTTCTTCAGTATCATCGATCAATAAGGCAAATTCTAAAATACTTTCTGCTAGGTTTAAACTATTGACAGGGTCGCTCTTTTTTAGTTTTACTTCTATATGGTGGATGATTTCATATATTTTTTCTTCTCGTTCCTTCAAAGTTCGAAGATCAAAATAACTTTGTAGTTCTTCATTGAAGTTCATTAACTCTCGCCCAAGTAGATCGATCAATAAGTCCCGTTGGAAGAGTTATTTCCATTACACAATTCAGTAATAGAATAGATCACAATTGAATTAGAACTGCCTAACAATATAAATGTATAGTTGAAAATGATGAATTTAGTCGAATATTTGGCTGAAATTTTCCTAAACTTACTTTTCTAATGAAAATTAAATCTGAATAGATGTTTTACATGATTCTTATTTTTTATATTTTTTAAAAATAAAACTAATTTCAATGTTTTCTGGTTTTCGAACGCAAGCACCACGAACTATTTTTCGTCACATTTTTGCTATTCGATAAATTTTTACAAGTTAATAGTTTCGCTGATCTCTAAAAGTGGTCCTTAAATATACAGTTGTAAGAAATTTGCGATAAGCTACTTAGGAGGGATATCCAATGGATCCTGGCGGAATGTGGCCATTTTAATACCTTCTGACATTTTATATTCTTATATGGAACGATGATTGCTTTTCTGGAACACCATAAAATATGAAAACCGCTTATACATTCTATAAGTTTCCTTTTTTTAAAAAAAGGTCTATTAAATTTGCATAATAGCCTTTTAAAGTCTTTTATTAAGCAACAAGATTCTAAATCTAAATCATGTTTTTAGAAAAACATAAATATAACACATGGCGTTATAATATATAATTCGACACAACTTAATAATAATATCAAAAGACAAACGGAACATGGCGTTATAATATATAATTCGACAAAAGTTGATAATAATGCCAAAAGAAAAGAAATACCAAGAATTGAACCAAAAAAAAGGAAAAGAAGGCAGGACCCCCTTATTTGCTGGGTTAAATATGAACCCCTTCACTGAGGATGACCTAAATGCTTTAAGTAATCTATTTGGTGTACTTGCTAGCGATAAAAGACTTGCTATATTAAAAACAACAGTCTTTAATAGCGCCACCCGATTAAAGGATTTAGCAAATGAATTAGGGAGGAGAAATAGCGCACAAATTGCAATACACACTAAAAAACTGCATGACTCTGGTTTCTTAAGAAAAGAGGGGGCATCTCTTAGGGATTCTCGTGAATACATCCCATCAATTCCCGAAGTGACATATGTTTTTCTTCGATTAGCGTTATTATACACAAAGATTTTACAATCAAGAAGGACAGAACTTAAACTTGAAAAACTGAAAGAAGTTGCAGAAACTGCAAAAGAAACATTTGAAACCAGCCCTATTCAAGCGACTGCCGCAAAGTTGTCTAGAATTCCCGCTCAATATGAAGAATCGATAAAACTTGCTCATACGGTCTTCCAAAAATTGGTGAAGCAGTTTACAAAGATAGTCGATATAGATGAACTTTAATTTTTTTTAGAACGCGTTATAAGATTTAAAGGGGACTCTTATAGAATTTCACATCATTTAATTATCCCCTTAGCAAAGATTAAAGTCTATGTGTAAGTCCAATGATTTCTTCCAAACGAGTATAGCCTTTTCTTTTGAGATAACTTAGAATTCCTTCGATTATTTTATTAAACATATCTAGGAATGATGTCCACAAAAGCCCAGTCCCTAATTGAATTGCAGTAGCTCCAGCAAGAAAGAATTCTATTGCATCTTCCCAAGAAACAATACCGCCAACGCCGATAAGAGGTATCTCTACTTCGTTATAGAGATCATAAACATGTTTGATTGCGATGGGTTTTATTGCAGGCCCAGAAAGCCCTCCAAACTTGTTTGATAATAAGGGATTTCCGGTTTCAATATCTATGCACATAGCGCGTACTGTGTTGATTGCAGTAATAGCATCGGCACCATTATTTTCAGCACTTTTTGCAATCGGAATCAGATCAGTAACGTTTGGTGTAAGTTTTACAAAAACTGGAATCTGCACAGAGTTTTTTACTGCACCTGCGATTTCTCCTGTTAATTGAGGATCCTGCCCGATAGAAGCACCATATTTTCCTCCATGAGGGCATGAAAGATTAAGTTCAAGTGCGTCAGCACCACTCTTTTCCATTTTCTTCGCAATTGTACAGAATTCTTCAACGTTTGCGCCAAATATACTAACAACTACTGGAACGTCTCCTTGTTTTGCTAGAATTATTTCTTTTGAAAACTCCAAATACCCAGGGTTTGAAAGACCAACAGCATTCAAACAACTAAATTCATTTAAAGGAACGACTGTTGGATTATTGTAACCTTCTCTGGGCTCAGGCCCGATCGATTTTGTGACAACCGCACCCGCACCTGCATTCGCTACTCGTTTAAGTACTGGTCCCGAAATACCGAGAATTCCAGCAGCTAACATAACAGGATTCTTAAGTTGTAATGTTGCAAGGTTAGTCGATAAAGTTAGTAAACTCATAAACCACAAACACCTTATCATTCAATTAGAGATACCAATAAATGAAAGATTTCAATATTAATTTAATATATTCTCTAATTTTGATTAATGAGATGCATTAAAAGGATGAACGCATAATGAAACGTGCATATATTGTGGAGAATGTTGCAGGAATCTATGGGATCAATGAGAATAGCGAAATCATTTATCGCGCACTTTTTCCAAGTACACCAGAGAAAATTGTAGAAAAAATTGAACTTCTTCAATCAGGACAACTTATTGACGAATTAAAAGATGTTCTAGGTGTACTAAAGCAAAAAGAAATTCAAGAAATCGTGCTTGAAGACGAAAAATTAGCAAGGAACATTCAAGAACAATTTGATATTCAAACCTTAATTGAAAAAGGAAATTCAATATTCAAAGATTTTCGTGAACAGTCCTTCAATATAGCAAAAGAAGAAGGGATCAATAACTTCCAGTTTATATTACAATCAGTAGGTTTGCTGCAATCACAAAAGAAGATAAAGCGTGCTTCTGAAAGAAGAGATAAAATGGTTGCACAGGCGATTAAAGCGATAGATGATATTGATCAAACGTTAAATTTGTTCTCAACTCGAATCAGAGAATGGTATGGACTTCATTTTCCAGAATTGGATAAGATCGAAAATCACGAAACATATGTAGGATTAGTAGGGGCATTGGGTCCACGCGATCGCTTTATATTTTCGGAAATTCAAAGAATAACAGGCGTACCTTTAGACAAGGCAAAAGAGATAGAGGGCTATGTTAAAAACTCGATTGGAGCAGAAATGGACGAAGCAGATCTAGAATCGCTTGTTAAGTTTGCACGAATTACAAATGACTTATACAAAGTCAGGAAAGAAAGTGAGCACTATATTGAAACTACAATGCGTGAAGTTGCGCCAAATGTGACTGCAATAGTTGGCTCATTACTCGGAGCTCGAATTATTAGCATTGCAGGAGGTCTTCTTGAACTAGCACGTCTTCCCGCTAGCACAGTTCAAGTCCTAGGTGCGGAGAAAGCACTATTTAGAGCCATAAAAACTGGGAGTAAACCTCCAAAACATGGTGTATTATTTCAGAAACCTGAAATTCACAATGCTAAGTGGTGGTTGCGAGGTAAAATAGCAAGAGCAATAGCCGGAAAGCTAACGATAGCAGCAAGAGTAGATGCTTACGCAGGCGAGTTTATTGGAGACGAATTAGCTATCGAAATTATGAAGCGTATTGAAGAGATAGAGAAAAAATATCCCTCTCCACCTATAAGAAAAGAGGTAAAAGCAAAAAAGAAAAAGAAAAAGAAGAAGAAAAAGAAAGACAAGGGAAAGAGAATGCACGAGAAGAAAAAACCGCCTGAGGGATAGATATGAACGAAAATATTTATTTTATAGAAAAAAGGGTTGCAACAAAGAATCTAGCAATTGGGAAAACCGTCTATGGGGAGCGTTTACTTCAATTCGAAGGGGACGAATATCGAGAATGGGATCCTTATCGTAGTAAATTTGCTGCAGCCATTCGAAAAGGGTTAAAACAAATTCCTATCAAACAAAAAATGCATGTACTTTACCTGGGGGCTGCATCAGGCACAACAGCTAGTCATGTTTCGGATCTTGTAGGACCTGAGGGTATTGTGTACTGTGTAGAATTTAGCCCTCGCGCAATGAGGGATTTATTACGAGTATGTGAAAATAGATCCAATATGATACCAATTTTGGCAGACGCGAGGTTTCCAGAAACTTACAGGATGTTTATTGGACCTGTAGATGTGATTTATCAAGATGTTGCCCAACCTGCTCAGGCGATCATTTTAGTTGATAATGCTAAGTTATTTCTTAAAAATAGAGGTTTTACTATGCTCGCTATTAAGGCAAGAAGCATAGATTCCTCCAAAGAGATATCTAAGATATTCTCAGAAGAGATCGATATTCTAAAAGAAAACGGTTTCATAGTGGAAGAGAACATTGAAAGTTTGAAACCTTTTGATAAAGATCACTGTATGGTGATCGGTCAACTTATTTCCTAAAACAAGTTTTACCGCAACAAGAACAGATTATTTGAGATAAGACAAAAGGAGGGAAGTTTATGAAGATAGCGATTATTGGTATAGGCGGAGTAGGAGGATATTATGGAGGGAAGCTGGCACAGAAATATGGCAGCACAGGTGAACATGATATTTTTTTCGTAGCTCGTGGCGAACATTCAGCCGAAATCAGGAAAAATGGACTCAAAGTGATAACTCAGGAGGAGGGGGAATTCACAGCGATACCTACTACTGCAACAGATGATCCAAAAGATCTAGGATTAATAGATCTTGTGTTCTTCTGTGTAAAGACTTATGATCTTGAAACTGCAGCACAACAACTGATAGACAATATCAACGAAAAAACCGTAGCTATTACCGTCCTCAATGGAGTCGATAACACGGATAGATTAAGAAATATAATGACAAGGAGCACGGTGCTGAATGGATGCGTATACATTAGTTCTGCCATTCAAACGCCTGGTGTCATAAGACAAGTTGGCGGCCCCCGAAAATTGATATTTGGGCCTGAAAACTATGATCCGGAAAAATATCGGTATATTGAGGAAATATTGAGGAATGCAGACATAAGGGCAGAGTTAACTACCGACATCTCCGTTCAGGTTTGGACTAAGTACATTTTTATTGGTCCGCTGGCAACAATCGACTCATTGTTACGAAAACCTCTTGGTGCAATTATTGAAGATGAAAAAAACAAGCAAATGTTGACAGGGCTTATGGAAGAAGTTAATTTAATTGCCAAAAAGAGAGGAATATTTTTACCGGATGATATCATTCCATTGTCCTTGGAGAAGGTGTCCGGCTTTCCATATGAGACAAAAACTTCGATGCAAAGAGATTTCGAAAGTGGAAGAAAAACAGAAATTGAGACTTTTACTGGCTACATCGTAAAAAGTGGTAAAGAACTAGGAGTCGCAACTCCATTACACCAAGAAGCATACATCGAACTCCTCAAGAGATTTACTTAATGCATGGACAAGAATGCATAATATAAAATACAAGTGTAAATATAGTGAACTTCATCTAATCTGCTTTTATAGATAGTTGCACTTCTTGTATGTTTTTAGGTATATCCCTTAACTCTTTAATAAGACCAAATACGACACTACGAAAGACTGCTTTAACAAATGGATGAAGTTCTATTACGTCATCGTTTACTTGTAATTTAACTTCCATAAGACAACCTCCTTTCTTAGAACGCAAGAAAATGGGAACTTGTGGAGTATTTCCTACACAACTTTGGAAAGCAGTAAGCATAAATTTATAAATCTCATGTACAGATTGAGTAGTGAGGTGAATAAGAAATGCCAGGTTCGCATGGTTCATTGACCAAAGCAGGTAAGGTTCGCTCCCAGACACCAAAGGTTACGGGTAAAGAGAGACATTCACCAATACCGAGAATGCGAAATAAGAAAAATTATCTTAAACGTTATGTAAAAGGGCGCCAAGTTGGTCAGGCACGTTAATTTTCAATAAAAACAACTATTCTTTCCTTAAATTTGTTTAATTAACATCTTGTTTATTTTAAGACGAGTCTTAATTTTGTATGTCAAGGTAGTGACAAAAGGTGAAATCAACTCCCAGGAAGTCCATAGATATTTTATTCAAATTAGACATCGCTAGAATAAACAACCATCTTCCGAGACAGTTTAAGACACTTAATACACTTTTAAAAGAAGACAGACCCTCTGTTTTGACAAAAGATGGGGCAAAATTTATCTTTAATAAAAATGAGTTAGAAGAATTAGAATCACAATTACCAGAAGAGTTTCATTCTCAACTGAAGTTGCCATTTCTTTTTATTCGTCGTACTGATCTCGGGAAATCTATTTTTGTTCTACGCGGTGGACAACTCGAAAATTTAATAGTTCGAAAACTCATTGACTTAATTGACGGTCCCATCAATCAGTATAAAATATTTAATCTTGATCTTCCAAAATATTTCTATTGGGCGGATTTGCGTGCGTTTAGGAAAAAATTTAAAACACTTTTTACGATCGGATTTAGCGCCAGCGCTAGCACCATCTAACTCAAAGTGTATTACAGGTAAAAGTTCTCACTTTCACCTCAATACGCCTCTTAGTACTCTTCCTCAAGATGGTCCAGTGAAAATCCTTGGAATTGATGAGGCTGGTAGAGGGGCGGTTCTAGGGAATTTAGTTATTGCTGGATTATCTTTTAAAAAAACTGACATAAATAAACTTATCACGATAGGTGTAAAAGACTCAAAAAAACTGACGCCTAAGAAAAGAGAAGCATTGTTTCCTGAAATCATGAATTTATGTAAAGAGTGCAAGATTATAGAGGTCGAACCTCAAGAGATTGATGATTCAGTTTTCGATATTAATTCGAACTTAAATCTCCTTGAAATAAATAAAATATGCGAAATAATCAATGCAATTCAACCGTCTATTGTGTATATTGACGCATTAACTTCAGATTCAAGAAAATTTACAGACACACTGAAACAATACTTAGTTCAAAGGCATATTACACTAATTGCAGAAAATAATGCAGATGAAATATATCCAATAGTTTCGGCAGCATCAATTGTTGCTAAGGTCACACGAGATAATTCACTTAATACTCTAAAAGAAGAGTTTAATTTGCCGCATATAGGAAGTGGTTATCCTTCTGATCCTAAAACAATAGACGCCCTGAAACAGTGGATAAAAAATAGAAATATTCCTTTTTTTGTACGAAAAAGCTGGCATACATTTGTTAAGATGAAAGATTTGCAAAAAAATGCAAAAATTACACAATTTTTTGATGTTCGAGGAGAACGCTAACTGGAACAACCCTTACGCTTCTTAATCGTTCTTTTTAATTCATTTGGAGTTTCAAATTTTGATAATTCTTTGAGTCTCATAATTGGTACGCCTTCGATATTTTTGGTTGATGATCCCTCCAACACAAACATTGCAATTTTTCTCGTGATATCAGAAATGCTTCCTGTTATTTGAACTCTCTTTTTGATGTTTTTTTCGGATTTATGTCCTACACCAGCAATAATTAACTTTTGAGTCTCATTTTCTGTTTCTTTTTCTTTTGTGATAGCGTTAAATGGCGTACATTCCGTCCAGAAAACATCAAAACCTATTTCTAGTAATTTTTCTTGGATATTTTGTTCAAAATCATCAATCTTTGCTGGGGTATGTCGTTTTATATTGCCGAAATCATACTCTAAAAGATCAATTGGTAAACTTAAGTCGGTATCAAGAATTTTTTCTAGTCGCAGAAGGTTTTCTTTACTAGCATCCATTGTTCCACGTTCATACTCGTAAATGCAGCGTTCTGAAACACCAACTTTTTCTGCAAGTTGAGCCCGTGATAAATTCTCTTCTTCTCTTCTTTCTCTTAAGGATTCTCCAAGAATTCTAGCATAAAGGCCGCCACGTTTTGCAAATACATTTGGAAAGAATTCATGAAATAGAATAGACGCTAAGGTAGGTGGATTCACTGCAGGAACTGAATATCTATTGTAAACCACACCATCTTCTAATAGTTCTCTGTGCGTTTTTTCTCCAACAAGTAAAGGTGTTCCTGAAAATAAGTTACCCAGAAGTTTCAATTCATCTGCATGATACTGTTGTAGACTGTCGATATTGATTAAAACTTTAATAAGCCATAATATTACATCCTTTCGGGCAAAAAAATCAAAACAAGCAGATTTAAGATTACATTGTCCACTGATAGCAAACTCTTTTTGAACAAACAGTTTTTGCACGTATTGAGCGAGCTCAGAGCGATTGTCGAACATTAAGTTCACCTTCTGGGCAAACCATTGAGTTTTGTATAAACTGATTGAAATCTTTTATAAATTTCTATCTAGCGCAAACTGATTAAATAGTTCTTAGACCAAGAAGTCTACATATTTCCTGATAAATATCTTCCATGTTCCCTCTATCAATTGTCAGTACTTGTACATCAGATCTAGACTTCAATAATTGCACAAATGGATGACTTATCATGCCCATCGTGCCGATGACTGGTATACTCGAATTCAATCCTCTTATCACGGCATCTTGAAATTTTTCAGAGAACAGTTCCATTTTGCCAATCTCATCAATTACAACTAATTGACAATTTTCAATAGCATAGTTAATTGCCGTGATAGCGAGTTCATCAAATGAATTAAGATCTACACCATATTTACTTACGTTAAATTTGCTTTTAATATTGATGTGGGCTAAAAGCTCTTTTTTTCCCTTGTTGATATCGAGAACCCAGAAGCCGACTCGTTTCTTTTTCTCTCTTATCTCTGGTGTTTGAATGCCCCCTATTTTATAGCCCTTTGTTTCTAACATAGAACAAAGTTTATCGACTAACGTACTCTTTCCTGTCCTGGGAGGCGCTTGTAAGAGGGCATTTATCTTTTTGAGTTGGCCGTAATCAGACATGTAACTCACGATTTGCTTTTCGGTTTCAACTAATATTGATTTTTAAAAACTTGGAGCAGATCAAAATCCAGTTGAGAATGTACATAGAATTGTAATTAAACTCTTAATTGAAACTTAAAATGGATAAATCAAATTTCTTATATTCAATCATATTGATTATGTAAGTGATGCTAACATGAGTGAACCATATTCGGTTACAGCGATTTTAGTCGAGCGAAGACATAGAGGAGAAGGATCGAGAATTGCAGAACTCAATAGACTTGCTTTAGACGCAGGATACACTGTTATAGATGTATTAGAGCAAATTGGAGAACCAAATTCTGCATTTCAAATCGGAAAAGGAAAGGTTAAGGAATTAGAGGAACTTGTAAATCAAATCTCTCCCACTAAAGTTATTTTTGAGAACGAATTGAAGCCAACTCAGGTCTATAATCTTCAAAAACAACTTAATTGTGAAGTTATTAGTAAAACAGAACTGATACTCGAAATATTCGCCTTAAGAGCAGGTTCTAAAGAAGCAAAACTTCAAATTGAACTTGCTAGTCTTAAGTATGCTCTTCCACGTTTAAAGGAATATGTTAGTCTTTCTAAGAAGACTGAACTTCCAGGCTTTCATGGACCTGGTCAATATGCTGTTGAAAAACATTTTGAAAGCACTAAAAGAAAGATCAAGAGAATAGAAAATGAATTAGAGCAATATAGGAAAAGAAGAACAATTAGTAGAAAAAGAAGAAAAAGACAAGATTTTTCACTTGTTGCATTGATGGGTTATACAAATAGCGGTAAAAGCTCATTACTTAATGCGCTAACGGAGAGTTCCGTTCCTGTAGCGAATAAACTGTTCACAACACTGAATACGTTTACCAGACTTCTAAATATTCGAGGTCGTAAGATTCTAATAACAGATACTGTAGGACTTGTGGACGGTCTTTCTCACGAAATGATCCGTGCCTTCCATAGTACACTAGAGGAGATAAACTTAGCAGACGTAATTGCGATTCTAGTTGACCTTAGTGATACAATAGATGAGATCATACGGAAGTACACAGTTTGTCTGCAAACATTAAAAGAAATAACTGTTAACATGAATTCCTATTTTGTTGTTGCAAATAAAATAGATTGTTGTGATGAATTCGAAATCGAAGAAAAAATGCAACTCTTCAGAGATAAAATTTGTATACCTATTTCTGCACTTCAGAAAATCAATCTGAATAGAATAAGAGAAACTATTATGGATTTTATTCCTACTAAACGTGCATATATTACCGTACCTGTACCTTCAAACAGTGAAGTCATGAGTTTTATTTCATGGCTCTATGATCAAACATACGTCCTTGATCAACAGAATTTGAACTCAGAGATTTCATTTGAAATTGAAGCGTCATCTCAGGTGATAGCTAGAGCGAAAAAGTATGTCAACAATCTGAACGGATCTTTTATTATCCAAAATGGACTTTAAATTGATTTTTTATTTGACAATAAGTTTGTTATAACTGAAAACAAAGAGATCTCCCATATTTTTGAGAAAATCTAATTGCATTAAACTTACCTTTCACGCAACTAGTATCTTCAGTAGTTTCTTACTGCCGTAAAAAGGCCAGTAATAGCGGTTTTACCTCATTGGGGCGAGTGTAGTGAGGCATATGCCCGCATTCTTTGATTAAGTGAAATCTAATATCGGGTACTGCATCGCGAATCTTTAGACTATTGGAAAGTGGTATAGTTTGGTCATTCTCTCCCCAAAAAAGTTGCATTGGTAATCTCTTGCTTCCAAGTCTTTCATATGTCTTTCTTAAATTTGTAAATGGTAGATTTAGAAGTGTAGATCGAATAGCTCTTAGCCAGCCAGAGTATCTCATTTGTTCAGCATATTTTTCTAGATACTCATTAATCCTGTCGTAACGATAGAAGTCCCCTTTTTGGTTTTCAATCATTGTTTCATGGTTAAGACGCCTTAATATCAATTTGTTCAATCCTGGTATCTTTAAAAGCGATGAAAAGACACTTCTTCCCATAGGGAAACCGATTGGGTCTATTAATGATATTTTTTGTACTAATTCGGGATATTGATCCGCGAATACAACGCAAATTCCACCGCCCATTGAAAGTCCAACAAGGCTGAATTTTTGTTGTGTTAAGCCAAGCTGATTAACTAATTCAAAGAGTTGTCGGATGAAAAGATCCATGTTATATTTCACTTTAGGCCTATCGGAATAGCCTCTACCGAATAGATCATATCTCAAAACCTTGAATCCTTCATTTACTAAAAACTTGAAATTTTCATCCCACACAAAAAACGGTGATGAGAATCCATGCACCAGGACAACAACGTTTCTACTTGATCCTTCTAATTCATAGTGGACAATTCCATCCGAAAGTTCAATGAATTTTCCTGGCAGGGATTCTCTAAGGTCATCCGTCAATTCGAATGACTCGTGTACCATACTTTCCTAATTCTCCTAGTTAATCTTCGTCCTTCTTCTTTTTACGAAATTTCACAACTTCCCCAAGTGTAGTAAAATCTGTCTCTTTCGTTTTAGGGGGAGCATATTCTTCTTGCTCAATAGGTTTGTGGATTTTGATGTTCAGAATTGACTCCAATTTTATAATGGATTTTGGATCTGTGGGTTTCGTTTTGCCAGTCTCAAGTTTTTGAATCACAGATCCCTTTACGTTTAATTCTTGTCCAAGTTCTTCTTGTGTCAATTCCATTTTTTCACGTGCTTTTCGAATAATCGCTGAGTAATCCTCTACGATTTCATAACGACTGAAGAACTTTTCTGGAGAAGGAATAGAAACTTTCTTTCTCTTGCTTTTAGGAGTGTGTGTGCGAGTAGTAGTTCTTCTTTTTCTTCGTACAGGGATTACAGAAGTTTCTGAAGTGACTGGAGGAGATCTTTTGGTTGCCTCGCCAAAACGCGCGCAACTAATACAGACTATCATTTTCGTACCTTCAATCAATCTTTCAATCCCCCTACCTTCAATTACACTTCCACATATCTCGCAATATCTTACCACATTTTTTTTTGGCAAATTTATCTCCTCAAGTTTGTACAGTAGACATTCCAAGAATTAGAGCACAGTGAGAATTTTGTGAAATATAATCTTTCTTATAAAAATAAACCTTTGTCTTTGAGAAAAGTGCTTTAGTTTTCCTTTATGCATAGAAATATAAAAACACATTTATTCGTTACTACGTTCAATAAGACTAATGAGTGAACTGAGGGAACTTAATGAACGAAGGTACAGGATCATCAAACGACAGAGAAGAATTTGCAAGTGATGTGATAAGAACACTTGAAAATAGGATTCGTATGATAGAGACAGAAAGAGAGATACTTAAGGCTGATAAAATCAAACTAGAACGTGAACTTGAGGAACTAGTCTCGAAAATGGAAAGAAAGACGGGAATGATGAAGCATTTTGAGCAAAGGATACGTACTCTAGAGACCGAAAAGCAAATACTCAAAACTGATAAGACAAAACTGGAACGCGAACTTCAAACATTACATACTGAACTTGAGCAATTACGTGCACCACCATTGCTTGCAGGCAGTATAATAGACATCTTACAAGACAATCGTGTCATTGTGAAAAGTACTACAGGTCCTCACTTTGTGGTTCAAGTATCGCCTTCTCTTCCAAAAGAAACAGTTGTTACAGGAGCACGGGTTGCTCTTAACCAGCGTTCAATGTCAATTGTTGAAATCTTACCTCCTGTCATGGATCCAATGGTTCGTGGAATGGAAGTAGAAGAATCACCAGAAGTGACATATCAAGAGATAGGGGGACTTTCTGATCAAATTAAAGAAATACGTGAAATTGTTGAGTTACCTTTATTAAGACCTGAGCTTTTTGAACAAGTGGGCATTGAACCACCGAAAGGTCTTCTCTTATATGGACCACCAGGGACTGGTAAGACATTACTCGCGCGTGCTGTTGCCCACGAGACTTCAGCAAGATTTATCCGTGTTATTGGCTCTGAATTAGTCCAAAAGTATATTGGAGAAGGTGCGCGTTTAGTTCGTGAGATTTTCACTTTTGCGAGAGAAAAATCACCAAGTATAGTTTTTATTGACGAATTAGATGCCATTGGCGGAAAAAGACTAGAAATTGCTACAAGTGGTGACAGAGAGGTACAAAGAACACTTATGCAATTATTAAGTGCTATGGATGGATTTGATCCCCGTGGCGATGTCAAACTCGTTGCTGCAACAAATCGCCCAGATATACTGGATCCGGCACTTCTTCGACCTGGTCGCTTTGATCGGATTATTGAAGTTCCTTTGCCGGATAAGGAAGCAGGGCGGATGATTTATAAGATCCACGCCAGCAAAATGAAATTAAGTCCTGACATTGATTTTGATCGGTTGATGAATTCAAGTGAAGGCGCAAGCGGCGCAGACATCAAGAATATTTGCACAGAAGCAGGAATGTTTGCAATTCGTCGAATATATGAGAGCCCTAAAGACACAGCTGCAGCAATTCTTGTTACAGTACAAGATTTCGAAAAAGCTATCGACAAAGTATTAGGAAAAAGCAGAGCGAATGAGAGAAAAGCACAGTTCTACGCCTAGTTAGTGAAATTATACTATAACATTTTTTAACGCATTTTTTTTATTGCATTAGCAATTTCTAAGTGGAAATTTTCTGTCACTTATTTTTAGAGCCTATCACTGCTTTTTTGCGAAGTGTTTCAATTTCCTGCTTAGAATAATTAAGAGATCTTAAGATCTCGTCAGTGTGCTCTCCATAGCCTGGTGCTCTAGTTCTTATACTACCAGGAGTTTCTGAAAGTTTAAAAGGCATACCAATGTATTTAATGTTGCCAAAGCGCTCATCTTTGAAATCTACAATCATCTCACGTGCCTGAACTTGTGGATCATCTATTATTTCGTTTAATTCATAAACTGGTGAAATACAAATATCGGTTTGTTTTGAAATTTCAAACCATTCTTCCCTTGTCTTGGTCAACATAACAGTCTTCAGACATTCAATAATTTCTTTTTTCTCCTTACCAGTTGTTGGTTGTAGGATGTCAACTAAATCTTCTCGTTTGATTGAGGTACAAAGGTTGTTCCAGAATTTTTTCTCTAATGCTCCAACAGCAACGAATTTATTATCCTTGGTCTTATAGATTCCGTAGCCAGGACGCCCACCCGTAAGCAAGTCATCTCCTCTTATGGGAATTTCTTTTGTCGCCCAGTAACGCGGGAACGCAAACGCTAGCCAGGTCATCGCTCCATCAAGCATTGAAACGTCAATATACTGCCCTCGTCCTGTTTTGCTACGTGCAATTATACTCATTAAAATGGCTAAAACTGCATTTAAGCCTCCAGCACCAATATCTGCCACTTGCACACCCATTAATTTTGGATGATCCGGCTCTCCTGTTAAACTTGCGACTCCTGATACCCCTAGATAATTCACATCGTGGCCTGGTAGATCTTTGTATGGTCCGTTTTGACCATATCCTGATAATGAGCAGCAAATAATCTGGGGATTAATTTTACTGATTGTATCATAATCTATCTGAAGTTTTTTCACAACTCCTGGTCTAAAACTCTCAAAAACTACGTCAGATTTCTCGGCTAATCTGTAGAAAATCTTCTGTCCTTCAGGATCTTTTAAATTTAGCACAATTGATTTCTTATTTCGGTTTAATTGGAGAAAGACTGCATTCTCTTTGTTTGTATCTTTCGTGTAAAAAGGTGGCCACCAACGGAGATAGTCTCCCTGAATCGGATCCTCAATCTTTATCACTTCCGCTCCAAAATCTGCCAGTAACATAGTGGCAAAAGGTCCTGGTAGAAGTCGGGATAAATCAAGGACTCGAATTCCTTCTAAAGGTAGTGTCATAAAAAATACATTAGATGCAGTTTGTTCTATTAAGCCTTCAGATAAGCTGAAATCCTTCCGTGAACGATGTTCGGGGCATAATTCTTTACAATCCTTATTCTTTGGTCCTTTATTTCGAACCCAAACATCTTGCTTGCCACTTTTATCTTTTTCTGAGGCAAATGGGGGAAATCAAGGCGAGGTAAAGCCTCATGATAGTGTATCCAGCCCCCTTCTGGTTTTAGGGCGTTGATAGCCTTTCGGAGATATTTTTGAGTTACAAATAAATAACCTAAAATGACATGATCAGCAACTTTTTCAGGTGCTACTTCACTACAATCACCAAGTCGGGGGATAATTCGGTTCTCAAGTTTGTTCAAACTGATATTTTCGCGTAAATAAGAATACGCGATTTCATTGAGTTCTATCGCGTATACATTTCTGCAAACCTTTCCAATAGGAATCGACCATTGTCCAACACAAGCAAAAAAATCTGCGACCACATCATTCTCTTGGATAAAACCTGGTAATCGTTGGCGTTCTTCAGTGTTTCCAGGAGAAAACATTATTTTTATTGGATCAAGTTTGAAAATACAGCCTGCCTCTTTGTGTATAGTTTCAGTATTTGGATCTCCATAAACAAATTCGTATTGAGGTATTCGAAAATCGCCAGATATCGTTCCAATCTGCATGATCGCGGTTCTTACAGGTCTGTGATCAACATCTAATAAAAATTTGCCAATTATTTCTTTCCATGGATCTAATTTGGGATGAAGCTGAAAAAGAAGCACATGTCCCAGAATAAACCATTTCTTAGGTAAGTATTGTAGCAGTTCTTCAGGGATAGTGTCTCTACACTTTTGATGAAGTGAGTTAACACTTGCCATGTGATCTTTACGCACCTCGTGTTATCATAACGATTGAGTTTTCAAAGCAAGTATGGCTTTAGCTAAATCACCACCAGCATCTACAAGCGCAGCACGTGCTGTTTTAACATCTACTCCTGCTTGCTGGGCTACTAAATGAACATCCTCCTCTGGAATTACTGCCACAGCTTCTTCTTCTAATTCACCAGAAAGTGGTCTTTCTTCTGCACTCTGCCCTACTACTTGCCAGAGCTTTTGTCCCGCTTGTGTCATAACAGTGACTTGAGGTTCTTTTATTACTAGTTCTTTCTCCAAAGTCCGGATGATGACTTCTTGTACATTTTCTATTTCTTGTAGACCCATTTGTTTCATCATACGCCTCATCTGTCTAGGAGAAATCTTTTTTCCTTTTTTGACCATATAATCACCACGAAAGAATCATTTCCTTACTCATTGATCATTTGAGTATTCATAAGTATAACCTTACAATTATTTATCATTTCTTCGCAAGAAGACCCCCAACATGTTGGGCAAATGAATTGCGTGTTTTACTTGTTTTACTTTCACCGTAGTGTCCCCCAGTCTTAAATAGGTTTTTGCATATAGTAAATGCTAGTGCCATGACTATCAGGGCAACACAGGGAGAAGTCTGATGAAACGGACTTATAAATTTCGTTTGTATCCAACCACACCACAACAGGCGACGTTAACGCAATGGCTGACTACCTGTCGTATGTTGTATAATAACGCGCTTACCGAGCGAAAAGACGCCTGGCAAATTCATCAACACTCAGCCAGCTATTATGAGCAAGCCAACCGATTGAAAACTGCAAAAAAAACTAATCTGTTTTTAAAAGCGGTGCATTCTCAGGTACTTCAAGACGTGCTGCGAAGACTGGATAAGACCTTTAACAACTTTTTTAGGCGTCTTAAGAAGGGGGAACACGCCGGCTACCCACGCTTTAAAGGGAAATACCGGTATGATTCCTTCACTTACCCGCAAAGTGGGTTCGCCCTCGACAAGAAAAAGAAGAAACTCTGCCTCTCGAAAATAGGAAGCATCACGATTAAACTGCACCGCCCGATACCTGCAGAAGGCGTGATCAAGACCTGTACTATCACGCGCGATGTCGACCACTGGTATGCCTGCTTTACTGTAGTACTGCCTGATCCCGCTCCTGGCTCTCAGAAAAAAGCCATACAGAAGGCAATAGGAGTGGATGTGGGGCTGAAGAGTTTACTGACGTGTAATAACGGAGACACCATAGAAAACCCACGCTGGTTGAGACATTCGGAGAAGAAACTAGCCAAAGAGCAGCGAAGGAAAGACAGGAAACAGAAAGGATCGCGTAACCGTCACAAGCAGAACAGGAAGGTGGCACGGGTACACCGGAAGATCCGCAATCAGCGCAAGGACTTTCATCATAAGCTCAGTCGGAAACTGGTCGAGAGCTATGACCTGATCGTGTATGAGAAGCTTACCATCGCCAACATGGTGAAGAATCATCATCTAGCGAAATCGATTAGTGAAGCAGGTTGGGGGCAACTCATGTGTTTTACCGAGTACAAAGCGGAGGAAGCTGGTACTCTGGTTGAGTATGTGAGTGCCTATAATACCACACAACTGTGTAGTCGGTGCGGGAAGCTGGTGCCGAAAACACTGGCAACTCGCATCCACTGCTGTCCGTACTGTGGACTTGATTTAGCACGAGATCATAACTCTGCCATCACAATTTTAAGCAGATCAACTTATTATGCATCATCACGATCATCATCATCATCAGGGCAGGAACTGCCCGTTGAGCCTGTTTGACATGTCCCGTTGGGGAATGGATGACTCAGGAAGCCACCCTACAACTAGGGTGGTAGTTCACAAAACTGCGAGCAACTTATTCTCATCATACTCATCGGGTGCGTAAATCGTCATTAGGCTTGACATGGATAATATATTATGTCTTTTCATCTACGCCTCTTCTTATTTTTACTGCTATCCCTTTCTGAAAGGCAAGTATTTCTTCTCCGGATAATACGCTTTTTCCAATAGCAAGAAGCGTATTAGACCTGTCTACTACAATTACCTCAGACTTAGGACGTATTTCATGGCTCGCATCTATAACATGCTTCGCAAATACATTTCTTCCCGCTTTTACGAATGGAATAGATTCATCATTTACTTGAACCTTAAAGCGGATTTCTCCTCTTGTTTTTTCAAGAATTTGTTGTGCTCCGCTTATGGTCAAAGCAAAAAGTCCATCTTTAGGGCGTAGTGTTGCAAGCAGTTCATCATTTAAGTAAACATGACGAATCCGCTTTGTACTTGGTGAACAGGTTATAACTACCTCTGAAGGAAATAACAGGTCTCCGATATTTTCCCCAAATTGATAGTTGGCAATCCCTTGGATTTTCCTAAGTTTTTCCCACGATTCTAGGTCCATTCCATTCAACCTTCTGAAATAGATGTGAGGAATCTTATTAATAATTAGCAAAATTTTAAAAGAAAATACACTTGACAAAAGTCCATGAATTAAATTTCATCAATGAGGTAATTATTATGACTTATGATACTATGAAGGAATATAGAACTTCTAGCGAAGTTACAGGTCCACTTCTTTTTGTTGAAGGCGTGTCAGGTGTAGGATATGCAGAAATTGTTGAAGTAGAAACACCTGCTGGTGAAAGAAGAAGAGGACAAGTACTTGAAGTGACAGAGAGCCTTGCCGTAGTTCAGGTTTTTGAAGGTACATCTGGCTTGGACACATCGGCAACGTCAGTAAGATTTCTTGGTGAAACACTCAAACTTCCTGTCTCTGCCGATATATTAGGACGTGTTTTTGATGGAAGTGGAGAACCGATAGATCGTGGTCCGAAGATTATTCCTGATGATCATTTCGACATTACAGGCGCTCCAATTAACCCAGAAGCGCGAACTTATCCAAGAGAGTTTATCCAAACAGGCATTTCTACAATAGACGGATTAAATACACTCGTTCGTGGACAAAAACTGCCACTTTTCTCAGGTGCAGGGCTTCCGCACAACCGCGTTGCTGCTCAGATCGCACGGCAAGCTAAGGTTTTAGGAGAGGCGGAAGAGTTTGCTATCGTTTTCGCTGCCATGGGTATTACTTATGAAGAGGCAGCTTACTTTCGTAGAGACTTTGAGGAGACAGGTGCACTAGAACGTGTTACTCTCTTTCTGAATCTGGCTGATGACCCTGCTGTTGAGCGTGTAATCACACCACGTGTAGCACTAACTTGTGCAGAGTATCTCGCGTATGAACAAGATTATCAGGTGTTGGTTATTCTTACCGATATGACTAACTACTGTCTCCACGGCAAGTCAAGGATATTTCTAGAAGATGGAACAATTACTACGATCGGTGAGTTTGTTGAAGCAATTAAAGCAGGTAGTCTCGATTTAAAAGATATTCGTGTTGCTACGTTAGATATGAATTATAAACTGAACTATAGATCAGTAACTGATGTGCAAAAAATTCCGTCGCCAAGAAATCTTCTGGTAATAAAAACCCGTTCAGGTGGGGAAGTAATTGTTACTGGAGATCATAAAATACTCGTAGACACGATAAAAGGCCCGAGGATGATCCCTGCTGAGGAATTAGAAATAGGACAAGAAATTTATTCCGTGAATCGCTTAGATGTAGATGCTAATACTGAAGACCTACCTACATTGCTTGAAGTTTTGCAAGGTTCTCCAGAGCCTTTTTTCGTTACCTTTTCTGATGCAGATATAAGTAAAAGCATAAATAACGCATTAAAAAGTAGATATGGTGGCCTTGGTAAAGCTTGTGAATCACTTGATGTAAAATACGGCTGTATTACTGACAACTATGAAAAAAGAAGATACACAGTTGACGAACTGGGGAGAATAGGCAAAGAACTCTCCTGGGATAGAGACCAGTGGAAATTGCTTTCATCTAAGATTGATAAGATTGGTGCAGGTAAAAAAAGAACTTATTTGGCAAAAGGTTTTGATCTTTATACTGATGATTTCTTCTACGTTCTTGGTTTCATAGCTTCAGATGGAACTGCTGGAATTTATGAAAACAAACGAAAAGATGGCAGCCTCAAAGGTTATACATACAAAGTCGGATTTGCCAACATTATCAAAGATGTTGTTGAAAATACCAAAAAACTGGTCCAAAAGTACATTCCTTCATTTGATCCGTCTTTGCAACAAAACCAAAACGGCGTTTGGATGTGTGATACCAGCAATTTATTCCTAATGCGGTTAATAGAGATTTTTGGTGTTAAAGGTAGAGTAAAGGATGAAGAATGCTATTACCCCATTTTTAAACTCCCCGAGAATCTCATTGCGAACTTCTTGCAAGGATATTTTGATGGTGACGGAACCGTACCCAGTAAAGAGAAGGCAGTAAAATTCGCTGTAGGTAAATTACCAGATTCTATAGCACCAAATTATCCTCCTGAGCAGAGTAAAGAGAGGGCGAAAAACATTCAACTGCTGCTAAAGAGGCTTGGAATTGCCTCAAAAATAGTAAGACGTGATACAACGAGTATAAAAACCAGCGAAAAAGGAACAAGTATAGTTTATGATGTAGTAGTTAGAGGTAAACGGGATGTTCTAAAATTCACTGAGAATATTAGCTCAAGACATCCAGAAAAGAGTAAAAAACTCGAAGAATTAGCAAGAAAATTAGAATCAACTCCTGATGTAACAACAGACTTCGAAAAAGCACCATTAATCTCTGGTTCGTTGATTAAAAAGACGCGTGAGCATTTAGATCTACCTCAGGCTTTCTTCGGCACGTCTAGTCGGATTAGTGAAATTGAACGTGGTAAAAAACGGCTGGGAAATTTTGATTTATTACAAATGGCAGAAAAAGTTGTAGAAGTTTATTTTAGTAACCCCGGGCATCATGATATCAACGAATTGCATGATATGGAGAGTTTTGGCAGTGGTGACTTTATTCTTGACAAAATCATAGAAATTGAAGAAATAGAATCGGATTCGGATTTTGTCTATGATGTAACCATGGCTGAGGTAATGGTCGGAAATGAACTCGGTTCTCGCAAAGCAGTAGGGTTCCGCGATAAAACTCACCGATTCGTTACTGATAACGGGTTAGTTGTTTCTAACTGTGAAAGCTTACGAGAGATTTCTGCTGCTCGGGAAGAAGTTCCGGCTAGAAGAGGTTATCCTGGATACTTATACACCGATCTCGCATCAATCTATGAACGAGCGGGACGTATTACGGGAAGAAAAGGAACAATAACACAAATGCCGATCCTTACCATGCCGAATGACGACATAACTCACCCCATACCCGACTTAACAGGCTATATAACAGAGGGACAGATTTACGTGGATCGAGGTCTACATAGAAGAGGTATTTTTCCACCAATCGATGTCTTACCTTCACTATCACGCTTGATGAAAGAAGGTATTGGAAAAGGACTAACACGTGAAGACCACAGAGAAGTTGCTGACCAGTTGTACTATGGCTACTCTGAAGGAAGAGATCTGCGAGAACTTGTAGCAGTAGTAGGAGAAGAGGCGCTTACAGAGAGAGATAAAAGATACTTAGAGTTCAGTGAGCGCTTCGAACGAGAATTCACAAGCCAACGGATGGATGAAGATCGCTCAATCGATGAGACATTGGATATTGGCTGGGAACTTCTTACAAAATTACCCGAAAAAGAACTCAAAAGGATCGACCCTGATACAATTAAAAAATGGCATCCTTCATATCGCGGGCAGTAAGAATAAGATATTCTTTACCAATATTCTTTCCTTTATATGAGGATCACGGAGGAAAAGTAAATGAGTGAACTTATGGCGGGCATCCGACCCACAAGAATGGAATTATTGTCTTTAAAAGACCGACAGTCACTTGCCGTGAAAGGTCACGGACTTTTGAGTGAAAAAATGGATGCGTTGATCCTCGAATTCTTTGCGATTCTAGAAGACGTCAAAACAGTACGAACAGAACTCTCTGAAATGGTTTCAAGAGCATTTACTTCGTTAAAAGAAACTAAAATGGTTTTAGGGGCGCTGAGGCTCAAAGAAATCTCTGCAATAGCACCATCTTTGTTCAAAATAGAAGTTGAAACAAGAAATCTAATGGGAGTCCGGGTCCCTGTTTTACATCTTGAGAAAAAACGCGAAGGTAATGAAAAAATACCCTTTTACGGATTTATAGACACACCGACAACGCTAGACGAATCAGTGACCCTTTTCCAGAAGATTCTTGAAAAGATCTGCAGCTACGCCCAAGTCATTGCAACAATGGAACGGTTAGCCGATGAGATTATCAGCACTAAACGTCGGGTTAATGCCTTGAATTATGTAATTATCCCGCGTCTTGCAACAACAATCAATTTCATTGAACAGTACCTAGAAGAACGTGAAAGGGAATCTTTTGTTAGGATGAGACATATCAAGAGGTTGTTAGAGAAAAAGGGACGCCAGGATAAAAACAAAGAAGAAGCCAACAATATGCTAGATTTATAAAGAACTTTCTTTTAGAAGATCAATTAAAATCAGATCACTGCAAGGCAAACGCATGAATCCCTTTATTTTTTAGAATAAAAAATGCCGCGCATTACCCAATTAACAATACTTTAAATGTTAGAACTTACATACTACATAGAATTGAGCTTAAGAATATTTGAGAATAATTAGATCTCCATTATATATCCAGTTGAACCAATACAAGAACTGAAATGATACAATTAATCAATGACACTAGAGTTTAGGAGAAAGACAAGAGTGACTGCTTTGGAAGATAATGCAATGAAGATTATTCTTAATACAGGAGTGCAAGGTATATTGCAATCAGATCTTTGGAAAAAACTGGAAACTACAAGCCGAGAAGGTTCAAGACTAGCTGTACGCTTAGAAAAACAAGGTCTAATTAACAGAAAAAAGGAACTTGTGGATGGAAGATGGAGCTTCAGGCTTATTGCAAAAACCTCAAGTACCTCGAAAGTTGGATCTGAAAATACTCTTGAGGGGTGTCCCTGTTTTACATGCGGTGATTTGGCGAGATGTGGAGATCTACAATCAATATCGCCCGTTTATTGTATCCGTTTAGATCACTGGCTTCTAAAACTCGCGAAAACTTCTTTAAATAATGCATCGTCATAGACGTTTAATAAGGGAAGGGAATATAAACAGAGGTATTTTTTATCATTAAACTATGAATTAATTGAGGAGCATTGTTCGATGGGTAAGAGGTGGTTTAACGAAAGAAAAAAGGATTTTTATTACAAAAAAGCTAAAAAAGAAAATCTCCGCTCAAGAGCTGCCTTCAAACTTATCCAGCTAAATAACAAATTCAAGTTACTAACGAAAGGAGACAGTGTTTTAGATTTAGGGTCCGCTCCAGGTGGTTGGCTAAAAGCGATTAAAGACCTTGTGGGTGAAGGAATAGTTGTAGGGGTTGATTTACAGCCTATAACTCCGATTCCCCAGGTGAAGTTTATTTTAGGCGATATCACGGACGAAAATACTATAACTGAAATTAAAGATTATAACCCTAGCTTTAATGTAATAACCTCCGATTGTAGCCCTAATGTAAGCGGAAACTGGGAGGTCGATCATGCCCGCCAAATATATCTAGCTGAGATATCATTAGGGCTGTGTAACCAATTTCTCATTAGGGGAGGTAACTTCATCGTTAAGGTTTTTCAAGGAGAGTTTTTTAAAGAGTTCATTGATAAAATGAAAAAAATCTTTGAGAAAGTTTTGATAAGCAAGCCTGATGCTTCGAGAAAAAGAAGTTCTGAAATATATGTAGTTGGTCGTCACTATGACTCTAAATATTCTTGAAAATGTCAAGGCAAAGATGTACTCTGATTTTTACCAACGTGCAGTAGATGACATAATAATTTATGAGCATGAATCTAGTGATTTGATAGATCTCTCTTTACTAGCTGGTTTATGTAGAAACCTTTTATTTGACGATCATGAGCGGTTGTATTCTAAAGTAGAGCAAGTTAACAAAAATCTGGATCTTAATATTAGTTATGTTCGTTATTGTTCACATACATTTCCAAAGTGCAATGCTCGGCAAATGCTGGAAGCATATCACATTCCAATTTCTCAAATTCATAAGGTAATATTGGGCTTTCAATCAGTTATGCTGCACTTCTTCTTTAAGATACCCTCAGGTCATCTATGGCCAATACGATGCGAAAAACATGCCAATGTTCTTTCTGAACATGATTTTCGACTGACCCGCATAAATCTCTCACGTGGTTTCGTAGTGTTTCAAGAACTCCAAGTTGAAGTAGAACTGAAATTTAAAGGGGACTGGATAATTTATATCCCATATCAGATTGGGGAATGGGGAGAACTCGTAGAACGTGCTAAGTCATCAGAAATGACGCTTCTTCAGCCAAGACTCCAAACTACAGGCGAACTGTATATAATGGCGCGTCTCGTTTGGGGAAAAAAAATGAGCCCAAAGGACGCAGATGAAAAATTCACAGCATTAGTTACACAAAATGGATTCGAAATTGGAAAAAAACTGTTCCCAATATTCTTTTTATCACATCCAAAACTAGAAACTCTAAAAGATATTGTGCAAGAATACCAGGAAGATATTAAGGAAATCACTTTTGATTCAATTACTTTAAGAAATACTATTGATCTTACAAAGGATATTTCAAAGGCTAAAGAAATTAGTGAAGAACTTCTTAAGTTACTTCAATGACAGGCGTCATTCGATTTTCACGCATTTCAGTAATACACCTTTAATATCTTCTACACTGGCATCAGTACGAAGCGCAGTAGGCTTGAAATGCGTTCTTGTCACCTTTAAACCCTTTTTCTCTAAATCGGTCATTACATGCTCTATTTTTGGAACTCGAATGGATAATTCGTCGCATAATGAATGAACATCATAATATAGAGGAGGACCGTCTGCTTCTTCGATAATCCTATCTAAAAGGCGTGTAACACGTTTTCTTGCTTCACCAAACTGTCTTTTCTCAGCTTCACTTTTCATTCTTACACAAAACGATTTATCGAACAATTTACCCGCAAATAAAGGTCCACCGATTGATACAACTGAATTACAATTAGGACAAAACTGAACGAGATGATTTGTTATTCCTCTAACAAGCTCTCTATAACTACATGAAAAACAATGTAACACGTAACCTAATTCCTGCAAAGAGATATCTGCTTTTTTATCACCATGATCTGCCTCAACATAAACGCGAATATAATGATCCGTACTATGAACGAATCTCACTTTAGTGCCCATGCTAAATCGTGCGGCAATTCTGATAATACATCCTGCTAATAGTCTAACAGCGATTTCATGGCAATATTTCGTCTTTAAGGAGTATCCTCCATATTTTCTAAGGCTTACATCTGGATAGACACCACAAAGCGGAGCCATATCGGTTGCCGTAGCACACAATAAACTGTTCTTTTTTCTTAGTGCACGGACAGAAGAGTCTATGATTTTTACTGGTGTTCCGAAAGGATCGATATCAATAACGTCAAAGCGATATCCATTTGTAGCGTGCTTTTCTAAAAAGAGGTTCGCATCTTCATTTGATACAAAAACTCTCTCTTGCAATTCATTTACTCTTATGTTCTCTCTTGTCAGTTCGTATGCAAACTTGTTTTTGTCATTAAGATATATTTGTTGAATATCAGGAATTTCTAATGCAATTCGAATACCCCGAACTCCACAACCCGTTAATGGTTCACAGAACCGAATTTGGCGTTGTTTTTCTTCTTGAAATACCTGAACTGCTAGTAGTGATATATCCCTATTCAATTCCATTAATGGATTATAAAAAACAGGTGTCTTTACAAAATTTGTATCCTTTTCTGCGGTATCTGGTATATAGAATGAGACTCTTCCTTCAGTAATTTTACGTAATGGAAATGTTATTCTTTCTCCTTTACTAACAGGCGTCATTCAGGTTTCACACTTTTGTTTGCATTTGTTTAACTTAGAATGCATATCTTAAAAATATTATTAGATCGGTCTTAATACTCTGTTAGAAGGGATAAATTTGTTGAAGAAGGTTGCAATTTTACGATATGGTCATCGCCCTGCACGTGATAAGCGAGTTAGCACACATACGGCGCTTGTTGCCAGAGCATTTGGAGCAGATGGGATATTCTTCGATACAACTGATAAAGAACTCAAAGTTAATATAGAGGGAGTTGTAGAACGATTCGGAGGATCATTCTTTGTCGAAATGGGAAGTTCATGGAGTGATATAATCGAAAGATGGCAAAATGAGGGAGGAGAGATTATTCATTTAACAATGTACGGGCTTCCACTTCCTGAAGTTATCGAAAGGATAAAGCAATCACCAAAGAAAAAGCTAATCATTGTAGGTTCAGAAAAGGTACCTGGAGAGATTTATCAGATATCGGAGTATAATGTTGCTGTTACGAATCAGCCACATTCTGAAATCGCAGCCCTTTGCATTTTTTTGGATCGATTATTCGAAGGAAACGCTGTTGAAGGGGGTATGCAATTTAAGGGTGCTAAATTGAAAATTATTCCGAGTGAACGAGGTAAACGTGTGACAGAGTGCAATTCTTGACAAAAGAAAAGATATACTCGCTGAACTTTAAGAGACATCCTATTTGTTAACGACAATTAAAGATATGAGACGACCTAATTGTCCTGATAGATCATTACAGTAGTGAAATTACTCCTATTAAAAAACATTTAAACTTTGACGTCCTATATTATGAGATGGGGGTATTTCAAGGAAAGCCACATGGCGTTCATTGCGTCCAGAAAAAAGGCGGTTTAGCTACCGCTTCAAGGAGGAATCGAAGATCCAGCAAGAAACAAAGCACCAAGATATACTTAATACCTTCGTAGAAGAAATCGGAGGCAATGATGCACTCCAGATAATCGAGATCTTATCTGAAGAAAAAGAAATAACAGATGAACAAATTGCTTCAGAAACTGAACTCAGATTAAACGTTGTTAGGAAAATCCTCTATAAATTGTATGATAATCAGTTAGCTGCGTATAGGCGAACGCGAGATCAGAATACTGGATGGTTCGTATATTATTGGAAATTGGTTCCTGACCGCGTAAAAGAACTATTACTGAAACGAAAGAGACAAGTGCTAAAAATACTTGAAGATCGGCTCTCATACGAGCGAATGAATATGTTTTTTGAATGCTCGACACCAACCTGCCCTCGTTGTACATTCAATCAAGCTGTTGAAAATTCATTTAAATGTCCAACTTGTGGTAAGGTTTTAAATTATCAACAAAACGAACAAATGGTAACGACACTTGAGGAAAAACTGAAAAAATTAAGACGCTCAATTGAGAATGGTACTTCATCTTCTTAGTCAAATCTTTGTTAAATACAGACATAAGATAGTCTCTTTTGTAAGTTAAATCAGGTATGTTTCTTTTCAGGGAAAAATTGGATACTAAGAAACGTTTTTCGAATAAAGCAAAATGTTTTTAATCCGTCCCGTTACAAAAATGTGGAACTCTACTGTAATAACCATAATTGTAAGAATTTTATGACATTATGAATTTCATACAGCTTAGGTGAAATAAAAAAATGAATGAAAGTGTTAACGATATCGTCCAAGAGATCCAAAGCAATTATGATATCGTTGGAAGAGAACAAGAACTCAAAAAGGTGGTTATAGCTCATCTTGCCGGACAGCACGCACTTATTGAAGGGTCAGTTGGAGTGGGAAAAACAACTTTAGCAAAGGCTGTGGCGTCACATTTCAACAAAGATTTCTTGCGCGTTGACGGAGACGAACGTTTTACAGAGACAAAGATGACTGGTGTATTCGACCCTCCATTAGTTGTTAAAGAAGGATGGACGTGGAATTCTTTTGTACCTGGTCCTTTAACTGAAGCTATGCAAACGGGAGCAATCTTGTTTATCAACGAAGCTAATAGACTTCCAGAGGGCACGCAAAACGTGCTTTTACCTGCTCTTGATGAACGGCAAATTATTATTCCTAAACTCGGTGTTGTCAACGGGAAAAATGGGTTTCAGATAATTGCGACTCAAAATCCTGAAGAATTTATTGGGACGACCTCTCTCTGTGAGGCACTAAGAGATAGGTTTGTTTTTATAGGACTGGACTTCCAAGATGAAGAGGAAGAAAGAAGAATTGTTAAACTCCAATCCCAATGTGAAGATGAAGATACCATCAAAAAAGTAGTCGCAATTGTGCGTACTACAAGAGGCTATGCTGACCTTCGACGAGGGTCCTCAGTAAGAGGAGCTATAGATCTCGCAAACATTATTCGATTTTATGACTCCCCAACGTATGAAGATTGGGTAAGCAGCGCAATTATGGCGTTGGCAACCAAGATCGAACTTGAGGACGGATTAGAGAAATCGGTTGAAGAAGTTATACGAGAAATCGTAGGATATGTATTGGGGGATTTTTAGAACAGGAGAGGACATTATCATTTCAACCAGATGTCCTTGATGATGTATCTCAAAAAGAATTTTCTCCATCATGGAACTTCTCAAAAGAAGATATACTTGAGTCTGAAATTACTGCCGGATCAAAAAAATCTCCAAAATCTTATTCTCAGTTGGCAGAAGGTCTTCCCTATTCGACAATCTCTCGTCTTGCTGAGACTGCCATTCAAAAT
Source organism: Candidatus Borrarchaeum yapensis (assembly GCA_016840515.1). Classification (GTDB taxonomy): domain Archaea; phylum Asgardarchaeota; class Sifarchaeia; order Borrarchaeales; family Borrarchaeaceae; genus Borrarchaeum; species Borrarchaeum yapensis. The sequence continues at coordinate 15,525 of JAEOSF010000023.1, read as the reverse complement.
GAGAATCTTTCCGCCCTTCTAGGACTTGCAATGTGCAGCCAACGAGCTGTAGCTGATACGTTGTCTTCTAAAGATGGCGTTGAATTGTTTTCCAATAATATTCAGAAGAGTTCTGAAGCCATTCCAGAGTTATTCTTTCTCCTGAAGAAGTCATTTTCTCAAGGATATCTCCCTATTTTTCGGAGGTTAACGCGAAATTTCATCATTAAATCCGCTATGCGGATAAGTGGAAGGGGATTAAGAGGCGATCTAAAGAGGGACACTATATATGAACCTGGAATGTCCGAGTTCTCTGTGGAAAAAACTATTGATCGCTTCTTAGAACAGAATTCGGAACATCTGAAATATAGCGACATCGTAGGCGTCGAGAAGACTGAAAGAAAAAAGACAGGCGTATTGATGTTAGATACTTCTGGCTCAATGTACGGTGAAAAGCTGGTAAACGCGTGTCTTACCGTTGCAGTGCTATCTCATCATATGCGTCAAGACGAATATTCAGTGATTATTTTCAATAATGATGCGAACGTCATCAAAAAAATAAATGCGAATACTGAAATTTCCGCGTTGATTGAAGCGATTCTTGACATGGAACCCGCCGGATACACCAATATCGAAGCGGCTTTAAAAGAAGGACTAAAAGAATTAGGAAAAAAAAGACAGAATCCACGAAAATGGGGCATTATCGTAACGGACGGCGAATACAATAAAGGAGGAGATCCCAGACCGTTTGCCCGTAGTTTCCCGAAACTTCATGTCATCCAGTCACCTTCCCAGAACGTAGCCAGAAAAAAGGGAGAACGTATATGCAAAGATCTGGCACGATTTGGCAAAGGAAGGTATGCAAAAGTTCATTCGCACTCCGAAATTCCGAGGGTGTTGATGAATTTACTGAAAAAGGTATAGTTGTTTTTTAGTTCTGAGATTTTCGCCCAATTTTTCCAAGCTCATAAACATACCAATGGTTTTTTGTGATTTTGTAAAAAAGATGTGAAAATTTAGGAACATTACGGTATTACCTATCAAGGTTAAGAATCTCAAACACGTCTTTTCTGAACCTAAAACGAAAGATTGGGACAGAATTTTTTAATGTTTGATGTGTTTCTTTGTTTGATCGATTTTGTGTTTGAAATAAACTTTTCGATCAAGGCAACCAAAAAACAAAAATGTGCTGGGGTGACGCGCATGGAATGGGATATACAAGATGTGCTTAAAAACGTGTTTGGAAAAATCGTGGAAGTTGGCTTCAAAGAGGATGGAAAATATGCAGATATATATCTTAAAAATCTTTTAAATCCGTTGAAAGAATATATCTACAGGTTTTACGACCTCTTAGATGCGAAACAAGTACTACCGCGTGATTATCAACTGTTTTCACAATTCATGACAGCGATTGCAGATATTTTCGTTGGTGTAGAGGCTTTCTTGTCGGGAGTCCTTGATAGGACGAAACTGCTCGATTTAATGCAAAAAAACGAGAAAGCTCTTTTGACCTCCGATGCTACATCTCTTTTCCTCGCTTCATAACTGGAAAACGAAAGAACCAAAGGAGAGGAAATTATGGAAAATATGGAGATGAATGATCTAAGCCAAAAAATAGATGAGAATAAAAGAGATCGCACTAAGCGGTTTCTCTTCTACAAAGAAGATGTTTTCCCTGTGCCATTCTGAAGGTGGTGAAAAAAGTTTCGACAATGTCTTTGCAAAACCCATTACAGTTCGTTGGCATTGAAAACGATGAGAAGACTATTTTAGAAGAGTGTCCGAAAATGAAAAAGGAATATCATCGAATGAAAATAATTGTCGCAGGCGACGGTGGGGTAGGTAAAACAAGTTTACTAAACAGATACATCTCAAATGAATTTAATGAAAGCATGAGTTTAACAGTTGGTTCAGATTTTTTCAGTCAAGCCTGTGAATTCAAGGAGCATAAAGTAAAAATTCAAATATGGGATTTTGGAGGCGAGCCACGATTTAGATTCATTTTACCAGATTATTGCATCGGCGCCCGTGGCGTGTTACTGGCATTTGACCTGTCAGATTTTTCCACGTTACTTAGTGTTAAGGAATGGCTACAACTTATCAGGGGGAATACAGAAAATCCCGTAACAATTCTTGTTGGAACGAAAGCAGACAATCCAAATGTTTTGGACGAAGAAACTATTAAAGAGTTTTGTATAATGAATGAAATCGATGAATACATCCCAACAAGTTCAAAGACGGGAAAAAACGTGGATTTTGTCTTTAAAGAATTAATAAGGCGTATTATCGCAAGAAAGATGAGTTTTGGTGGGGTTAAAAATGTTGAACAATCTAGCACAATTTGAAAACCATAATGAAGATCCGAATTTAGAAATATTATACTTCACTTCGCCCACTAGTCATCAACCTAAACTAGAGAGGCGACTTCTAAAGGCAATTGAGCAAAGAGAATTGCCGATAAAAGTAATAAAAATAGATGTTTTAAGAGCGCCTGAGGCAGCGGAAGAACATAATATAGTTGCATGTCCTACAATAATTTTCAGAAATTTCATGAAAATCTATGGAAATTGTGAAGAAGAGTTAGACGAGCTGGTAGAGCTTTACTCATCTTCAGAATTTAAACATCAATCATCTATGACTTCTATTGGTGGTGGTGTAAGTCATGTATAACATTCAGGAAGAAAAAACCAAAAGTCATAATAATGATCCAAGTAATAACCACGACTCATTTCTGGAGATTTTCTTTTTTACCTCTCCCATATGTGGTCCTTGTCCTAAAATGGAACAGCGTCTTTTGGAAGTTATAGATAGGAAAATGTTGCCAATAAAAATGATAAAAATAGACGTTTTAAAAACGCCTGAGGTAGCTGAGAAATATGATATCGTGGCCTGCCCAACAGTTGTTTTTCCCGACTTTTTGAGAGTCTGTGGTTGTTACGAAAAAGAAATTCTTGAGGAACTAATAACTACTTATTTTGCATCAGCTTTTGAATTTCCAACAGTCGCAGATTTCACGATGGCAAACAAGTAATCGTACAAAAGGGATTATTCAGGGCGGCGGTCTGGGATATAATTACATTGCTTGCCAGACGAAAAAAACTCTTTTGTCAAATATAAACCACAATAACAATGCCCATATTCTTCAAGATCAGGTTTAGCATACTCACAAGGGCAGATAATATCCTTATCTTCTTCTCTAACTCCATCGGCAAGTCGACAAGGACAGGCAAAATATCCATAACGATTCCAATTAGTTGTTAGTCCTTCAAAGAGCAACTCGGTAAGTTCTTTATCGTGATTTAACTCCCATCCTTTATGTTTAGCCGCCATTTTAGCAAATAATTTTGTATCTTCAATATTTTTTTCCTTCTGAGCCATGGTCCAAACACTCACCAATTCTAGAATATACAATTAATTTAATTATTTAAAACTTGAACGAGTGGATACAAAATGATAAGTTTGAAGATATTTGTAAAGGCTGGCGATTTCTAACGAGATTTCATTAGTAAATACCGAATACAGCTGCGTATTCAGTTTCGTCAAAACCAACTAAACACTTTTTGTCATCGATAATAAGGAAAGGATAGGAAACATGTCGACCATATTTTTCTTTCAATTTTTCACGTAATTCATTTGCAACCGTTTCGTCTAACTCGTCTACAAATACATATTCAAATTCAATAGACTGATTCTTTAGAAAATCAAGTGCACGACGACCAAATCCGCCTCTTGATAATACATAAAGTTTGATTCTCCAATCTTTGTTTTCACCAGGTTCAAGGGTAAATTCTATATCCGATAGAAATGGGATGGGGGCAGATTCAGATATCTCAGGTGGGATAATAGGCTTAGGTATTTCAGGTGGAGGAGTGGGTTCAGGAATCTCGGGTGGAGGAGTAGGTTCAGGAATTACACGTGGTGTAATGGGCTCAGGGATCTCAGGTGGGATAATAGGCTTAGGTATTTCAGGTGGAGGAGTGGGTTCGGGGATCTCGGGTGGAGGAGTAGGTTCAGGAATTACACGTGGTGTAATGGGCTCAGGGATCTCGGGTGGGATAATAGGCTTAGGTATTTCAGGTGGAGGAGTGGGTTCGGGGATCTCGGGTGGATGAGTAGGTCCAGGAATTACACGTGGTGTAATAAGCTCAGGGATCTCGGGTGGATGAGTGGGTTCAGGGGGTTTTAGAGGAGTAGTAGGTTCAAGGATCTCAGGTGGAGTAATAGGTACAAGAGGGATTTCAGGAATTAAAGGCGCGAGAATTCGATCAACTAATTCTTGGAAGACAAAATCCACGTTTTTTCCAGTTTTTGAGCTTGTTGGTATGAATTCATGTATATTATGCTTTTCACAAAAATCTCTAATGAATTCCTCTTCCATGACTCCTCCCGCGATATCTACTTTAGTTCCCACAAGAATTATTTTGGGATCTATTGTGTTTTCCTTAATAATCTGGATCCATTCATCTAAACTCATTAATGTAGTAAAATCATTCAGGTCAAATGCCAATAACACGCCACGGGCGCCTTTGCAATAACCAGGAAGAAGGAATCGAAACCGTTTTTCACCACCAAAATCCCACAATTGAAGTTTAACTACACTATTTTGCCTTTCCATAACTTTAGAAAAGAAATCTGTGCCGATAGTCATCTTCATTGCTGTTAAAAATGTTTCTGAAACATACCGATTCAATAAACTTGTTTTGCCTACCCCCCCGTCTCCTGCAACGACTATTTTAATCCGATATTCTTTTTTCGTTGTTGAGGCGCACAATATGTTCTCATCCTTACTCTTTCTCAAGTGAAATATATCCCTAAGTACTCCACAGAGATCGCAATATTTTTAACTTCTGAAGGTAAATGCCCGAAGCCCCTTACTAGTACAAGTGCCTAAGTTATGAAGCATTCAATTACTCATTTAGTAAATTGTATTAAATGTGAAAAAACGTTTTGATGTTTCAGACATTATCAATTGTTTCATTACTAGTTCGGGTGTATTAATTTTCACATTTCCTTTTTCAAGCGACTGAATTTGAAATTTAACTGATATTTTGATTATCCTTTTAAATTCATCACCTATGATTCACCCCGATCTAGTATTATAAATAATTTTCTTTTGAATCTCTGATATTCCTATATGTCCCATCTCACTTGTTATACCTCAAAATTAACCGTCAACAAAAATTAGAACTCTTATTAAGTAATTAAGGTTTTTAGAGCATTATTGTAGAATTTCTGGCTCTTTAAAACTCCTATTAAGTGAAAAACCTTCCAATACTTCTTTATCCACTTTCGTCAGTTTGTTTGTGATGACTCGGGAGATAAGTTGTCCTATCCCTGGTCCTGACATGAAGCCTTGACCACACAGCCCCACCGTATTAATATACCCTTCTATTGAATTCACAGTTCCGACAATTGGAATTCCATCTGTCGTCATAGGATAAGTTCCAGCCCATTTTCGGGGTATTTTAAGGCTTTTTAGACGGGGTATTAGCATTTCCATTCTTTCGGCAAAAATAGGGGCAACATCACCATAACCTGGCATTTTATGTGTGGGGCTAATGGTAAATGCAATTTTGTCTTCCTGATTCTGAAAAAAATAGAAATTATTGCAATCAGGAACAGAACGGATATCCACGACTAGCGGTTTGGTGAAGTGCTCTGAAGATCTTACAGATTCTGTGATTCCAGCTTTATGAAGTTCAGGATAGATTGGTAAATCTAGCTCTACAAGAGATCCTATTTTAGATGCTGATATACCTGCTGCGTTTATGACCCAAGTTGTTTCATATTCATCTTTATTTGTTATTATACTCTTGATTTTATTGTGTTCTATCGAAAAATTCTTTACAATCTCTTTAAATTTGAATTCTACATCTAAAGACAAGGCATATTTGTAAAAAGTTTTTATTGCTAAAGGAGGCGAAGCTCGACCATCATCGGGTGAATATGATCCTCCTCGTAATCTTGTCCGTATAACTCCGGGTATTAGTTCACTTATCTGCTCAGCATTAAACCAGTCATTATTTAATCCAAGAGATTTTTGGAGATCTATACTTCTTTTCAGAAGTTCCTCGTGTTCTTTACTATACGCTAGAAAGGAGTAACCTCCCTTAGACCACCCAATATCATCTCCATGTTTCTTTTCCCAGTTGGAAAAGATTTCAATAGATTTAAGACATGTTATTATTTTCGAGAAATTTGTATGGGTTGCTCTTACTCCTCCGAGCGCTCGATTATTTTGTCCTTGTCCCACCTCGGCGTTTTTTTCTATTACCGCTATTTTAACCTCACCGGTCTCTCCAAGTGCCATAGCGGTAGGGGTTCCAACACTTCCTGCTCCAATTATGATCACGTCAAATTTTCTCATTTTATAACCTCGTAATGACATTGCAAAGAGTTATAAAAAGCAATTATTGTGTTTCTGTGATGATTTACATGCAGTAAAGCGTTGTAGAATCGATAAGTAATTGAATTTGTTGCATCCTTTGAATTTACTTGCCCAATACTTTATAGATTAAGCTTGATGAAGGATTTCGAATGTAGCTTCATCCTTGAACATCGAAGCAAGCATTTGGCCACCTACGGTCTCATCACATAATACCTTTTGTACGCCGATTTTATACAGATGTTTAACGTTTTCTTCTTTAATGACGTTGCAGATTATTCTTGTTTTACGATTAAGTCCCCCTATTGCTAAGGCAGTCAAAATAGCGTCTTGATCGTGATCTAAAGAAATTATAGCTTCGGTAACTTCAAAAATCTTAGCTTTCAATAAAGTTTTGTCCTCATATGGCTTTCCTGAAATAAAGACAATACTGTCTGGAAGATCTTCTGGCCTTTCTTCTAAGGGTGTGATGCACACCATGTTTTTTGACCCAACATCAATTTCCTTTAAGAAATTTTTAATTTTTTCATTATATCCACAAATTAACACTATATCTGTCATTTTGGCTAACCTCTTCATTTCTCTATCAGTTTGAATCCCTATTAAGTAACTAGCAAATGTACCCGCAAAAATCGCGACCATACCAATTCCCAAAATGCTGACGAAAACAACAAAAATCCGTCCAGCAGATGTAGCGGGGGTGATATCACCGTATCCGACTGTTGTAAGCGTGATAACTGCCCAATAAAAGGAATCCGCAAGAGATCGTCCCTCTAAATAAGAAAAACCAATGGTCGCGATTGATACCGCAACTATAATGTAGATGAATGCTTTGAAGAAATCCGTTTTTGCAAATTTACGAACTGCTCTCTTTAAATGACCGATTATGACGACAATCATGTGATCCCCTGCTTATATTCAGAATAATTTAGTAGTATTTAAAGCGATGATTACCAAAATAAACTTTTATTTTGATGTAATTGAGCTGGCTACAGCATCTGCAATTACATTCAAAAGGTGAAAACCTGTTTGAAGCGTCTTTTCATCTTCCTCATGATCTGGGTTATAAGCGGTAATAGCTGCTGCTTTTATCCTGAAATTTGCGGCAATCATCTTTATTGCTTTCTCAATTTCGCCTAAAGAAAGTCCGTTTGGAGTCCTATAATTAACACCAGGTGCTTCTAGTGGGTCAATCACATCAATATCAATATGGAGATAAACCTCTTGGACTTGAGAATGAAGTTTAGTAAGCGCAGAATGTAGTATTCTCATTTGTGTATCTTCTTTTAAGTCATGAGTTGTGACGACTTGAACCTCTGAACTTTCAAGAAGTTCTCGTTCTTTAGGGTCTAGGTCACGAGCACCAACGTGCATTGTATATGACTCTGGGATAGGCAATACTCCAATTTGTGTCAAGAGGTCTGGATAGCATTGACCAGTTGCAATAGCTAATGGCATTCCATCGAAAAAACCGCTTATCGAAATTTCTGGCGTATTGTAATCACCATGGGCATCAAAATAGATGATTCCGATTTTAGATGAGGCAATGCCACCAAGGATGCCTAAAATGTTATTACAGTTCCCTCCTAGCACCAAAGGAAAATATCCTTCATCGATAGCATTTTTAACACTCTTTGCAAGATTAGCATTGATATTAGCTATCTTCGTAAGCATATCATCTTTTGCCGGAGCATCTCTTGTTATTGTCTCAACCTTGACTTCAAAACCGTGGTCTAACAGGTTACGATCTGCACCTGCTTGAATAAAACGAATTGGTCCCTTTCCCATTCCAACTTGCTCTTCCCCTAAATCATACGGTACCTGAATAAGATGAATTTTCATTTTTTGCGCAACTCCTAATTTAAGCCTATGATTCAACTTCACAATTTCGAATTCAAACAACAGCAAATTCAAATGAGTGCGCTAGGAGCAAAAACTTTAGGATTCAAAAATATATTGATTACAATGTGTGAATGTTTTTATTTAGAGAAGAAAAAATCATTTTCGCCATAAAAACCACTTTGAAGAAAAATTAGCTTGGAATCTGGCTCGATGAAAATAAAAAATAATATTCTATAACAGAATGCTGAAAAATTGGAAATATATGATAGCTTATGTTAAAGAGTACCCGAGAAATTTACTGGATTTTTGGGATGTAATCAAATGCCAATTGAAATAATTATTCTTGGTTCGGGAGATTCTATCGGAACTCCAAAACTTGCCTGCAGGTGTGAAACATGTGAAACTGCGAGAAAAAAAGGAATTCCGTTTTCACGAACACGATTTGGAATTTTATTAACGCATTATTCTAACTCCGATCCGACAAACACCACAAATATCCTTGTTGACACTGGACCTGATTGTAGAATGCAGTTACTCCAAGTTGGGATTGAAGATATTGATGCGATATTCTGGACACATATGCATTACGATCATATGGTCGGGTTCGGCGATTTCTATCATAATAGGGGCAGTCTAGATGTTCTTAGTACAGAAGAAACCTTGAATTTCATCAAGAATTTTAGATTTAAAGTTACGGTAAAGCAAATTCCTTTGGAATCTTATGTTCAAGTTAATTACCGGGATCTGAAAGTAACTCCATTTTATGTGTTACATAAGTCAGCGTTAACGAAACCTATAGGTTTTTTAATAGAAGACAAGACAAGCGAAAAAATTGTGATTACTGGGGATACGGGATTTAATATCCCTGAAGAAAGCCTTAAATTAATCCAAAATGCTTCACCTGATGTTTTGATAACCGACATGTTTACTGATGCAGATACAGAACGCTTCAAAGAAGTTCATATGTCTATTTCTGAGGCTATTCGATTCGCCCAAATATCAAATGCGAAAGAAACATATTTGATGCATATGTCACACCGCTGCAGACCACATGACGAATTAGAAAAGTATTTAGAGTCTTATGAGCACATTCATGTAGCCTACGACACCCAAAAGATAAGTCTATAACAAAAGCAGATTCGGTGAACTGAGTGGTTGATTTACTGCTAATTTACCCATTTTCAACTACGATTTCGCGATTTTTAACTTAATCGGTGGGAAGTCACCTTCCGAAAGCTGGGGGAGGATGTCACGTTCCCACCTCTCAGCATAGTGTATATAGCATCTACGTTAGAAACGGCTATTCTGTAGCTATGGTAGATTGTACTTTTTTGAGTTTTCAACTTTCTTTGGGTTCCATATAAGTTGGCGCAGTTTTCGGGCTCTTTCCTTTGAGTTCTTCGTGATACCACGCATAGGTAAGTGGTCTGCCTTCCCTCAGGTATTCAGAACAGACAACTTCTCCAATGAAAACAGTATGGGTGACAACGTCAACTTGGTCACGAACCTTGGCCTCCATAACTGCAAGAGTGTGTTCAGTGATCATGGGACTATTATAAACACCTTTCTTATGGGAAACCTGGTCAAATTTATCAATGTCTCTGCCTGACCTAAAACCAAAACGACCAATAAATTTCATCGGCGTAGATTCATCAAGGACAGAGATAGCAAACATACCACTTTTGGTGATATAATTATGAGTTAGATTCTTCTTATTGATGCTTATTGCAACACAGGGCGGATCACCAGCAACCTGCATTACAGTATTGACTATTTGACCATTTGTTTTGTTTTCGAAGTGTGAGGTGACAATATAAAGGCCTGAACTTAAAATACGGAGTGCTGCTGGGTCAATTTCACCACTCATAAACACATCTCCTTCTTTTTGTATCTTCCTGTTCTACTATTTCAAACCATACTATTCATCTGTGCAGTTTTGTTATCTTAATTCACTAAGTTACACCTTAACTCTATTTATATAACTTAGACGAATATTTTCCGTGATCAGAAGGTTTATATCTTACTGGATGGTTTCAATTCTTCTTAAATTGTTTACAACACTTCTGTAATAAGAACGAGGTGTATTTTATGGAAAACTTCGATGTTATGGTAATAGGTGCTGGTTCTGGAGAGATTATTCTTGATTATGCGTTATCTCATGGGATGAGGGTTGCTTTAATCGAGAGAGGTCCATTAGGAGGTACATGTGCGAATCGTGGTTGCATTCCGAGTAAAATTTTGTTATATCCTGCAGACGTAGTTGATATTATCAAAAATGCTGGAAAATTTGGAATTAATGCAAAAATAGACTCCATTGATTTTAAGTATATCATGAACAGGATGAGAGGGATACTTAAAGAAGATCAAAAGCGAGAACAGTACGTAGAACAAGTACCAAATCTAAAATGGTATAAGGGAATTGGCGAGTTTGTAGGCGATTATACATTGAAAGTCAATGGTACAAAAATAAAGGCAGATGCAGTGTTTATAGTTTCAGGTGCGCGTCCTTATATCCCTCCTATCGAAGGATTGGATAATGTAGATTACCTAACAAGCGCTACTCTCCTCGAACTTGAGGAATTGCCCAAGAGCATAATCATAGTTGGTGGTGGCTATATTGCTTGTGAATATGCACATTTCCTTTCAAGTATGGGTAGTAAAGTTACTATAATTCAAAGAGCCACAAGATTAGTTAAAGAACAGGAACCTGAAATATCAGATCTTTTAAAGAGTGAAATGGGTAAGAAAATGGATATTTTTACTGGCTATGAAGTTAAATCGGTCAGTGAGATTCAAGATGGGCTGAAAGAAGTAATAGCAGAAGAAAAAGGCACTGAGAAGGAAACAAGACTTAGTGCAGAAGCTATTTTAATTGCTGCAGGTAGAAGGTCTAATGCGGATCTCCTGAAACCAGAAAAGACCGGAGTAGAAATAGATGCTAAGGGAGGATGGGTAAAGGTAAACGAGTATTTTGAAACTAGCAAAGAAAGAATTTGGTCATTTGGAGATGCGATTGGTCCCAAATACTACATGTTTAAACACGTCGCAAATTATGAAGCACGTGTAACATGGTACAATGCACATAGTACTCTTCACCCAGAAGAAGCGCATAGACATAATCACGGAGACCACGCTACTAAAGTTGCAGCAGATTACCATGCTGTACCGTGGGCAGTTTTCAGTAATCCAGAAATCGCTGGCGTAGGACTAACAGAACGGCAAGCAAAAGAACAAGGTTATAATCTTCTGATTGCTAAAAATAATTACAAAGATACTGCTAAGGGAGAGGCAATGGGTAATCCTCCAGGATTCATAAAACTAATCGTTGAAAGAGAAACACAAAAGATTCTTGGAGCCTCAATCGTGGGACCTAGTGCATCCGTTCTCATTCAGGAGATTATCAACGTTATGAATTGCGGCGATGGCACGATCTTACCACTATACCAATCAATGCACATCCACCCAGCACTAAGTGAGGTAGTAAGTTTCGCCTTAGGAAACTTCCAAGAAGTATAATCTAATATAATTTACTCTTCTTTTTAGAGGGTAAGAAGTTACATTCGAAAATGTAGAGAAGAGGAGTTGAACTCCTCTTTAAAGCATCGTATCGTTCTTAGAAAAATAGTTGATATAAAAGTCCAATGGATGATGTTCTTTGTTTTCAATGATGTCGTTGATTTTGCGGTGATGAAAAGCCATAGGTAGTTTCTCTGATAGTCCATTCATATGAGTACGTCTGATATATTCGAAAATCCCAAGTAAAAGAATATTTTTCTCAATGCCTCTATGATATGGACTAGACCTTATTTTTACACCTTCGATGAAGTTTCCGAGTTTTAAGAAGTTCCTGCATCCAATTAAAGTCGTATTAGAAATCCTTCCGATTCCTGACCAAGTTCGTTTATTCTTTCTAATGACGAAATGGATTCCATGCTGTTGTGCGATGTATTGAAGTTGTTTAGCTAAGATGGGATGAGCACATCCGATTCTTAAATCAGGATAGAGCCATTTGTACCGTTTACTAATACCAATACTGCCCTCTGTCGATGCCCATATTCTTAAGGCAATCTTTTGTTCTGTTTCAGGAGCGTTTATTAAGTACTCCAAATGTGGCTGTGGTTCCTTTAAGTACTCAGTGACAGTTTGTCCTGCTGCATGTTTAGTTTTTGTATTCCCAGCAATATTCATTATTTCCTCTCTAACAAAATCTGTTGTAAATTGATTATATATTGTAAGAGGAACTTTCCTATCGTCAGGAGTAGCTAAATAACTCGTAGGCAATTTATTGTATTGGTAGTACATTGCATCAACAAAATAGTTGTGTAAACTTGTACTGAAACCAGAAAATGTAAGCACCGTTCTGTCTCTGTTTTGGGAGGAATAACCATCGCTCTGAAGGCAGGGGATGATAATTGCCCGTTTCAGATCGACGCCTTCATTATACCAACGTTTGACTTCGTTAGTAAGTGGAGGGTGTATTTTAGGAACCTTGGCATAGCGAAAGAAGGTTTTAAGGTATCGATGTAAATCTCTGGTGTTGATCACACAATAACTTTGCTTAGGGTAGTATATTGGTTGTAGGTTAAAGAGCTTTTTAATTTTAGAACGGATCTCCTTTGAATATTTGTAGACGGTAACGCAATCAGATTTGATGGCCTGCGGATAGAAGTTTTTTACAATTGGATTAATTTCTTCAAACCTTATAGGCATAGCAGTTTTTAGAGCAAACTCTCCTTGCTCAATCATAGTGTAGATCTTATCTTTTGAGACATCAAAATATTCAGCAATTTCAACCAACGCTTGGAGAGGCATAGTACTATTATGATGTTCCCAGTGATACATTTGAGAATTGGTGACGTTGAAGATTTTAGCCAAATCTTTCTGTCTTATATCGGCTTTTCTTCTTAGTGTCCTCAGGAACTGTCCTGCTCCCTCTACACGCAATCCAGGGACTTTAACGATGTCGAGAAATCCTTGTTCTGTTATTGTATTCTCCTTCAGTTCTGCAATGTATTGATAGACTGTAGATTCTCGAAGTATGGTCTTAAATTTTCTAGGCAGATAGTTTTCAGGGGTATGCATGCCAAAAGAAGACTCGGTTCTAACCGCGTTTCTACTTACCATTTTTATCAAAACACTTTCCGTTTAACTCTAATTGCCCCTCTTGACCCCCTGAAAAATAGATATATGTTGATCTAATTATAAAAATATATCGTTAATTGTAATAAAAATTGTTTATTTAATAAAAATATATGTTAATTTAAAAGAACTGTTAATCACTTCTTATATTGAATCGCAATATTTAAATAATGATGTGAGTATGCCATGTAAGTAGGTTTTTAAAATGGATGTTATTCATAAGGGAAAAGAAATCAGAGATCGTGTAAAACTTGAACTTGAGCATATTCCTAGAGGCTTAAGAGGGTCTAGCCAAAATGAATTACGAATGATTTATTGGATGATGAGACAACATTCTTTAGGACGAAGAGGTAACAAAGAATCCAAGGAAGAGACTTTACTCAAATCAATTGAAGCAGTAAAGAAGTATAACTCAGATTTTGAGCCAAAGTTTGATGAGTATTTCTTTAAACTGAAATCAAAGTATTAAAATGTGATAAGTCTACAATTTGTAGAACAGCGATTAGCATTAATCCTACAGCCATCAGAGATTGTGTAAGATTACTCATTCGAGTTTTGTTCTAACATTTTTGTGAATTAATAATCAACATGGTGAAATTCATGCTTAATGAAAAAGGCATTCAAAATCTATATAATCAAATCTGGAAACTTTGGATTGAGCCCGAAATCCAACGCCGTACTCAATATGGTAGTTTGCCAGAAGATTTTAAGATATCTCGCTGCTTAATTAGACTACCTAAAGATAAACCTCCTATAGTTGAATTCAATGATGAAATTAGTTGGATTGCATTAGTGAAGAAAACACCAACTTCCATAAAAAAGGGAGATCCGATTTATATTCACGAAATTCAAGAAATCAAAGATGTAAGTCCTCCTGAGGTAAATGGAGAACGAGTTGCTTTCATACGTCTTCTTTGGGCTAGGGATGGATGCCATATAGCCTTCGATTTCACTCCAAACATTCCCAATAACATGATTTCGAAACAAGAAAGAGATGATTGGCGTCTCGGTAAAACTATAGCACATTCACTTGAAGCAATACTTACTGAAAAAGTAATTCATATCTACATTAATGCGCAGAATTTACTTCAAACAATTGGACTGTGGCCAGCTCCAGCACTTTTGCCCTATCCACTAAGTAAAATCATAAACCTACTAGAAGAAGATGATCTGGATGGAGCAAAGTCTATTTTGCTTGAGCATTGCAATTCTGAATACATTGAGAAACTATCGTCGAAGTGGTGGGATATCGAGCAATTCAATACAAGGAAAAAGCTTATCTTAGAGGCTTTAGACTGTCACAAAGAAGGTAAATATACGTCAAGCATTCATGTTCTTTTACCACATATTGAGGGTATTATCACAGATTGGATTTACACAAAAATATCTAAAGATGAAGTTATTTGGCGTCAAGTTTCGAAAACAAGGAAATTTCATGATTTGATTTTAGAAAAACCACCTTCTACCTTTACATATGAGCAGATTGTTAACTCAGCAGTTGATTTCATAGTCAGTGGACCTGTTCTAAAGACTTTTAAGCGATGGCATGACCAAATTGATCAAGCGTTCCCTAATCGCAATGTTGTGGAACATGGGAAGTATGATAAATCATTATATACAGAAGAAAATTCAATTAAACTGTTCCTGCTTATTGATACTGTTTATTACATCATATCGTCCCATTTGGAGACAGGTAGCAGTTTTCTTGGTTTCTATTTTTTTCAGACTACTGAGTGATTCCTTTCAAACAGAATATTAGTATGTTTAAATGAACAAGGTAATCAGTTCGTTCATATAATCTCGAAAAAAGACGTATTCTCGTTGGTACGACGCTTAACGTTTATATACTTAAAATTCCTATAGGTATCTGGCATGATATTTTAACAACATGAAGCTAAGGTGAGTCTATGGGTAACATACATCGAACGCGAGTGTTTGGCGTACTGGCGGTATGTATGATGTGTATGATTCTCAGCACTTCAACAACAACAGTAACAGCCGCAGCCTACTGGGGAACATTGAAAGCCGGCGATGAGATGCGCTGGGACTCTATCGAAAAAGGAACCTACATCATAAAGATCGTAGAGATCGATGACAAAGTAATCACCGTCGAACGAAACGGCAAGGTCAGAACATTCGACCCCGAGGGTTTCGACAGACCCGAGGCACTAAGCCCGTGG
>JAEOSF010000099.1 GCA_016840515.1 Candidatus Borrarchaeum yapensis | reverse complement strand
TCCTCTTCTTCCTCTTCTTCCTCTTCTTCCTCTTCTTCCTCTTCTTCCTCTTCTTCCTCTTCTTCCTCTTCTTCTTCTTCCTCTTCTTCCTCTTCTTCTTCTTCCTCTTCTTCCTCTTCTTCCTCTTCAAGCTCATCTAAAATATCTGGCTCTAGGTCATCAATGTCCATATCGAATTTTTCGATAATCATATCAATTATTGCTACGCGGAACATCTCAGAACGAGAGGCATAATAACCTCTATCAATTAATGCGTCCATGAAGCAAACTAGGTTTTTTGGAAGTTTTACTTTGACCTTTACTTTTTTAGCCATATATCATTCATCCTTTTTAATTGGTATTTCGCCAATAATTTGATTAAGTAACTTACTGTACACTACTATAAAAAATTATTTTCAATTAAAATCATATTGCACGAATATTAAAGCGGTTTAAACAAGCAAATAGATTGCACTAAGTTTCTTATAATTGGAGGTAGTACAATGTCGAAATTTTGGCGGACATCAATATCAAAAGTAGAACCTAGTAAGATTTTGATCAAAGGCTATAGAATAGAGGATTTGATTGGCAATTATTCTTTTGCAGAAACAGTGTATCTTCTTTTCACAGGTAAGCTGCCTGAAGAGGCAGAAGGACGCATAATGGATGCAATGTTGACTTCATGTGTTGACCATTCGCTTGCTTCTCCCTCAACTGATGCATTACGTTTCGTTGCGGCATCAGGTACAACTTTACAAGCATCAATTGCAGCAGGAATACTTACATTCGGCAAATATCATGCTGCATCAATAGAACCGTGCGCAAAAATGCTACAGGAAGGAATAGCAAGAAAAAAAGAAGATCCTCGATTTGATGTAGAAACATTAGCAAAAAAAATAGTTCAGGAGTATCGTGACACCAAAAAGAGAGTCATTGGCTATGGACATGCATATCATAAAGAAGATCCTCGCACTAAGAAATTATTACAGTTAGCTAAGGAATTAGACGTAGCAAAAGATCATGTGGCACTAGCTGAAGCTATCGAGACCGAACTCGAACGTCAAATAGGTAAAAAACTGATTTTAAATGTCGATGGGACAATTGCTGCGATAATTTCTGACATTGGAATTGATTGGAGACTCGCGACTGCGTTTTTTATTATATCTAGAGTTCCAGGACTTGCTGCTCATTATTTTGAACAAATTACAATGGAAAGAGCGTACAAAACCGTTCCACTAGAAGAAATCTCTTACGAAGGCCCACCTGAAAGAGATGTGCCAAAGAGATAGGGAAATTGGATTAAGAAACCGTGGTGAACCAAGAGTGCCCACATTGACTGAAGAAGAGATGTCTTGGTGACGATAATGGATCCCGAGTTACAAGCCTTTGCAATAGAGCTCACGAAGAAGATCATCCCTGAAATTGAAGGAATTGTTGAAGTCTACAAGAGGAATGCTGAAGAGGGTTTGACTGCTTATCTTGACTTTATAAAGAGAGTGAAACCTTCAGTGGAGAAAATTGTAAAAGGATTAAAAGATCCGGTCTCCATAGGGCATATTTCTCCCAGGCTGCTAAGAGATCCTCTTTCCATAGATCTCAACAGAATGTCCTCTGATGAAGAAGAAGCCCACATAGTTGGGTATCTTAAAGCAATATTACAACTTGTTTATTGTGGAGCGAAAGGGTTAGAGGGATGGCAGTTCATTAGTACAGCTTTACATGAGGAGAGCCAAAACACACAAAATCTTGAGAAAATCAACATTATATCATCACCAGTGCAAATTGTGAGACAGGAAATTGACAATATAAATTCATTTGAGCAATTAATTGTCAGAGAGGAAGCTAAGAGCGAGAAGAAAAAAGAGTTAACAGATGTTGATAAGACTCAGGTGCAATCACAGAAACTTGATGACGAGAACACTGCTATACCTTTCACTGCTCGCCTCATGGCATACTATCGTGCACAAGAAAATAAAAATGATCATCCCCTTATCATAGATCCTTATGCAGAGCGCCTTGCAGGTGATTTGACTTCATATGTCGATAAGCACAAATTTGTCGCTGGAAAGGGTGATTATCCAATTGTACGTTCATATTATATCGAAAAGAACCTGTTAACACCTTGGTGCAACACACATGAGAAATCACAGATCGTTCTTTTAGGGGCAGGTTTAGACACGCGTGCATATCGATTCAAGCCTCTCCAAACAAACACACATACAATTTTCGAGATCGATTTTTCCATGATTAACCGCTACAAAAAGGAGATTTTGCAAGGTGAACAACCTTTATGTGATCTTGTAAGGATATCTGGAGACATTTCAAACCACGATTGGAAATCTCTCCTTATGAAAAGCGGATTTTCTAATGATACTCCCACTTTCTGGTTGTTAGAAGGGCTTGTCTATTATATCAATAAAGGAGTAGTTGCCTCTCTACTCAAGAAAACGGCTGAAATAAGTGCCGAAAACAGTCAAATCTTCGTGGATCTGTGCGTTCCTATCCTTATGGAGCTTAATTTTGGTCCGTTTTCCAGGTATTTTAAATGGGGTCTCGAAATAGAAACTGTACCATCGTTCTTTGCAGAAGCTGGTTGGAATGTATCGTGTTCATACGCTGATGATTTTGATCAAGGACGAGATGTTGGGCAGCGAGGATTAATTTTTGTTCATGGAGAGAGAGCCAATAGCAAATAAGTAGTTTTCTTTAATTCTTGTACTTTCAAAAAAGTTCAGAAAATTATATAAGTTCAAAAAAGATGCAGGCACTCCGATTGCTATCTATCATTTGAATTTATTAAAGAAATAAGGTGATTTCTTGAGTGATTCATCAGGCTACCGAAATGTCATACTATCTTTAGCATTTCTTGTTACTTTTAGTGTACATCTGCTGATGTTTTCATATGGACCTCTAGTTTCAAGTATTATCTCTGAAATGTCGTTAAATTTTACACAAGCAAGTCTTATTTTTTCAGTTTCGATCATAGCGATTACTGTCATTCGAATCCCATGGGGAATTTGTTGTGATCATATCGGATTTAAAAAATCTCTAGGCCTAGGACTATTTATTATGGGTATTTTTGGTTTTCTTAGAAGTTTTAGTGGAACTTTTATTGAGTTATTAATCTATCAATTATTTTTGGGTATTGGTTTTTCAGCTGTTATCCCTGCAATGCCTCATATGGTTTCAAATTGGTTTACAAAAGAAAAAATTGGAAGTGCAACAGGAATATATGTAGCGGGTTTCGCTTTCGGTAATATGCTAGGGTTAGCTCTTACACCATTTCTCTTGTCATTTTTTGGTGGATGGCGAGAAGTATTTCGTGCTTATGGCATTTTTGAAATCATCTTAACAATTTTATGGTGGGCGTTTGTAAAAGAATACCCAAGTTCTTCTATAAAAACTCAGAAAATACAGAAAAACGCATCTTTACCTTTCAAAGAAAATTTCTTAATTATACTAAAACAAAAAGAGACATGGATTCTAAGTGGGCTCATATTTATTTGTATGGGATGCTTTGATTCGTTAAGTCTATGGATGCCTTCGATTTTGGAATCAAAGGGCTTTGTCATTATTACGGCAGGAATAATCGCTTCTTTATTGCCTCTAGGATTTCTTATCACAAGTCCGGTTAGTGGAACATTAGCGGATAGATTCTCAAGAAAACGGATCATGCTAATTTTAGGTATTCTTAGTGGTCCTGCAATCTTTCTCATAGGATTGGAATTATCAGTCTCTATCTGGATCGCTCCTTTCTTAGCAGGATTTTTTTTGATGGGAATCATGACAATAGCTTTTATGATCCCTGTAGATCATCCTAAGTTATCTCCGTATGTTGCTAGCGCAGCCGCTATTATTTCATCGCTTGGAAATTTAGGTTCTTTCATTTTACCAGTAATGGTTGGATATACAAGAGATCTCACAGGATCCTTTTTTATGGCACTTCTTTTACTCGCAATTATTGGTGAGATCACTGTTCTATTAGCTTTTGCTTTGAAAGAATCAAATGAAAATGGCAAAAGAAATTAAAGACAAAAACAGTATAATAATTATCCCTTTAGATAATATAGGAAAACAATAGAATACTGTAAAGTATCCCTTTATTGACACAGGGGGAATATATATGAGTGTAAGGAATCTTATGATCAAAGATGTAATATCTATTTCTAGTGCTGCGTCTATCAAAGACGTAGCAGATTTAATGCTTAAAAAAAGTGTAGGTTCTATAATAATTCTCGAGAATGGTGAACCAATCGGCATCGTTACAGAAGGTGATTTAATTCGTCGGGTAATTGCTCAGGGTAAAGATCCAAATAACACGTTCGTAAAAGATGTAATGTCACAACCACTTATTATAATCGGCCCAAATGCTTCTATCGAGGAAGTTGGAGAAATGATGGCAAATCATGGAATCGAACGGTTACCCGTGATTGAGGATGGAAAACTTGTTGGCATTATAGCAGAGCAAGAATTAACCGAATGGCATGCCAAAGAATCTGAAAAAGTCAAGCGAAAACTAAAATTACTCAGCGGCAAAGAATAAACAAAAAAGAGAATTTTCACAGGTCGCCTTATGGGTCGATCTCAAATTCGATTTTTGTTTCAGATGGATCACTAAAAACCTTACAATTATTTATAAAGCAGTGAAAGTGTCTATAACATTCCACGCTTTATGAAAATCCTCAATTCTCCCTTTCTTAAGAGAGAACCAGCCCTAAGGTTATTAGGCTGTGCGCTCGTCACCGAGTTCAACACATGCTTCATCAATAACTTTTTTTCAAATCTCAGCAGTCTTAAAGGATGTTATCCCGCTGTGCTTGAAGAGACCATAGATCATCGACCGTCCACGGTAAGGAATGCCCTGTTTCAAACGGAGTTCGATCTACTCTCCGACTTGTGAGAGCACCCCATCATAGACAGCTTAGAATTTATAATTACAACCGCAAGAAGACCCCTCAACTTGTTAGGGGGTAATTGACATATGAAACCTATGCCTCTTCGAGCTATTATTTATTACGCTGTTGCCACTTTTAACTTATGCGGCGGGAAGTCCCCTTCCGAAAGATGGGGGATGAAAGCCGCTGGCTTTATATAGTTTTTCGGTGATATTCATGTTTGGTATGGTGCTGTAACCCGCACCCGCAATTCCCCGACTGGGGTGGAGGGATATCCTCCCGTAAGCGACCAGTCAGCAGAGTGACAGGGGTAAGCGTAAGGAAGCCCGTGCATGAGGTCGCTCTCCAGCATAGCAAGAAATTCCCCTGAATAAGGGGCAGGATAGTGAGTGAGCAGCGTGTGCAACCTGGTAAGTTTCCGTAA
>JAEOSF010000063.1 GCA_016840515.1 Candidatus Borrarchaeum yapensis | reverse complement strand
TACAAGCTCATCAATGCCAGTGTTCACGGTAGAGGATGTGCTTACGATTGGTGGCATCCAACCTGCTTTGCCCTCATTTAACCCCTCATAATCCAACATTCTCTCAAGGTCATTGACAGTTTCCATAGCTTCTGGTTTATCTGCTTTGTTGACCGCAAATATATCTGCAATTTCCATTGCCCCTGCTTTCATAGCCTGAATTTCGTCTCCCAAGCCCGGGCATAATACCATTACAACAGTCTTTGCTACCCTCATTATTTCAACTTCAGATTGTCCCGCACCCACTGTTTCAACGATTACAACGTCATACATGCCAGATGCATCCAAGATGTTGATAGCATCTCGTGTAGCTCTAGCAAGTCCTCCCAAAGATCCCCTTGTAGCCATACTACGAATGAAAATTCCTTCGATGCCTGTAATTTCTCGCATTCTTATTCTGTCTCCTAGTAACGCTCCACCGCTATAAGGGCTGGATGGATCTATTGCAATTATTCCAATTTTTTTTCCTCTTTTATTCCATCCAAGTGCTAGTTTATTTACCAAACTGCTTTTACCGACTCCAGGAGGACCTGTTATCCCAACTACATGAGCATTTCCAGTATGTGGATAAATCCTGCGACTAATTTCTTCCGCTTTTGAAAAATCATTTTCAATTAGGGAAATTAGGCGAGTTGTGCTTATGATATCGCCTTTGAATAAACCATCAATAAGTGTTTCTACGTTCATCTATTTTTCCTCTAGTGAACTCTGTCCTTACTCACGTTCTCTCTAATATACTCGACTGCGTTTTTGAGTGGTGTGCCGGGTCCAAAGATGGCAGCAATTCCGTGCTGTTTGAGAAATAAATGATCATCAGTAGGAATTATACCACCCACAATAACCAAGACATCAGTAATTCCTTTTTCGGAAAGTAATTTGGTAACTGTGGGCAAAATGACTCTATGTGCACCGCTTAGTATACTTAAACCGATAACATCTGCATCTTCTTGAATTGCAGCATTTACAATTTGTTCAGGAGTTTGTTCAAGCCCAGAATATACTACTTCCATTCCTGCATCTCTTAAAGCTCTACAAATGACTTTAGCTCCACGATCATGCCCATCAAGGCCAGGTTTTGCAACTAGGACTTTAATTCTTTTCATTATTAATTCCTCAAGCAAACACGCGTTCCTCTCTCCAAACTCCATAAACTTCCTTAAGAATGCTTATAATCTCGCCTAAAGTAGCATATGCTTTAACAGAATTAACTACGTATGGAATGATATTTTCATCTCTTTCAGTAGCTTTCTTCAACTCATTTAAGTATCTCAATACTTTCTCATGGTTTCTATTTTCCTTAATCTGTTTTAATTTTTTTAATTGAGTTTTTTCGACTTCAGGATCAACTTTGAAACGAGGTATTTCAAGCTCTTCTTGTTCATCCTTAAATTGATTTATACCAACTATGATCTGTTTCTTGTTATCAACTTCTTTTTGGAATTCATAAGCACTATTTGCAATTTCTCTCTGTGGATAGCCTTTCTTTATTGCTTCAATCATGCCTCCCATGTTATCAATTCTGTCAATGTATTTCATCGCTTCTTCCTCTATTTTATCAGTTAACCACTCGATATAATAACTGCCAGCTAGCGGATCGATTGTTGATGTTACGCTACTTTCATTTGCAATGATTTGCTGAGTTCTTAAGGCTATAGTGACTGCCTTTTCAGACGGGAGTTGCCATGCTTCATCAAAGCTATTGGTATGAAGACTTTGTGTTCCTCCGAGAACTGCAGACAAAGCTTGAAGAGCTACACGCACAATATTATTTTCAGGCTGTTGTGCAGTAAGTGCTACTCCGCTTGTCTGTGTATGAAATCGCATCCAGAGACTTCTTTCGTTAGTTGCTCCAAATCGTTCTTTCATAAATCGTGCCCACATTCGTCTTGCTGCTCTAAATTTTGCTATTTCTTCGAAGAAATCATTGTGAGCACAGAAAAATAAGGATAATCGAGGTGCAAAAGCATCGACATCAAGCCCTCTTTCAATTGTTTTACTAACATACGTAAGACCGTCTGAAAGTGTGAATGCGAGTTCTTGTGCAGCAGTAGCTCCGGCTTCTCTTATATGGTACCCACTAATACTTACAGGATTCCATCTTGGAACATTTTTTGTACAAAACTCAATAACATCAATAACAAGTTTAACTGAAGGCTCAGGAGGAAAAATGAAAGATTTTTGTGCGATAAATTCTTTCAGTGCATCATTTTGAACTGTTCCACCAACTTGATCCCACGAAATACCTTGTTCCTCGGCAACCGCTAGATACATACTGAACAGTATTGGTGTAGGGGCATTGATTGTCATGGATGTTGTTGCCTTATCAAGAGGGATACCTTCAAAAAGGAGTTCCATATCCTGTAATGTATCGATTGCAACACCACAAACTCCGACTTCACCCAAAGATATTGGATCATCTGAATCGTAGCCTTTAAGAGTTGGAAAATCAAAGGCTACACTTAATCCAGTCTCACCTTCTGAAAGTAAATACTTATAACGTTGGTTTGTCTGTTTTGCTGTTCCAAAACCCGAGAACTGACGCATCGTCCAAGGACGACCACGATACATGGTTTTATGAACACCGCGAGTGAAGGGATAATTTCCTGGAAATCCCAAATTTTCGTAATCTAGATGATTAATATCAGCAGGCGTGTAAATTAACTTAATTGGAATGCTCGAAGAATTTGTTTTTTCAAATAAATTTTTTGGGATGTCTTCTTGCCATTCTTTTTTTTCCTTCTTAATCCGTTCAATAAAACTAGTGTCAAAAATTTTCATTCATTCTGCCCCCAACGATAATTTCATTCTTCACTTAAAAAAAATTTTTATGCGGTTTGCTAAATAAATCAGCTTATTTTTCTTAAAAGATAACTCGACGCTTTCTCATATATTACTCCCAGGTCAGAGACGTACAAGAAATCAGCGATTATCAAATACCAAATAAGGAAAATGTTAACAATGCACAGAAGTGCGATTAAAATCGTTAATTTTTTAGTACTTATACTGCCCATAAACTTGCATAGAAGTAGAATCACACAAAATGGTAATATAAGCACAAAATATCGACTTAGTTCTCGGGGTCCAGGTCCTGTAATTAGTTGAACAAATATAAAGAAGACTAGAATGAGGAGATTTAATCTATCAATATGCTTGTTCTTAATGTAATAATAAAGATATGCGATTGTCATGGCAATAGATATTAGTTGCGAGATGTAAACTATTGCTAAATACAAATCCGTAGTCAAATTAGCCCAATAGGTGATCACCCAACTGAATGGATAAAATGAATGCTCTCCATAAGCTTCTAATGCATGGAAATATAGAAAGAAATCACCTGTTCTAATATAGAAAAACAAAAACTGTAAGAGCACGAATAGTGTCGGCATAAAGAACTGGAGGTAACGAATATCTTTGTAGGCATATAAGAACAATATACTAACGAATATCCATCCATAGAAGTGAGTTAATGCTGATAAAATAGCAAAAATAAGTGAGAAATGTATTTTGTCTTCAAACATAAAATAGATGGTAAGTGAAACGAGCATCAATAAAAGCCCAAAGGCTTGAGTCCATTTTAGATAGGATACTGGGAATAACAGATTAGAAAAAATATAAAGTGCGAAGAAGTTTTCTGGCTTGTTAATTCCCCAGTCCTCCATTCGCTTATTTAGCAGATGAAAAATAATGGCAAACCCTGCTGAATAGCCCGTGATTTCTATCATTAACCAGGTAAGATACGGACTGATAAAGAAATTCAATGAAAAAACTTGTATTAAAAACGGCATAAAAATGAATTGCCGAGCTTCCTTTAGTGGTAAACCCACATACCACGTCATTGCAATATCTGCATAATGGTCGAGCATGGAAAAACTCTCATCATAAACAATTGAAGCGATCACATATATTGGGAGTTTGATAATCAATCTTAAAAAGAAATTGAATAGAAACACGAGAACATATTTTTTTCTGATAAATTGGATGACATTCTCTAACAGCTGATTTCTATCAATTGTAAAACTCATCTTGTTCACATTAACAGCAATTGACTTAAGATTAGATTTTGACTACTTGATAATCCTTTAAAAAATTAGTTATGTCAGAATACAAAGAACAAACTAAACTCAAGCACGCAACAGTTTACGTACTTTAATAAAAGGTAAATGCAATTCCTTAAGGATCTGGAGAAGCGTTTCTCTATGATGACTTCTCATACCTTTCCAATCCAATACACATAGTTCAACTTTTTCAAATGATCGATCGATTGCTTTCTTAATCATGCTTTCGCTAATAGTGTCTAAAACATACTTTGGCGCTATGTGAGATATAGAATAATCTGTTTTCAAAAGTAGATGATTAAATTCCGGTGCATAATGCCCGCCTCCGATGCCAATAACTGCTTTATATCTTTTATTCGTAGAAGCAACCCGCATTGTCGCATGAACTACTGCTTCTACTGCTTTTTTATCACTCCATTGATCTGGAGTGCTTCCGACTTCTATAAAAACAAGTGGGGCGTTTAAATTAGTTGGACCATGATGACTAACTTCTAAAGATACATTATATTGTTCTAGATCTAATTGTTTTTTCTGATTATGAAGTTCAAGTAATGCTTCTTTAATCGCAAAGGCGGGTGCTATACCAAGTTCATTAGGAAGACCACCAAATTTAGCTTCCATAGTCCAATTACCGGTAGAATGAGTTAAAAGTGCAGGTACTTTAGCTACAGATTCATGTTTACTGGCGAAAATAAACAAATCTGTAGTAAATTCGTTCAGATGGTCAGCTTCAATGATTTCCCTGTTCGTTATTAAGAGTTTTATCACTTTATCTTGAGTTTGGTATTCGTATATTGGATTATTCTCAAAAAATTTTCCAGTTTTGTCAAAAGTATAATGTTCAATGAACTGCTCATGAAGTGTTCTACCAGCGATTGAGGCAGAAGAAGTTACAATAATTGTCATATAAGCACCTTGTTTATTATCTTTCAAAATTGTTTTATTGCTAAAAGCAAGGTTTTTTAAGTAATTTTGTCGCCTATTAAATACAAATAATATTTAATATGAATAAATATTAGGATGAATTTTGGAGGTCATTAATTGGTTAGATTGATTTTCTTCGGTGCTATGGCGTCTGGGATAGGAGGCGCTGTATTAGTCTTTAGCCTTTGGCTTTCGAGCTTAACTGTATACTACGTCACATTTGTATTTCTAGCGATAGTCTTGTTCGTAGCAATCATCAATACCTTCTTCAAGGAGAAAGGAAGAGTAGGCTACGTGCACCCTGACGATTTGCTATTTGGAAACATTTTTGCCTTTCTATTCGTAATTGCAGCAATCTTAGGTGCGGGGTACTTCTACAGTCAAGGACAGCTGCCTGTCTGGCCTGGAACTAGTCAAGCAGAGATGACACAAGCGATGTTCAACTATGCGACAGTAATTTTTGTGGCATTTGTATTTCTGTGGGGATTAAGCCAACTCGGGTTCATTGTAGATGTTTTACAAGGCAAGGGGCGAGAAGTTTCTAAAGAAACAACTGCTAGATTTATCTTGTTCTCGTTGATTTTAGGTGTGTTCTTAAGCTTGATACTCGCTGGCTTCAACAGTTTGTACATAGCTGCCGGCTTTAATACGTCGGCGTGGGTATTAGGAGCCATTTCAGCTGGGCTACTCATACTCCTAGGCGTTGTACTTCGCGGTCGATATGAAGAAGTACCGAGTTAGACGTGCGCCCTGCAAGGGGTGCTCACGAATTCTTTTTTTCTTTCTATTTTATTTTTATAGATAAAGTTAAATCTATCATTGCTGACTTACTGTTCTTTGTCCACTCACACATAGAATAGTCGCTAATAGGGTTTAGATTTGTCCTTAAACTGAAAAAGTTACAATAAATTAGTGTTTGTATTGATTATTGCGTTTTAGTCGATTTCATAAGAGATTTTTAAAACTTTGTGAAAAGCTTTATTTGAGATTGTGTGTGATTTTTCATGATTCGATCGTATTCGTACAGCTCTCTAATGTGGTAAAAAATGTCACTATTTTTAGGTTACGAAGTAGATAAGGATGGAAATCCTACAGAAAAGCATTTGGAAATACCTGCCAAAATTTTAGTTAGACATATGGCAGCTTTCGGATCAACAGGGTCTGGTAAGACCGTTTTGGCAAAAATTATTATCGAAGAGGCAGCTAAAGAAGGAATTCCGATAATTGCCTTGGACCCTCAAGGAGATATTGCCTCGCTGATTAAGCTTGCCGATCCAAAAGTCATAGAAGAACATGGACTTCCATTAAAAATGCTCAGAGAATATAAAGACAAAGTTTATGTAAAAATATTTACTCCTGCCTCAACAAAGGGCCTTCCAATTTGTATAGATCCCATAGTATTTCCTGATATAAAGGCAGAGCATGAAGATGCTATCAGGTTACTTGATAATACTAGCAGGACTCTCATACGCGTACTTATTCGAGTAACAGGTCTACCAGGTAGTTATGAATCGAAGGCATTTGCAGTGATTTATGAGATTATGAAGAATTATTGGCAGAAAGACAAAGAAATACAAGATTTGAAACACCTAGCAGATCTCCTTGTAGAAGATCCATTAAACTCAGTCGACTATGGGAAGTATCTGAAAGATGCAGAAAGAGAACGACTGAGTCAATCCATTAGAAGTTTAACAATTGGGACATCAGAATTGCTTTTTGAATTAGGAGAGAGATTAGATATCACTAAGTTGATACAGAAAGAAAAGGGGCGTACACCCATCAATGTTTTCTTTCTAAAAACACTCACCACCGATGAAGAAAAGCATTTTTTCATTTCTATCTTAGTGAACCGCTTGTATGATTGGATGATAAACCAAGGTTCCTCCAAAAAACCACGACTGATTTTCTTTATTGACGAGATTGCTCCTTTTTGTCCTTCAGGAACAGTGAAACCTGGTCCAAAAGAAGGTTTGAAACTCATCTTTCGTCAGGCACGCAAATATGGAGTTATCTGCATTATTGCAACACAATCTCCAAAGGACGTTGATTACAAGGCATTTGAGCAGATGAACACCTTTGCAATAGGAAGAATTACCGCTCGACAATCTCGTGAAGCCATTGAACATATCGTGACAGCTGGTGCTGGTGAAACCCGAGCAGCAAAAATCATTAATAAATTACCAAGGCTCGAAGCTGGCAACTTTGTACTCGTGTCCCCTGACTTGAAAAAGGATATTCAATTTTTTAAAACACGCTGGTTACTTACAGAACATGAAACATTAACAGAAAATGATGTAAAAAAACTGAAAGAAGCCCTTATCTCGGCAGGAATTATCGAAGTGACTCCTGAAGTCACCAAAGCCCCCGAAGTGAAACCTGAAGAAGTTCCACCCTCTACCGAAATAGTTAAACCAAAAATGGAAATTGAAGAACCAGCGACTATGAAACCAAAAGATAAAATTAAGGACAAAGAGAGAAGCAAAGAAGAGGACATTTTGGAGGAACTACCAGCACCTAAAATGAGTGAGGAAGAATTAGAGACTGCATTAAAACGCCCACGTATTGTTGGAGTTAAAACACCCTCGTCAAATGAAGATGTCATCGCCGCATTAGCAGCACGTTTAGAAGAGTTAGGACACACTGAGTTTGGATTGGAATTCCTCAGAGATTTAGTAAAAAAGGGGCAGCTAAAGTACCCAATTGCTCGTGAATGGTATTACGTAGAGGTGAAGACAGCCCTTAAAACGGGTTTAGCCCATTTAGAAGGCGAGAAACTTGTCTATGATTTCGAAAAACTTCTTAAAAATGTTTTAGACGAAATAGATGTGTCTGAATTAAACGTTGACGAAAATCGCGTTCGCAAAAAATTCGAGAAAATAATAAAGAGCGCTAAACGAGCTAATTTCATTGAATACATTCTTCTGGGGCGTCCATTTCTGAAATACTGACTGCTATCACTTTTATCGTCCATGTACCTGTCATACATTCCCGTCAAAGAAGGCGTGGGACCTCTCGGGTTCAATTCCACCTGAAACACTTTGGAAAACCCTATTTTCAGGTAGAATATTCTCTTTTCTCCACATCCTTATTAAAGAAATCAGCAAACAAATTTCTGTATTCCTCTTCTCCTCTCGTCTTAGGTTTATTTATTGAGCCATGTGCAATAAAACTCGGACTCTGGAATTATTTTTTTCTACAGGGGGAATTATTGGCCTTATTGCCCTACTTAATCATTGGTTATCTTTTGATAACAATTTCTTTCAATATAATTAATAGTATTGGATGGAAATACATTTCAAATCAAATCAATCCAGTCACACGATTTATTATTATAGTGAGTTGTATGTGTTTATTTGCATTCAATGGTTTACTCGTTTATTCAGTTCTCTCCATTCTCTATTTTAAAGAAATACCCACATGGCTCGTTTCTCGTATTCTTGATTAACAGCTTTTACACCTATCGATGATACCCGGAAAATACTATCTGAATATCCTAGAATTTGTAAAACAGTTTGCGTCCTATATCCTGTAAATATGGGGAAGTTAGAATGTGGAAGTAGTTAGAAAAAATGAAAAGACATAAATTATTATTGAAATCAATTAGGCATCCAACTCAGGTGCTTACGAAATTATATAAACGTTTAATCGAACAAAAAAATCCAGATACCAAAGAACGTGCTAATTTCTTAGAGTTTTTATCCACTAATTTTGATGTCGACACAAAGGCGATTTACTCTGAATACCTTAATTCAAAATTTAAATCTTGGTATGATTCTAAAAGATTTAAATTGATTAAAATGATAGGGCATAGTAGCGACACAACTTTTAATTTTGATTGCGAAATGCTATATTTATTGATCCGGGATCTAAAGCCAGATATTGTCGTTGAGACAGGTGTTTTATACGGCGCATCCAGTTCTCATATCCTTGAGGCACTAAAGGAAAACAAAAACGGCAAATTATATAGTATCGATCTTCCTCATGATTCAAATATACCGTCTAAAGGTTTTCTTGTTAGAGAAGCCGTCTTAGATAGGTGGGAACTAATTATTGGCGATAGCAAAGCGCTACTCCCTAAATTGCTAAATAAGTTAAAGCACATTGATCTCTTTTTTCACGATAGTCTTCATGCGTTTGATCACATGTTTTGGGAATATCATATGGCCTTTAAATATTTAAGTCAAGGTGGAATACTATCAACTCATGATGTGGTGAATTTACCTTTTCTGAAAAATGCTTTTCTAATTTTTTGTAAAAGATATAACTTGAACTATTGGATTTTTAGAAACGTTGGAATTGCTTTTTACAAATAGAGATGAATTCTCGTGGTACAGAATAAAGAAGTAGTAATTCTTTTGGTTATGTTATAATTGAGTCCCAGTGAAGCCAAGCGAATCTTTCAAAATACTATATGTAGGATTCTTTTTTGTGAAAATGACTTACTTTTCTAAACATAAAAGGATGAACTAAAGATATTTTTGAAATATGCTGTAAAACCTATCTACTTGGAATAGCAGGACTTGAAAAAAGTGAGGGCTTCCAAAAATCCCCTTGTAAGTATTATCCTACCAACAAAAAACAATGACAGAACAATAAATGAATGTTTAAAGTCTGTATTTAGCTTGAATTATCCAAAAAAGGAAGTTATAATCGTAGATGGACATTCAGCTGATGATACTATTCTTATTGCATCCAAGTATAACTCAAAAATAATTTATGAAAACAAGGGAACGCGAGCAGGTGCTTGTAATGAAGGAATTAAGATTGCAAAAGGTGGCATTATTGCCTTTACAGATGCCGATTGCACAGTTGGAAAAACTTGGTTAGATGACTTGGTCTTAGCATTAGATAGAGATGAAGGCATTGTTTGCGCAACGGGGCCAAATGCCATCCCATCAGACTTAGATGGTTTTTCTAAGGCAGTTGGCCTGGCTTTATCGACACCTTTAGGAGGAGGACCGTCTACCCATTCCAAAGTCTTAACAGAGAAAAAATATGTAAACAGTGCTCCTGGTTGCAATGCAGTGTATTATAAAGATATTTTTGATAAGATTGGTTTATTTGATGAGAGCTTGATAACAGCAGAAGATGCAGACTTAAACCAGAGGCTTAAAGAACGTGGCTATAAGATATTATATGTTCCGTCCGCAAAAGTTTTCCACTATCATAGGACAACCTTGCGTACATTTTTCAAACAAATACACAGATATGCGATAGGAAGGGCGCAATTAGTCAAAAAGGATAAAAAAGCGTTAGAATGGATACATATTCTTCCATCTCTTGAACTAATCGGCATAATTATCCTATTGTTGCTAGCATTGAAGTGGCCCATTCTTTTTATAATAATTATAGGCTTAATTATGAGTTATTTCATTGTTATATTGGCGTTCTCAACACATTTAGTTATTAAAAATAAGTTAAGTTTCAAAATGTATATATTTCTAGTGCTTATTTTCATAACAGAGTTTTTTGGCTGGTCTCTCGGATTTATTAGAGGATTGGTTTAGAGAACTGGAAGTTTTACGAGATAAAAGTTATATTAAAGTGATATTCTACCTGAAACACTTATGGAAAACCTATTTTCAGGTAGAATAGAAAAATTTGAGTTTTCATGATATTACAGATCTAATTGTTCCGTTAAGTCCTCAATAACCATTTCGTCGTCAATAAAAAACGCTGCTGTAGTTGTTGCATTCAAAACGGTGTCTTTGTCTAATTTAATCTCAACCTCTGTGTCTGTCTGAATTGGCAGGAACAAGCCACACTCGCGGCAGTGCCAACCCTGAAGTTTTTCTCCATGTATATCAGCCAGAACAAATCGCATCGGAATATCACAATTTTCACACAAATGTTTGTTAGCCATAAAACCACCTCAACATACTAAATAGAGATCAGTTTCCTCAAATTTTCATTGTAATGAAGTTGTGCGAACATAAATTGTATGACCTTCTAATATTGGAACGTAGTTCTCCGCAAGGAACTCTAGAAAAACATCATAAGTATCTAGTTCCCCAAATAATCTTCCAGTATCTACAACAAATCTAATATCATATTTATAACAAGCTTCAATGAACATCTCTCCAGTAAGTTCGCCTATAAAAGTTCGATCCTTTGAAATTTCAGCAAATGGACTTCTCCTCAGTGTCCAAAAATTAATTTTCAAATTATCAGCAAGAACATATTCATCAGGAGAGGTGTTTGCTTTAATCCAATCCATAGATTTCTTATCTCTCTCAGAAATAGGGAAATATGAAACATAAGTTGTCGCGATTAGAGCAATAAAGAGTATAGCAATGACTATTCTTACCTCATCCTTGATAAAAATGATTCTTAAGCGCTTCCAAATTTGATATGGGGAGGAAAACAGATTTTTTATATGGGTCTTAATTCTAAATTCGGAAAATCGCCTTTCTTTGATTATAAAGATGATTAAGACAATTAAAGCGATTGCAGTAACAAAAAGAGCAATTGTTGCCGAAAAATGATTAAAATAGCTTGCTTTTGAAATATCAAGATTAGAATAACGATAGATTTTGTATGAGATTAAATTCAAAATTATAATGAAATTTAGAATTAATATTTCTATTTTCAAATTCAATGACTTGAAATCTGGAAAAGGGAAGAATCCACAGACCATTGCCATCCATAGGAGAAGGGCATGATAATAATTCGGATGTGCTCGTGGAACAAAGAAGAATATAGATAACACCATAACAGAAATACAAATGATTAAACCCCTTCCATATGGTCTTCGTATCGCAAAAAAAACGCTCAATATAAAGAAAACAAAAAAATAGAGATTATCCAAAACTAATAAACTCGTAACTTCTTCCAAACGCCCTATCCAAGTAGTAGGAGGTTTTTCAAAATGTTGTCCAAGTACCTGAATTGTGAATTCGTCACCAATTACTAAATAAAAGGGCAAATACACAATTAGAAGAGGACCAATGAAACCAAGAATTAGGAACACGATATTTTTTACCTGATTACTAATTTCAGCACCAGAGTATCGTGCTTCAACAAATAAAATGACAATAAAGGCAATCAATATCGGTGCAACTATAGTTTTAATCATTACTCCAATGCTTACGAAAAGACCTGCTAGAATTACACTGCTTCTTTCAGCAGTGGTATCCATTTTTTTGTTCATATTTTGTAAAGCAAAGACTGGGGTTAGAAAATAGTATCCAATAATACAGAAAGTCATTGCGATATGATCATTTACTGCCCGCATACCATAAACAATGCACCAAGGGGTAATTGCAAAGACTAGACTCCCTAATAAACCCGTTTTATAATCAATCCTCTTTCCAGCCAAAAAGATCACGAAACTTGTAAAGGTTGTGAAAACAACTAAGAATAGCCTGGCTTGGACAACGCCAACCCCGAATATCAAGAAAACGAAAGCAAGTAAATAGGGAGACAGTGGAGGCTGTGAATGATAAAAATCACGGTAAGGCATATCACCGTCAATGATTCTCCAAGCAGCCATACCATAAGTCGCTTCACGGAAAAACGGAAAAACGTCTGTTAGGACGCCATAAACTCGTAACACAAATGCTGTAGCCAGTATAACTACGAGAATTATGTGTTCTCTTTTCATCAAATCTACCAGTCAATTTAAGCTTTTATTGAAGTTAGCCTTCAAAGAGTAGTTTTACTTTTTTAGTTTTGTGGTGATAAAAGCAGAGACATTTGCTAACACTTTTAATTCGCTCGAATCCTTAATTTTGGAAAATATATGGCGTTTTGTTGCATGTAAAGGCGATAATGATCGACAAGACCATTTTCTGATAAGACAAATCCTTCTTCAAGTCTAAGTCTATAGATTATGATTCAGATAGCAATTAAAAGATTAATTAAGGATTTTTATATGGGCTTTGTCTATGTGGAATGTCTTAACAAAGAGCAAGCCTCTCACAGTACGTGATTAGTATGTTCTTGTGCATGAAATTGACTCCGATAGGTCTCACGCGTTCAACGAATGGGATGGAGGACAAGACAGAGACGATAATAATGATAGCCAAAACTTTTTTCTATTAGCTTTGTGAGTTATAGCAATAAAGAAATGTAAAGTTCATTACGGAGATGCTAAATTTGTCTTATGGGGAAGTAGCTTTGGAAAAACTCCTTGTAGTAATACTGTTTATAGGCGTGATCATCTATTTTCCAATATTATTTTTCCTTCTGCCTTCTGTTATGAACGGCGAGGCGGTTCAGGGTATTCAATTCACTGCCTTTGGTGGAGGGTCGTTGGATGTTCTTTTCTTAATTACAAGTTTAATTACTTTCATTCTAGGATGGATTCTACTTATTTATATTTACAAGGATTCAATTGCTAGTGGATTTTCAGGTATGGGAAGGGCTGTTGAACACGTTCCAAAGGGTGTACGGCTTTTTTATATCGTCAATATTACAATTGCATTTATTTTCTTCTTCATGCCGCTTTTTACCCCACTTATCGTCATTGTTGTTGCATTTCTTGTTGCAGGACGAATTATGTATCCTAGAAGTGATGATTATGGCGAAAAAAGAGGCCGGTTTTGGATCTTTACTTTATTACTTTTCGTAATCTTAATGATCATTCCTATCCTGCAGGCCTATGATTTTTACGTTGCATATTTTTCAACCATTGCTCCAGCAATCTGGAATATCTGGACTCGTGCACTTAATCCAATTCATATCGGTGTTTTATGTGTAGCAGATGCGGCAGCCATTGGCGCTTTCATTACTCTGATTTATGAAGGTGCAAGACAAGTTGATCCGCACTACGTAGGTGAAATTCCCGATAGAGCCATATCACTTTTAGAGATCCTGATAATGCTAATGTTTGGAGCCCTTTGGTTCTTAGGTGGAGGTTTGGATCCTGCTGTGATGGGAGCAGGTCAATGGCTTTATGAAAGAGTTCTCCACTTCTTCGCGTTAGGATTAGCAATTCTTACCTGGCTCATTCGTTTCTTCAAGGGACTTCGTACCAACGCTACTAGAGACCGCTACTATATTATGGGCATTCTAGGAATGATAGTTCTTTATGCAGCAGATTATATAGCAGGACTTAACCCAGGTAGCGCTGATATTAGGACGTTTCTAGGGATTAGTCAAGCAGATCCTGCACTCCTGACAATCGGTTTATTATTCGCCAGCTTTTGGTTTGGCTTAATATTTTTTGTAGGACTGCGGTCAGGAGAAAAACAGTATTAAACCCTTCTAATAGATGAACATCGCATCCACTCTATTTTTTTAACTAAAGATCCAAATTCTGTTAAAATCTAGGGATTAGAAGAGAAGTGTTAGAGAGTTGAATTTACCAAAATGAGGAACGATAAATTTTTACCATATCAGTGCCGGATCCAAAGGTCGCCTCGATTTCGTAATTAGCAAGAATCCATTCATATACAATCTTGACTTCTTCAGCTCTAGTTTCATCATTGAACGTTGTACGATAATGTTCCTCGTTAAAATTCCAAATTTCGATGTTATAGTCAATTATAATATACCTGACTTGCTCGCCCTCTAAATAATGTGGTAGATCACTAATACCAAATACTTCTATATGCCCCGCAGCTAAATGTTCAATCCGATATTTGTTTTGTCGATCAGTGAGAAGATAATAAGCAGAATCAGGTGAGAATATTATTTCATCGGGAGAGGTATGAGTTTTAACATACTCCGCTGCTTCAATTTGATATGGTAGTCCATGACTTGCTTTCATATCAAAGTATAATTCTAATCCAATTGTCCCTATTCCAATGAGCAATAAAACAACCAAAAGCCAGTTTATGATATTGGGATACAATAGACTTTGAGATGCGCTGTCTACCAACTCCCCACTTAAAACAATTAATCTTTCAACAAGAATTCCACCTAAGAGTGAAAATGCAGGCATTATTTGGATGTAATAATGACCATACGGGGTGCTTAGAGAGATGACCAAAATAAATGAGGCGATAAACCATCCAGCTAGAAAAACATACCATTCATTTCTTCTTTCAACTGTTAGAATCAGTCCTCCTAAACCAATACACCAAAGAATAGGATCTTTTAGGAAGACGTCAAGAAGATTATCTACTCGTCTAAGCAGAGTAAATCCATATGAAGGTGATAGATTAAAGAAAAATATAGAATAGATAGCATCATTTAAAGCATTCACTACCATAAAATAAACCACAATCGGTATTATGCTCACTAAAAATCCGACAATTAGTATGCCAACTGAGTGAAATAGATCTTTCAGCGGGTATCTAATATAAAGACGGTGAAAAATGATAATGAGAATCAATATAATTCCAGTCTGTCTCATTACTGCAGAAAGTCCAATTAAAATACCCACAACAAGATAGTGCCAAGAATTGTTTTTCTTATGAGCTAAAATGTAAAAATAGACCGCTAAAGCCATAAAAAAAACCATGAATGTTTCCGAAAAAACCATCGTACTCCGTCGTAGAGTGACTGGCTCTAATATAAAGAATAAAGAAGAGATTATACCTGTTAAGGGATTACTTATCTTATAACCGATTTTAAATATAACTAAGGCTGTAATAGTGCTTAAAAACATAGATACTATACGTACGAGTAATATTTGTTTACCAACAAGAAGGAAAATTAAAGCTACAGTGAAATAAACTCCTGGTGCCTTTTGATTAAACAGATCACGGTACAAAACTTTTCCTTTAACTATCATCCAACCATAGTACAAAAAGGCGGCTTCATCTCTTCCTATTGCTCTAAAAATAAATCCAATTCTGATTAGAAATCCCAATACAAGTATAATGATCATTAGATAATGATATTTTCTCTCTATCAGAGACCGAAGTCGAGTTACTGACAGTGTCGACAACCCTAAGACCGTAGACTTCATATCCTAAAACCTATCGATCCGTATTTTCTAAAGCGTATTTATAGCTTTTGTTTTGAACTGAAAAGAGTTCTAGTGAGATTTAACTTTATAAATTTCCTTCTTAATATTATTAAATGAACAATTTTTCACTTTCATAGTTGTCTCTCTAATAATAAAAAAATCGTAGAAAACCAAACAAAACGAAATATTGAAATGCTACGCTGGTTAAGAAAACAATTTTTAAATTTCGTTAAGAGCTGGTGAATCTTTTTTATGAATTAGAAAAAACTTGAGCCATTTAAAACTCTACTGCTTCATCACAAAATCTTTTTGCTGCCGCTTTTATGTTAGAAGCGTTATATATTGCACTTCCAATGATTCCGTAAGCAGGTATTCCCTCTGTTGCCTCAAATGCGGTTTTAATATCTCCACCTTGACGCCCGATACCAGGCATACAAAACATAGGCTTTGGAACCACATTTTTTAAGAGTTTGACATAGTGATTTATTCGTTCAGGTTTATTTCCAGGACCAATAAAATAAGTCACACCATTTCTTGCACCAGTCAAATACATTTCCTCAACGGACTCATCTCTAATGAAACCTCCATCCTTTCCTAGATACTTTGGATGAGTCATTTCGCCTCCAACTAAAGGTATTAGATCTGCATTAAATAAAGCATTTATGAATGCCTCTTCAGTTACGGGGCCTGCTTGTGGGAAAATGATAACTCCAGTAATACCACTCGCTTTGCAAGTTTGTGCAAAAAGCTCAGCCATTTGAGGAATATCTGTACCTGCTTTTTGATGATCATAGACTATTGGCAAATCTGTTTGTTTTTCAATAATATCAACAACAGTTCTTAACCCATGGCTTAAACCTAATGAGAAGCCGAGCTTGTAGCCAACAATTCCTTCAATATCCGCAGTTTCTTTAACTAGATTTTCTAACTCGGGTAAGCTGCTGACATCACAAGCTGGGATAATCCCGTATTTTAAATGAAAGAGATTATTTGTCATTGTATAAAAACGCCTCTAAAGATAAATTGATTCGTGATTAATTAAAAGAAACCATCTTTAAATTTCTCAGCGGCAATTAAGAACTAGGAGGTACCCCCTTTTCCCATACTTCTCGCTTTAAGAGATCTCTAACTGCGACACGAATCGCTTCGCTCCGTGACGGATACACACCTATTCGAACTAAGGTATCAAGCCCCTCAAGATATTTCTCTGGCAATTTAACCGAGATAAGCTTCATTCACAATCCTCCTCATGAGGGCTGTGTATAACTTCCTTATAAAGGCTTCGCATACAGAAATATTACGATTGTAATACCGATTATATTCGTAAAAAATTGAGAAGAATGAGTTAATAGTAAATAAAAAATACTTTGCGACTAGACATCTTTATAGGTTTTACGCGATTTTGGTGCGCATTTTGGACATAATCGTATACTCCTTAGCCTACGAACCCCTCCATCCGATACATACATGCTAAGGTGCTTAGCGCAATCACCACATACGGGTTTTTCACAAAGATCACATGCTAAAACTTTTGCATCGTCCCCTGAGATGTCTTCAGGGCCTCCAATTACCTTTCCGCAATTTACACAAACAATTTCTTCCAACGATCGTCCTCCTAGTAGAATATGATAAATTCAGTTAAATACAATCATATTAAAATATCTAACTTCCGAATGCCGCAAATGTCATATTTCTTAACAATCTCAATACTACATAGCTTCGCTCTAAAAAGATTTTCTCACTATATTAATTCAATTATATTTTTAATAAATGATACCTTTTTGACCAAAAAGGATGAGGTTTTTATAAAACTGATTTATTATGAGTTCAATATGACTCTGCAGAACTCCAGAGGAATTCAAAATAGTCTTCTGCAAATCTCGATAATCCTACATGTTCTGACCAAATTCCAAAAGTAGGCTGTATATCTTTACCTGTAATTTCTCCTAGAATGATAAGTACTTCGCGACTGTCACTGAT
>JAEOSF010000098.1 GCA_016840515.1 Candidatus Borrarchaeum yapensis | reverse complement strand
GGTAGAAAAGCGTCAAAGCAGATTTGTAGACCTATTGAACCAATCGATGTTTCGAAAACTTCAGGTACAGGACCTGGCCTAAAATAACGAAGTTCTTCAAAAGGTCCGTGTGTTGGAAGGAATTGTTTCCGATATTTACCAATATAACCTTGAGGGCCTAAGAGGACGGCTGAATTATAGATGACACCTTTTAATTTATCACTCATTTCTGGCATTCCAAAGATTACATGTAGATTGTTTTCCACTGCAATCATTTCAAGTTTTTTAACAGAGTCACCAGGAATGGGTTCTGATAATGCAAAAACGTGATCACGTAGACTATATCCCGTCAAAGACATCTCTGGAAATACAATTAAGTCTGATTCTTCGCGAGCAGCACGCTCGATCCAACTTTGCATCTTCTTAAGATTTGAATCTTTATTCTCTAAAATGGGATCCATTTGCGCTAAAGTAACAGAGATTTTTTCCTTCATTAGATCAAATCCTACTAACGAGTTCTATTCAAATTAAGTCTCTTAAAATTTGTCTCCAATGTAAGAAAACGTAAGAAAAAGATTGAAAACTCTTATTTGAAATTCTTATACGCTTTTAGAACTCATTCTCTTCCTCTTCTTCAATTTCGAGTTCGATACCTTTCTTCTTTTTAATTATATATTCGTCTTTATCTCCTGCAATTATTTTTAATTCTCCCTTTAGGCGAGCTTTGTGTAAATGTTTTCGGACAAATAGGCGAAGAGTTCTTTTGCTAAAATTTCTTTCAGGGGAGTCAGTTGACACTACAATGTCCGATCCTTCGATTTTAATTGAAGTAAATCTAGGAAGTTTTTCCTCAAGGAATGTGACTAGATCCTCAAAAAACTGACCTTTTTTCTTTGATAGATCTTCTGCGATAATAGTATACATATTCTTTCCTCCTCTTAAGCCCTTCTATCAATAATTTCTTCTACACTCGGACCTGTTCCGATCAAGGTGACTGGTATCTTCAATTGGACTTCAATTTTACGGATAAATTCAATCGCTTCTTTCGGCAATTCTTCAAAAGTTTTTATGCCTTGTGCATCGGGAAAAACAATATCCAATTTTGTAAGTGCGCATTGAGTTGCTCCGTTTAAAAGGACTGCCCGTTTTGCTAAGCGGAAACTAAAAGGACTTGCTCTTCGTGTGCGCCCTGTCACTGTACCCTTCTCCTGCCATCCTCGCCTTATAGTCTCTTCTTCGGATAATTCGCCTTCTAACGGTCCTTCACCTACACGTGTTACATAAGCTTTGAAGATGACAAGAACATCGTCTATTTTAGTTGGACCAATGCCAACATCACTACATATAGCACTTGCGCACACATCTTTGCTTGTTACATAGGGATAAGTGCCATGGTACAGTGAAAGGAACGTCCCTTGTGTTCCTTCGAGAACAACATTCTCTTGGGCATCAATTAATTCGTTTACTTCGAGAGTTACATCACTCAAGTATTCTGCGAGTTCAGGAATATCCTTTGCTACTTTGCCAACCCTAGACGCTCGATCAACATTACAGGGGCCACTTCCAGAACCAGTGGTACCAATTATTTTTGAAATAGTAGTACCTGTATCTCGTTCACGATGTTGTGGTTCAATTATTCCCGTCTGAAAGTCAATTTTAAGCTTTTCTTTGGTGTTTGTCTCTTCGATTTCTTTGAGAATGACTTCTGGGTCGACTAACACACCAGCAGACATGTAAAGTTTCGTCTTCTCGTTTACAAAGCCGCAAGGAATTTGACGAAGTTTGAATTTTTCGCCGTTGTAGACTACGGTATGACCAGCATTTGTTCCACAACCTGCCCGAACCATTGCAGCAAGTTCATTCGAAATTGCAAGATATGAGGCGATCTTTCCTTTACCTTCATCGCCGAAAAATCCTCCAACTATAACTGTACATGCCACGTTTTGAGTCTCCATGTTTAGGTCTTTTTTCGTCAGTAGAAATGAATAATCATTCGTTGTTAGTAGCCGGAGAGATTAAGATGATACTACATTTAAACCTTTGTGTGCGACCTTTTTCGTCCCTCGCAAGTCGATTCAGTTTAAAATCAATTACCTCATTATAAAATTTTAAGAGATTCTTTATTACAAATAGTCAGTTTTATTGGAGGTATTGTGATGCTAAAAATAACAAGTCCAGCTTTTGGTCATGAAGGCATGATTCCGAAGAAATATTCGTGTCAAGGGGATGATATCAACCCAGAATTGATAATCGAAGGAATTCCAGAAGGAACAAAAAGTCTAGTGCTCATCATGGATGATCCTGATGCACCTATTGGAACATGGGATCATTGGGTAGTCTGGAATATAGATTCTAGTATATCAAATATTGAAGAGAATAGTATTCCAAAAGAAGGAATCATTGGAAGAAATAGTTGGAATCGTAACGATTATGGTGGACCATGTCCTCCATCTGGAACACACCGATATTATTTTAAACTGTATGCTCTTGATACAAAATTAACACTTGAAGAAAAAAGCAACAAAAAGACTGTAGAGAAAGCTATTAAGGATCATGTTATAGAACAAGCTGTTTTGATGGGAAAATATAAGAAACACTAGCTTTAATTAAATCAACTTGCATCCCTCAACGAATTTTAAAGTTAAGTCACCCATCTCATTGAATTTATTATTTGGTGAATGTATGACACAATATCCAAAATTTCCTGATTTTAAAGAACTTGGGATCGAAGATAAAGTAATCTTTGATGAGTATTTTAAAAGACATCCTCCCACGATTTCTGAATTTACTTTCACAAATCTATTCATGTGGAGGCATTATTACAACTTCAAATGGGCGATACTTAACGATAATATAGCGATCATGGCGAGCCCAGAGGAAGAATCCTATTTCTTTCCACCAATCGGCTCGAACAAAATAAAAGAAACTGTTTTAGAGTGTATCACCTATTCTGAGAGTACAGGATCTGGGGAAATAATGAAAAGAGTACCAGAAAATGTTGCGAAATTGTTTTCCGATGGAGATAAAATAAAAACCGAATTAGATCGGGATGCATCAGATTATGTGTATCTATTAAAGAACTTGGTTGAATTGCAGGGCTCAAAGTATCGTTCTCAAAGAAAAAGTATAAAGCAATTTCAACGCCAGCACGAGTTTGAATATGCATCCTTAACTAAAGAAATAGTTCCAGGGTGCTTAGAACTTCAAGAAGACTGGTGTAATGTAAGAGCCTGCTATGATGATCCCCATCTAGCAGGTGAAGATAAAGCAATTTTTGATGCATTATCCCATTTTGACATTTTGGATTTCAAGGGTGCTGTAATCATCGTTGAAGAGAAAATAAAGGCGTTCACTATGGGTGAACCATTAAACGCCGAGACTTTAGTCGTCCATATAGAGAAAGGAAGCCACGAACGGGAATTCAGAGGAATATATGCACTCATCAATAAACTATTTCTGGAAAATGAATGGGCAAATTTCAAATATGTAAATCGAGAACAAGATACAGGAGAAGAAGGATTAAGAAAGGCGAAAATGTTATATCACCCAGAATTTATGGTGGACAAATATATATTAACTCGGTTGAAGTAGACCGTTCTTATCAAGAATTTATTGATTACATGGAATTAACGTAAATAAAATATCACACCAGCCGCTTAAATGTATGATTGACTTACATTTCGCTATCGTAGAACTTTGAATCTTGAATTTATGTGTTTTTGACAGTTTGAAAATTCGATTGCATAATCCTGCAAGTGTGAAATTCCAAGTTATGCCATCTGCAGTTGAATGTAATCTATTCGTTCCCTTTTTTACTTTTACAGGATCAAATATGCATAAGCGAGCCTTATTGTCTTTTAAAGTTCTACGACATTCTTTAAACAACTTATGATGAAATAAAAGATGATGAAATGTATCTGGAACAAGTATAGCGTCAAAT
This sequence comes from Candidatus Borrarchaeum yapensis, assembly GCA_016840515.1. GTDB lineage: Archaea > Asgardarchaeota > Sifarchaeia > Borrarchaeales > Borrarchaeaceae > Borrarchaeum > Borrarchaeum yapensis. Next base: position 1,581 of record JAEOSF010000098.1, on the reverse strand, counting down.
ATTTTTTCTTTGAAGGGTAAATGGTATGCACTAGCACAAATTGCATTTGAAAGCCGTTTTTTTCTGAGACCTCTTTTCAGAAATTTTGAATTTATATCTACGCGTATAGCTTCGTTTGCTCTTAATGAACTCTTCCCAGTCCCACAACCTATTTCTAGGAGTCTTCCACTCGAACGAGGTAAAAGTTCGTATCTTTTTCCTCGTGCACCGAAATGTACAACAAAGACTGTCAGATCATAAAGGAATGCTGACTTATCGACAATTCTTGAAAAAATTGATTCCTTAATTTGTTTTCCCAATGTCATCAGCCTGATGATCGAATGAATACCTCTTTAAGAGATGATGAAACTTCGATTCAGCGTACAATAAGCCTCCAATCTACATGCAAACGTCTTTAAGAGAATTTACTGAATATATATGCATATCTGTCAAAGTAATACGGTACATTTGATATAGTCAAAAAGAAGTTCTGAAATTACTCTGTTGGATAATTTGCTTCCTTCCATGCCTTCCAACTTTCATCGTACGCTATTACGTTTTTAAATCCATAATCGATTAATTTCTCTGCAGCAATTTTTTTCGCAGGACAGTTTATATCCTTGGAATATGTTATTATCAGGTCGTCTTTATTGAACATCGAATTGACTTTCTGCTCTATTTCTGAAATCAGAAGATGGACTGCACCGACAATGTGTTCTTTTTCATAATCTGGTGTATCTCTAACATCAAGAAGTATAAATTCTTCTCCTTTGTCCATTTTTTCTTTTAGTTCTTCCGTGTTGATTATTTGAACCATTATTTTACCACCTAATAGAAAATTGGAAATAGTTCGTAAAATGTTTTCACTAGTTAGTGAAACGCTATGCTTCTTGGAAGTTTCCTAAGGCAAAACTAACCACCTCTGTCAGTGCAGGGTGGATATGCATTGCCTGATACAACGGTAAGATCGTTCCATCGCCGCAATTCATAATATTGGTAATCTCTTGGATGAGTATCGAGGCGTTCTTTTTTTATGTTTAAATTGAATTCTTTTATTTTGATTCTTTTTGATGAAGTTATATTTTTGTTCTTTTTAAAGAACTTATTTGTAAAGTATTAGCGTTCAAACCCGCACATAAGAGCTATAATATATTACAATAATTCATTTTCAGAGTCTATTCGGGCGGTTTTAAACCTGTTATCTCACAATAACGAAGTTTAAGTTGATATTGGTCTTTAAAATCGCTTTCAGTGACATTTTCAAGAATTGGTGGTAAAGGACGATTATGAGGAAAGGTAGCTTGTTCCTCAAGAAAAAGAATTCGTTTAGTAAATAGATTAACAAGTTCTTTATATTTAGTTGTGCTTTTCAATTCAGCGGGAAGTTTTTCAGCAATAATGAGGTTTTCGAGACACCATAACGCCATCAACGTTGCTTCAAGACCCCTAAAGTTGCGGTGAATGTCTCGGTCTCGGTGATCAATACCACCACCGTGATTGAAATCACCAGCACTGATAATCTAGCAGATGTGGATTACATCTCCTATCGATTGAATGCAGGCGATTGGTGGGTCTATACAGGTCCTTTCACCCTGTATGAAG
>JAEOSF010000001.1 GCA_016840515.1 Candidatus Borrarchaeum yapensis | reverse complement strand
CAAAACCCTCGCAGAGAACGGTGGCTGGGATACTATAACTCTGCTTGCACAATTGAGGGCAAAACATAGTAAGGAGAATGGAAAATATTACCGCGTAAACCCATTTACTGGCAAAATTGAAAATATGTATGAGAATGGTGTGATAGAACCTCTACGCGTAAAATTACAGGCGATTTCATCTGCGACAGAGGCTGCTGTTACCGTGTTACGAATCGATGAAATGCTGACCGCTAGACGCGTAGAAGATTATGCAAAAGAACTTGCAAAAACCGGAGAACTGCCTGAAGCTCCACATGATACATTTCAGGCAGCACCATCATTGGAATAAGTTAGTTTACTCAATTATTGCCAAAATGTCGCCAGAACTAACTTTTTCTCCCTTGGTGACCTTCAATTCTTTTACAATACCATCTTTTGGAGCACGAATTTCATTTTCCATTTTCATTGCTTCTAAGATCAGTAGGACATCCCCTTGACTTACAGAATCACCAGGATTAATCTTAATTGACACAACTGTGCCAACTAATGGTGCTTTTACTATCCCCGCTGTAACACTTTTTACAGCATCATTAGAAGCTATTAAGTGAGTCGAATCGGAATCGCTAAAATTGATATGAGCGGAAGAAACTTGAGCTTTTGATATTATTGGTGCGACCTTCACGACGTGTGGTTTTCCGTCAAGTAAAATCGAAAATGATGAACGATGATTATCTGATTGTTCCAACTCAACAAGATGTGCTTTGCTGTCAATTACAACAGAAAAAACTGCACGTTCAGTATCCAAACTCTCTAATTCTAAATCCTTTTTGATTTTGTTTCCGCTTTCAGTTTCTATTACAACGGAGACAAAACCATTATCTGTTTCTTCAAGTTCTATTAAATATGTTTTTTCATGTACTTGAAGTTTGTATTTCTTATTCACGGTGTATCAGTCCCTTATAATAAACATTAGAGCCGCCTACAACGGTATGTTACCATGTTTTTTAGGTGGTAATGATTCTCTCTTTCCATTTAGCATCTCTAGCGCCTTTATTAAAACTGGTCTCGTATTCTTGGGTTCAATGACTGCATCTATAAAACCTTTTGCAGCCGCAATATAGGGATTACAAAAGGTTTTTCTAAATTCTTCAATCTTTTGTTGTCTCATTGCCTCGGGATCTTTTGCCGCCTTTATTTCTCTCCTGAAGATGATATTTGCTGCTCCTTCAGCTCCCATAACTGCGATTTCACTCATGGGCCACGCAAAGACTTGGTCGGCTTTCAAATGTTTAGATCCCATTACAACATATGCACCGCCATATCCCTTTCGAGTGATCACTGTAATCAGTGGAACGGTAGCTTCAGCATATGCATAAAGGATTTTAGCACCATGGCGAATAATTCCTCCCCATTCCTGCGCGGTACCAGGTAAAAAGCCCGGAACATCCATGAACGTCACGACTGGGATATTGAAAGCATCGCAAAAACGAACAAATCGTGCTATTTTATCTGAGGCATTAATGTCGAGAGTTCCTGCAAGATAATTAGGTTGATTAGCCACAATTCCTACTGAATACCCGTTTAATCTCGCAAATCCAACCACGGCGTTTTGGGCAAAAAATGGATGAACTTCAAAGAAATCGCCAAGATCAACCACTTTTCGGATGATTTCTTTGATGTCATATGGTTTCGTGGGAACATCTGGAATGATAGTGTCCAAAGCTTCGTTGACCCTATTGGGATCATCACCAGTATCAATTCTGGGTGGATCCTCTAAGTTATTTGAAGGGAGATAACTCAATAACTTCTTAATCATTTCCATGCATTCGTTCTCATCCTTTGCAATGAACTGTGCCACTCCACTTCTTGTGTTATGAACCATGGCACCACCCAACTCTTGATGAGTTACTTCTTCTCCCGTTACTGCTTTAATGACATCTGGTCCGGTAATAAACATGTTGCTCTGGTCAATCATGAAAGTGAAATCGGTCACGACGGGTGAGTAAACTGCCCCGCCGGCACAGGGCCCTAAGATAGCAGAAATCTGTGGGATAACTCCCGAAGCGATGACATTCCTCCAAAAGATATCACCGTAGCCTCCTAAACTTGATACACCCTCCTGAATTCTTGCTCCTCCACAATCATTGAGACCAATGACTGGTGCTCCTACTTCAAGTGCATGATCCATTATTTTGCAGACTTTAAGTGCAAACATTTCTCCTAAAGCACCGCCCCAACTCGTAAAATCTTGAGAAAAGATAAAAACCAAACGTCCATCGATGGTTCCGTAGCCAGTGACTACACCATCACCGAGAATTTTCCTTTTCTCCATTCCAAAATCTGTGCTACGGTGAGTGACAAACATATCTGTTTCGACAAATGAATTAGGATCTAAGAGTAATTCTATTCTCTCACGTGCCGTAAGTTTTCCTTGTTTATGCTGTTTTTCAATTCGTTCTTTTCCGCCTAATAACTTTGCCTGTTCTATTAGATCGTGGAGAGTTTTGAATCTATCGTTAGACATTAAGCAACCTCCATGGTGTTCCAAGTCAATTTATTTCTGGGACTCGTGAGTTGTTACTAAGTATCACTATTTATAATAATTGTTGAAAAAACATAACAATTGACTTCATAACTGTTTAACTTCGATGGCAGGAAGTCTCTCAGTTTTAGCGTAAGGTAGTTTACAGATCTACTGTTGATTATCTAGATAGCGTCCTCAAATCCATCTTCTTCTCTTTTTCTTTGAAATAAAAGTCAACAAAGCCCCCATTCCCAAGCCTACTATTGCTCCCAGAACTGGCGCTTCAGTAGTAGAAATCCAAATACCTTCTAATTTTTCTTCACAATTCGGGCATTTGGTATAGTAAGATTTTATATCGAATCCATGCATTTCAGTATCGCACTTTGGGCATTTTTTATGATCTTTAAGTTCCCCCACACCGCTCTCCATTAATGAGCTCTTAGCCTCTTGCAGGAGTTCATATTCTTCATTCGAAACTCTTAGTGTCTTTTCGCGCATCCGAACCCTCCTGTTGGTGAACTACAGTATACTATTGTATACAGTAAAATTAGTATAAATTAGTTGATATTTAATAAAAAAAATCGAGGTGTTTTCGCATTAGCAACCATTTTCTATAAACGTCTACGAACTGAAACATCGCCTGATAAGATTTTTTCGATGGATCCATTATCAAGTTTAAGTATTAATGCACCACTTGCTTGGTCTACATCTATCGCTTTTCCGTCAATTATTTTATCATCCATATAGACACGTACATCTTCATTTAAAATGCAGGATAATTCTTTCCACTCCTCCAAAATAGGAGAAAATCCCTTTTTCAGAAAAACTAAATACGCTCTTTCAAATTCATTTAATAAACAAGCGATGAATTCATTTCGATTAACAGATTCTTTTAATTCACTCTTAAGAGTTGTTGCAGTTTTTTGAATGTCAATAGGCAATTTATCTTTTTTAAAATTAGTATTTATTCCAATTCCCACAACTACGTAATGAAGCACATCTATTTCGGCTTCCATTTCAGTTAAAATACCACAAACCTTTCTGTTGTTAACTAAAACATCGTTAGGCCACTTTATTTTTGCATCTAAACCTAAATTTCGAATGCAAAACGCAACTGCTATTGCACCTATAAAGGTAAGTTTTGGCGCTTCTTGAGGAGTCAGTTTTGGTCGCAACATTAAGGAAAGCCAGATGCCACCTGGAGGCGATTGCCAAACCCTTCCGAGACGTCCCCTGCCACTAGTTTGAGTTTCAGCAAGAACTAATAACCCCTCTGAAGCACCTTTTCTAGCCAACTCTTTCGCAATATCATTGGTAGATCCGGCTTCATCGAAATATCGTATTTCGCTGCCGATAAATTTTGTATGAAGTCCATTTTTTATGGTGTTAGGTGATAAAAAATCATGTGTCAATTAAATCACTAAACGTTTTCAATTAACTCTCGTTTTCTTTTTCACAGAGTTCTATAAGCACGCCCTTCATCGCTTTTGGGTGTATAAAAGCTATTTTGGAATTATGAGCACCTTTCCTTGGTGTTTCATCAACCAATCTTATTCCTTTCTCCTTTAACTCATTCAAGAGTGCTTCTATATCCGTCACTCTTATGGATATGTGGTGGATGCCTTCTCCTCTTTTTTCGATGAATTTAGCTACAGGCCCCTCGTTTTCTATTGCTTCCAATAATTCAAGATTCACCTCACCACACGGAATAAATGCGGTAGTAACTTTTTGTTCTGTAACAGTTTCAAGTTTATCGACATGTAACCCTAAATTTTCGTAGAGTTTTAATGCTTCTTTTAAATCGTTCACGGCAATACCAATGTGGTCAATTTTAATCATTTGCTTATTCATTTGTAATACCCCTTTCAAGAACTTTCAATAGAGAGTTTAATATTCAATCCCTTTACGTGCTTTTATACCCGTTGCCAGAGGGTGCTTAATATTAAGCATTTCTGTAACCAAATCTGCGTTTTTTACGATCTCTGGATGAGCTCCTCTCCCAGTTAAAATTAATTCAACATGTGGAGGTTTCTCTTTCAGTAACTCAAGAACTGCCTCTAAATCAATTAATTTCAAATCAACAGCTCTGTTGATCTCATCCAAAATCACAATATCATAATTCCCGCTCAGTAAAACTTTTCGAGCACGTTGAAAAGCTTTATTGATTATTCTTTTATCTTCTTTTGTTTGCTCATCTTTTTGGATAAATCTTGAAGGACCAAATTGTTCGATTGTGAGACTGTTCTGTAGATATTTTTTTGCAGCGATTAGTTCTCCAACTGGCCTCTTTTTAAAAAAACACCCCATGTATACCCTTAAGCCATGACCAATAGCGCGGAGGGCTTGTCCAAGTGCTGAAGTTGTTTTTCCGCGTCCATGCCCAGTATATACCTGTACCAATCCCTGTGTTAATCCTTTACGTGAAATTGAAAACATCTCCTTTGATTTGATATTAGAAGGCATCAGGTGCTATATATTCTCCGAAAACCTCTCTCAATACACCACAAATTTCACCCAGAGTTGCATATGCCTTTACAGCGTCAAGTATGGCTGGCATGAGGTTTTCACCACTATTGGCAATTTTTTCAATCTGTTTTAAGGTTTCCTGCACTTTTAGATTATTTCGTTCTTTCTTGATTCTTCCCAAACTCGCTAATTGTACCTTTTCAACTTCTGGGTCAACACGGAGGATTTCTACATCTGGTTGATCCCCAATAATGAATTCGTTCACACCTACAATGATGCGCTTTTTTAATTCGATTTCTTTCTGATAAAGGTAGGCACTTTCATGAATTTCTTTCTGAATAAATCCTCGTTCAACCGCGACTACCGCGCCACCCATTTCATCAATCTTCTCAATGTATTCCATTGCGCGTTTTTCTATCTCATTAGTCATCGTTTCTACGTAATATGAACCCGCAAGAGGGTCAATGGTTAACGCTACCCCACTTTCATAGGCAATTATTTGTTGCGTTTTTAGTGCGATTTGTGCAGCTTTTTCAGAAGGTAACGCTAGTGCTTCATCCATTGAATTTGTGTGGAGCGATTGAGTACCGCCACAGGCAGCAGATAAAGCTTGTATTGCAACACGGATAATATTATTTTCTGGCTGTTGAGCTGTTAAACTTTGTCCTGCGGTTTGTGTGTGAAATCGCATTTGCCATGAGCGTGGATTTTTTGCCTTAAATCGTTCTCTCATAATGCGTGCCCACAGACGCCTTGCGGCTCGGAACTTTGCAACTTCCTCAAAAAAATCATTATGCGAACACCAGAAGAAACTCAGACGCCTGGCGAATGTATCAAGCTCAATCCCCTTTTTAAGTGCGGCTTCGACATACGCTATAGCATTTGCCAAAGTAAACGCTACTTCTTGGACAGCTGTACATCCTGCCTCTCTCATATGGTAGCCACTGATACTGATCGTGTTCCATCTTGGCATTTTATTCCATTTTGAGCAATATTCAAAAACATCAGTGATCAACCGCATGCTTGGTCGAGGTGGAAAAATATACGTACCTCGAGCAGAGTATTCTTTCAAAATATCATTTTGTATTGTACCCGCTAATTTATCTTGGAATATACCTTGCTCTTCAGCTACTGCAATATACATAGCTAGCAAAATAGATGCTGGTGCATTAATAGTCATAGAAGTACTTACTTTCTCAAGTGGAATTCCATCAAAAAGAGTTTCCATGTCTTTTAAAGTATCGATCGCAACTCCAACCTTGCCTACTTCACCTAAAGCAAGAGGGTGATCTGAGTCATAGCCTATCTGTGTCGGTAAATCAAATGCAACAGATAATCCTGTCTGTCCTTGTTCAAGCAATAACTTAAATCGTTTGTTGGTTTCTTCGGCAGTTCCATATCCTGCGTATTGTCGCATAGTCCAGAGTCGCCCTCTGAACATGGTAGGTTGTACGCCTCTCGTATAGGGAAATTCACCTGGAAATCCAACATCCGTAAGATAATCAGAATCTGTCAAATTAAGAGGGGTATATAAGCGATTAACACTTGAACTTGAGGTAGTAACAAACTCCTTTGCCCGTTCAGGGTATTTGTCAAGTATAGGTTTCAGAGTTTTATTTTCCCATTCTTGTTTTCGTTTTTCTATTTCATCCAGTTCTTCTTTAGACAAGTTATCAGCTTCCTTTGCCTTTTTGTAATTAATTTCTATTTATCTTAGACTCTCAAACAGACTGGACTATCCTGTTTGAAACTTATCTTCCAATGTCTGTGTGAGGTGCTCAACAATAACACTGGTAGAAGTCCCAGGGCCAAATACTTTGGTAATTCCAACCTTAAGTAATTCTTGAATGTCTTCCTTTGGAATTATCCCACCGGCAAATACTAACAATTGATTATCAAGCCCTTCTTTTTTCAGTAACTCCATTATTCTTGAAAATAATTGCATATGCGCGCCAGAAAGGATACTTAATCCAATTGCTTGCACATCTTCCTGTAGCGCGGCTTGAACAATTTGTTCAGGCGTTTGACGGATGCCTGTATATATGACCTCCATACCTGCATCCCGTAATGCGCGTGCTATGATTTTTGCACCACGATCATGGCCATCTAAACCTGGTTTGGCAACAAGAATTCTGAATCTGAATGATGATGACATTAGATTACCTCTTGTGAGTTCTGATTAATTGATAACATCTCTATTTACACTGGATGTTTATAAGTTTCTCCGCAAGTACATCCTTACTACTTAAAAATAATGGAATCCTAGTTCAATAGGTCTCACGATTTTGATCAAATCTGTTATAAAAAAACGCAATCTTTCTTAATGCGAAGGAGCATGTCTAATCACTACAGGGCACAAAACGTTGAATAGGTGAAAAAGTATGACTAAACTATTTGAAAGAATTCTAATTGCAAACCGAGGAGAAATTGCAGTCCGAGTTATAAGAGCATGTAAAGAACTAGGTATAGAGAGCGTAGCAATTTGTTCAGAAGCGGATAGACATGCTCTACACGCCCAATATGCTGATAATGTCAAATGCATTGGAGGTAACGCTCTTACTGAAAGTTACTTAAACAAGGATAAAATTATCACAACAGCATTAGAAATGAACTGCGAGGCAATTCATCCAGGTTATGGATTTCTAGCAGAAAATGACGATTTTGCGGCTTTATGTGAAAAAAACGGAATAAAGTTCATCGGACCTAATAGTGAGGCTATTGGGAAGTTTGGTAATAAGAACGAAGCTAGAAAAATGCTGAAGAATGGAGGCGTACCAATTGTGCCAGGAACAAAGGACAAACTTCGAAATTTCGATGAAGCCAAGCGAGTCGCTGAGTACATAGGATATCCTGTGATGCTAAAAGCGTCAGCAGGTGGAGGAGGTCGAGGAATAAAAATTGCAAACAATGAAAAAGAGCTTGCCGATGCTTTTCATGCTGCACAAGTGGAAGCAAAATCTGCTTTTGGTGATGATGAACTATTTATGGAAAAATACTTGAGAGGCATACGTCATATCGAATTTCAAATACTGGCCGATGAATACGGCAACATAATTCACTTAGGGGAAAGAGATTGTTCAGTCCAAAGGAGACATCAAAAACTACTAGAAGAAGCACCTTCACCAATTATGACTGAGGGGTTAAGAAAACACGCCGGTGAAACTGCGATCCGTGCTGCAGAGGTAGCAGGATATACTAATGCGGGAACTGTCGAATTTCTATTTGCTGGCGAAGACTTTTATTTTCTGGAGATGAACACTCGCATTCAAGTAGAACACCCCATTACTGAAGCAATCACAGGAGTCGATTTAGTAAGGGAGCAAATCCATATAGCCGCTGGAGAACCCTTAAGGTACTCCCAAGCTGACATCAAGATACATGGACATGCTATTGAATGTAGAATCAATGCAGAAGATCCTTATGCAAATTTTATCCCGTGCCCTGGACAAGTTACGTATTATCACCCCCCCGGTGGTCATGGAGTTCGAGTAGACAGCGCTATGCGAGGTGGTTACACAATTCCCCCGTTCTACGACTCGCTAATTGCCAAATTAATCACCTGGGGTGAAAATAGACAAGAAACTATAATAAGAATGAAACGAGCGTTAAATGAGTATGTTATTGAGGGTGTTCCGACCACGATCCCCTTTCACCAAGAATTACTTAACCACGATCGTTTCTTGAGCGGAGAGATATCAACTGATTTTGTTGAAAGGGAATTTATTTTTAGTGGCAGACCATATGAAGAAGAATACAAAGAAGTAGCAATCATCTCTGCAGTTCTTTCTACATACTTAAATCAGAATCAGGTATACGGACCTCCTCTCAAAGAGAATTATCTTCCATCATCATGGAAGTTAATGGGTCGTGTAACAGAGTTTCCAGATAGAAATTCCCTGCAAAAAAGGCGATTGGTCGGAAAGGCACAATCTATCTGGAGATTAATGAGAAATTATCGTACTTATGCACGTTTTAGAGCTTAAACTGTCCTCAACTATCATAAGACTTCCTAAATTACGCATTGACCAAAAGAAAAGAACCTTTTACAAAGAAAGCTTCCGATTCCAGTCGCGGAGAGCGTCAATGGAATCTCAGAAGCCAACGTTATATCATGTGAGATAAAAATCTAATTAACCACTCCCAGAAGCGAAACCACCACAATGGTATTGAGATTATTTCTTCCGTTAAATCATCCTCTGGTTCTTGGTCCTCTGGTTCATCATTAGTCCCTCCGTTATTTCCTCCATCACTGCCGTCATTATTTCCTCCATCACTGCCGTCATTATCATTTTCTATATCGTATTCAATGTCGTCTCCAATTGTTGTCCCATTTTTATACAGCCATAAATAATCAAAAGTGCTTCCTGAGGAGTCTTTCGCATCAAGGTAAAGAAAATCATCGGTAACATTCATCAAAACAAAATGGTATGTTTTGTTTCCATGTGCGGAATATGTTTGTGGATCAACATCGTATAGAGGTGCGTCCCATGCACCTGTTGTTATGTAAACTGTTCCGTTAATTGAAACTATTTCATTATTTCTTAACAATTTTGTTCGATGATAGTGATGAGTGTGCCCCTGAAATACCATACTAACATTATATTGATCAAACAAGGGAACCCAATAGGTTTGCAGGTCAGTATTGTTTCCATGCTTTCCTGAATAATAGACATTATGATGGAAAAAGACCATCGTCCACATAGACTGAGGAGTGTTTTCCAACTCAGTTTTTAACCAATCTTTTTGAGTGGTTTGAATTTGTGACAAAGAAGCATCGCTGTTCAAAACGAAGATTCTAACATTTCCCCAATCATAATAATACCACTGTTCATTCTCTGGCAAGGCAAATTGTTCATAATATTTTGTGTTATTGTTTTCATGATTTCCTAGTGCTGGAATAACTGGAATTGTAAAGCCATTGGCTCCAATCCAATTATCATTAATATCATCAAACCATGTATCCCATTCAGCTTGATTGTCTCCATCGGTAACCATATCTCCTAAATGAACAACAAAAGATGGGCTAAACTGCGCCATAGCCTGCGAAACAAGTGTCATATTACCCCCTAACGCTCTACTGTCACCTCCCACTACGAAAGCAAAATCAGTTTCGGAAGTAGGGGCTGTTTCGAACATTCTTTCTTCACTCCAACCGCCAATATCCCCTCCACAACGAAAATAATAAACTGTATCAGGATCGAGGGTATCTATTGTGGTCATGTGAATATGACCGCTTGCTCCGTTGTATGTGAAATTGGCACCCGTTTTAGAATAAAAGTAATCCGTTGGAGAACTATGTGAAACCTTATCATAGACCACATCATTTTCTGAAGATGCGGAGTTTGTTTGCCAAGTTATTGTTACCGAAGAGGCAAAACTATTTTCGGATGTTATACGAATTTTTTGAGGTGGATCGGATCCTTGTGCTTTAGTTAGTCCAATCGAACCGATGTTTAAACAAAATAAGAACATTAAAAAAATCGAAATGAGAAGATATCTCTTTGATCTCATAATAATCTCCAATTGAATATAAGAGGTGCATTAAGACACACTACAGCTAATTATTTTTAGGTTTCGTTTGTTGAATTTTTAAATCGTCTAGGATCTAAGATTCACATTCCTTTAAAGGACAAACAAAAAAGAAGGTTATTAGAAATGAATGGCATATCGCTTATTCTAGAGTTTAAAGAGGACCTCGATAAAAAGGAACTAGTAGGAACAAAATGTAGAGCATGTAGTAGCGTCAGTGTATATCCTAATTTTTATTGCCGCAGATGTGGAAACACAAATTTTGAAAAAGTCAAATTTACAGGGAAAGGAACGCTTATCACATATACTGTACTTCATGCTGTTCCTTCGAGATTCAAAGAGAATGCACCGCTAGTTATTGGTTTAGTAGAACTTGAGGAAGGGGGAAGAATTTCCGCACAATTAGATGCTTCCGAGGATGAACTCTCGGTTGGCAAAAAACTAGAAGCAATTTTTCAAAAGAGAGATGGAAGAATTTTACTGAAATTTAAACCACTTGGAGGCACTTGACGTGAAAGGAGAATCTATATTCATTACTGGTGTTGGACAGACAAAATATGGTAAATTAAAAGGACAATCACTCTCATCACTAATATATGACGCCGCATCAATGACTTTACTGGATGCATCTATTTCACGTTCACAAATTGATGCCCTAGTTATTTCTAACTTAGCATCAAATCGGTTTAATGGTCAACAAAATTTAACGGCACTTTGCGCAGATGTGCTTGGGCTTTCGGGTATACCCGCGTTTAGATCAGGGGCCTCTAGTGCTTCTGGTGCTGCAGCAATTCACCAAGCAGTTATGATGGTAAAGTCAGGCATGTTTGATAACGTCCTCGTTATCGGGGTAGAACTTATGACTCAAGTCTCAACTGACGTATCTACGTCTATTCTTGCTAATTCAACTCATCCTTGGGAGCAAGAACAGGGTATAACAATTCCTGCCTTAGCAGCCATGTGTACTCGATTAAATATGCTTCACAACGGTTTGACACGGGAACAACTGGCTTTAGTCGCGGTAAAGAACCATAAAAACGCTTTGCTTAATCCACTCGCACATTTTCACCACAAAAAGGTAACAATAGAAGATGTCTTGAACTCTCCAATTATTGCCGATCCTTTAAGATTGTTTGACTTCTCACCAAGAAGTGATGGCGCTGCAGCAGTCATAATAAGCAGCGAAAAAAGTATCAAAAAATTTTGTGACCAACCAATTTACATTAAAGGGATTGGTGCTGCTACAGACATCTTTGCATATATGAACCGAGAAAATTTAATGAGTTTAGACGCTACACACCTTGCAGCAGACCGTGCATTCAAAATGGCAGAAATAACACAAAGAGAGATCAATATACTTGAAGTTCATGATGCGTTTACACCATTAGAACTTGTTAACCTAGAAGATATGAGATTCTTTAAACGAGGATCCGCAGGAAAGGCACTTGAAGACGGCGTAACTGAAAGAAATGGTCAATTACCAGTAAACGTATCAGGAGGGCTAAAAGCTAAGGGTCACCCTGTTGGAGCTACAGGTGTAGGTCAGGTACTTGAACTCACTTTGCAACTGAGAAATGAAGCAGGTAAGCGTCAGGTAACTGGAGTCGATACAGGACTTGCTCATGCTATTGGCGGATTCGGAAATAACGTTTTTGTAACAATTTTAAGTAGATCTTAGTTTCTCATAACTTAGTCAACGACTACTTGCTCTTGTTAGCCAACGAAATGACCATTAAGTCTTCTCCGATGATTACTTCTCCAGTGTAAGATTCTTTGATGCTCTCAACAATTTGTTCTTCCTTTCCTTCACAGGCGGGGTACATATGTGTAATAACAAGAGTTTTTACATCCGTCTCTTCAGCTTCTATTCCAAGTGGTGTTGGCTTTGTATGATCTTTTTTTTCATAATTGTAGTCGTCTGGAAATGAAACCTCATGGATTAAAAGATCTGCATTTTTGGCGAAAGTCGATAAGCCTTTCACAGGGCTGAATGTATCTCCACAAATTACTACTTTATTTTCTTCGGTTTCTACTTTATAGGCTAAGCTTGAGACCCCATGTGTTAAAGGAAAACACGATATGTTCCAACGATCGTTCTTTACGACTGGTCCTGGTGTAACATCTGTAACTTCAAGTGGTATAACGTCTTCTAAGTATGGATATGTTTTTGAAAAGAAAAAATCGCACATTTGTTTTGTGCCCTGGGGTCCATATACTTTCAAAGTGTTCTTTTTTCTGCCTTGTAGCCAGTTTGCTTTTACCAATATTCCTAGATCAGACGTATGATCCAGATGAAGATGTGTAATGAAAATATTATCGATTTTCGAAAAATCAATGCCCGCTTTCGCAATTTGTCGAAGAATTCCGTTTCCACAGTCAAATAAAAGTAATGTGGCGTCATCAAGGGTAACTAACACTCCAGGTGCGTTACGGTCTTTTGAAGGGATTGTGACTCCCGTTCCCAACAAAATTACTTCACTAATTCTGCATCCCATCCAAAACATTCTCCTTTTCTGTTTGTTATAGAATAAGAATCATAGATGGTCGTTATCATAAATCTCAAAAATACCTTAGAGTTAGTTTATACTTGGAACTCTCATTTAAACATCGTGTTTATTATTTTGTGAGAGGTGGCTTGATTGAAAGGACTTATTCCAACTGCAGGATTAGGTACACGAATGTTTCCTCTTACATTGACACGCCCAAAAACGCTTCTTCCTGTTCTCGGAAAGCCAATACTTCATTACGTCTTGCAGGTTTTTAACAGAATAGGAATCAAAGAAATAGGTATTATTGTAAATGCTACTCATCGAAAATCAATCGAGTCATATGTTTCCAGTCACTACGAACATATGATAAACTTCATTGAACAAAACAAGGCCTTAGGTTTAGCTCATGCAATCTTAACTGCAAAGGATTTTATAAACAATGAATCTTGCCTTATAATTAATGGAGATGCAATTTTAGAAGGAAATTGGCACGCTTTAATAGAAAGCCACCATCGTATGAATGCTAAAACTACTTTAGGCCTCTGCAGGGTACCTAGACCAGAGCGCTTTGGAGTAGTGAAATTACAGGGACACCGCGTAATAAAAGTGATTGAAAAACCAAAAAAACCTTTTAGCCCTTTAGCATCCGCAAGTACTTATTTGATAGAGCCTAGTGTTCTAAATTTTTTTGAGCGAATTCGACTTGGTGAAAGGGGTGAATATGATTTTGCAGATGCAATTCAGTTATTGATCGGAGAGAATGAATTCGTTATGGGATACGAATTGGATAACTGGATTGATATTGGTCATCCATGGGACTATTTAGATGCTAATTTATACTTGCTTCAAAGTATTTCTAAAGAAATAGATGACTCAGTAAGAATCGGAAGAGGCACAGATATTCAAAACTCATTTATCGATAGAGATTGTGAAATTGCCGAAAATTGTAGAATACTACATAGTTTTATCGATAAAAATGTCACTATTAATAGTAGTTCGGTTATAGAACGAAGTGTAGTATTGTCTTCTACAAAAATCGGTGAAAATGTCGTTATCAAGAACAGTGTAATTGGTGGAAATTGCATTATTGGAAATTCGGTGAGATTTTTAGATAAAAAAGACAACAATCAAGAAATTTATACATGTTTTGAGGAGAAACTAGTAAATACGCATCGAAATCGTCTTGGATCTTTTATTGCAGACAATGTTACTGTTAATGAAAACCAAGTGATTCCTCCTGGCTCAATTTATAGTTATGAGAAAAATCATGCTAAGGATTCTACGTTATAGATTCTTTGAATTTTTTGTAGACATATAGTGCCTTTAGCGCTCTAACACTTTCAGATAGGGTAAGAAAGACTGGAATCCTATGATCTTCAAATCGATATCGCCATTTGTTGATTATTTTTGGATCTCCAAAAAGCCAAACAACCATAGGTTTCCTGTTATTCACTTGCATGTTTATTATCATGTCGATATCAATTTGTTCTAGTTCTTTTAGAGCCATTAAAATGAATAAAATACAATCAACAGAACTATCTTCAATGACAGATTTTAATACAAGGCTGTGAACGTCATTCAATCCATGTTTTGCTACAGATATTGCTGGCCACATATCTATAGGGTTTGCAGGTGGCATCCATGTAGGAAAAACTTCTGTTAATTTGTTTACTGTTACTTCTGAAAGATTTACAACATTTAGACCCTGCTGAGCACATTGATCTGAAGCAAGCACTCCACCCCCACCTGAAGCAGTGACGATAGCTACCCTATTTCCTTGAGGTAACTCTAGCCAGTCTAATGCTTTAGAAAAGCCAATTAAATCTTCTAACGTTTCGGCTTGGAGGATCCCTATTTGTTTAAAAGCGCCTTCAATCACTTCATCACGCCCTGCAATTGAGGCAGTATGTGAAAGTGCTGCCTTTGCTCCTGCATCAGATCGCCCTCCTTTAAGAATAATTATGGGTTTCTTTTTTGTGACGTCTTTTGCGACTTTTATCAGTCGCCGGCCATCTGCAATTCCTTCTAGATAGAGCGCCATAACACTAGTGTCAGGATCTTCTGCATAATATTCAATAAGATCCACTTCGTCTACGTCAGCTTTATTTCCGAAACACGCAATTTTTGAAAGCCCTAAATTCTGTGAAATAAATTCAGGAATTAGTGTTCCAGCAAACATGCCTGTCTGAGCTACTACAGAAACTCCTCCCTTTGTAATGTCTGTAACTTCAACAAAAGTTGTTATGAGATTATTGTTCGCATTAATTATACCAGTACAATTTGGTCCAATAATTCGAATCCCTGAAGATCTAGCAATTCTTACGACTTCTTCTTGAAGTGCAATTCCTTCAGGGCCAACTTCAGCAAAACCTGCGGATTCAATGACAACTGCTTTTACCTTTTTAGCCGCGGCATCTTTTATAATTGCAGGTAAAGTTTTTGCAGGGGTTAAAACAACGACCAAGTCCACTGTATCAGGAATTTCCCTTAAACTTGGGTACGTCTTTAGCTCAAGGATTTTATCTGCACCAGGGTTTATGGGGTAAATGAACTTATTGGATAATTGCCCACGTTTTAGGTTTTCAACGATAATAGAACCACCTTTGCTGGGATCGCGGGAGGCTCCTACAACAGCAATACTTTCAGGTTCAAAAAAGGGTTTTAAACTTTTTGTAGTCATGAAAAATCCCCGATAATTGTGCCTAGACTTTTTTTCTTATTTAAATCTCTCTTCTGATTCGAATCAAAAACAGTTGTGAATGATATGAAAATAAAAAATAGTATAATATATAGGTATATTTGGTTCCATGTCTTAATGGAAACGTAGAGACGGGAAAGTTCTAGTTCACTTTTGTGCTTCTAGACTACTTCCATTTCTGCGCCGAGGAGGGGCGCTTAACAAGTACCCAGATAATGGGGGATTAAAATAAAATGTCTAAATATGAACTGAAATTAGAATTCCTATGCGAGGTTGTAGGTTATGTAACGGTAATTCGCATAGGCTCTAGCAGTTGGGGAATAAGGGTGATTTACCCCGTCGTAGAAGGCGGCTACTTCAAGGGCCCAAATTTCAACGGAAAAATTCTCCCCTTCGGTGCTGACTGGGCACTCATTCGACCAGACAAGGCTTTCGAATTAGACGTTCGAATCATCCTTGAAACGGCTGATGGAGCTTTGATTCATACCTATTATAATGGCGTTAATAACTTGACGAAAGAGCAATATGATGCATTCCTTGCAGGAAAGCCCGCCAAGGATCTTAAAATCTTTGTCACACCGCGATTCGAAACGAGTCACGATAAATACCAATGGTTGACTCGCATTCAAGCGGTAGGCCTCGGAAGTGCGGAGCGGGAAGGGGATAGGGTCAAGGTCAGTTATTCTTGGTATGTTTTAACGGCATAAACTACCTCATGTAAAAGCCTTGAGGCTTCCGGCTTAGACGATCGAACTTGCTTTCACATAGGGGATACTATTAAGTATTCCAAAGATGCGAAAGATGTTTTAAAAAATATCATGAAACTCAAAGAGAAATTATTTTTAGTACTTATTACTTTCAGGTCTTTATTACGTTCTTCTTGATTGCGTCTTAAACATCTTCCATCTCTTTTATCATCTCTTCATTATAATAAACGGACTCTCTCAATGCTTTAACGCTTTCTTCCAGTAGTTTGGCTTCATTTGGATTATTCTTTTTGGCTATAGCAAGCTGTTTTTCCATCTTGGCAAGTTCTGCTTTCATCTTGGCAAGTTCTGCTTTCATCTGATCCATTCCACTCTGCATTTCACATTCACCCCCTTATCAGGTTGTATCTAACCTCTATCTGTTGTATCAAAAACTGGCGTTGAGTAATAATTTCTTAGATTTAATAGTATTGTTTGATCTAATGAATTAAAAAACGTTTGGATGTATGCAAATATTCACTTTTTCTTCGCAGAGGATTGAGAGGATTTAGTACTATAAAAAAACCAATTAAATTCCATATCTACCTTTTTTAACTTTTGATCTGTAAACTAATATTGGTATTGAGGAACATTCATTCTATTACAATATGTTCAAAATTTCAGTGTTCGATAACTCAATCTGTTCCTAATTGAGTTTTGTGTAATTTATGATCAATTCTTACTTACTCGATTAAGCAGTTTTGATTTTAGCTACCTCTTCAAGCCCCAGTTCTTTGGTATACTTTTCTCGCATTATGTATTTTTGAATTTTGCCAGTAACAGTCATCGGGAATGACTCAACGAACTTAATGTATTTGGGTACTTTGAAATATGCGATTTCATCTTTACAGAATGCACGAATCTCATCTTCGGTTACTGTTCCTTCTTTTCCTTCTTTCAATTGTATCCAGGCTGCTACTTCTTCACCAAACTTTTCAGAAGGCACACCGATTACTTGAACGTCTTTTATAGCTGGATGTCGATAAAGGAACTCTTCTAATTCACGTGGATAGATGTTTTCCCCGCCGCGAATAATCATGTCGGTTAGTCTCCCCGTAATGTTACAGTAACCCTGATCATTCATTGTCGCAATATCACCTGTGTGTATCCAGTCTATATCATCAATAGCCTTAGCAGTAGCTTCTGGGCTTTTGTAGTAACCATGACGCATTACAAGGTACCCCCGAGTGCAAAGTTCTCCAGGTGTACCTATCGGAACTATTTTGCCGGTCTCTGGATCAATAATCTTTACTTCCACATGCGGCAATGGTTTTCCTACAGTTTCCGTCCTCAATTCTAATGAGTCATAGGGTGTAGTCTGAGTAATGACTGGGGAAGTTTCTGTTTGTCCATACGCTATTGTGATTTCGTTGGCGTTCATTAAATTATTTACTTTCTTCATAACTTCAACGGGGCAAGGCGATCCAGCCATAATTCCTGTTCTCAAAGAAGATAAGTCATATTTATCAAAATCTGGATGATCTAACTCGGCAATAAACATTGTGGGCACACCGTGAACGGCAGTACATTTTTCTTCCTGTATACATTCTAAAACTTCTGTAACGTTGAATGATACACCAGGTATGACCATCGTTGCACCATGACTTACACAAACTAAATTACCTAGAACCATTCCAAAACAGTGATAGAACGGGACTGGGATGCATAATCTATCCTGGTCGGTGAACTTCATGGCTCTGGCGATAAAATAGCCGTTATTTAAGATGTTGTGATGGCTTAAAGTCACGCCTTTAGGAAATCCGGTTGTACCTGAAGTGTACTGGATGTTGATGGGGTCATCAAACTCAAGCTTAGACTCACGTTCTGCTAAATCTTCACTTGACACTTGATCACCCATTTGCAATAACTCGTTCCATGTGAAGAACCCAGCAGGTTTATGATCACCTATAAAAATCGCTGTCTTCAAATGCGGAAAATTATCCGACCTTATATCGCCAGGATCATCAGTTTTTGCCTCTGGGCATACCTCGTAGAACATCTCTAGATATTTAGATGACTTAAACCGTTCAATCAATAACAAGTACTGTGTCTCGCTCTGCTTCAAAGCAAACGTTAACTCCCTAGGACGATAAGCAGGGTTAATATTGACAAGTATCGCTCCAATTAAAGACGTAGCAAACTGCGTGATCACCCATTGTGAGTTATTTGTTGACCAAATCGCAACACGATCTCCCTTTTGAACACCTAATTTCATAAACCCTTTTGCAGCTTGGCGACAAACTTCGTAAAATTCTTTGTAATTGTATCTTAGGATTTCACCACTAGCGTCTCTTTCATGTCTGCATACTAGTGCATCATTATTTGGATATTTCTCAGTTATCTCGGCGAGAAATTCTCCAATAGTTTTTCCAATTAATCCAGTATCTGAACATTCAGAATAATAACTCATGGTTAACTTCTCTTTTTCTAACATTTCATACACCCCAAAGTGATATGCGCTAAAATAATCGCTTTTAATAGATGAGATTTAGCAAATTTGAACAATTTCTGATTAAGTACTTTGTTTTTTTATGAGTAAAGTATTTTGACTACGATTATTCGAAAGAGTTATCTCTAATCTAGCTGTAAATAAACGATTACACAATATTGAACGATTGTTCAAGGTCCGATATAATATCATCGGCGTCTTCTATTCCGACAGCCAATCTTATCATCCCGTCGGTGATTCCAAGTTTCAATCTTTCGTCACGCTCAATGTAGAAGTGACTCGATGTAGCTGGTTGTGTAACTAAACTTTCAACGCCACCAAGACTAGGTGTTAACGCACAGAGTTTTAGGTTTTCCACAAACTTGGTGGCTGTCTCCAAATCGCCTTTAAGTTCAAAAGTTACTACGGAGCCAAAACCTCGCATCTGCTCTTTCGCCACACTGAAGTGCGGATGACTAACAAGCCCAGGATAGTACACTTTCTCAACTTTTGGATGACTTTCAAGATATCTTGCTATTCGGATCGCATTATGATTTAGCCTTGCCATCCGAGGCACTAAAGTTTTCATCCCTCGGATTAGCAACCATGCAGCATGAGGGTCTAAGACACCGCCAAGAATTTTTCTTGTCTCTGTAAGGGAATCGATAAATTCTTTTGATCCAGAGGCTACTCCCGCAATTATATCATTGTGCCCTCCAAGATACTTTGTGGCACTATGAATAACTACGTCAATGCCCATTTTATATGGTTGTTGATTATAAGGTGAGGCGAAGGTATTGTCTACAATCGTAATGATGTTCCTCACTTTCCCGATCTCAGCGACCCTCTTCAGATCCACAACTTTCACCGTAGGATTAGTAGGTGACTCAGTATAGATTGCTATTGTGTTTTCCCTTATTGCTGACTCGATACCTTCATAATCAGTTGGGCCAACCATGCTTATCTCTACGCCGAATTTTGTCAGGATATTGTTGAAGAACGAAAGAGACCCACCATAGAGTTCATTAGTAGAAACGATGTGGCTACCAGAAGAAGCAAGACTCAATATCACGGTGGTTATAGCTGCCATACCTGAAGAGAATACTGCAGCATCCTCTGCACCTTCAAGTTCTGCTACTTTCTTCTCAGCAACTCTCAAAGTAGGATTGCTAATTCGTGTGTATATGTCTCCTTCAATTTCTTTGCCCATCACAGCGATTAAATCTTGGGTATTGGAGAATGCAAAAACGCTTGTTTGATAAATTGGCGTAATTACAGATCCACTAGAAGGATCTCGTTCCTCACCTGCATGAACTGCTTTAGTAGACATGCCTTTTTCTTTTTCATTCATCTTTTCCACTTCTCTAGTTAGCGATTGTGTTTATTTAAGAGGTATTTTTTGCGGACGTCCATTCGACGTGCGCCATAATGTCATCCCATCGCTCGTCAATTAATTCTTGAAATTCGTTCATTTGCTCCTCTGTCATTCTGGCAAATCTTCTTTGTGCTTTCACAAAATGTTCAATCGGCTTCCTTCCCTTATCAAACACCTTCTTCGATGGAGTATTAAGTTTGTAAATTCCATCTTCGATTTCATAAAGGATATGGACGCCTGTTTCGACTGCTAATCTTCCGATTTTGATAGTATGATCCGTGGGAAAGCCCCAACCAGGTGGGCATGGAGCAAAAATCTCAATGTACCGGAATCCTTTCTTATCCTTAGCTTTTGTAAATTTTTTGAAGAGGTCGTGCGGGTAAGAAGGGCTCCCGGTAGCGAGGTAAGGGATTTTATGAGCAGCGACAATAGCCTGCATATCTTTGTCATGGACCAACTTTCCTGTTTGAGTTGTTGTTGTAAACGCACCAAAAGGAGTGGCACCACTGCGCTGAGTACCGGTGTTCATATATGCTTGATTATTGTAACAAACATAAATCATAGGATCTTCACGTTCTGCAGCACCTGAGAGGGTTTGCAGTCCAATATCAAATGTTCCGCCATCTCCTGCCCAACAAAGCACATTAGTTACATTGTCTCCCTTCATTTTTAGTGCAGCAGCGATTCCTGCTGCTGTTGATGCTGTTGCAGTGAAGGCTACAAACATCATTGGAACTTTGACAGCAGTCTTTGGATATAAACTAGTCATTGGAACACTGCACGAAGCTGGCATTATAACGATAGTTTTATTTCCAAGCGCCTTTAATGCAGTTCTTAATGAGAGTGCACTTGTACATGCTGGGCAACTTGCAAGCCCAGGATATGTCATTTCATTATCAGAAAATATAGTCTGTTTTTCCATTTCAATCACCTATGCAGTCCAATCCATTTCTCAACAGTCTTTCCTTCAAGGAATCTGTTCATTGTCGTATATTGCTGCTCTATGCTTACGTTGCGCCCACCGATCCCTGCTATAACTCCTTGAACACTTGGTCGTGAGCCACCATCAAAATTATAAAGTGCAGCTTTCAAGTCAGTAAACATTGCACCGCCCTCCATCCCAAAATTGATGTTCTTATCGAAAACTAAGAACTTATTGATTCCTGAATTTGCCAACTCTCTGAATTCTTCAGTTGGAAAAGGTCTATAAGCTCTAATTTTGACAGATCCAATATTTTTTCCATCCTCGCGCATTTTATCCACTGCTAATTCCGCTTGATCTGCTAGCATTCCCGCAGAGACAAAAACGGCATCAGCGTCTTCGCATTGATAGGTGTTAATTAGTCCGCCATGATATCTACCGAATTTCTCTCGAAACTTTTCGGCCACTTCAACGATCTTAATTTTTGCCCGTTCTTGTGCTTCTCTTACTTTGTATTTGTATTCCATGAAACTCCGTTCTGGTAAAATGATGCTATTAAAAGTTGCAGGATTCTTTACGTCAAGATAAACATTCGGTCTATTAGTGAGAAATTCGTCAACTTTTGCTTGTTCTGGCACTTCAACTCTGGTACTTTTATGACTTAAATTGAATCCGTCTACACAAACCATCGTGGGAATGTGGATCGAACTATCCTCTGAGATCTCATATGCCTGGATCACAGTGTCTAATACGTCTTGTTGATTCGAAGCGAACATGATATTCCATCCAGTAAGTGCCATTGATACCGCATCTTGATGATCTGACCAAATTGACCAAGGCGGTCCAATTGCTCTGTTTACTAATACCATAACAATTGGAACGCGCTGTCCGGCAGCCCAGTGTACCATCTCATCCATATAAAGTAGACCCTGACTGCTTGTTGCTGTAAAAGTTCTGCTACCAGCCATAGCAGCCCCAATAAGTGCAGCAAGAGCAGTATGTTCTCCCTCTACTCGAATAAAATCCGCTTTGAGGCTACCATCGGCAATAAATCCAAAAATTGTCTCCACAATTTCACTCTGAGGAGTTATTGGATAAGCAGCTACAACTTCAACTTTAGAGAGCCTTACAGCTTCAGCCGCAGCCCTATTCCCACTAAGAATCTTTTTCATCGTTTTACCTCCACCATCGATATCGCGGATTCTTTGCATTCTTCTGCGCAGATACCACAGCCTTTGCAGTATTGCAAATCGATTTTAGGAACGCCTTCTTTTCCTTTTGTCCAAATAATACAGTTATCAGGACAGTAAATAAAACAGGTTCCACAATTATTACATAATTCTTCTTTAATTTTAGGCTGAATGAGAGCCCATAAGCCAGTAGGTCCACCTATACCCTCTGTTGGAAAACATAATGCTATTTCATTTAATTCATCAACAGGAGTGCGTTCCATTTCTGCGATTGCTGTATCCATTCCTTTCTTAGAGGATCCCCTCACCAAGGCCTTGTTATATGCAGCAATTGCTGCTTGTTTATTAATATCGCCTATTCGTCCTTGCCATTTGTTTGTAACTACTTTGATAAAAGTTTCAAGTGACGCAAGGCCTGTTATATTAAAGAGTGCTGCGATTACCGGTACGTTTGGTCGAATTTCTTCAAAAGTCGGCGCTCTGCCAAATGCTTCTGTAAAGACTGCACTAAAAATTCCTGATGCATCAACTGTTGCGACATTAAAATACTCTAGTTTCCCATTTGCTTCTATTAATTCTTCTGGACGTTTTGGTGTATTGAATAGAATGATCCCATCTTCTTTCAACCCATTCAAAAGTTGCTCCTTTCCAACTGACGCTGGATCGAAGACGACGAGTACGTCCTTTTCCAATAACATCTCATAACTTTTAGTCTTTTTTAGGTTGTTGTACAGCCCTACAAAGCAGGAAATCGGTTTGCCCCGTCGTTCGGCACCAGGACTATATACCCCTGTAATATGCCAATTTGAGTCAGACAATCCTTCCAAGAAAAGGTTAGATCCTGTTACAACTCCTTGTCCACCAATCCCCGTAAAAAAGAACTCATTATTTCCCTTTAATTTATCTTTGAGTGATCCAAACGTGCCTTGCATTTTGTCTCTTTCCTTTATGTTTGATCTTAAATTTTGGAACGGTAATACATTTTTGAAATATAAATGTTAAGAAAATTATGCGCAAAAAAAGTTGCTTATTGTTAAAAGTCCCTTTGGTTCAGCATTAGGATTCCCATACACAATTCCATAGTTTAATAAATAATTGTAAGGTTGGTATACTTGCCTAATTTAAAGAGGTCTAAGAGTTGACACGGATCTTAGCTAAGCTCAGCATGTCTGATACAAAAAATATTACAGAGCAAGTATTTGAGAGGGTAGTTGGGCGTGAAAAAGAGATAATGTTAATACTAAGCGCTCTTCTAGCTAGTAAGCCCATATTGCTAGAAGGCCCGCCCGGAGTAAGTAAGACCACAATTCTTAGAACTCTTGCAGATGTTTTAGAGATTCCATTTTATTTTGTTGAAGGAAACGAAGATCTTACCGCCTCAAAGTTAATTGGCTATTTTGATCCAGCAATGGTATTGCAAACGGGGTATATTCCAGAAAATTTCAGAGAAGGTGCTCTTGCCCAAGCTATGAGAAATGGAGGCATACTTTACATAGAAGAATTAAATCGTGCTCCTCCTGATGCTCTTAACAGTCTAGTTGTAGCCCTTTCAGAAAGACAAATTCATGTCCCCAGGTATGGTAGAATTACCGCAGAAGAAGATTTTCGCATTGTAGCAGCTATGAATCCTTATGATGACATAGGGGTTCAAAGGATTAGCCGCGCAATTCTTGATCGTTTTACTAAGCTTCGTTTGGATTATCAGTCAAAGGATGAAGAATTAGAAATTGTGCGAGTAAATACAGGCAGTGATAATAAGTTATTAATTGAACTAGGAGTAGAAATCGGTATACAGACCCGAATACACCCTGATTTACGTTTAGGAGCAAGTGTGAGGGGTGCAATAGATTTCGTTCTTGTGTGTACAGAAAAACTGACACTTAAGGATCATCATCTCACTACTGTTGATATTATTGACTGTGCATGTCTGACATTTTCTTCCAAAATATGGCTTTCGGTGACTTCGGAAAAAACTGAGGAAGAAGTCATACGCGAAATTGTTCAAGGGATTTTAAAGAAGAAAGAGGATGAATTGAAGGAAGAACTTGAAAAAGAAGAAAAAACTGAAACTCCATCTGACCCTTCTTCTTCTACATCAGAGACTGATACATGGATTCCAGAAGGCGATGCGATTCAACAAGAGATTGAAGCGGCTATCCAAAATGCAGATACAAAAGCATTACTGCAATTCCTTCTTTCAAAGAGAAGCTTAAAAAGGAAAGTCGGCGATGATCTTTCTGAGATAACAAACCAGACGTTTAATGAAATCTTTAACAGACCAGAGGCTCCAGAACTTTATAGTTTGTTAAGAAAAACTCTTAATCGGGAACGTGAACTGCTCGCACGTAAACTATCAACGCGGATAATCCTTTCACGCGCACAGATGGTCGCACCATATGGGATAAGAGACGGTAAATATAGCCCGGCAAGATTTGATAGTGAATGCCAAATTGATCTACATCGCACGCTAGAAAAATTCGTTGAGAATCGCCCATCATTTAAAGCTGATGATATACTAGTTCGTAAAAGAAAACGAGTAAAGCGTACCTATGTGCTGCTTTTAGATGCTAGTGAAAGCATGTATGAACGAAAAATTGGTTTAGCTGCATTAGCAGCCTCAGTTTTATCATATAGTTTATTCAGAAAAGATGATTACTACTCAATTATTGCTTTCCATTCGAAACCATTTTTAGTTAAGCCTATTAATCAGAACGCCCCAGTCGAACAGGTTGTTAACGATGTGCTGACCATTGATGCTGGGTACTTAACAAATATCGCTTCAGCATTGCAAATGGGCATAGATGAGACAGCTAAAGTAAAATATACGCAGCGTGAAGCATTTCTATTGACAGATGCTGTTTGGACTGAGGGGAGAGATCCCCGTCCGATCGCTCATGCTGGACTATTTGATAGGATCAATGTTCTACTCGCAACGGATGGAGACCCTGAGTTCGCTGGCGAATTAGCTTATAACGGAAATGTTTATCCCATCGAAACTTGGAAGGACATTGTTAAAGCAATAAATAAAGCTTTAACGCCCAGCTGTTAAAAAAGAGCGCTAGAAAAAAAGTGGTTAATTTAGATCTATTTTTTCAAACCTATTCTTCTGTAGGTCACTCCTGCATTGAGAAATGTATCTGCATCCACAGTTTTTCGTCCATCAATGACAATAGGTGTCTTCATTAGAGTTTTGACATCATTTGGCTGAAGTTCTGTGAATTCCTTCCAGTTTGTGACAATGATACATACGTCAGTATCTCTTAAGGCTACTTCTTTGCTCTCAGTGAATTGAACTTTTTCACCAAAAATTTGTTTCATGTTGTCCATGGCCTCTGGATCGTACGCTTTTATTATTGCATTATTCTTCAATAGTTCATCTATTACAGTAATTGCGGGCGCTTCGCGTATGTCATCAGTGTCTGGCTTAAATGCGAGACCAAGAATCGCAAATTGCTTTCCAGAGAGATCTTCCCCGACTACCTCTTTGGTCATTGATATTAGGCGCAAAGGCTGCCTTTTATTTACCTCAATCACAGAATTTAGTAATAATGGATCATAATTTGCCTTTTTTGCTGCCGCAATAATAGCTTTAACATCCTTAGGAAAACAATTATGTGAAACTAAGCCTGATGCAGTTAGAAGTGTACCTGTAGAAGTCTCCATACTATAGACATAATCCGCTGTTTTTGAAGTGTTAACATTGGTAACTTCAAGAATCACAAATCCATCTTTTCTCATATAACCACAAGGTTTGATCCTCTTTTCATATCCTCTGATTAATTTTTCAATTGTTTTTTGTTTTTGAGAACCGAAAATCCCTTTTAGGTCTTCAAGTTGTTGAATACCACTAATACGTAAGACATATGCTAACTGAGTAGATTTTTTCATTCGTCGATATCTAATAGACGGAATAATGCCTAAAGACTGAAGTAATAAACTCATTCCTTCCGCTAGATCTTTGCTCACAGTACCATATTCATACATGAAATTCCGTTTGTAGTGTAGTGGTGTTATCGCTCCATCTCCACTCCATGCGCCTTGTAGAAAGGCTAATTTCAATTTTGGATTAACATGGAAAGCCAATTTTGGAATTGACTTGTTCTCAGATCTTGTACCACATTTCAAAACATCTCGCAGAAGAAACGCTAGCGGTTTCGAGGAAATGATTGTCTTATGAGTGTTTTCTACTGTGTTCACAAAATAGCGAATTTCATAGAGATCGAGAATGCGATGTAAATCATCAATGTACTCCTGCTCATGTGTGCCAAAAGCAAAGCCTATTCGCTCACGTGGTATGTCTTTGCGACCCAGGTCTATGGTAATCCAACCTTCTGCGATATAATAACCTAATAAACGCATAAAATCCTCATCAACTTCCAAAACTGCGGGACAATAGGTAGGTTTTCCTTTTGTAGTAAAAAGACGTAATTTCTTTGAATCTATATTCAGATGTCCTTGAGTCTTCAGATAGCGATACAAAAGAAGAGGCATGTAATTTTTGCGTTTAATGTCATATTTGTGTTTAAATATTGATTTAGGGACATGTTTTATGTATTCGGGATACAGATGAATTAAGCTATCATCATGCGGGCGTATTTTAATGAAATTTTCTAACTCAGTACCACTCAGAGCATGTAGAAGATCTATTGTTCGAATTTGTTTAAGCAATGGTAAAGATGTTACTGCTATTAACCAATCTCCAGGTTTAACTTCGCTCGCTAGTTTGACATTAATACCCTCTAATTCTAGGTCATACAATATTATAGGATGATCCGCAGTAATTCTTAGTTTTCTACCCATTCTAGTTGTTAATTCAATCATTAATCCTTTATACCATCGTCTAGTGAAACAATGTACGTCAGCCATTTTACTCTTTTTTGTGGATTGATCAAAGGCAAAAACTTGAGTTCCTTGATTTGGAGTTATAACTTCTACTTCCGTGTTGATATCCATGTTTTTATCGTCTTCAAATAACTGTTCTATTGGTTTAGCAACTATTTCTTGACTATTCGTCACAAAAATTGTTGTATCTCCTGAAAAACAGGAACCCCCAAAACCAGCGCCTGCCCTAAGAAAATACGGACTAATTCTGAAATCGAGTCCAATGCCTTCTGCTACCTCATAGATGTCGTTGACACCAAGTGCCTCGCACATATTTGAAATAGTATTAATAAACGAGATTTTTGTAGCTAAAAAGGAGTTTGCACCATATTTTATCATTTCTGCAGTTCTAAGGTCAGTTTTGAGAATGGGGGTCTCTTTGGGAACCCAATCAAATAATTCATGAACTGTTTCGTACGAGCGATCATCAATTGCACCAATAACTACTCGATCAGGTTTCAAGAAATCTTCAATGGCGTTTCCCTCTCGAAGAAACTCAGGACAAAAAGCTACACCAAAATCTTTTCCTGCCACTTTTCCTGATTCCTCCTCCAATAAAGGCATAATTACGGAATCCGTTGTGCCTGGCACGATTGTAGATTTTGCTGTGACAACAAAATATTCATCTTTTTTCTTTAGAGCCCTGCCAATATCTCGTGCGGCTGACTCAATCCACACGGTGTCCATTTCTCCACTTTCTTTAGATGGTGTGCCAACGCAAATAAATGCTACGTCTGAGTTTAATATGGCTTCTTCAGTGTGAGTAGTTCCTTTAAGCATTCCAGTGCTGACCATTTCTTTTAAAAGTTCGTCTAGACCTTTTTCATAAATAGGCGGCTGAGCTGAATTAATCGCTTCAATTTTTTCAGGTATTATGTCCACACATTTAACAGAAAAGCCTTGTTTGGCGAAACAAACACCGCTGACCAAACCAACGTATCCTGTACCGATCATTGTAATTTTTTTAACTCTGTTTTTCATAGAATCCCTCTAATAACAACTTGAGAGAGATCAAACACCAACTGATTTTTCAATATTTCGTCCCTTTCGATAAATAAAGATCTTACAGAACAATGTAAGTTACTTTTTAAAACAAAATTATTCTTACTGCATTAACACGCTCTATGTTGTTGGCAGGCACTTCTTTGAAGGTTTTTAAAAGCAGGGTTTCTTTTTAAGAATAGCTTTGCATTCGCGGGCCATGTAATACAATTAGCTATTGAGTTCAATTTTACTGTTAAAAAAAGAAAAAAAGGAGTATATCGACAAATCTTTGCTCCAAATCATGGCAACGATGGACTCCAGTTGTTTAACGCAGGAAATATCGCAGCAACGGTTAGTATTAGTATTACAAAGTCAAGAATAAGACCATAATTAAATAGATCTGAAGGCATTCCTCCAAAACTGAAAATTACTGCTAGAAAAACAAAATCAATTATGATCCTCCCAACAATGCCAATGATGTACACTATTTTAGCTCTTTTAAGAGTATTAGATATCGCAGGCGCTAATATATATAGTATCGCTAGCAATAGCAAGATGACGTCAAGAGCAATGAAAATCGTCTCGGTCGTAGCCAGCATGTCAATTATATCTATTCCAATAACGATTATTAGAAATACCAATGTAAAAAATCTGAAAAACGATCCAAAGAAAGGCCTTAGAGGATCGAGTATTCCCAAGTATTATCTCCCCCTGATTTTTTTTGAACTAGATAGTTGTATATTTGATATAAATCTCTATCTCTTGTCTCTTTATACATCTACTGGTTAATAAAGTGAGGGGGTCTCTTATGAAAGTGACACATCATACTATTCATTTTCCTCGCTGTCAGAGAGGCCTTCTAGTACAATTATTATACACCACAGAAAGAGAAAATATTCGTTACTTCTGAACTTTAATCTTCACAACAATACTAAAAATAGTATTCTTTAAGGGCGTTAAAAATTCTCAAAAGTTCATCTTCAAAAGTAGTTAGAAAACTGTCAAGTAATGTAATACGAATTTGATTTTCTGTTTCATCCAAGGAATTTGTGCGGCGATTTAAGTAAAAGCCTTCTAAAGTGGCCCTAGTTTTATTGAATAAACTTAGATTTTTTTCCAAAATACTTTCAGAAAGTTTCTCTAGCAGAGTAAAAAATGAATTATCATTTGATGCAAAATAATCAGATACGAAAAGCTCTTCTAACTTTTTGAGTTTAGTTAGATACTCTGTAATCCTTTCAGCATCATTATCCAATATGGCGCTTAAAAAAGAGAATACCGATGAACTAAAGCCAAATGTTAGCAGTTCTGATTGAAGTGGTGTTATACCCACAATATCCTTAATTTGAGGATCAATTAAATTAGAGAAATAATCTTTGTGGTCTTTTAATATTGAATTTGCCATATTAAGTGGCTTATGGCTTTCAATGAAGAATAGTTTTGCTAAAGAGGGCTTCTGAAGTGAGATATGGATGAGACCTAAATTAAGAAGACAGGCATTCTTTGCAAG
The DNA here is from genome assembly GCA_016840515.1 of Candidatus Borrarchaeum yapensis. Lineage (GTDB taxonomy): Archaea > Asgardarchaeota > Sifarchaeia > Borrarchaeales > Borrarchaeaceae > Borrarchaeum > Borrarchaeum yapensis. The sequence goes on along the minus strand of JAEOSF010000001.1, from coordinate 178,510 downwards.
AAGTAATTTATACAAATTTAAGAGTTCTCCACTATCTAGCATTTCATTGTCTGAAGTCTCTTGCTCAATTATCCGCAAAGCTGACGTCAGCGTTTTTGCAGCGTTTTTATATTCCTGTAAATCCTGATAGGATGATGCAGCTCGAATATAGTTATCGACTGCCCCAGTAGGGTCATCGTTCTTGAGACAAAACTCTGCGGAATTTAAAAAATGGGTGGGTTGATTAAACCCTTTTTCACTCATACGCACCACCGTTGTTATATACAACTAATGAATATTCAGTAGAACTTAGAACTTAGATAGGAATAGTCGGAATAAACTGATGAGCCAGTAATAAGGTAAGTACAAAGAAAATTGCTACGATAATCCCTGATATCTTCAGCCAATTTCTCTCATATTTTTCTGGTATTCCGCGAATGTCTCCAGGGGCTCCACCTTTCAACCGTTGTTCAAACCATTTTGAAACACGAGATCCAAAAGCAGATCCAGTAGGTGGAATCAAGTCTAGGAAAAGATGAGAACTGTAACCAATGAAGAAACTTGCCACCAAAAACAATACAGAGAATGAAAAACTAGTAAATAAGTAAAATATCAAGACTGCAAAGGGGATAATTGGGGAATGCGTGATGGGGCTTCGGTGATACTTTAGTCCGAAGTCTAAATCAAGATCGGGAAAGTGTGAGGCCGCAGCGGTTATAATATAGCCTAAAACTGAACTATTCAAAACTGCAAGTCGAATAGACGCGCTACCGAAAAAGAAATACACTAAAAATACAATTGTAAAGGCTACACAAGCCCAAAATTTATGTTCAAACCTATTCATAGAAACATCACCAAACAAATTCATTTTTGAATTCATTTGTTGCATAATTTGATTGATCTATTGCAGAGATTAAGTTATACCACATATTTAATGTTTCTCATTAACGCATTCAATTGCAAAGTTCAGAAATCTAACACATTTTTGAGCGCCTAAACTTTTTTAAAAGAAAACTTTGCTAAGTCCCAGTAATCATTATAAAAACTTAAGTAATGATACATGACACTGATCCTCAAGACGGTTGATGAAAGGTGCAGAAAGTGAGACATAAGTGGGCATTCTTTTTCATAATAATGTTGTGTTTTACGATTCCTATAACACCAATGCAAAACATTGAACTGGTAGCTGGCCAAGAGGAGGACGTACTAAGTGGAAAGGATTTTCTGAATGTAACGAAATCAGTTAAGCCAAAAGAAACTTTTGTCGACTCCAATGTAACAGTAACGATTGAAATCAAGAACCCTGAAATCGTAAACGAAACAATTTTTGATCTTGCAATAACAGAAGAAGATCTTCCTTTCTGGAGCTTTACAGAAATAGATCCAGGTAATTTAAGTCTTGTCAACGGTATTGAACTTGGTGTCAAAGAGAATGTTTCCGCGTATTATGTCCTGCGTCCCGAGAAATCTGGGAACTATACATTACCTGGAGCCCAGATCACATTCATGGATGAAAACGATACTCGTTATGAGTTTTACACCGAACCAGTAGTGCTTAATATACTTCCAAAGCTAACTACAACAGAATGGAGAGATATTCTATTGCTTTCTATCCTAGCAATTGGAATCCCAGGTGTTCCATGGGCACTTTTATTCTTCATAAAAAGGAAGACTTTTAAAGTTAGACGGAAAAGAAAAAGATAAGATTTTTTAGATGTACGGGATTAGACCTTATGAATTTCACAGATCTTAAAGTCCCCTAGTTACTGTAGGGGTTTCTTACTAATTTCTTATAACATAAAAAGGATTGATGAGTTATGACACTGAATAACCTACTTGAGAAAAACCTCAAGTTCATTTTCTTCGGCGGCAAAGGAGGAGTAGGAAAGACCTCTTGCGCGGCAGCAGCAGCAGTATGGTATGCAAAAAATACCGATTTGAAGATTCTAATAATATCAACAGATCCAGCTCATAGTCTCGCTGATTCTTTGGACCAACCGATAGGTGGCGAAATCAAGCCAATAGAAGGCGTTGATAATCTTTATGGTCTTGAAATCGATCCAAAGACGGCAATAAAGGATTATAAAAGTCTTATGGGGATGTCACCTGAAGAAAGTTTAGCAGACATGTCGCCAGTTCCGCTTGATGAACTTGGAATGGGCGATATGTTGAATACGAGCCCACCTGGTATTGATGAAGCATTAGCGTTCGGTAAGGTCCTTGAGTTCATTGAAAAGAAAGATGAACACGATTATGATCTAATCATTTTTGATACAGCCCCCACTGGACATACATTACGTCTTCTAAGCTTACCTGAAGTGCTCGATTCATTCCTAGGAAAGATTATAAAACTCAGATACACCCTAGGAAAGTTTGTCGGCAAACTTAAGAGTCTCTTTGGTAAGGAAACAAATGAAGATAGAACAATGGATGCTTTGGAAAAACTTAAAGAATCTATTGGCAAAGCACAGGTGGATTTGAGTGATCCAGAAAAAACATCATTTTGTACGGTGATGATTCCTGAGGCAATGAGTATCTATGAAACTGAACGACTTATCACTACACTCTATGAATATGAGATACCAATAAGCAATGTACTTGTAAATATGGTGTACCCAGTGATACCCGACTGCGCTTTTTGCGCTGCAAGACGAAGTATGCAAGAAGGGAATCTGGAAACCATAAGAGAGTTTTACGCCGATGAATTCGAAATCACAGAGATTCCACTTTTTGACACGGAGATAAGAGGCCTAGAACGCTTAGAAATGTTCAGTTCAAAGCTGTTCGAAAAGAAATAGAATTAAAAGTATTTTCAAGAATTAATAAATGCGCTTGGAGCGCTGCTCATCCTTTATTTCATTTTTTTTGGTTTTTGGCATTTGAGATAAGAAGTTTGAATTTTGGCAGTATCAAGACTACAGAAAGATAGAATACCACACCAATTAAAAAAAGAATTGAAATCGGATATCCAATAGGAACATTCTCTTCAAATTTTAATGTTATTAGATGCTCGCCTGCTGGCAATTCTAGAGTAATAATGCCAAATTTGTTTTCTTTGATAATAATCTCTGTGGAATCTAAGTATGCCTTCCAATTAGGGAAGATCCCATACTTCACAAGAAGTATTCCACCATCTGAAGATTGAGCGTTAATAGTTAAAGCAGTTGGGTTTATTGATACGAATTCTGCAGTACCTATACTGTTCGGAAATAAAACATCAGCGTCGTCAACGATTTCGACCATAGGTCTGAAATATGGGTTTTGCAGGATGCTAATGTTGGAGTTCTCGTAGAACCTGATTTTTTGCCATCCATTAAGCAACCATTCTGCTTCATTTTTTTGCCTTACAAGCAAATACTTTAAACTTAGATATCCAAGTTCTTTTGTAAATGATGGTTTCAAACTCACATTATTGTCCAAAGACCTTGAGGCTGTCCACCACTGGGGACCTTGTACCTCATAAAATTCAGTTTTTGTTATTGATTCGCCCCTACCTCGCCCGTATAGATCACAGATGCGATAAAAAACAGTGTCGCCGGACTTAATCCACTGTAAAGCATTCAAATAATCCTCATCTTGGGGATAGTACTCCCATTTATAGGCGCCTGTATATGGCCACATGTCCACTAGAATCAAAAGAACGGTAATTACAAGGATCCAGTGGCTTAAACGAAACTTGAAATTCCTATTAATCTCAAATGCTTTTGCTTTCTCATAAAACGTACTTACAACTATGCCTGTCAAATAAGCGATGGAAATTGACGCGGGTAACAGAAATCGCCATGGCCACTTAAAGAATGAAATTAATGGAACATAATAATAAATAAAAACGCTAGGATAATCTGCTAGAATAAGGGAAATAACAAGAAGCACCATAAAAAACTTTGTTTCATTATTTTTAGAGTTCTTATCCTTTGGCTTTATGAAAAACGCAAGCAAAGCAAGTCCCAATGAGACTGTACCTATATAGAATGGCATTTCGCCCGCTATGCCGATTTTCGACCCTCTCATCCGCCACCAAAGCTCTCTCGTGTAAAGTTGTGGTAGACTGACAAAATGCGAAGCAGGATAACCTCCAGTCGATAAAGCGACTTCGTTACTCCATAGAATCGTGGATGTCTGTGTATACGCAGGTATAAGCCACCATGCTGTTAAGCCTAGTCCTACCCCAATGGGTATAAAATACATAGCAACCATCAATAATGCTCTATTTACAGTAAGTTGATGTGTGACAAGTTCATCTAGAAGCGAATAGATTAAATACATAGTAATAATGTAAACAGAGTTATAAGCTGTCGGTAAATGTGTCAAGATCAATCCTGCGAGAAAAATACCTGAGAGTATTGCTTTTACTAAACGCCTATTCGAATCTGTTTTAAGAGATTCTCTTGAAAGGACGAAAATAAGAGGCACATATGTATAGCCCATAAGTTCTGTTAAAGTACCTCTATAAAATGCTGTAGTAAGATGTAGTCCTATGAAAGTAAAGGATATCGCAGAGATACTTGCTACAATGCTGTCCTTTGAAATTTTTTTGGTCATATAATAAACAGAAAGAGCGCAAAGGATGAACGAAGTAACAATTGCACCCTTTAAAGCTTGAAAGGTGTTTAAAAACCATGAAAAAGGGAATGCAAAATAATAACCAAGAAAATGATAGAAGCGAAACAATGCCAGACCGCCAATTCCGTTCCAAGGATCGAAAGGGGAATATATTATGCCTTCTCTCCAGTATCGGAACATAACCCATACATTACTTACATGATAGTTAAGGTCATGACTCTCTGGAAAACCTGGTTTGGTAAGGATTGTGTGAGTTGGAAGAATGGCTAAAACGACAAGAATAGCAATAATAACAACTTCTTTTCTTCTTTTTAGCGAGTTTTCAAAATAGAAATGAAATGGAAAAGATGGAAATGTATACACTAACGAAATGAATATCGCTATAATGCAAACGATGACTAAGAGGATATAGCTGGGAGGGGTATATGGGGCACCATAAGTGGTGGCACGAAACATTGTTAAGAGAACTGTCATTAAAGAGGCGAAGAACAAGAATGGATGTTCTAATAACCTCTCGGAGTTCCGATAAAGAAAAAGCCCCATAAAAAGCGCAAGCACTCCCAAAACAAAAGCCTGAGGTATATAGATTGTTCCATCCAAAGGAGAAAAAGAAAACTTCATAAACAAAGCGAGAATTACGCCCATGACTAAAAGTACAGGATAATAAATGAATTGCTTCATTAAATCAAGCATTCGAGTTTTATTTATCCTTGATTTCATCTTTTTAATGTTTCCCCTAAATTCTAAGGATATAGAACCGGTCTAAACCTGTCCACTCATCAGCGTAACTATAAGCGATCATCCTCAAAATTTGAGCTCACCCTTGCCAGTTAACTTCATCTGATTTTGGGGTTTGCAGATACTGCATTTATAGAAAATTCAAAGATTAGTGAAATCAAACAATAGTAACTTTTCCACCAATAGATTCACCGGGCAAGCCATGTTCAAATCTTGCCCTAACCACACCATTTCTTCCGTGGGGGTGCAAAATTTTTCCTTTTAGACGTTTACCTGCAGGAGAAAGCCAAACTACTGTTTTTCCTATCAATTGCGCGGCTTCTTTATTAGAATCGTATTTTGGAAATTTCAATAACATGTGCTTATTGATTTGCCTATTACCGCCTCTTCTGTAGCCTGTGATGAGACCTTCAAGACCTTTGACAATGCTTTCCGTCATTCTGTTCACCATTTTGTTGCCTTTCCATATATTTTATGATTTGTTTAAAAAGACTTCTATTAAGAATTGCGAATTGAGAATTAAAGTCTTCAATCATTTAATAAGGATGAATAAAAAACAAGTAATTAGGCGTTTATGAACTGTTCTGCCATCTTACGCCTCATACCATAAAAAATTCTCAAGACATCTTTTTTTACAAGTCCAGCTAAAGGCTTATTCAGACGAGTGAAGAGTTCGATGCGAGATATGTTATTTTCATGTGCAATTTGATAAATGGATTTGTTTCCATTGCATGATTCAAGAAGTGCCCATTCTTCTCGTGATAATTTTGCCAATTTCTTGGTATTAACCTCTTGAGTAACAGGAATTCGACAAATAGGTCTGAAAGTTTCTCTCAATGTCCTTTCGAAACACAGCATTATAAAATATTCAATTTTTTCAAAATCTGCCATATCTCCAGACCAATCGTCAAGAACTGAGCTGTACTTCATTGAAATTAGCTTAGCTGCTGTAGAAATATCTTCTTCTAATAGAATTGGTGAAGTAAGCTCATCCGAGAGAGCGACAACAATGAAATTATGGTTTTCGCCCCATTCAAAGCGAAAAGCGGCACTTCCTGTATCGATCTGTTCAAGTTGGGCGTTACTTGAGGAAACTACTTCAGAAATGAGAGAACTAATTCCACTCAGTGCACCACTAACTAAATCTTGGTCTACACCATTCATGTATTCTTGGCATAAAGAACGCGAATAAATCGTCCTTCCGTCTTTATATATTATGTAGATTGAATATAGTCCCATTATAAAGACCTCAGCGCATTTTTTCAAGAATTCGAAGTTCATATTCACAAAACTCTTCATTTAATGCCCTACAGTGAGTTTCAATGCAACTAACTCGCCATCCATGGGTTTTAATTAACTCCTCATAAAAAACAGAAAAGACCTCTTCAACGATACCTGCAACATAATCACAGAGAAATCCTTCTCCCTTCTCAGAAGCAAGTGTATCGCAAATGACGCACTGGAAATCGCGTATTTTAAACAGTCCCTTATTTGGAGAGCTAATCTTTGGAGAACTTCCAAATATTTTTTGCCATAAACTTTTAATCAGATTCTTTACTGTCCCATCACTTAACGGTGCTTTGAGTTTCATAAGTTCCTTGTAAAAAATACTGTATAAAAGTTCCTCCCCGAAATTCTTTCCCCTTAATTTTAATTCTCTGCGAATGTCTATGAAAGACTCATTATACTTATAGAGATGTTTAATAAATAAACCATACATGATAGGTAAAATACGCTGATTCATCTCAGACAGAAGCTTCACCTCTTGCTAGAATGAATTTGCAATAGGGTGTCCCATCTTTTGCTCTGCATTCAGATTCATGGCATAAAATGTCCGAAGATGAAAAACGCCCCTTTACTCCAATATCTTCAAGTGCGCATTCAATAATTGCTTCAATAAAGCCAGCAATAGCTTCAGAAAATGGAAAATGGACAGGTTCAGAAATATTCTGACATAATTCACATGATTTGGAAATAATCACCAACTGATTTGAATCCTTGTCCCATTTACACTTATCAGGTTTTCTCAAAAAAACAATTTTCCATACTTCTTCAATATAGTGCTCTAACTTCTTTTCTATGAGGTTCGGGTCTAAAGTTTTTGATAGAAGTGGATAAAAGACTTCGCCAAGTTGCCTGCCAAATTCATGCAGATTTTTTGTAATTCGTGTAATATCATATTGAGTCCGCCATACTATAGAGTTAACAATAGTTGTATATAAACCGCCAACTAATGTTGTATTTATCTTATTTTTGAGATCTTTCTGAGAGCAGCTCTCAGCATGAATTTTAACCATATATCAAGTCAGCCCATTCGCTTTTTCAGAAATTTATTGGTAATTAAAACAAATTACACACATGTTTATGAATTATTTGTGTCTACTATTAAATTTCATTATTTTTTTAACCATTATTTTCCTCATTCAAAAATTGCATATCAACTCTTTTATTCTTTCTGAGAAATGTCTCAGCATTAACCTTGCTCTTTTCGCTCCTAAAATATCTATATGAAAAACTATTTTAATCGCGCTAACCTAAATTTTTTAGATTTTGTAGACTTGTCTAATTACAAAACTCTTAGTAATTTCTTGCAGACAACCAAAGCAGACAAATAACGCTTCTCTATAATCTTCGAAATATTTAAATTGCTTAATTGCGATTTTTCGCTCTTCATCATTGCCTGGATACAGGAAAAACCCTTCTGAAAAAGATGCCTGACAGCAGTCGCATTCTAACGTTTCGCCATTCAGTTTTCTTTGTATTGCATACATATCTTTCACCTCTGTAACTTTTATTAAACTAACTTGTTATTTATATAATATATTTTTTTAATAATATAAGAATCTTTCTATACGAATATCGCCCCATCTAATTAAATTTTCAGCTCGATTTGAAAAAAAATGTATGGGAGTAATCATTAAATATCCGAAAGGATAATGAATTAACGGGGGAGAAAATTGAGTGAAGAAGAAGATAAAAAAGAAAAACCAAAGAGAACCGGTCGCGCAGACTATTCAGCCAATTTCTACATAGTAACCGACCCAGAAACGATAGACGCCCTTACTACATCAACTGCTACTTTATCTGGACTCACTGCTGACTTAAGCAAAAAAGTGGGTGCAGAACTCAGGTCAGATGTTGACGCACTGCGTGTGGCTGTAGGTGGAATAGAACAAACTACTGAAAAGTTAACGCCACTTCTGCCCTTATCAGATTTGGATACAGAGGAACTAATGAGTAAAGCAGCGTATATTATCATTGATGAGAAGTTAGCGCATGTTAGGACTATAGCAGAAAATGCTAAAAAATACTCAAAGGAAGCCAAAGAATCTGCAGAAAGTGCTGTAAACACGGCGTCCAATATCCGTAATATCCATATTTTCATATTAGTTCTGTACGCTATCGTTTCTCTGATATTAATTCTCGTTAGTATCTGGACGTTCCTTGTTTGAAATTCGGTTTTGATTTTTCTTCGGAAATCTGCGCGTGGAAAAACGGTTTTCATGTGTCATTCAAAAAATTCATAAGGTATTGTTTTGTGGGTGATCCTTACCAAAAAAATTTTAACTGGTTGACAATTTTCCATTTTTGAATCAGTACGGTAGGGGATCTGAATAAAAAATTTTTAAAAATATGTAATTTCTCTACAACATTTCATCCAGGTATTAATCTGCTTTGAGATATAACTACAACTATACATATTAAACAATGAATTATCTGGGTGAACTACCCCACCCTGACGGATGAGGCTTCCTGCGAGTCCTCCTAACTCCCCACTGGGGGAGAAACTGTCGTTTTACATTTGGCTGTGTGTCGCAGATTATCGAGAAATACCCGATAGCCCGTCCACTTGGCATTCTGTGATAGGTAACGTTTCATGAGGATGATCGCACTATTTTTGTCCCTCTGTATCACGTTACCACAATCACAATTCATAACTCGCTTCCAAATTGGCATAAAGTGCAGTTTACCACACACCCAGCATTCTTTAGTCGAGTTTCGTTCGTCAATTTCTATTGTCCTTTTACCTACTCGTCTAGACTTGTAGGTTAGAAAATGCACGAACCGTCCCAACGCCCCACTGTTATGTATGGCGCGGTTCAATCCCGCTCTCATGTATGGCGGCACTTTTTTTGACTGTGCCATGTGTCTGACATCTAGTTCGCCTACGATCAGAGTGTAAGCTTTGGTGTTTTCCACCAGTTTCTTACTGAGTTTATGCTGAAAATCCCGCGTCTGATCATCCCGCTTCCGCTCGTATTTGTGCTTGATCTTGTTGAGCAGTTTCCACCTGTTGCTGAACTTCTTACATTTATCCTTTCGCGATTGTACTTCGGCGATTTTTGGATTCCAATATTTGTCCGGGCGCTGATTTTTCACCACCACGAACTTGCCCTGGGAATTTACTGCCGTAACGATGTGGGTAATGCCTAGGTCAATAGCTTGGTATTGTCCGTTATCTACAAAGGGAGGGTCTTCCAACTCATAGGTGATGCTCACAAAATATTGGCTTCGGTATGAAGAGATAGCGACTTGTTTTACCTGTTTGTCCTCAAAAGAGAATTTGTCAGGGATGGCAAACTCCAAAGGTATATCATTGTAGTTATGGGAAAAGGTAATCATTCCGGGTTCGATCCTGAACCCCGACTGGTTATACACCATGGTGGTGAAGTAATGTTTTCCTTTGAATCGCGGGGGACAGGCATCAGTGTACCCATTTTTTCGAAGGGCAAAGAATGACTCGTAATCAGCGGCTAACGACCTGAGAGCAAACTGTAAAACTTTGGAATACACCCACTTATACTCTGGGAATTGCTCTTTGATGAGTGGCAGGTCGTTTTGCTGTTTACGATAGTTTACACCCATTATCCCGTGTCTATAAGCCTCCCTTCTTTCGGCAAGAGCAAAGTTATAGATGAGCCTGCACTTCTCTGAGAGTGTCCAGAGCACTGTTTCCTGTTCTGGTGTCGGAAAGATCCTGATTTTCTGTGTGAGTTTCATAGACTTCACATATACTCTGTTATTACTATGTATAACAACAAAGTCTATATAAGGCCAGCGGCGTTCATCCTCCACCTGTCGGAAGGGGACTTCCCGCCTATTAAGTTAAAATCCCCCTTTAACACACTCTTGGAATTAATTCACCTACTGGCTTTTCTATAATTCTTTGCCCACCTACGTAGGTTTCCAAAATCACATACCCTGGATTTTCGACTTTAGCCTCTCCAATGATTGCTGCATCTTCTCCATAGCGAGTTTTTTGTATGTGTTCAAGAGTTTGTTCTGCTTTTTCAGAAGTTACGCCAATAAGGGCAATACCTTCACAAGCTACGTCTAATGGATCTAATCCTAACATATCTGACGCCGCTAAGACTTCCGGTCGTCTAGGGATCTTTTCCTCGTCGATCCAGATACTAACGTGCGATTTATGCGCAAATTCATTTAAAGCAGAAGCGATTCCTCCTCTTGTTGGATCCTTCATGCATGTAACTCCCCCAACCGCAAGTGCACTCTGAATAACTTTATAGATAGGTGCACAATCTGATTTTAATTCTGTTTCAAACTCAATACCTTCTCGAAATGACAGTAATGCAATACCATGATCACCGATTGTTCCAGTAGCTATTATCTTATCGCCAGGTTTTAAATTTGAATCCGTTATTACACTTCCTTTAGGCGCAATGCCAATCCCTGTTGTAGTAACAGTAATTTTGTCAATAGATCCTTTTGGCATGACTTTGGTGTCCCCTGTGATTATCGCTACGTCGACTTCTCTCGCTGTTTCATCCATAGATTGCAGTATTTTTTTTAAATCAGAAATTGGAAATCCTTCTTCAATGATTAAAGCACTAGCAATTGCGATAGGTCTGGCTCCCATTACAGCAACATCATTGATTGTCCCAGATGTTGCTAATCTTCCAATATCTCCACCTGGAAAAAATATTGGGTCTACGGTATGTCCGTCTGTGCTAATAACAATTTCAATATCACAATCCGTCAAAGAAATCGTAGCTCCATCGTCCAAAGAATCTAATCCGATGCTATCGTCTGAAACGGTGCGTTTAGAAAATGATTTTAACACGAGATCGGATAATAGCTCATCCATAATGCTACCACCTGCACCATGAGCTAATTTTATTACATTTGTCATTTCCATCTCAACCTCTATATACAAATTTCAATCTAAATTTTAATGATTTTTAAATTCATTTGTTTGGACATTGGTGATCTTAAAGTAGATTCTAAATTATTTTCCTGTCAGCATGGGTTTATCCAAGAGACAAACTAAATTCAAAAGCCATTTCTCTTTTTTCTAAAAACTGTTTTATGTGTAAAATAGTTCGTTTAAAGACATTAAGAAAAAATTTAAAAAGTAATAAGACTCCTGAAAACTGCAACTAAAAGAAACATTAGGTGTAATTATGCCGATTCATCAAGGACGTTCAAAACGTAAAGCAACTGGCGCAAAGTTACGATCATTTAGGAAAAAGAAAAAGTATGAAATTGGAAGGGAACCTGTGGAAACAAAAGTGGGCGAGGAAAAGAAAAAGAAAGTACGAGTCCGTGGTGGAAACTTCAAAATTAAACTTCAAGCTGTACGTTATGTTAACGTAACCGATAGAGGAGTGACAAAGAAAGTTCGTGTACTAGGTGTTGAAGAAAACCCTGCCAATTTAGATTTCACACGCAGGCAGATTATAACAAAAGGGACCATAATACAGACAGATATTGGGTTAGCAAAAGTAACAAGTAGACCTGGTCAAGACGGAATAATTAATGCTGTCACGGTTGAAGTTGTAGATTAAGTAGTGAAAATCGCTATTATTCAATTCTTAGAACATTATCGTCCTGTTTGGAATTATTTTGATTTCTTCTTTTTCAATAAATTTCAAAAATTATCAGTACATTGGGAAAGATTATGATACCGAGAAGGAGCCTCTTAGGCCTTTCAAGTGTTGGTTTTGGTTTCATATTATTAGGTATAGGTCTCATTATCCTCGGAATGATACTTTCTAGTTCTGGAACAGGCCAATCAGGTCAGATACAGGGCGGAGGAATTATATTGATCGGCCCAGTTCCTATAATTTTTGGAACCAGCACGGAAATGCTTCTGCCGTTAATTATCATAGCGATATTTTTTATGATCCTTATGTTCGTAATTCCGTTTGTTTTTCGAAAAATGTGGATTCCGGAATTACCTGAAGATCTATATAAAGCCTGTCCTGTTTGTGGACAAATCATCCCCAAAAATGCCCGATACTGTCATCAGTGTGGTAATGACATTACAGACTAAGAGCGAACAATGTGTAACGAATGCGAAAAAACGTGTAGCGGCACAGCATATCATCCTGAGGCCATAAATTAAGACTCAGAATAAGGTCTAATTTCGGGTTCAGGCTCAGCTTCAGATTCAGGCTCATAATCTGGGAATAATAGTTTAATGAACGGAGTTAATTGAGTTATAGGCTTCCCTTGGCACTCTCGTATTAAATCTTCTGCTTCTTCTTGATTAAGTTCAATTACCATGATATTATTACCAGCAGACTCACGTACTTGCATATATTTATTGCCTTTAGTCCCAGATGGGGTTATAAGGCAACCTTTAGAAATAATCCCGTTTTTTAGTGCGTCATGTAACCGCCGTATTGCATAATATGCAGCAACACCCCCTGGTTTATCAAACGATTTGACAGAAGGTACTTCTACACCTATGAGCATGTAATGTCCTCGTTTAATAGTGCCGCCTAATTTTTGCTTCTTTTGATCAGTGCTAAATTCAAAATCTAGGTCCAAAGAGATCTCATTTAGTTTCCCTAAATTCCGCGCTATTGCTTGTACTGAGCATAATGCACCTCCTACAATACTCCCTGGATTGACATCAATTGCAAGAATTTCTGCGAGTTCAACGGCTGGAGTTGCTTCTTCGGCGGTTTCAATTTTTACTTGTTCAGCAACTGCTGCTTCTACTTGCGCAGGTGGAATAACTCTTACGGCCTCTGGCAGAGTCAAATCAGGTTGTATGTAAGAATCTATTTTCTCATCAATTGCCTTTCGGATAAGCTTAATCGAATCTCGTGGATTTCCTTTAGATCTGTGGTAAATCTTATCAAAGACAAATTCCGCTAATGGGAAGAATTTGTTTTCAGGATCTGGTAAGTTATTAACGTCCCAGAAGTGGGACATTGCTCTAACGTAGAATTCCTTTATATCCTCAACTTTAAAGGGATAAAGACGCAAAGTAGTCTCCATTCTGGAACGCATGGCAGAGTCTGCCAAGGACTCTATTTTATCCCAAACTTCCAGAAGGCATGATGCAACAATTACAACATTCTGTAACTCATTATAAAGACGTTTCATAGTTTCCCAGAGTCTAATTTCTGCGTCTTCACCAAACATTCTGAAGGGAATTTCAAGCTCGTCAAAATAAAGGACAATCGGTCTGTCCATATTTTCCACAAAAAGCTTTACTGCAGCTAAACAAACATCATCATCTTCAATTAGAGATTTTACTCCAATTTTTTCCATTTCATCTTCTGAAATAGCCTCACCAAGAAGCCATGCTTCTGCAATTTCGGCTTCTAGCTGTTGTCCCGTTTTCGTCCCCATTCCATACAAAATTATACTTTTTAAAACGTCCACATTTAGACCAGGATAAAATCTCATAGCAGTTCGTGCAACCTGCTCAGCAGAAACATAAGAAAATCCACGTTTCAGTCGTTCTGTGGCTCCAAAATCACTAAGAACCTTCTCAGACACTATATTCAAAACCTCTATTCCCACTTCATCCATTAGGGCTGTGTAAACGTGTAGAAGAATTCGAGTTGGAGAAGGAGGACTAGGAACATAGACTGTTATATAGTTTATATCTTGAGGGGCGAAATCTTTTGATTTTAGAACCCAGTAAAAGTGTGTTTTTCCCGATCCGGCGTCCCCTATAATGGGAACAAAGCGAGCTGACTGATCTGACAACGTAAATCTTATTGCTCGCATGGCGCCTCTTTCAACTTCCAGTCGAGGACCTGGAATGTCGACTACATCCTCTATGTCTCCTCGGGAAACATAACGGTCAAAAGGTGTTGGAGTTGTTTTGATCACTTCAAAATACATTTCTTGCTCATCATCATCCATTATAATCAAAACCCATCCAGTTATCTTATTTCATAATAAAAGAATTCATATCTGACTCAAAATGTGCTCAGTACATTCATAAAGGTTGCGTCTTTTCTCTATCTTATTTTTGAGGACATCTTGAAAAAAAGATGTGCTAATTAGACTTGAAATGCTTTCGTAACATCCTTTTCCGACATCAGAAAATCGTATTCTTGAAGTATAAAAAGTCCTTTAAATGATAAGATATTATTTAAAAGATTCTATAATGATAATTTATCGTGAATAATAACTACACACGTTGTGTGAGAGATGCTCAAATGCGTATAGGTATTATAACAAACCTTGAGAAGAGTTTTGAAGTTCAAGAATTAGTTAGTTCATTGCATAAAAGACAAATTACACCTTTGATCTTTTCGTTTGATCAACTTGTTGCAAATATTGGCTTTGAGAAAGACACAATTAAACTGAAGGACATAAATCTCTTAGATGAATTAGATGCGCTAATCGTCAGAGGGCCTCCTATGGGTACATTAGAACAAATAACTACTAAATTGGACATTTTATACAAATTAGAAGGTCTAGGACTAATGATCATCAATTCCCCCAAAGCAATTGAAGTTGCTGGGGATAAATTTCTTTCAGGAATTCGACTCGCCGAAGTTGGTTTACCAGTACCGAAAAGTATAGTAACTGAGAATCTAGATGCCGCACTCGATGGTTTCTCAAACTTGGGGGAAGATGTAATTGTAAAACCAATCATTGGAAGTAGAGGGAAAGGACTAGTAAGAATAACAGATCGTGAGATTGCTTGGCGTATATTTGATACGCTACTTCGCTCTAATCAAGCCATTTTCATGCAAGAATACCTTCCTCATGGACTACAAGATATTAGAACTCTTGTAGTTGGTAATAGGGTAATTTCTGCAATGTATCGGATTTCTAATAACTGGAAATCTAATATAAGTGAAGGTGCTATACCAAAACCTTGCAAAATTGATGAATCATTGGAAAAACTTAGCGTAGATGCTTCTAAAACTGTTGGATGTGTTCTGGCTGGAATCGATTTAGTTGAAGTAAAAGATACAAGATATGTTATAGAGGTAAATCCAAGTCCTGGCTGGAAGGGATTACAAAGCGTTACAGAACATTCGATTGCTGATGTGATCATTAGCAGTATATTAACAAAGATAGCGTGATTTAAATCGATCCTTAAAATAAATTGGGAGCAAAGGAGGAAAATGTGTCATCATTTCTCGATATCGCTAGATTTGTCGAGATTTTTTCCTCTTTAAATAATATGGATCTTCCAATGGTTTATTAAAACAGATTAGAGAGTGTAAATTTGAAGATAGGAGTTGCGATTTCGTCAATAGGACAGAAACTTCGCTGGCATGAATTGCAGTTAAAACGTGTATTGGATAAGAAAAACATCTCTACAATTTTCTTCCCAATAAAAGATACAATAGCAAATTATAGTGCATCTACTTTGAGTGTTCATTATAACAACTCTAATTTAATTAATGAACTAAGCGGTGTCCTAGTTAGGGGCTCAGGAATCGGCGTTTTGGAACAAATCTATTTTCGAATGAATGTGATAAGACTATTTGAACACTCAGGTATTTATGTCGTTAATTCAGCAACAGCAATTGAACGAGCAAGTGACAAGTTATTTACGTCAATGGCTTTAGATGGGATAAATATTTCAGTGCCTCCAACCATTGTGGCACAGAAAATCGATGACGCAATGAATTTCTTTAGAAACTATAAAGATATAGTAATAAAACCGTTGTTTGGTTCAAGAGGCAAGGGGATTACTAGAATAAAAGATGAGGTCACAGCATATTTAATATTTGAAACTTTAGAGCAATTTAATTTGACAATTTATCTTCAGAAATTTATTCCACATGGGAATCGAGACATTAGAGCCTTGGTTGTAGGAGATCAAGTTATTGCGGCTATGTATCGAGTTGCAGAAAATAATGGTTGGAAGACAAATGTAAGTTTAGGAGCTACTCCAGAATTGTGTGAACTGGATGATAAGTTAAAGAAAATCTGCGTTAGGGCGGCTCAAATAATTGGTTGCGAAATTGCAGGAATAGATATAATGATCCCAGAAAATGAACAGGATGTGGATTACTACCTACTTGAAGTAAATGCATGCCCTGCATGGGAAGGCCTGCAAAAAACTACAACATTGAACATAGCTGAAGCTATCGTAGACTATTTAGCAACCAGAATATAACTAAGAGCAAATGGAAGGGCTAATTCTGATGAATACTACAATAGCATTTTTGTCTGGAGGAAAATCTCATAGACTTAAGTCAGTTATCTCGGACAAAGGCTTACTCTTGTTAAACAACAAACCAATGATTTTATGGATGATAGATGCGATTCAAGAACTCTCTAATAACATTATAGTCATCGTAAGTACAGAAAGTCAAAAAGAAAAATATCTTGAAGTTGTAGAAAATCGTGCAGAAATAGTGATTGACAAAAGAGAGTCTATTAGGAGTCCTTTACTGGGTGCACACGCAGCATTCATGCACGCAAGTGGCAAATACACCATATTGTTACCAAATGATACACCATTGTTAAATCAAGATGCCTTACTCCTTTTAATTGAGTTATCTGAAGACTATGATGTGGTATTACCTCGATGGTCAAACGGATTTATTGAGCCCTTGCATGCCATTTACAGGACAGAAATAGCAAGAAAAAGATCAAAGGAACTGATACAGAAAAATCAATATAAATTGGATGGCCTCCTACAAAAGGTAAAAGTTTTGTATATCAACGCTGAGATTTTCAAACAATTCGACCCTCAACTCAATATGTTTTTCAATGTAAACACCCCAAGCGATCTGAAGAAACTAAAAGGTTTACTTAAAAAGATTCAAAGGAGATAAGATAAATTGAAACTCCCGAAAATTGAAATCTTTCCAATCCCCAGTATACCTATCATAAGAGATGGGGATGATCTTGGAGAAATAATATGTAAATGTACAAACAATGCGGGGATTGTAATTCAAGAAGATGATATAATAGTTATAGCTCATGCAATAGTTTCACGAGCGGAAGGAAGATTGGTTGATTTACGGACTGTCATACCTTCTGAGTTTGCACAAACAATTGCAAATCAATGCGATAAAGACCCAAGACATGTAGAAGTGATTCTCAGTCAAGCAAAGTCAATCGTACGGATGAAGGATGGAATACTAATTATCGAATCAAAAACACCAGCAGGATGGGTGATGGCAAATGCAGGAGTGGATCAATCTAATTCTCTTGGAGAAAATTATGCTCTTCTTTTGCCAGAAAATTCAGATCGCTCTGCAGAAAGAATTAGAAAAAAAATCCATGAAGAATTTGGTGTAGAAGTTGCAGTGATTATTACTGATACTTTTGGCAGAGCACTTCGTTCAGGGGCAGTTAATATAGCCATCGGGACCTCGGGGATTAAACCAATCTTAGATCTAAGAGGAGCTAAAGATCTATTCGGCTACGTGTTGAAAAGTACACAAATTGGCATCGCAGATGAACTCGCATCAGCAGCAGAATTAATAAGTGGTCAGTCGAATGAGGGTTTTCCAGTAATAGTGGTTCGTGGATACAAGTATCAGAAAGGGTCCGAATCAGCATTATTGCTTGCTAGACCTAGAGAAAATGCACTCTTTTGGTGAATATAGTTCAGTTTATCATCTTATATTGCAAATTTTGTTAAAAAACATTATAATGTCATCGAAAACTCAAAAATTCCGTGATAGTTGATATAGATGACAACAGAAGACATCGAACACAGAAAATGGCCTCCAGTTTCAGGTGACTGGATTTTAGGTAATCCTAAGGCACATATTGCAGTCATAACTTGTGGTTCATATGAACTGCCACGCCAGCTCTTAAATTCTAGAAAAGATGATATCGCACTTGCGGGTTTTTGTGAAGTTGAAAACGAAGGCATTGCAAAGATATTACAAAATGTATGTTCTAACTCTTATATTCGTGTAATAATCGTCGCTGGCGAGAGAGTAAAGGGACATGAGCCTGGACAGACTATTATTAGCCTCTATAAGAACGGTATTGATGATAACTTCACCATTATAGGAAGTAACGGTACAATTCCAACGTTATTGCCCCGATATTTCAAAAATACAGATCCTTTCATATGGGTTTCGCGTTTTCAACAGCAGATCATTAATATAGTAGATTTGCGCAATGAAACAGATCTTAACAAAATTTTAGAAGAGATCGCTAAACTTGGAGAACAAATATTTGAAATCTTCCCCGATGAACCTCTCTTTCCTCCTGTTCAAAAATTAAATTATGATTTCGAAAGGTTAGCTGATTTAAAATACGATATTACTGAGATTGATGTAACGAAAACAGAAAATATGCTTGTAGGAAATCCACTCTTTTTTTCTAATTCACAGCTAATGATCTACGATATCGGTGGCACAAAGATCGGAGGACAACGCGGAGAATATCCGTGTGTCTTAGCCGGAACGATTTTTTACAAGGGCGATAAGACTGTGGAAAATTCTGATATAGGATTTTTTGACAAAAAGCTAGCCGCCGATTACATTTATCAGCAGGAACTGAAGTCACATGAATTTGAAATCCCGTCAATGGTGCATGTCGTTGGTGAAACACCAATGGCAATTGAAAATTATCTATTGTTTGCTATAGAGCGTACAGACTCCCCGATCATAGTAGATTCCCCAGACGTTGCGACAAGAATTGCAGCAGTTCAATTATCAAAAGACATGGGGTTCGACAACCGAATAATTTACAATTCTATCTTTGTCCAAGACGCATCGGAAATAAAGACGCTTACTGAAATTGGGGGCGTTGAATACGCAATAATTTTACCGTACGATCTCACTGTTGAAGAAAGAGTCGTAAAAACAAATGATCTCATTAATTTTGCAAAAGATGCTGTCAAGAAACCAATTTTGGATCCGGGTGTCCCTAAACTTGGTGAAGGGGGTTTTAGTGCACTCCATGCTGCATGGACCTTAAAGGATATTTACGGATTCCCAATGGCTATTGGAATTCACAACTTACATTCAAGATTGCCAAAAAAGGAAAAAGGATTATCAGCAAAATCATTAGATTTTGGATTCAATTATGCATTCCCATCAAATTTCGGGATAGATATCAATATGTATGGTCCCATAAAAAAGGCTGATAAAATCTTTCCTATGGTTGCGGCCATTGAAATTATGATCGCTGATGAGTTAATTAAAACCTACGATATATCACCTAGACCTCCTCACCCATATTATAAGCTTGGTTTGGAAGGATAAATAGTGTTTAAATGTGCAGAAAACATTGAGGATCTTTATGGTCCATATATCATTAGAGGGCGATCAATTGATTTAGTATGGAAAACATATGTTTCAAAAATAATTGAACAGGGATTCCCTGTAATTACAGAAGATAAGCAACAGAAAACTAGGGAAACCTTGTGTTGTATATCTCACTTGACCGACTGGCGAAGTGGGCGAATAGTTCCTAGAAATTATGTTGGACTATCTCCAGAGGTTATAAGAACACAATACCTGCCCCAGTATCTGAGCGGCGAAAAAGGGGAGCATACATATACTTATGGTTGGTGCGTGAGAAAGCGATTTGGATTTGACCAGACCAAACTAGCAGTCGAGCAATTAAAAACTTCAAGAACAGCATTCGCGCAACTTTGGAATCCTATAGAAGATCTAAAAAGTGCTAATCCACCTTGTGTTGATATTGCACTGTATTACAATGATTTTTCAACGAAAATGCTCCACATGATTGCCTATATCCGTAGCAATGATATGGGTCGAGCCCACTCTGACGATGTTGCAGGTCTCTACGAAACATTTCTCCGTTATGACGGCGCCTTTAATTTATATGGAGCACAGAAAGCTGCAGGTACATTAACAACCATTTCAGGTTCTGCCCATATATATAATACCTCAATTCCTGAACTACAAGAAAGTTTGGTTGGTTCTGCTACTTTAGCGAATGAAAATCAGCCTTTAAATACAAAAACTTTACCAGGGCCAATTTTGTTTCAATCAAGAACCTATCAAAGTTTCCTTTCAGAATTGGAAGTCAAATTCAAAAAATATTGCAGAGAAAATAATGGGTCATTTGATCTCTTTTTTACGGTTAGATTTGATGATTTAGATACTGCTGATTTTGATTCGCATCAAACATTAGAAAAATTAAATGCGCAGATTAAAGATTCTTCGCTTGAAAGTGCAATTCGAAAGTATCAAGGAGTAACAGATACTGGGATGGCATCAAGTATTGACCAAATCGAGTTTGTAGCAAAAAAACTTAGAAATGCTCCGAGAAGCAGACGGATGGTTATTGCGCCTAATAGCCCCTCTCAAAAAGTCTATTCTTTGAACCCTATAATAGTTCAATTTCTTTATCGACTTGAAAAATTGTATACAATTGCATTATTCTCCAATTACAGCCTGACAGATATTTCTAAGGCAGTAATTATGGTTAGGAATCTTCAAAATGAAGTTCTTAAAGGCACAGATATCGCTGCTGGACCTGTAGTGTTTCTATTTATGCCTGGTACCCATAAAACCAAGCATTTCTCTCTTTCGTGAATTATTTACTTTCTAAAAAAGAATTTTTGATGAATGACATCTATTTGATGTCATCCTTTGAGAAATAAAATCTTTAGTTCATTTTCGTGGAATTTAGCCTTTTCGATCTCCTTGTCCCGAATAACTGTAGGGAGATATAAGACACGCTTGTATTTACCTACGCGAATAACTAGGGTGTTACGATCATGCTCAATTGATAATTCACCTTTTTCGCTGAAAGGCAGTTTTATAACCAGTTCATAGTTTCCATTATCTTGTTGCACAAGTTGAAACGGTCTTTCTGTAGTTAGAGTTTCAGTCGGATCTTTATCATGATAGAGTGCATCTGCAACTTTACTAAGAAGCGTGATACCTATAATTTCTTCCTGGAACAGTGGAACTGGAAGAATTGGAAGTGGATCGAATGCTTCATCAATCTGATTCATATAATCGGCTTGCTGTTGTTTCCAGCGCACAAAAAATGGATCACTAATTTCCTCTGGAAGTAATCTATTGACTACTACTCCGTCAACGAGGAAACCAAACAAATTCATAAAGGTTAAGGTACGCATCGATTCTAATAACACCATTTTTTCTGGATTGACCACCAACTTAACTGTTGTGACCGTTGGATCTACAAGCAATTCTCGAACTTCCATCGCTTCATCAATCAAAGAGTCTGTAACTTTTTGAACGTCAGCACCAGGTAGTGAGACAGGTAAAAGCATCCTAAGTGGTTTTAATTCCTCAAGTATTATTTTCTCTAACTCCACAAGATTTCGACCAAGCGAACCAAGAACCTCGGGAAAACTCATTAAACGAAGTGTATGTCCTGTAGGCGCCGTATCCAATACAATAACATCGTATTCATTTATGTACTGACGGATGGTTAAAAGACTAAATAACTCATCCATTCCAGGAATAACTACCATCTCACTCGCTAAAGCTTGATCGAACCCCCTTGCAGTAAATAATTGTGTAAGATATTTGAGTACAACCTCCCATTTTTCTTCCATTAGGCGCTGGGAATCTATTTCTAGACCATATAAATTCTCTCTTATCTTTTTCGGGGAATGATCACCTAAATTGACACCTACTGCGTCACTTAAACTATGAGCTGGATCGGTACTTAACAGGAGGGTTTTTTTACCATTCTCTGCACACCGTAAACCAGTGGCTGCCGCAACTGTTGTCTTTCCTGTTCCACCTTTTCCTGTAAACACTAAAATTCGCATTTTGTAACCTCCTCTTTTATTCGCAAGTATTTCAACTCATTTATCCATTAAATCATAAAAAATCACTAAAAATTGAATAAGAGTGTGTCAAAATATGACGATTAATTATTTATTCAACATTTATCTCAAAAGATTTTGAATTTTTGCCAGAATTCTTTTTTGGATTGCTAAGAGTACTGTTGACAGCCTCTAACTCACTTTCTAGAATTTTCTTATACTGCATGAGAATATCTGCGAGTTGATCTGGCTTTACAATTTGAATTAACCATTCTCTTAATTGTTTACCTCTATCTTCCATAAGCTGTATTACATCTTTTAGTCTGTTTTCTACATATGTTTGGTAAGGGCTAAAATATTCGTCGATAAAGCTCACAAATTTGCCTAGTAGGTCGATTTCTTGATCAAAACGTTCTGCAATAATCTTTAGAACACCTTTTCCCTTGTCCGTTAATTGATACATCTTTTTTGTGCCACCCTCTCCACTTTCAGTGATATTCTGAATTAACTTATCATTTTCTAGCCTGGAGAGTGTAGGATATATTGTGCCGCTTTTTGGCTCCCATGCGCCACCAAACTTCCCTTTTAGGTCTTGTATAATATCTGAACCTGCCATCGGCTTTTCTTGTAGCAGAACCAATATCAAAAATTCAACTGGACTCACTTTTCGTTCAAGTATATTTCTGAAAAGTCCTCTCCCTAATCCTCGACCAAGCCAAAACATGTTACTCTTCCTCTTTTTAACATATGTAGAGTTATCAAAATCAACGGGTTAAATTACCTTAAAAAGACTTTTGGTTATAAAAAATAACTCTTTCCGTATTTATAAATACCATGTCGTAAAAATAAAAGAAAATCAAAAGAAAGAAAGACTTGCAAAGTTTCTAAGCCAAAACATGAAAAGAATCTATAAAATCAATGACGAAAAGAATTTGAAAGTACAAGCAAATCGTACTACAGAGTATTCCTTTTAATTATTGAAGCATCCTTCTATTTATCGAAGAGTCTAATTTCGATAAAATTACATTTTCAAAAAGAAACAAATCCGAGTTCTGTCCCCGCCAAGATACCCGCGCCTTACAGAGGGGAGGGGGAGGGAGCTCCAGAGCCTAAAAGAAAAGTAGTATTCAATTCGGCTCTGAAGCGTTATTTGTCAAATAGTCGTTATGCTTTTTAAAAATTTCGATCAATGACTGTTGAGGTTTCAAGTAGAGAAAAAATTAAAGTGGATTTTGTAATATTCTGGTTAACGAATATTACTTTACGACATATATATAGGATTTCTTGCTTGATTACGTGAACTGGTCACTTCTTCGTTGATCCAGATTGATATTTCGCGGTTTGAAGATATATCATTGCTATAAATTACAGTTTGTAACTCAACAGAAAGGATAATCAAGTTTTGAATTCTTTATTCTCTTGCCCCGCTAACGTGACGCATACAACAAACGATCACATATTATGATGTTTCCCAAAAAAATTGATAAAATAGTTTTGAATGATTTCCTGTGATTTCTGTATAGATTGAGTAGTATCAATAACTGTGTATCCTTTCTCTTTCGCTCTTTCAAGAAAATTATTACGTACTTTACTAAGAAACTCTCTATTTTCAAACGATTCTAGTTTTTCTCTTTTATTTAATCTCCGCAAGAAGACTCCATCCGCCAGGCTGGAACTGAATTGCGGTAGATTAGTTGTTGTTTTCAAATTTAAATACCAATCCTTTTCCATATTTCAACAATTTCACGTGTGTGATATTGGTGTTGACCACCGTTCCATGTGAATCACGTAATCGTACCCATGTCCCATAATTGAAGACGCCTTTGACTTTGTATACTTTTCCATTATAGCTAACCACATCGTGGGGTTGCAACTGGTACCTTTGTCTCCTAATTGACGGCTTAAATCCCTTTCGATTCGTCTGTAGCGAACGATTATTGCGCCTCACTTGCATCACTTCATACGGGCGGCAGCGTTCTTGGTTCGTTCCGCCGGCAATGACAAATGCGTCATTCACATGCGACTTTTCCAGCCCTAACTTGTTGCGTTGGTATTTGGTGACGTATCCGTAGGTATATTCTGCCCCTAACTGCTCCACTAACTTCCAACGAATGGTATTTAGACAGGCTGCTGCTTTCAGCGGTTGACTTGCCTGGTGCTGGAGGTGAGGATACCCAAACTCCTCGGCGGTCTTATCTCCTTTCTTAAGGTTACATTTCCTGCATGAGATCGTCAAATTCGACACTCGGTCTGTCCCACCTCGGCTTTTCGGGACGAGATGCTCGACTTCTAATGGCACGCCTGTTTTGCCACAATAGGCGCACTTTCGCCCCCACTTCTCTAACAGGTACTCTTTGACCTCGTAGCCCTGAAGTTCGCCCTGCTGATATGCGATGCCTGTAATTTCAGGCTGCTGAATTTTGTGAGGATCAAAATTGTCCACCTCTAGTCTTTTGTAGCTGATCGGTAGTAGCGTTGCAAGTGTGTCAATTAATCGAATATGTGAGTCATGTGTATGTTGAATACTGGGGGGTAGCCATCCTTCAGGTCGTGTTCGGTTATTAAATCGAGGAGGTCTATATCCTAATCTACCTCTACGTGCTCTACGATATCTGCATCTGTGTTGTAGTTTGTTAGACACATCTTTGCGAAGAGTTAAGGTGCCACTGATGACTTCTAATGTGTCAGTCTTGGCGCTAAACCCGATTTCCAAATATCCTGGGTCCACTCCCAGTTTAATCGGTTGCGTAGTTTCTCCGGTAGCATAATTCAACTGAATGGTAAAAGGACATCGCTGAACAACGTGTGCTTTGCCTGCTTTTAACAACTTTTTTCCTGTGTGTTGTGTGGTAGGCATGAGGGGTTGCCCCCTCATGTTTACCACATAGATAGGTACTCTCAAGTCCTATCTCCTCCTTTAACGAGTGTTACAGGAGGTTGGTTCTCTTCGCCAAGGTTATCAGTCAGTACTCTACGATGATCACTGAGAGTTTCCTCTCTGTTTAAACCACCGTTTACAGAGCAAGGGACTAGAGAAGCATCCCTTGGTGTGTTCTTTAACTCTGCTGATAACTCAGATATCGCCATGTGTGTTTCACCATGACCTCTCTTAGGCTAATCAACTAATTGCTCTCGCTCCTCACGGAACAAGCCCCATCCGTCAGGGCGGGGTAATTGACCTAAGCGCGACATAGCATCCTTTTGACTTATATCAAGGATAAATGTAACACCCGGGTTCTGTAACTACGTAATTTTAGGAGTGGTAATCACCGTTTTTTACGATTCTAGAACAGTTTGCGCCATATAATGGTGTACACGTAACTCTATTTAAATTTTCAGTCTTTAACCTACTAGGATGGCTTTAAACGAAAAGATAATTTCTTTAAACGAAAAAATAATTCCTTTAATTTCACATATTATCCATTTAGTTAATTAATGCTTAAAGGTAGATTTGTATCAATCTAAGGTTTTTTGTCTTTTACTGTCTCATGAAACAATCGTGTACTTTTCTAGAACTCTATGAGTAAAATTCATTGAAAACCTTCAAAAAAACCTTCGAGAAGGTAGAACAAATTGAAATAATTGATGTGTTTATAAGCAAACTTCATAATAGTTAACTGAGAATCTAGTATCTTTAAGAGAAAAAGTCTATTAAAGATGGCGCCTATAATCCGAACTCAAGATTATTTCCTATATCGCTATCAGATTGAAAAAGAAGACATAACAGACATATACCATTTATAAAAAGACATAGGGAAAAGTCTGAAAAAAATACAGGAACATGGCGCGTCTTTGCTTCTAGTTATATAATCTAGAAGTATTTGATAATTCCTCAACGATAGATTTTATATAGAGATGCTTATTAGATGGTAGCTCTATTAAGGGCATATTAATCACTAAGATGATCAACAGCGGAAATTTGTCAACGATATAAAAATTTAGAATTAGTTATGGGGAATTCCATTTGATAAAACTGAAATCAGGGATTTTAATCGCCTTAGAAGGGATTGATGGAGCAGGAAAGACAACACAAGCCTATAATTTGTGCGCAAAGCTGAAGGAATTAGGATTCGATGCTGAATATTTGCATGAACCCACTAAATTCACCAAATTTGGAAAAAAGATCCGTGATTGTATTAAAGAGGGAACAATTTTATCCCCAGAAGAGGAAAACAAATTATTTATTGAAGATAGAAAACTGCATGTTTCCAAAGAGATAAAACCATATTTAGATGAAAAAAAGATTGTGGTACTAGATCGTTATTTTTTTGCAAATGCTGCTTATCAAGGTGCCCGTTCGCTTTCATTCCAAGATATTCTTAAGGAAAATCGAAATTTTGCTCCTGAACCAGATATCGTTTTTTTGCTAGATATTACTGCCAAAAAAGCAATAGAGCGTATAAACAATCGAAAAGCATTAACAAATCATTACGAAAAATATGAGAACTTAAAACAAGTTCGAAAGAAATACTTAGAAATTCGTGAAACGGATACGGCAAACATCAAGCTAATTGATGGATCAAAAGAAATTGACTCTATTTCTTCTAAACTATTGGAAGAAGTGCTTAACCTAATCAAGAAAAGAAATTTGAGTATTAACGCAAAACAATTAGACCAAACGGCAAAGAGAATTATTAGTCCAGCTTAAATATACTAGAAGATTTTCTTTAAGGGCACTTTGAAAAGATTGCAGAATTTGAAAATGAATTAGTTAGAGTACTTTATCCCTAAGCTAAAGAAGAGTTTGAACAAACTTAATAATTCATATAAGGAGTTTGACTTACATTCAATTATAGTTGATAAGGGAGATAATGAACTCAAATTCTCTCTTTTTCAAACCTTTCATGTTTTAAAAAATAAATTCCCATCAGTTCTCCATATTCTAGTAATTTGATTTCTGATTTTCTCCCTTTTCGTTCTAATGAAACCATCTCTTGTGCCTCCAAGAACTTCAAATGATAGAATATATTATAGACGGTTAGGTTTTTTTTGTATAGTTCATTGTATTCCTCCGTTAGATTTGAGACAGATTGAAACGTCTTATTCTTTTGTCGGTATAATATCTTAATAATTGCTTTTTTGACATCCTTAGGTATAGGGATATTTGCTCGTGGAATCTTTATAAAACGCTTCGCCCCTTTCGGAGGTTCTTCATATTTTTCAGGAATAATGTAAAATGACCTTATCGGTAAAATTAAACTAATAAAAAAAATCGCAAACGCTAATACCCTTGTACCACCACTGACGTTGACAATCACGGTTTGATCATTAAAAATTTCAGGCAAGATTATCTCTAGCATATCTTCATAACCATTAATAAAATCAATAAAATCAGCATGTTTAATTTCAAAAGGAATTATTTGACCTATCTTCTCTAAGATTTTTTTCTGATATTTTTCAGTTTCCGTTTCTATTTTGTTTAAATAATCATCTTTAAGATACTCAATTCTATTTCTTATTAGAATTAATTTGTTTGCAGGATATCTTCGTATTCCTTCGATTATTCTGTCTTCTTCATGTCCCATGAGTGCAATATGAACGAAACGCAAATTCGTACTACCTCGAAGATAAATTTCTAAATAATTTTAGATATTTCTAATATAATTAGAAATTTATAAGATACTCTTATAAATTTATCTGTCCAAATTGAATTAACATTGGTGTGAACATTGATGACCATAAAAACAGAATCCCAACGAATAGAGCACTTACAAAAATCGATTTTAGCTTGCCCAAGATGTGAGAGTGCTATGATTCGAATTAACAAACTTCTAAGATGCTGTTGCTGCGGATTCTGGAAGTCTTTATAGTCATGTCTTTGTTCATTACATGCCCGCAATAGGTATGATGTTTGAAAAAATACATTCGTTTCTAAATATTATAAACAAAAAAATCAATAGAGGTATTCATAAATAATAATTAGGGGGATTTAAGAAGCGAATATCTATTTTAAAAAACGTAGTTCCACTGGAAGGGTAAAGAACTCCAACCACAGGCCGACATCCTGCACGAGCTCTTTCAACCCGTATCAGTGGAGTACACAAAGGATAGTGTACGTATGGGTAATAGAAAACAGAATAAAAAAAGGTTTCGTGTAGCGACAAATAACGTGGCTACAAATGAAAAGAGTTTAAAACCTACAATTTGGGTCACATGGATAACAAATCCATGCTTTTCTTATGGCCAAAGAAAATATAGACGAGAACGAAAAACAGCAGTAATCCCACCATTTGACAAAGATACACATACTCTTGAGCGTCAAAAAGTCGCAAATATCATTGAAGAAAACGGATTCGAAGTCATACAAGAAAAACCACTCTTTGACACTTATCAAAATTGGAGGGTTGGACATTTTTTTGACATCATTGCATCTTCAAAAGATGACATAGTGGCAGTTGAGGTTAAACCCACTGACAAAGAGTGTTATAACAAACAATATGTGTTTGCTGCAGCAATTCTCGAAAGAAATTTAGCTTCATTTGAGTACTACGTATATGAATACAAAAGAGGGCAATTCGTACGAAAAGTATTTCCAGATTTTTCAAAAATACGAAAAGAGATGAATGCGCGAGTAGAAATTGTTTTAGACGGTGCTAATGCCGAATCCGTTCCTAGTCGGTATTGTAGTTATTGTCCATTCGCAACATGCGTTAAACATCCACAGCATAGTTCTCTTGGTGAAAATCTTTTTGAGGTGAGCGTGTAATGGGACTTCTAACAAATTGGTATCGGACAACCAATCAACCATTTTTCAAAGTACCTGTCACCATTTTGAATGTTGATCCGTCTGAGGACGTGGATTTTGCCCTCTTACAGACACTCTGCAGAATTAATGATGAGAAAAACGCCCCTAGTGTTCCATTTGAAGGAAAAATATATTCTATCGGTGAGACTCCTCTTATAGGCACATTCTTTGGCAAATTTATCGTCTCTATAGAGGGTTATAAAACGTTGACGTCTAAGAAACATCTACATATTCTAAGCAAGTTTGGACCAATTATCTCTCAGTATCTGGCAAGAATAAATGGATTTGACAAAAAAGAAAGCAACAAAAGTTTCGGAGGTCAGCCTATGGTAAATTCTATGCTTCAAATCTATAATGGGATGCTTAGTCAGTCAAGAATTTTATCTTCAGGTGACGTTATTACATCGATAGACGCTGCAAAACGTTGGTTGCAGACTCTTGAGATGTATATAACTTCTTTAATGGCAAGAGGGTATTCGAAGGAGCGAGTATTTGCAGAATTAGAAGGTTCAACGGTGAGATGCCCAAGTTATTCGAAAAGATGCTGGTTTGATGTCAAACTGAACGGATTTCCAGATATGATGGCGAAGAATAGAATACCAAGTAAAAACCAAACTTTCATTGACTTTTGGAATCAGCCAGCCCGAAGAAAATTTATTGCCAAATATAATCTTACGATTCATCCTGATACTCCAGTTGCTGAAGTTCGTTTAAAAAATGGAAGACTACTATATTATCCCATCACTATAATACGAACTAAAATAGACCTCTCTACAGTGAATGTCACAAATAAAAAAATAGATTCACCCTTGAAAAGATTAAAACTCAATAATGAAATTTCCAAAAAGATTTTTGGAGCCCCATTGACTTTCGGTAAACTCATAGTGAAATATTTAAATAAGCCATTGACCGGTGAGAATCTTTCTAAACTCGGTTATACAAATGGCGTATTTTCGATTCCAGAATTATTGTTAGGAAATGACGTAAAGATCTCTCTATCAAAAAGCACAGACATTAATAACCTTTTGAAAAACTACGGCCCTTGGTGCGGTCCAAAAAAACTTACACTTCACTATTTGACACCACCTTTAGACGAACTTATTGAATTTTTTGACTTAAAGGCGAATGAACTGATTAAACGACTACATAACGATTTGCAGAGTGGTGCAAAGGCTTATGGTCTTGGAGCATTTCAGCAGGGTGATTATATTGAACTTAAGTCGGGTACGCCTTCAGAATTCTCAGCAAGTGCAAGAAAATTAGGAAAGCAAATTGGCGAAAGCTCTGTAGATATCATTGTTCCAATTCTTCCTAAAACTGAAAATGCACGATGTTACGCACTTACAAAACGGGCATTAGGCGACTCTAGCACAAAGAGCAAGGGAATTCATTGGGATAATTTTAGTATAATTGCAAATCAACAAGTTTCACGAGATAGATACAGCATCCGAAATTTAATGGCTCTTGCTATTTATTCTCGTGCTCTTGAGGCTGGTGAAGCAGGAATGTTGTTAGCAAATTCAGCGCGTGGACTACCCAACGGAATATCTCCATTGATTCTGGCGACGGATATAAGCCGAGACGTACAGAAGAAACAAGAAGCAACAGCCGATATTATAACTATGAATGGGCAAGGACTTTTACTCAGTACACCATCCATTTACAGTTTTAATGAAGGTGTAATTCAATCAAGGCTTATAAGAGAGTGGTTAGTTGATAGAATAACCTTTGCTGTAAACAAAGTAGCAGAGCTTAAATTGTCTTCGCCCAATACTTTAATTTTCGGATACGATGGCAAATTGCGAAGAAATCAGGTAGATGAATTTGAAAAAGGGGTTTTTCTAGCCATAGAAGAACTTATTAAAGACAAAATCTTGTCCCAAGATGTTGCTAGTGCTATTCTTGAAATCACAAAACGTATTCCTGATCGAATTTACAACGAAAATGGGACTCTGCCTCCAGAAGGAACGTATTTAGCTGATTCGAATGACACAGGTTATTTAATAGGTTCATATCCCTATATTGGTACATCCCAACCATTACGAGTCCGTATAGCACAACAAACAAAGAAGATCTTTACAGCAAGATCTGTGTTACAATTCATTCACGACATGCGTTATTTAGATTTCACATCGCCTTATACACAACCAAGAGAAGCAATATTCATGCATGTAGTAGACAAAAAGGCAAAACTAGCAAGACATGGAGCAGTACCATACGTTCCTTTCTAGGTTTTTTCTTCTTGCACAACTACTTAGATCTTTCTGTTGTTTGAACTATTGAGGCTATAAGATATCTTAAAAAAACGAGATATAAGACTTCAGAGAACATGGTGCTCCGGCCGGGATTTTCAGGGTAGACGAACGTCAAGTCCCATTCGAACCCGGGTTTTGGGCGTGCAGTAATCAACGATATTTGTTGAATACACGATTCCCCCGATTGATCGGTTGATCGAATGTCCAGGGGTTTCTCCCACTTCTGCACAGAGTACAAAGAAGCGTCGAGAGCCCCAGATGCTTTCGACTTAGAATTTATTTATTTAGAACCGTTTATGCTTTCTAAATGGCCGGACTACACCACCGGAGCGTTTTTTACTTATTATTCATTTCTTGCTTATGCAATGCAGTGCTATTTTAGCCTTTCAATGCTTTAAATAACTTATGTTTCTTAAGCAACTAGGCGATTTCTCAAATATTATGCTTCCCTAATCTATAACTAAGCTGGTCGATAAAAAAGAACAAAGCTAATGATCATTAGGATAATGGCAAGAACTACTGCAATTATGAGGAATTTCTTATCGGATCCAAAAATTATGGGAATTGGACCAATAAGGACTACGGCTCCTCCGCCAACTTTAGTTTTCGTTTTCTTTCGCCTTTCTTCTTCGTCTTTTTCAGGTTCTTCTCGTTTTTCCTTGACAATATTCAAAAAAACCTCAAGAAAAATGAAGATGCTGCCAATAATGATCAAAATTATTCCAATAGGTATTAGAAAGCTCAATGCCATAATTTCACCAAAGTATCAAGAAATCTCAATCTCATAATTCGTAATTGCCACCATGTATTATAGGCAAAATTGTTATTTTGTCATTATTTGAAAGTTTAGTATGTTCATCTTTAAAAAGTGAAATGTCTGCATCGTTCAGTAATATGAATAATGAGGGGTAAAGTTCTGAAAGAGGCAGATTGAACTTTTCTTTGATTTGTTGGTCAAACTCATTTGAGAGAGAATCCAAAAGATCTTGTATTGTAGAATCATCTGGTAAACTTATCTGAAATGGATTTCCCATAACCTCTCTCAATGAACCCATTACCTTAATCTGTACTGTTATTACCATGGTT
This sequence comes from Candidatus Borrarchaeum yapensis, assembly GCA_016840515.1. Taxonomy (GTDB): domain Archaea; phylum Asgardarchaeota; class Sifarchaeia; order Borrarchaeales; family Borrarchaeaceae; genus Borrarchaeum; species Borrarchaeum yapensis. Next base: position 146,217 of record JAEOSF010000001.1, on the reverse strand, counting down.
TCTCCCTTTCATTCAGAACTACGTTTCTTATTTCTACATTAAAACTTTTTGTCGAAAAGCCATTTGGTCAGCATATGTGCATAAAGGTCTCTTCAACTTATTTTTATCTTATTATGGTTTTATAGACAGGTTTTTGTTGAATATTTTAATAAGAGTAAGTAGATCCCCGAAAGAACGGAATATATCCCATAATTTTTTAAAAGGAGTCCATCAAAGTATATTTCAAATTTTAATTTTGTCGAATTAAGTTATGATTTCAAACAATGTGAGGGAAAACTATGGCAGCAACTGATTTACCCTTGGCACCATTAGAAAGATTAGTGAGAAGAGCAAAAGCTGATCGAGTAAGTATGACCGCTGCGGAAGAATTACGGGACGTTTTAAATGAAATTGGTATTGAAATTAGTTCTCGTGCCGTAGAACTGGCAACTCATGCTGGAAGAAAGACGGTTACGGGTGAGGATATTCGATTGGCATATAATCAATGGAAGAAACGCTGGTAAACTCATTAGATCCAGTACACCACTTAGACACTTCATATCTTTTTTTCAATTATAGCAGTTTTTCACTATGAGTTGTACTTATATCACGAGGATCGGCTTTCAGTTAAAATATAAAAAGAATTAAATGTGTCAAAATGCCATCCATAAGAAAATTTGATAAAAGAGTGAATTGAATGCAGACAGGTTTCTATCTACCAGTCACTATTTTTTCACTCACGCTTTTTACCTTAACCTTTTTCATTGTAATGCTCGCTTTCGGGGGACTTATACTATGGATGATCTCTCGGATAGAAAACCAAATGCAGCATTTTGATCTGCTTGAAAAACTAGCGCTTAGTATTGCCCTTAGTTCAGCACTCATTCCTTTGATAGTATTTGTGTTAACGCCTATGGCTGGATTCACTAATGTCACAACAGTGATTTTAACTATTTGTGTTCTTGTCTCTGTAGGAATTATTGCATTCAAGAACAAAGAGAAAATAAATTTGATTATAAGTGAGCTAAAGGCTATCCATCCGCTAATTATCATTACTCTCGCAATTTCATTTGGTATACGACTATTCCCAACTCTCGGACTCTATGTGTATCCTGGTGATGATGCAAAGTTTCATACGTTTTATGTTTATTTAATTGTCAATAATAAGGGGTATCCAACTTCTTTCTCTCCATTTTATTCGTCTTCTTTGGCTTATAATTTAGGTCTACACGCGCTTGCGGCCTTCTTTTTCTATATCTCGCCATTTCCAATTGAACAAACTGTCTTATTACTAACAAATACCTACAGTTTCTTATCGCCAGTTTCCATGTATGTCCTCGGAAAAAAACTATTTGACAATAAAGAGATAGCTGCAAATATTTGCTTCATTAGTGGCCTAGTGGCTCATACACCTATGTATTTTTTTAATTGGGGCGGAAATAGTTTCATTCTAGCATTTTTTTTAGTTCCTATAGCTGTGTCAATTACCATCCAAATGGTAAAAGAAAATAAGTTTTCTGTGTTATTATCGGTCATTTTAATTATGATTCTGGTTGGTATCCTTTATGTAAATTATCTATCCTTCTTTATTGCCATCTGTGGATTAATTGCCGTAAATATCATGCCGGTGCTAAGAAAGAGTATAAAACCGTTATTAACTGCCCTTCTTTGTGTCTTTTTTAGTCTCTTAATAGTTTTACCTCGAATAGTACTAAGTATTTCTTCTACACGAGAACGTGAAAGTTTTTTGGTTGATAAATTGCCTAGTTGGTGGGCTAAAACTCAGATTTTCACTTATAGCAATTTCACATCGTATTCTGGCCTCGAAAATGTCTTTGAAAGATTTGTTATAAAGGATTTTGGTGGCAGCGTTCTTCTCCTTGCATTTGTAGGAATGGTTTTCTATTTAGTAACAAATAGAAAAAGAAACCAAAGTAACATCTCCATAATTAGCACAATTGCGTGGGGTGCATTACTTTTACTTATCGCAGCTAACGGGCCGACGGGTTTTTATTTCATAGAGTTCCCATTTTGGTATATTTTTTTACCTAGATATTTCAGAGCAGCGTTAATTCTTCCTCTATTGTGCATTGGAGGATATGGATTAACTGAAATATCGAACTGGGCGGGCTCAATTATCGATTTTAGGTCTCTTAACACTCTTACAGCAAAGAAAACGTTTCAAAAAATGATTTATGCATTGATTTTAATTTCTATTGCCATTGAATCCTTTCTGCTTTTCAATTATATGGTGGGGAATTATGCACACTCTGCAGTAACAAAGGAAGATTATGAGGCGTTTTTGTGGATTAAAAATAATACTGATAAAAATGCTACATTTTTTGTTACCAAAGCAGATGCAGGTGAATGGATTCCCGCTATTGCGAATCGAAGGACTTATCCAATGGCTAGAAGCTTTGGAGATTTTCTATTTTCAGCAGAAGATGAAAATAAACTTAATCGATTAGAGGAGTTAATGTATAATAATCCTAACTCAGAAGAAGCATTATCTCTTCTTATATCGTTTGATATTGAATACATCTATATTGGTAAGAAGGCAATCTATGATCGTCAATTATTAAACGCTAATCTATTTTTAGGGAGCAGAAAATATATGTCTGTATACTCCGATGGAGATGTGTGGATTTTTAAAATCGTCTAAACTAAAGCCAGATAAAATACACACCCATTAAAATATCTCGTAAAATGATTGAAATGACTAAATCACTTTCTAATGAAAAATCCCAAATAAGAACAGAAATCTGGGAGTTGATGGAAAAACGAGGAATTGCAAGATTTCCAAGACCTGTTTTTAATAGGATTCCCAATTTTGTAGGCTCTGAGAATGCTGCACAACGTCTTATCGAAATAAAGGAATATAAAAGCGCACGTACAGTATTTTGCAATCCTGATTCTCCTCAAAGACCTGTTAGAGAACACATACTAAGAGATGGGAAAATTCTGATAATGGCTCCACCCCGATTAAAGAAAAATGGTTTTTTAGTTCTAAGCAAAAAGTCTATTAGCGCCGACAAGATCAGAAGGGCGTCTACAATAAAAGGTGCTTTTCAATTTGGAAGTATTGTAAAGCCAAGTAAAATCGAAAAAATTGATTTAAAGATAGCAGGATCTGTAGCTGTTGATACAAAAGGTGGTCGTGTCGGAAAAGGCGGCGGATATTCAGATCTAGAGTTCGCTATTTTAAGAGCATATGATTTGATCGGCGAAACTACGCGCGTGTTGACTACAGTCCATGAAGTGCAACTAGTTGAGAATATACCTATGACTGTACATGATGTTTCACTAGACATTGTTATAACACCAAGTCGCGTTATCTATACAAATACTAATTATCAGAAACCACAGGACATATTGTGGGAGTTACTACCCGATTCAAAAATGAGTTCAATACCATTATTAGAAGAATTAAAAAGTCGTTTATAATTGAGGTCCTTGTCTTGAGTTCAAAATTAGTTCCAGAGCTTCTTAAAATAATGAAAAGCAAAAAACAAATTCGCAATATTGGTATAATTGCACATATAGACCATGGAAAAACAACACTCGCAGATTCGTTTCTGGCGAATTCAGGTTTATTATCCCCATCAATCGTTGGCAAAGCACGTGCACTTGATTATCTCGATGAAGAACAATTGAGAGGAATCACGATTAAGAGTGCGACAATATCTTTACTCTATTCTAAAGATGAAAAAGAATATGTTATTAATTTGGTTGACACACCTGGTCATGTAGACTTCTCTGGAAAAGTAAATCGTGCCCTTAGGGCTATTGATGGAGCAATCGTGGTTGTTGACGCAGTCGAAGAAGTAATGGTACAAACAGAGACAGTGACGAGACAAGCGCTTCAGGAACGTGTAAAGCCCGTTTTGTTTATCAATAAAGTTGATCGGTTGATTAATGAACTAAAGTTAACTCCAGAAGAAATACAGAAGAAATTAAAGTATATTGTTCAGGAGTTCAACACCTTAATTGAATTATATGCTGAAGAAGAATACAAGGATGACTGGAAGGTAAATGTTGCTAGTGGAACAGTGGTTTTTGGCTCGGCTCTTCATCGTTGGGCTCTTTCAAGTGCTATTACTACCAAAAAAGGTGTGAAGTTTGCCCAAATTCTTGAAGGATACAAAGAAAACAAAATACAGGAGTTAGCTGAAACTATACCTGTTCATGAGGCAGTCTTAGATATGGTAATTGACCATTTACCGAATCCAAAGCAAGCACAACCTTATAGAATCCCACGTATATGGCAAGGTGATTTAACTAGCAAAACAGGCATATCAATGCTTAATTGTGATGAGAACGGACCTTTAGTGATTTGTGTCCATAAAATAATACAAGATCCTCATGCAGGAAGAATCGCTACGGGACGAATTTTTTCCGGTACAGTTCACGTAGGTGATTTTGTACATCCAATTTTGGCAAACGAAAACAATCGAATAACACAAGTAAGTATGTTTATGGGAGCGCAAAGAAAAATTGTAGAAGAACTAAGCGCGGGTAACATTGTTGCACTCGCAGGAGTAGGGAATGTAACAACTGGTGAAACAATTATCAATCACGATTATGTTGATCAGATTACACCATTTGAAGGCATTTCTTATGTTTCTGAACCTGTTATGACCGTAGCAATAGAACCCACACTGACTAGACAACTCCCGGACTTAGCAGAGATCATTGAAAGACTGGCGATTCAGGATCCTAATTTGGTTAGTACTGTTAATCAAGAAACAGGTGAGGTGCTTCTTTCAGGGATTGGAGAACTTCACCTTGAAATTGCTGTAAAAGATATCGAAAAAGAAGGCGTTAAGGTGATTACTTCAAAACCTCTCATAGTATATCGCGAAACAATATCCCAAAGCACTCCTGTCTTAGCAAATAGTGATGAAAATGGATTCAACAGAATTCAATTGGTCGCAGAGCCCTTAGACGAAAAAAGTATTAGTTTAATAGCAGATAAGGAGATAACAGAAAAAACAGATCAAAGAAGAATAATTAAAACCCTTATTGAGAAAGCCAAATGGTCTAAAACTGAGGCACGCTCAATACTCTATTTGGACAATTTTGCAAACATTTTAGTTAACGAAACCTCAAGAGTTCCTTTTTTTTCGGAAGCTAAGGATCTTCTTATTGCTAGTTTTAAACAAGCTATGCAAGCAGGTCCCTTAGCACAAGAGCATATACGGGGCGTTAAAGTAACGATTAAAGAGTTAGAATTTAGTTTAACTGCTGAACATCGTAGTCCCTCAAATATAGTTCCAATGATGACTTATGCAATTTTTGATGTAATTTTAAAGGGTAACCCTGTCTTATTAGAACCGCTGTACAAAATCCAGGTGAGAATTCCATCTGAATTCATCGGAAAGGTTACAAGTGTGCTGAACAGAAGAAGAGGTAAAATATCTGAAAGTTCTCAAAAGGGTCATATTGTAACAATCATCGGCACTATTCCAGTAGCAACAACTTTAAACCTAACAACTGAATTACGTGCTGAAACTTCTGGGTATGCATTTTTTCAAACAGTTTTCTTGAATCAGTGGAGTCCCTTAAGCCCGAAAGTTTCACAGGAAGTTATTCAAGAGATACGTGCTCGGAGAGGGCTACGAGGGTTACCTACTATCTAATAATAACTATATACTATGCCTTCTGTATTTATCTAATCCGTATGATCTAGTTCTACTTCATTTGTGGGCGAACCATACTACTAACTCAGCTCCAGTTTGATCCACACGTCCGAACCCAATTCGCTCAAATTGTATAATATCACCTGGTTGAAGTTTTTTAGTAGTAGGTTCACTCACTCCCTCTCGAATTGAGCCATCAGGCATAATAATTCGCGTTTTTACCAAATTTTCAGAAACAGGTAACCATTGAATTATTTTTCGTTTCTCTTTCAATATAATGTCGACTTCTTTGCTATGAAAATTTGTTATACTATCATCAATTTTTTCAATTGTTATGTTCAATAAATCTTTTAACCTGAGCAATTCTTTTTCCGCAAGTTGTTTTACATCGTTTTTATCAAGATAGATCTTCATTTTTTTATCAAACCTGGTTACTTTAAACTCTCTCTTGCCTCTTTCGGGAAACTCGGGATGTAGAGGTATTAGTGCAGTGTCGATTGTTTCAGGCACGTTTTCAACAATCACTTCAACAGGATCCACAAAGAAGTAACGGTTGGCAATAGGATCGATGATTTTTCTATTGAAAGCATATAGAGTCTCAAGACTGAGACGAATGTCTGTCTTGCTCAGGCCTGTGGCAATAGCAAGTTCTTTAAATGCATCTGGTTGAAATCCACGTCGTAGAAATGCTCTTATCGTAGGTAAACGGATGTCATCCCATCCAGATATTTTTCCTTCCTGTAACCATTGCCGGATTTGTCTTTTATGCATCTTTCCTAAAGGATCAGGTAAATATACCATCCCAAATTGTATTGCTTCAGGTGATTTCCATCCAAAATCCTCATAGAGAATTTCTTGAATTGTAGCGTTGTGTTCATGTTCCTTGGCACGCAGAACATGAGTTATTTTTGAAAAATGATCCTCTATTGTGTTTGCATAATTATAGAGCGGATATACTCTATATTTAGTGCCAGTTCGAGGGTGTGGGGTATCAATTATTCTCAGGAGAGGCGGATCACGTAAGACTGGATTCTTGTCGTCCATCCTTGTCTTCAATCGAACGACTGCTTCTCCTTCGGCGAAAGTACCGTCAAGCATTTTCCTCCATCTCTTGATTTGTTCTTCCTCACTCAACAATCTATGAGGGCAGTTTTTCATTTCTGTTTTGTATTTTCTGAACTCCTCTTGAGTGCAAGTATCGATATATATTCTCCCTTTTTGGAGTAATTCTTCAGCTTTTTCGAGATAAAGATCAAAGTGATCAGATTCGAAAATTATCTCATCCCATATCATCTCAACTGCTTTGAGATCTTCTGCTATCCAATCATAAAATTTTGGATCGATGCGATTTGGATCGGTGTCCTCATAGCGCAGAATAAATTTACCATTGTAGATTTCCGCATAACTGTAACTTAGATAAAGTGCTCGTAATAGATGACTAATATGAAGTGCACCACTCGGAGCGGGAGCGAATCGTGTAGTTATCAACTTATATTTTTCAGCGTTAGGCAATGGTGGAAGTTTGATCTTCTCTTTCTCCTCTTCTTTAGTTTCGAGGAGTTCTGGGTAATTTTTTTCTATTTCTCTCTTTTGTTCGTCTAGTGAAAGGCGATTTATATCTTCAACAACTGCAATGGTGGTGTTTTTGATTTCTTTTGCCTTTGATTTCAACTCTGGATTTTCTGCAAATAAGGCTGCAATTGAAGGACCAAGTTTTGCTTGTCCATTATACTTTAGTGCGTTAAGGAGAACATATTTTCTAATCAAAGTCTGAATTTCCATCATAACTCCTTCTATGTAGTCTTTAGAAATGATATGATATATTGAGATTGATTATGGTATAACTGAGTAGAGAACATCGTCGCCTGTTATTTGGTGGGTTATGAAAATATTTGTAAGTGCGATTTTTCACTTTTGTATAGGTCATTGAGTTTAAATATCTACATTGAGTCATCCCTCAATAAGTTGAGCGAGTCTTCTCGCCAACTAACTATTAATGAAACAACCAAAGAGGTTTGAAAATGTTTTGGCATTGGGAACTTATCGCTTGTATTTTGACAATTGTTTTAATGGTTTTTATAGAGGCCACGAGCCAAAAGACTGACAAAGGAAAAAAAATAAAATGGGTCAAAGAGCGTTTCAATTTGCTCTTAACATTTTTGCTATTAGGATTAGCTATTTGTTTCACTGCAACAGTCCTTTTAACAGATGCGTTTGCAAAAAACGCCAAAGATGTCCCTGTCCCCGTTATTCTGCAGTTGCTTCAGTTTTTATCGTGGGATGCTGTTAATTCATTTCTGACCGATAATTTCCTCGGCATTTTTTGCGTATTTGTAATCCCAATGTTATTCTTTAGAGAAGTTGGCTTATGGAAAAGTATACAGATTGCTCTTTTAACTACTTCAATGGCATATTTTATACCCGTGATTACTGAACACTATTGGTTTTTCATCCACGAATTGTTTGGATTTAGAGATTTCTGGGACTTGTATGAAAATGGTGTTCCTACCTGGTTTTCAAATCGAATAATATCTGGAATTTCGATAATCATAGCATTTTTCATATTGCGAGCTCAACTTCCCGAGGAAGAAAGATTGTTCAATTTCCAATTTTTTAAAAGAAAATTGGCCTACTTGAAGTTAGTCGACAAAAATCTAAAATAACAGATTCTTCATATGCATCTAGAGATTGAAAATGATAGAAACACAGAACCTCACAAAAAAGTTTGGAGCTCAAACGGCAGTCAAGGAAATAAACTTATCCGTCCCTAAGGGATCAATTTATGGGTTCTTAGGTCAGAATGGAGCTGGCAAAACCACAACAATACGCATGCTTACAGGATTGATAAGACCCACAAGTGGTTTTGGTGCGATTTCGGGTTTTGATATCGTAAAAGAATCTCTGGCAATCAGACGTATAACTGGAGTATTGCCCGAGGAGTTCAAGTTTTATCCTTCTCTTTCCGTTTTTCGGGCTCTTGTGTATATTGGACGGTTGGATGGAATCAAAGAAAATCTGGAAGATATTGTTTTGGAGGTAATTGAATTAACAGATTTATCTAAGTACAAATTCTCAAAAATAGGTACTCTTTCAAGGGGACTAAACAGACGATTTGGATTGGCACAATCTTTGCTAAAAAGTCCTAAAGTCCTAATATTAGATGAAGCGACTTCAGGTCTTGATCCAATAGCCAGAAGAGAGATTCATAGATTATTAAAAACGTTAAGTAAGGAAAAGGGCGTAACAGTCTTTTTTAGCACTCATATTTTAAGTGAAGTTATTGAGTTGTGTGATAGATTCGGTGTATTACGAAACGGAATCCTTGTAATAGAAGAAAACATGGATAATCTCGCTACAAAAGAAGAAACTAAACTTGAAGAAATGTTGCTAGATTATATGAGCGGTTCTAACTGAATAATGCATTAATTTAAAATTAGGAGTATGAAACGTACTATGACAACTTTTACAGTTATACGCACAGAATTTCAATTATACACACAGAAAATCAGATTTTTCCTTATTATTAGCTTCGTTGTGGCAATAACGTCACTTGCTGGCATTATAGTAGAAATTGATGATCCCTTAAGACTTTTTATGCCTCAAGCCCTTGCTTATTATCTAGGTATTTTCATCGGACTGAGTGTGATTTCAGAAGATTATGAAAATAAAACATTGACGACACTCGTTTTGAGAGCAATTCCTCGTCGCACCATAATTATTGGAAAGTCAGTATCATTAGTTTTAATCTATACTATGATAACTATAATTTCTCTTATAGTTGCAGACGTCATTTTTTTAGCTCTTAGCGGAAACCATTACAACGTAGTCCTACTTTTCAGGGCATTTGCTTCGAGTGTTCTTACTGCATTCATCATGATTTCTTTGACAGTTCTTGTTTCAAGTTATTTTCTCAAAATGGTTCCAACGGCAGTTGCATCCTTTGTGATCTTTCTCCTATTAATCTTGCTTTCTATTGGCGCCACATTTGCGCCAATTGTAGCATATTCTAGCCCCTTCTTCTATGTTACTGATTTAGGGACACCAATCCCGATGACCCCCCAAGAAATAATCATTTCAATTATTGGAGCATTGATCTATGCTGTAATCTTCTTAGGACTCGCAATACTATTTTTCGAAAAAAGAGAATTAGAAAATCTTTGAAATTAATCCTTTCTTCCAAAAAAACCCTATTTTGGCTCTTCAAACAAACTTCGGGCAATTATCTTTAAAATATCTATTTTCTTAATGTTAAGAGGCGATCTTATTGTATGATGTAGCAATCATCGGTGGAGGAATCGCAGGGCTCACTGCAGCAACTCTTCTAAGTAAAAAAGGCTTTAACGTAGTCGTTCTTGAGAAGAATATGAACTTAGGCTCTCATAATAAACTTCAAATGCAAGGGTTTCCTGCATTTGAGATTCCTACCCTTCCTATTCGTGTGTCTTTGAAATATAAAGTTAAAAAAGCCCTTTTATGGACTCCAAGTCAGTCAGTCATTCCTTTTTGCTTCGAAAAACCAATTTTATATCTACATTATAGAGGCGCAGAGCATTCAATTGATACATATCTGCATAAATTAGCTCTTAAGGCAGGTTCTAATATAAGAACAGCTTCAGAGGTTAGAAAATTAGGCGTTGGCAAAACAATAAATGAAATTACAACATCTAGTGGTGCTAAGTATAAAGCCCGTTGTATACTAGCTGCAGATGGAGCTAATAGTCGCACAAGAAGAATACTTGGAGTCGATGTGCTTGAACCAAAGGGGATCGGTTTTGGGGCGGTTATGGAACACATCGATATAGAGCCACTGGAGATTCACGGAGCCTTTTCTAAGAAAATCGCTCCCATGGGCTATAGTTACATTATTGGGCATTCAGATGAAACTGCTACTGTTGCAGTGTCTGCACGTCCAAAGTACTTGGAATTAAATTTAAGACAATATTTTCAAAGGACGTTGAAATTTTTTCAATCGATTACTAAAGGCGGGAAACAAATCAGCACGTTTTCAGGTATTGTAACTTGTGGTGCTGGAACGCAGACTCTCGTTTATAAAAACCTTTTATTCATAGGTGAGGCAGGAGGATTTCAGGATCCCACCCTTGGTTTTGGGATGGCTCCGTCTATGAGATCTGCTGAGATTGCTGTAAAAATCATCGAAGATGCACTATCAACAGTAAATGAAAGGCTAGATTATTTGAAAAAATTAGAAAAGTACGATAAAATCGCCAAAATGTCATTAACTCAAAAGGAAATTCGGTGGAAATGGATATTAAGAAAGGCACTATTTGAAAGGATGAATGATCGAGAACTTGACGTAATTCTCCTTTCAATGAATGGATCTGATAAACGAATTGAAAGGGCTTTAAGAACAGACTTAAAATACCACCTTTGGCCAATAGCAATGAAATCCTTTTTAATTCAACCATCACTTTCTCGTTTGTTTTTTGATGTGATGAAATCATACTTCAGTTTTTCATTTTAACGAAAAGAATACTATTAAGCCCCTAATAAGTGATTAAAGATATTGAGAAGGTATCGAAAGAATCTTAAAGGCATGAATGATTACTGCATCAAAGTCTTTTATTGTAATTTCTAAAAAATAAACCATTTATTCATTTTAATGGACTCTAATGAGGATTATTATGCTGGGATCTATCCTAATCAGCGAAGTCGCAGTTGCGTTTGTGCTTACTATTTTAATTACGCCATACATAAACAGATTCCTGATTACTAGAGGATATACAAGTAGAGACGTACATAAGAATGAACCAACAGAGGTACCGACTTTTGGGGGGATTGCTCCAGTCATAGCAATTTTTGCAAGCCTTCTTATTCCCATTTTCTTTTTCGATCTACTAAATATCCTCCAATTAATTGCTATATTGTTCACAATTTCCTTGATTACATTAATTGGCATTTTCGATGATTTAATAGCAATTTCGCAACTGAAAAAAACGATTTTTTGTGCCGCTGCAAGTATTCCACTCTATTTTGTGCTCCATGACACAAAATTAACATTACCCTTTCTAGGAACCTTGGATATAGGCTGGCTTTTCCTCATTCTTATCGCATTTACTGTAGTAGTCTCTTCTAATTTAACTAACATGCTTGCTGGATTCAATGGTCTTGAAACTGGCCTTGGAATCATCACATCAGCAGCACTTGCTATAATTCTCACAATATCAGGACGAGTATCGTTTCTAACGCTCTTGGTTCCATTCACTGGTGCATTAATCGGCTTCATTTTTTTTAACTGGTACCCTAGCAAGACTTTTCCTGGAGATACTCTTACATTAACAATAGGAACCGTTTTAGCATGCGTTGCACTTGTTTCTCAACTCACTTTCTACCTTGTTATCTTGTTTATTCCCTATATCATCGACTTTTTGATGAAAGCCACAGTCAAATTTCAAGGTCGCAAACTGTATGGCGATACAAAAATCAGAGCGGATGGGACTCTTGAACCACCAAAATATCCTGCAGTTGCTCATATACTTCTTCAATTCACCCCAATGACTGAAAAACAGTTAGTAAAAGCGCTCATTGTAATAGAAATAGTATTTGCTCTCATTGCAATAAGTCTAGCATCGCTTAGTTTTGTATTTGCGTGAACTACCCCACCCTTTTGGATGGGGCTTCTTACGGTGGTTAAAAAATGGGAGAACAAAGAAAATTATGGAAAATAGGGCAAATAGATGGTATTGGTATCCGAGGGCCTCATGAAAAAGAATTACAAGATTTTAGCAAAGTAAAATATCCTTTATTTAAGGAGTTAGCAATTGATCAGTTGAGGGATTGTGTAGTCAAGGATATCGGAGGAAAAATGGACAACATCGGTTTCGGTGAAGATTGGACAATTACTTTTGAAGTATTCCCTCTGGTAAATATTCATATTTCTTATTCTTTCTTCGGTGATGAATTTGGTGACGAGATGGAGGCAGAGTTGAACTACTACTTTTCAGGAGAGCGAGTTCATTTAGTTCCTGGCGAAGACCTCGTTGCATTTGTCGATATTTTGTTGGCTTTTATTGAGAGAATGATTAAAAAGGAAGAACCATTCGACAAGAATTATGATAAGAAATCCAAAATGTTGGAAAAAGTCTTAATGCAAAGAAGGGAGGCCTTTAAATTCTTAAAGGACGAAGATAAAGAAAAATTATCTGCTTTTCTAGGCGCCAGGGTACAGAAAACGCTTGATGGATGGATGATTATCCAAGAGATTTTTCCTAAAATATTTACTGAGATTACTTGGGATACAAGAAAAGGATTAGATATTGCATTCTCTGGCAATAATCTCGCGAAAAGGATTAGTAGCGTCCATGCTGAATTGGCAGGAGTATTTACAATTAATCATATCTTACGTTACATTACGTTAAATAATTTAGAAAAGAATTTACCAAGCGTATGTTTCACAATGTTTTCAAGATACTTCACAAAACAAAAAAACTGGGATCACAGGAAAAGATGATCCTTCACTTCACTTCCATTTTAATTGCCACTTTTCTATGGGATCTATAAGATGGTTTTAGTAAGTATTTCCCGTACAGCTAGGTATGCAGTAGAATCGTTAGGAAGTTCTAGGAGGGATTTTCCGACAAGATTGTATTCTTGAACAAGTGAATCGGTAGGAATATGTCCCACAAGATTCAAACCATTTTTTTCAGCATATTGTTGAATATACTCTAGTGCTGACTCTGTAACTCGATTCGCTACCAGGTAAACCTCCCGAAATTCTATCTTCAATTTCTGTGAGAGTTCTTTAATTCTAAGTGCTGTTAGGAGTCCCATCTTTGAAGCGTCAGTTATTACGTATAAATGGTCAATATTGCGATCAGTTCTTCGTGCAATATGTTCTAAACCTGCAGGCATATCCATGAGTGTATATTCATAGTTTCCAATATAATTATCAAGAATACTCGTAAGTGCAGTATTGATATAACAGAAACATCCTTCTCGCTCTAATGCCCCCATAACTAACAAATCAAAAGCCTCACCTTCATACAAGACCTCAAACAATTGTGATTCTATGTGGGACTTTTTATTAAAGTCGGGAGGCAACTGGGACATACGGTTCATTAAATCGCAACAAACGTCGCCTACTGTTTTTTGAACTGGTGTGTCCAGCAAATCTGGTATATTTGAGTCAGGATCAGCATCAACCATTAAAATGTGCGTTTTCCCTAAATCAAGTAATACTTTCAAGCTTAAAACCATAAAACTCGATTTTCCTGTCCCACCCTTGCCAGAGGATCCTATCACATAATTCATTTTTATCAACTCATTCTAAACGCAAACCAAGAATTCGTTAGATTTTGTTCCATTGTTATAAGAACGCGGCACAAAAACGCCCTTTTTAAAATTTTCCATAGTTTTCTATTTAATCATATCTATTGACGCAATCAGTTTTCTTTTCTTTATTAGGAAACTTCTTGATAGAGAAAAAAAATAAAATAGAATTGTTTAACATAGATTAGATGATTAACTTATTTGCTTTGCTTAGTTATTGCCAGAGACCTCAGAAGAGAGGAAAATGCCTTTATTGAGGGATTTTTATGAAGGTAGTTATAATTGCAGCTGGAAAGGGTACGCGCATGGATCCATTTACTCTCTCCAGACCAAAACCGCTTATTCCAGTAGGTGGAAAACCACTCATTGAGCATACCATCACAGCGCTTAAAAATTGTGGAATAACGGAAATCATCGTTGTGATCGGATATATGAAAACTCAGATGCAGAATTATGTTGAAAAAATATCTGCACAATCATTTCAAGGCTTGAAAATCACGCTTATTGAACAAAAAGAGCAAAAAGGCACAGCACACGCCTTAAAATTTGTGGAAGAATTCATAGATGAAACGTTCATGCTGATAAACGGCGATATAATCACAAGCGAAAAGAATTTTGAAGAGATACTCAATGCATATGATCGGGAAAGCACACCAATCTTTTCTTTAACACAGGTTACAGATCCTTCAAATTATGGGATTGTAGATATGGATACCGCTGGTCGCATCAAGAGGATTGTAGAAAAGCCCGCTACGGAAAATGCCCCAAGTAATCTTGCTAATGCTGGCATCTATATCCTTCCTCCTCAAGTCTTCGATGCAGTTAAAGAGACCCCAGTATCTTCTCGAGACGAATATGAGCTCACAGATTCGATTCAAAAATTGATTGATAATGGGTTCTCTTTCTATGGACATACCCTTTCTCAGTGGTGGATTGATTGTGGATTACCCTGGGACCTTCTTAGAACAAATGAGTTGATATTAAAAGATTCAAAATTAATCATTGAAGGTGAAGTTGAGGAAGGAGCTAATTTAAAAGGCCCTGTTGGTGTTGGTAAGAATTCAATAATTCGTGCAGGAGCATACATACAAGGCCCCGCACTTATTGGCATGGATTCTGAAATAGGCCCTAATAATTACATCAGACCTTATACTTATGTTGGAAATGATGTAAGAATAGGCAATGCAGTAGAAATCAAAAGCAGCATAATACTCGATCACACTCGTATTGGACATCTTTCTTATGTTGGAGATTCAATAATCGGCGAGAACTGCAATTTTGGTGCAGGAACAAAAGTAGCAAATTTAAGGTTAGATAACAAAACGATTAAGGTTACAATTAAGGGGAGGCGGGTCGACAGCGGACGAAGGAAGTTGGGTATTTTCATGGGCGATAACGTAAAGACTGGAATTAATGTTAGTTTTATGCCTGGAGTGAAAATTGGTCCCAGTTCAGCGATTGGATCTGAGATAGTAGTCTCGCGAGATGTTTCTGCAAATTCCTTCCTTCAAATTCGTCAAGATTTAGAAACGGCGGAGTGGCGTTAGTATTTGAAAATTAACTCCTTATTTCGCTAACTTGACTTATCATTTGACAACAAAGACCATTAACAAAGCATTTTCCTTCGCAATCGATGACTTTAATAACTCTTGGTTCAAGTAAACATTTTGACTTTGTTTCAGGGGTATAATAGGGGCAATCACCTACATTTGAGCTAAAGTCTTCAAGTAAGGCAGTAATTCGGTCTTCTCTTAATCTAGGATCAAGTTTATGATGATAATCGTTTTCTGTAGCAGAAATCAAGTCGTTACAAAGACGTAATTGCTCTTGTGTGATTTGGAAAGACTCTTTATATTTTTTTATCAATGAAATTGCAATAGCAGGAGATAGTACTGCACTCTGAAACGCTGAGAGACCCACATAAATCTCTACGAGCAATTCCACAAGAGATCCTTGAAATTGTTTGTATACCTCTTCAGGAAAAAACCTCGCGTTCGAGGAATAATATTCCCAAAAGATATCTATTAAATGGAGCAAAATATCACAGTTTTGCATTGTTTTATCTAGGTTTTTATTCCTTTCATTATTTACATTGTTGTTTAATTCATCCATGGCGTTTCCTATGGCATTTAATCGGATTGTGATAGCTCGAGGATCAAATTCCATGACAATCCCTCTTTTAGAATTTGATTCTTGCCTTAACATGAATATTAATAGTGGTATCATTTGGACTATATGGAGGTACTTGGTACGATAAAATTAATCTTGAATTAAGGATAGCATGTATTGAAAGCAGGGTTTTTGAATGAAAACGATGAAACTAATCAAAGAGCGCAATTTGGTGAGAAAAAATTGGCGAAAAATGGATCTTAGAGTTGCACTATGCTATCCTAATAAATATCATATAGGAATGAGTTCTTTTGCGATCCATCTAATCCAACATCTTTTTAATTCCAGAGATAATGTAGTTTGTGAGCGTGTCTTTTTACCTTACACAAAAGCACAACCAACTTCAATAGAGTCGAGCCAACCTCTTAAAAACTTTGATCTTATTGGATTTTCGGTACAGTTTGAAACTGATTACCCACATATCGTTAAAATGCTTCTTGATTCTTTCATTCCTCCCTATGCCAGAGAACGAGATGGTAAAGAATATCCTCTTGTCATTGGTGGTGGACCGTGCATTTCTGCCAATCCCGAACCTATCGCTGATTTTTTCGATTTGCTAGTGGTTGGTGATATTGAACCAGTACTTGATAAGATCGTTAACCACTGTTTAAAGCTTAAGAATCCCAGAAGTCGTCTTAATGAATTAATAGATACATCTGGTGTATATCTACCATCATTAACCCAAGATACTATCATGAGTGTCTGGGTAAATGAAATGGATAATATCTTTCATCCTTTGCAGCAAATTGTCCCGT
Organism: Candidatus Borrarchaeum yapensis; assembly: GCA_016840515.1. Lineage (GTDB taxonomy): Archaea > Asgardarchaeota > Sifarchaeia > Borrarchaeales > Borrarchaeaceae > Borrarchaeum > Borrarchaeum yapensis. The sequence continues at coordinate 129,389 of JAEOSF010000001.1, read as the reverse complement.
TGGTTGAGCGTAAAGATAAAGTCTCTCCGGCATTTGGAAAAACATTTCTCATGGAAATTGCAAGAGGATGTGGTCATGGTTGTCGTTTTTGCCTGATTGGATACACAAACAGGCCTTATAGAGAGAGATCTCTTTCTGTTTTGGAGAAAATAGTTGATAGAGGGACCAAATTAACTGGCGTTGAAAAAGTATCACTGATTGGTGCTGCGATATCTGATTATAAAAGACTTGAAGACCTTTGCTGGTATATCGTTAACTCAGGTTTAAATTTATCTCTTTCATCTTTACGTGCTGATCGTGTGACTTCATCACTTATTGAGGCAATTACTGCTAGTGGGCAACAAACAATTGCTCTCGCTCCTGAAACAGGCACTAATAAACTTAGATCTTGCATAAAAAAGCAAATGACAAATGATGATATCGTTAGGGCTGCTGAAATTGCAGCTGAATCTGGGATTTATCATCTGAAACTTTACTACTTAATAGGTTTACCAAATGAAGAAGAATCTGATTTGAAAGGAATAATTGATCAGGTAAAAGAAATCTCACAATTGAAATTTAAAAGAGGTTTATCTTTAAGCATAAATCCGTTTGTTCCTAAGGCACATACACCTTTTCAATGGGATTCACAACCTCCAATTGAGATTCTTAGGGAAAAGAAACGGTTTCTTGAATCGGCTTTCCGAAAGTTTGCTCAAAAGATTGATTTAAAATTTCTTGATTTTAGATGGGGTAAAATACAATCCCTTCTTTCGCGCGGAGATCGGAACTTGAGTGAAGTAATAAAAACTGTAGCAGAGCGCCATATTACACTTGGTAGTTGGAGAAATGCCTTATCTGAAGCAAATATTAAATTAGAGGAATATTCAAATCGTTTTTCTTTATATGATGAGATGCCTTGGGATCATGTTCTGCTTAATTTTCGTAGAGAGTCATTAATTAAAGAACGAATGCTTGTGGAAAAAGGAAACTAACTATCTCTTCTCAATTAATTATAAGCACAATTTATGGATAACATGCAATCTCACTTGAGATAGTGAAGTATATATAGGGATATTAACATATGAACTGTTCTGACGACAAATCAAATGCTTGTGGGATTCCTGTGGAATACAAAGAGGTCAAAAAGAAATATCCATCTATTTATCAAGAACTTCAATTAGAAAATTCAAAAGTTCGCATAAGTAGTTATCGCTCTGATACAAAAACTGGGGAGGCTGCAGCTGTATCAGGACATAATCTTACAGGATATATGCCCGATGTCATTGATTATCTGAGACGTTGCGACAATGAAGCGCAGGCAAAAGAAATAATTGAATTTTTGAAAGAAAAGGGTGAACTTTCTTCTCAGTATGCAGATCGTCTCATGGCTCAACTATTAGAGCATGGTGTGCGCAGTTTCGGATCCAAAAAGCCACCTGGTTGGTATGAGCAGATGAGAAGTCAGTAAATGTTTGAATCAGACTTTTAAAAATATATTTATGCTGCTGCTTCAGATACAGGCTCAGGCTCAGCTTCGGGAATCACATCAGGTACCCGTGTCACTTTTGATTTCATGATTTCACATTTTCTCAAAGCCGTAATTTTCTTCGCTGCATTATAGATCTCGCTGCCAACCTTTCCCAAAACAACTTGCTGTACAAATTGTTGAAATGTAAGTTCTTCTGCTTTCTTTTGGATAATATCTTCCATGATTTTCCGAATTATGTGTTGTTGTGTTGTTTTAGCACGTGATAGAGTAAGAACAATTGCTGTGAGTCGTAGAGTATAGCCATCTTTTGTCGTCACATTAAAAATACCATCAATTCTGGAACTACCTCTTCTGATGAGGGAACGTAGATAATCTCGTGTGAAAACGTGACCCTGATATTCTGTGTATGCAATTTTGTTTTTTACTTCATTAATTTGAAAAAGCAACTTCACATGAATTTGATTAAAATCATTAGTAATGTCGTACAATGTGGTTTCGACCCTTCTACCCACGATTCTTTCTGGATCACCCGCAATAGTTTCACCTATGTCTAGGTTACCAAAATAACTTGGTGTTTGAATACTATACCACTCTTTACTCTTCCATTTGTCTACAGTCCGTCTACGTCGCTTAGACAACTTCTATCCTCCACAAACATTTCAAAGGACGATGAAATCTCAAAAATTTTTGAAATAATCGTCATTTATTCCATAAATGATCTTAATGATGTAAGATATCGAATGTAAAAAGAATTTAAAAGTTTTGTTTCTCTGCAGATATAAAAAATGATGGAGTATTTATTAGATAACTTTGGTGAGTCTCAGACAAACTCCCTAAACTTAGAAATTAATATTATAGGTGAATTATCTTCCTGGTGCTAAGAAGAACGCCATAATTAGCTTTTCTTTGCCTGTATTTCGAATATAGTGTTTTGTCCCTTTAGGTATCCATAATGCATCACCAGGACCAACTAGTGTCTCTTTTTCGTCATCGCCATACCAGACAGTTCCCGTACCACTCACGCAGTAATAAACCTCATCTTGAGGAGGTTCATCATGGACATGGGGATCTAATCCTTCGCCCGGTTCAAAATCCCCCATGACAAACATACACGTTTTACTTCCTACAGTATCCTTTGTGAAAAATATTCTAATGGATCCACCCAAGATCTTTTTTACCTCAGCCTCATTGAAATTGAGAATTTTCACTGACATTTTAAATCACCATTCTTTGTTTTGATAATGTATAATAATAATACATTTGTCTTTAGATATTTTTAATGTAAATGGAATTCATTCATTCTATTTTGTATGATGTTTTTCCTTCGATTGCATTTCTTCTTTCTCGCGTATATGAATTAGCAGTGAATCAAGAGTTTTGAGAAAAGGTTCAACTGAGTCTATACTTTCGACATGTATCTTTAAGAAATCATCATCGTTTTGTTCAAAAGTAATATTTACTGTTGGATGACTTTCCATCCCTTTTTCCTTTAGGTAAAGTAACATCTCATCCACAAAACTAGGAGATTGGTAATTAATCTTTAGTTTTGCTTTAATTCGTTTAATCAACTTATCCGTTGTCTTGGACATTTTTGACAGACTCTAATTTTTCATATTGTTTATCTATGTTTTCACGTACTAATTTTATGTACTCTTGCTCTTTTTCCAAGGGTACTCTGGCGCCTGCAGCTATGTCGTGCCCACCTGCTTCCACACCTTCTATGCCTTGTGCAGCGTCACTAAGTGCTTTTCCAATGCTTATGCCTTTACTCACTAGTTTCTCAGTTGAGCGTCCTGAAACTTTAATAAAGCCTTCATCTTCCTGAAGTGCTATTCCAAGGACGATCTTTTCAGAAGAGAGCATGTTACTGCTTCTAGCAAGTCCTATAATTGTTCCAATTATTCGATCATCCACAAGTCTTTTTCCATCGAAAATCTGTACATTTTCAAAATCTACTATTCTATCGGTATTATCACTTATGAGTGAAACGTGGTCAGAAAGTCGAGTTCGATATTTTGTGAGTACGTCCTCTGCATCTTTATAGGCTCTTTTACGGTCTCCCATACATAGCGCAACGCCCACACCTGCTGAACCCATTCGACCACATGCATTTAGGCAAGAGGCGAATTCTCGTGCATCTCTTAAAATCCCGCCCTCTTTTTCTTTAACTAATGTATATACATTCCCGACAATACTCTGCGCGTCATCTGATGAAACGCCATGCTGTAGACTTCTTTTGATGAGAGCGCTAACTAACTTCGTGCGTTCCTCAGTAGTCAAATCGACAATTGATCTCCATTCATCTCCCTTTTTTAGTGGAATTTGAAGTTCTATTAATAACTTAAAGCACGCATCACGGTTTCCAGTAATACTTGGAATATAAGGATCAGTTGTATATTCTAAAGCGGTATGAACTGGTCGTGTCATTCTACCAAATAGCCTAAGATCTTTCTTAACCTCAAGGACTTGTGCATTTACTGCATCATCAACGATTCTCGTGTTTAATCCAGTAAATGATCCTTGCTCCCCCTTATCTTGCCGATCTCCAATCGCCCCAATAACTGCCAAAACTGATAAGTCGAGGTTTTTAGCATCCATTGCAAGGGCTGTAAAATAACTCACACCCGCGCCACTTATATCGTATGATCCATTGATTTCAAAAAGATGCGGGTTGAGTTGAAAAACTCCATTTTCATTACCAGTCGGAGGATGATGATCCAGTATAACAACTTTGGTTTTTTTAATGTCAAGATATTTTCGAACAAGCCCAAGTTGTCCAGATCCTAAATCTGTAAAAATGAAAATATCAACATTCTCTTTCCCTTTAGAAAGTGTGGCCATAATATCTTCTTCAAGCTGACGAATGATTGAAACTTGAAAACTTGCCTCAGCACGATATAAAGCAGTTGCGATTATTCCTGCGGCAGTAATACCATCTGTGTCTAGATGAGAAATAATTTTAGTCTGACCGTTATTTTTTATTGCGTCTTTAATTACATCTGCAATATCTTCTGCTTTTTTAAAAAAATCGTCATATTTCTCTTCCATAGCCTCCACCGTCTCCATAATAAATGTGTGGAGATCGCTTACTTAAACTACTTAAACAAATATTTTATTGACCACGATTCTAATTTCACACTTATATTTATTTGACAATTATTTATTGAAAAACAGGTTCACTAACGTTGAATATAACCTTTTGTGTTTTAAGTTGACTAGAGAGAAGTAAATAAAAAATTAAAATCTTTTTGGTTACCTAATTAATTGCGCCACTTTTTTAGGATCGTATTTCCACTTTGGATCAACTTTCTTCGTTCTGCGGTAATATTTCGAGAGCCTGTGAATTTTTGCTTCTGTTAGCTGCAACCCTCTTTTTGAGTGGAGATCCTTTGGATTAGCTTCCATATGGTTGCGGAGATTCCAAGCCTTCCTGATGAGATTTAATATGTCTTCTGGAAGGACTGGGACTAAATCATGCTCTATTAAATGCTGAGATACGCTTTTTCCGGTATGAAGTTTCACTGATGGAATACCATATTGATCCCTAAGTATTGTTCCGATCAATGCCTGCGACTCGCCCGCCTTAGCAAGCTTGACTATTATATCATCGACCTCTTCTGGCGTGTATTCTACCCATACAGGCGATTTTGTGCGTGGGGGACGTTTACTTGCACTTTTACCCCGTGCTCTACTGTGCATTCTAGCCATTTTAGTTTCCTCCAAGAAGGTTCCTCTGAATTTCTACATTTTTATCAGTTGTGTGGAATTCTTGGTTTGTAGATTAAGGTTTTTTAAATCTAAATGTTTTAAAAAGGTTACCAAAAAAACACAATCGAATTTTAAATTTTTGCTGATTATAGCGTGAGACTGAAAATTTGCTTGTATAACTTTCTTAAACCTCGAAGTTGAGGTTTTTAACTTAATCTTTAAGAATATTTGCAAGAAACTCGTTAGATGGTTTAATTAGTTTCAATACCTTTAATAATATGGCATTTTTTTCAGATGATGTTTAAGGATTTGTAGATAATATAACACTGAAAACTAATTTGGAGTGTTTCCATCATGCCCCTTATGAGTAGCACAATTAGTGAGTATGTGAAAAAATTAGGTGCTGACTTAGTTAGCATAGCACATGTTAAAGAAATAAAGGATGAAAGGATAAAAGCAGAAATTAAAAGCGTACTTGATGATGCAAGAACTTTAATTCTAATTGGGAGACGTTTAGAACATCTAATGATTAACAAACAAGGGGAAGAAAGCGCAAATTACCAGCTTACAATAAGCAAGACTTTAAAGTTGATTACACAAAAACTTGTTGGATTCATTTTCAGAAGCGGTTTTAACTCTAAACTATTATTGGATCCTGAAAAAATGAGTGGTGATCAACGAATCAATATCAAGAAACTTGCAGAATCTTCTGGATTAGGGCAAATTGGCTTTAATAACTTGCTTTTGACACCAGAGTTCGGGGCGCGTGTTTTAATTGCTGCATTAGTAACTGACGCCCTTTTAGAACCTAACAAAAGGATAGAATCACCAATCTGTTTGGAATTAAAAGGAATTTCCTGTAAAAAATGCGCAGACGCGTGTCCGCAACTTGCAATAAGTTTTACAGGGCGGTTTTATGAGTCTAAATGTCTAAAACAGCTCAGTAAAGATAATGAGTTATATCAATCTTATAACTGCACTCTGTGTATTACATCATGTCCTGTAGGACATCCTGATTCTTCAGAGCAATAAACTACTCCCTGCTCTCAAGGATGAACTTGCGCAGGAAGTTAAGTTATTTTTCATTTAAAATGTTTAAAATATTGGTAATATCTTTTTGTGCTCTTTTTAGTAACTTTATTGCCTTCTTTTTTTCTTTTTCATCTAAAGAATGAAATGGAGCCGTTTTTCGCCATAGTTCACGCAAGTCTGTTAATGCATAAAGAGCGTCAAAAGTAAGAGAAACCCGTTCACTCATATTGTCCACCTACAAATAGTTAGAAAGAAATTGAAGCCGGGGGGAGGAATTGAACCCCCGTATAGCGGATCTGCAGTCCACCGCCTCTAAGAGGGAGATATTTCCAGCCTCTAGGCTACCCCGGCATATCATTCAATTTAATATATATACGTTTCTGGCCGCCTCGATCAGATGCGTCTCGCCTAATAGAAGACTAATTTAAAAACATTACTGATTTTTTGAAGAATTGAATACAGAGTAATACATTTAAAATGAGTTGACTTTAAACCTACCATACTAGTTAAAATATGTTTGAGTGATCAGAATGGTCAGACTACGTGAATGCAGTTTTTGCGCAATTAAAATTGAACCTGGTACAGGGATGTTATACGTTAAAACAGATGGATCCACAAGATGGTACTGCTCTAGCAAATGTAAAAAATCAGATTCGATGAAACGCAACCCACGCAAACTAAAATGGACAAATAGATATGAATCTAAGCGTTAGTATCTTGTATTTTATTTTTGATAACCAAATAACAAAATTTAAGCATTAGATTCATTCGTATAACCACTTTTCGTCTGAACGTGGATATTTACATACCTCTTCTTCCGCAAAATATACTGCCATTTCCATTTTTGCATTTTCTACTGAATCTGCTGCGTGGATGACATTTCGCTCAAGAGTCATCCCAAAATCACCTCTAATAGTACCCGGACTTGCTTCTAGAGAATTTGTTTTTCCTATAATTGTCCTTACTGCTTGAACTGCGCTTTTTCCTTCCACAACCATTGGAAGAGATGGTCCTGATGTAATATATTCTATTAATGGTTCGAAAAATGCCTTTCCTTTATGAGCTGAATATTGTTTCTCTGCTAATTCTCTTGAAACTTGTAATAACTTCAATGCAGTTATTTTCAGCCCTTTTTTCTCAATCCTTGAGATTATTTCTCCAATTAACCCTCTTGCTATGGAATCAGGCTTAAGCATCACGAAAGTTCTCTCAAATTCACTCATAATGTTGCCTCCTAATACTTAGACCTTAAAACTTGAAAATTCAACTACTTTCAGTTTTTAAAATGATTTTAAATGAAAGAACATTAACCTCTCCATATTTTGTGCTCTAGGAAATTTTAATTTGTTATAATGGAGAGATCTTACGGTATTTTTTTAGAATTCTATTATTTGCATATCTTCCTTCTCAGGTTTTCCAGTGACTTTGAGGTTTATCTGAACTATCTCATCTGAAATCATATTTCCTCTTACTGTTCGTCTCTTTCTCTGACCAGGTCTTTTTGGATGAAAACCAGGTGCTGATGACATCAAGATTCTTTTCCTGATAGCTCCATGAACATCAGGTTTCATGGGGAAACCATCTTTGTCACTTCCACCAGTTAACACGAATTTGTATCCCGGAAAGCCAATTGTTGTACCTTCAATTTCATCTGAAATCTTAATTCCCATTAATCGGCTAATCTTATCGCCCTCGATACCGACCTGTCGTGTTTTACCAGTTTCAGGATCAGATATAACAGCTTTATATTCAACCACTTTTCTTGTCCTCCGAAAGGTTCTGATTATCATCTAGTTTTAAATTTGTGACTAATTAAAGAACATGAATTTATTCTCTCCTTATAAATTCTGCGATTTAACAAAAAATTGAATTAAAAGCCCCACAATGGTTTTGTTTTCCGTTTTATTTCACGAAGTTCGTCTAAAATTTCTTTTTGAGAGTCTGGCAACTCCTCTTTGAATTTGGTTCGCAACGTATTAAACATCGTCTCAGACATGTCTACATATAAAATGTCTCCCTCCTTGAAGGTTCTGCCCACACAGGCGCCCTTAATTGATATGGCAACCTCTTCCCCTTTTGTAGCCTTAGGAACATTCTCGCCCCGATCTTGTATTCCAACTATTTCGCCGACTTTACGTCCATCGGATCCACGAATTAATTGATATTTTGGACAGATTTGTCCTCCTAATACTTCAACACCAACAACTGCTGGTTTATTAATTCGAAAAACAAAACCTGGCATCACTTTTATTTTACCTGGCCTAATAATTGCCTTTTCGCGTTCCTCACGTAATTGCTTTTCCTTATCTAGTTTCCACTCATCGAAATCCTCAACGAGTCTATAAATGATATTGTTTAGCAGTATAGGTATACCCAGACGATCTGCTTCTTCTTGTACGTCTGGACGTACACCAACATTAAAGCCTAAAATTATTCCATTTAGGGGATCTTGTTCAAGAGAAACACCTGCATCAACAACATCACGTTTGCTAACGTCTCCAACGTTCGCAGTTCTTATAGGAATCTGGTTTTCTTTTAAAAGTCTAAGAATAGCCTCTAAAGAACCTAAAGCATCTGCTTTCAGGATTATTCCAGCAATATCTGTAGATATAATTATCTCGCTGATCTCTTTTTCTATTTCCGCAATAAGGGAGTTTAAGTGTTCTTCATCAGTGAACACTGAAACTGATGCACCAGCAACAGCGTTATCGAGATTTGGCGCACCTATTTTTATACCAGCCGCTGCTTTTATTTCATCTACTGAACTAAACTTTTCTCTTGGATCACGGATTTCATCCAAAGGTTTTGGAGAAAGTAATGCGCGAACTTTTGTTATAATTGGTTCTCCATTCTTATCATAGGTGACAATATTGTCTCCTTTTTTAATTACCCCTTCATATATAATCGTATCAATCGTAATTCCAAGACCCGGCTCTTCCTTGACTTCCAGAATTGAACCTATTGCTGGTCCTTTCGAAACATGTAATTTTTCTTGCAGATATTGCTGTGCCAAACCAGTTAAAATCATTAGAAGGTCTGCTATCCCTTCTCCAGTTTTAGCAGAAGTTGGGATTATAGCCACATTTTTTGTAAAGTCTTTTATTCTATCGTATCTTTCAGCTTGGAATTTTTCCTTTGAGAGTTCGCCCATTATTTCATATATGCGCTCATTAAGGTCAGTTTGAATAAATTCATTTTGTTTGTTGAAAGATGCTAGAAAAGTAGAGTTCTCGTTGGGTTTCCATCCTCCTAGACGATCAATTTTATTTGCAGCGATCAAAAAAGGAACTTTTCGAGCACGTAAAAGATTTAAACTCTCCCATGATTGAGGCATAAAGCCATCCATTACATCTATTACAAGAATTGCAATATCAGCTACACTCGCTCCGCGAGCCCGCAGGTTGATGAACGATTCGTGACCTGGTGTATCGATTATTAAAAGACCTGGTAAAGTGAATTCTATCTTGAGAGTATCAAGCAATTTCCCAGTAACTTCTTTAATTGTCTCCATAGGAAAAAAACTTGCACCAATGTGCTGTGTAATGCCTCCTGCTTCCCTTTTCTGCACTGCAGTACCACGGATTTTATCTAGCAGTGAGGTCTTACCATGGTCGATATGCCCCATAATGGTGCAGATTGGAGCACGTAAATCGTCTTTATCACTCATTTGTTTAAACCTCCACTTCAGGAAGGGTTTGCTCTAAAGATCTTAGACAAATTCTGTCCTTATCTTAAAAGAGCCTTCATTCTATTCCTCAATAGGCTTTGTAAAGTTTTCGATTTAGCATGTAGTGTGTTTTTTGGTTGTTTCATCCTTTTTTTACTATAGCAAATATTCGCCAATAACTTTTTAAGTATCCTCCTGTTTCATTTGAAAAAAGGTGAGAAAAGATGGGTATAGAACTAACTGCATTAGACTTGAACTTTACCTGGATGATTGTTGTTATATCCATAGCTGGATTAATTTATGCGGTTTTACTGGCACGTCAAACTATGAAACATCCCACCACTGGTGGTGATGCCGACAGAATCTCTAACGCCATAAGAACAGGGGCAAATTCGTATCTAAGGAAGCAACTCATTTCAATAGGAGTTATGGTTGCAATATTAGCGGCAATTCTGATAATGTTGCCCGCGCATCAGCCAGAGGGGTTCCCATCGATTCGAATAGGTCGGATGTTAGCTTTCCTGATGGGTGCTGGATTTTCAGCAACTGTAGGGTACGCGGGTATGAATATTGCCACCCGCGCAAATGTTAGAGTAGCTGCCGCAGCAAACAAGAGTTTCGGAGAAGCGCTTAAAATAGCATACAGAGGTGGAACAGTAGCCGGTATGCTAACCGATGGGCTTGGATTGCTAGGAGGTATAATTGCATTTATAATCTTCCGTGAATGGGCGTTCGAAGTCTTATTAGGCTTTGGATTTGGTGGAACGCTCATAGCATTGTTCTATCGAGTTGGTGGTGGAATTTACACAAAGGCTGCAGATGTTGGAGCAGATCTTGTGGGCAAAGTTGAGAAAGGTATTCCTGAAGATGACCCAAGAAATGCTGCTGTGGTAGCTGACTTGGTTGGTGATAATGTTGGTGACTGTGCAGGAATGGCTGCAGATATATTCGAGTCGTACGAAGTAACAGAAGTTTCAGCCATGATCCTTGGTCTAGCTGCTTTCCCACCCGCAATTTATGGATTTAAAGGCGTATTATTCCCACTTATGGTACGAGCAATTGGAGTGTTAAGTTCAATAATCGGCACCTATGCGGTAAGACTTCGTGGTGAGAGAGAAAATGCGATGAAAGCGATAAACCGCGGTTACACGACTTCAGCCGTGGCATCTATAGTTGGATTTTTCGTTCTCAGCTTTTTCTATATGCAAGGTTTAACTGATTTACACACGGGATTAGCTGTGGTTTGGTGGAAATTCCCAATTGCCATTATGGCTGGAATTGGACTTGCAGTATCAACAAACTTCTTAACAGAACATTTCACCTCGGTAGAGGGTGGGCCTGTTAAAGGTATGTCAAAGGCGTGTCAAACTGGTGCAGCAACTAACCTCCTCGAAGGAATTTCCGTAGGATATGAATCAAGTGTATGGGCAATACTCAGCATAGCAGTATCAATTTTTGTTTCAGTAATAATCTTTGGTTCGCTTGGTGTAACAGCTTTCTATGGCGTTGCACTTTGCGGTATCGGACAATTAACGTTGACAGGAAATAATGTTGCTATGGATACGTTTGGTCCTATTGCAGATAATGCGCAGGGACTTGCTGAAATGTCAAAAGATGACTACTTCACACCTCAAGCACAAAGCGTCTTAGCAGATATGGATTCAGTTGGCAATACAACTAAAGCCGTTACAAAAGGAATAGCTATAGCATCTGCAGTAATAGCGGCCGTCTCGCTCTTTAGGTCATACATTGAACTTCCTTTGCTTTTAGGTGGTGAATTACTAGTCTTAGATTTGTCAATTCCATTAATCTTTATTGGATTACTTATTGGCGGAGCGGTGCCACTCCTATTCAGTTCTATATGTATTAAAGCAGTTGGTAAAGCAGCAGCGAAGATGATTAGAGAGGTACGAAGACAATTTGCCGAAATTCCAGGGTTATGGGAAGGAACAGCAGACCCCGACTATGAACGGTGTGTGGCTATATCTACTCGAGCTGCTCAAAAAGAACTTCTTCCTCTCGGAATACTCGCAATAGCGACACCGTTGCTTGTAGGATTCCTACTCAGTGGTGCAGCACTAGGAGGCTTTCTAGGAGGGGCAATTATAGCCAGTCAATTGTTGGCAGTGTTCATGGCAAATGCTGGAGGGGCTTTCGATAATGCCACAAAGAGCATTGAGGATGGACTCTTTGGAGGAAAAGGATCCGATGCCCATAAGGCAGCCGTTATCGGTGATACTGTAGGAGATCCCTTGAAGGATACCGCGGGACCTGCATTGAACCCAATGATGAAAGTAATAAATCTCATTGCACTGCTAGTAGGTCCACTTGTATTACAGGTCTCTCTTATTGATTACGTGGCAGCAGATCCAGTCGCTATCTTTGTATTCAATCCAACAGCATTAGGAATCGCTATAGTGCTTGCTCTAACTATTGTGCTTGCCTTCGCTATGTGGTATAGCAAGAGAGAAACCGAAGATATATCTGACCTTGCGTAAAACGAAACAAAAAAAACTTCTCTTAAAAAAGGGAAAATGAAGGAAAAATAGAACTTTCTACCCTTCTCTCCCTACTTTTATACTATTTTCTTTTTTTTTTAAAAAAAACCGTAAGTTTCTTTACGAGCAATATAGCACTTGACCTTCTTCAACCAATGAAACCATCCACTGCAAGGTATGATTTTTGCCTCAAGTAGATAACAGAATTATTAGCGTCCCTAAGTTTCTTTTTTAAATTTGCATCATTCGTAGCAACTACGAACTTAGTTTTCTTGGCGATTCTAAGAATATATTCGTCTGCAGTTTCATTAGGAAGAAGTTTTTCATTCAAAACTTTGATATTTTGTTCTTGGAGAAATCGTAAAGCAAACTCGACCTTCTTTCTTTTCTTTGGTTTAGATGTGCTTAATAACCCTTGTAATTCTGTTATAACTCCACTTAGAGCAATTAACTCATATTCTCTTTTTACAAGGCGATCTAGATCTGATATGATATCGATTTGAATTTCTGAGAGCATTATAAAAAATTTGAATCAATAATAATACTTAAGACCAAACATTTCACCTTTTAAAGATCTTAGTGACATTTACAATACAATGTTATGACTGGAAAGCTTACGATTGCACAATCCCCCAGCCAATCAACCGCCATCGTCCACCTATTCTTCGGCTTATGGCGATCCTACTTCCTTCCTCGATACATACTGGTCTTTGAAGTTCTAATTCAGCGTTCTTACCGGCTTCTTTAACTCTGCCGATAGTAGCAGAGGCGCCAACTGTCAACATTAGAGGTTCATTTTGCTTAATAGGCCTTACCTTTTTTTCTTCAGCAAGCCCTACTACACGTTCGAGGAGCGAAGCTTGAATTTGTAGTGTTTTTTCCCATACTGGTGGAAGATTGTCAGGTTTCCCTACAACATTTCCCACCAAACCGTCTCCCTTTGTAATAGATGGATCTAATTTGGTTCCTAAAGCGATAAGTCCTCCAGGCTTTGCTTCTTCTAGTGTAATGTCACCGCCTGCTTTTACTGTGGTAATAACCGAGTATAATCGTTCAAACGGACCGTCTTCCTTTTGCTGAATGCCAGGTGCAATCTCGATTTCATCTTCGGTCTTGAAAGTACCTTCGAGAATCGTGCCCCCAATAACTCCTCCAACTAATTCTTTTACTGTAGCACCTGGCTTATTAATATCAAAAGATCGTGCAACATAAAGTTTAGCCGGTTTATCAGGATCTCGTTTTGGAGTTGGAATAAACTCCTCTAGCGCTGAAATAACAACATCAATGTTGGCTTTATGAAGTGCAGAAATAGGAATTATAGGTACATCAATATCAAGCGTTTGCTTAACAAAGTCTCTGATTTGCTCATAATTAGTCTTAGCATCTTCATCAGAGACTAATTCAACCTTATTTTGTGCGATGACAATTTTCTTGATACCTGTTATTTGTAACGCTGCAAGGTGCTCTCTTGTTTGTGGTTGGGGACACTCTTCATTTGCAGCAATGACGAGTACTGCACCGTCCATAATCGCTGCGCCTGATAGCATTCTTGCCATCAGTATCTCGTGTCCTGGTGCGTCAACAAAACTAATTTTCCTAACAAACTCAGTTTTCGAACCACAAGCAGGGCATTTTTTTTCTGTGGTATAATAAGGAGGTTCACAACCTGTGCATTTGTAGATTAAACAATCAGCGTAACCTAACTTGATTGAGATTCCACGCCTTAGTTCTTCTGAATGCGTGTCTGTCCAGATTCCACTCAGGGCTTGGACTAAACTAGTCTTACCATGATCGACATGACCTACCATTCCGATATTAATTTCACTCTGTACCTTCTTTATAGCCACATTGAAACCTCCAACTTCAAATAAGAGACATTGAATCTACTAAAAGTAAGGTGCACTACTTTTTAGTTTTTCTCATTATGATTGCATGCGCGTGGTTTGTTTTTCAACAATAATGGACATGTATCTTTTAAATGAATAAGCAGAAATACACTAACTGGAGTCTTTGAGAGTATTGATATGGGCAAACAACTCTGTTTGGTTCGATTTTAGTTAAAGAACAAATCGTCTGGGATAATAAGACTTTTAAATATACATTATAGAATTGAAGTGTCTTGCTTTTCCTAACTTTTACTCTAATCTTTTTATTCTTAGAGCACTTAAGGAGATAAAATATATTGTATAAGAATATCAAAATTCAGGACACGGTGAGAGTCGATCCAAGTCGATTTGGAGAATCTTTAGAAGAAGTGGTCCTTGAAATTTGTCGCGAAAATTATGAAGGAATTATCAATTCAGATTTAGGACTAATTATTGCAGTTACTGCTATCGAAGATATAGGTGTTGGAAAACTAATCCCTGGTGATGGAGCCGCATATCATGATGTAACTTTCGATATTTTATCTTACAAACCAGAAGATCACGAAATAGTTGAGGGCGAAGTGGTTGAAGCTACAGATTTTGGTTTGTTTGTTAGATTAGGTTGTATAGATGCACTAATTCATGTTTCACAAGTTTATGATGATTTTTTTTCATACGATGGAAAGCACGCGCTACAAGGACGAGAAAGCAATAGGATAATTCGCGTTGGTGACAAAATCCGTGCAAGAGTAATAGCCATCTCATTAACTAAAAACGCAATTCGAATGGGACTCTCCATGAGGCAACAAGGACTTGGTGCAAAGACATGGATTGAAGAATGGATTCAAGAGTCTGAAGGAGAGAATGGAGAAGAAACTGAAGAAGAAGAAGAACCCAAACCCAAACCAAAACCAAAAAAGAGAAGAAAAAAGCAACGCAGGTGATCTTATCTAATTAATGGTGATAAATATGAAGGAAAAAGCGTGTCGAGTGTGTCATAGAATCTTCTCTGAAAAACAACAATGCCCTGACTGTAAAACGTACACTTTAAGTGAAGACTTTACAGGAATCGTGTGGATTTTCTCGTTGGAAGATAATCAAATAGCTAAACAGTTGAATGTTACTAAACCTGGCAAATATGCTCTTAAGGTCAGATGAGATCTTCGTCAAATAGAAAAATTTAAAGATACAGCTGAATTTACGTAAGAACTCTCAATGGAGGAATTTGAACTTGAGTTTACAGATTGAAATTCTAAAGGAATTCGAAAACCCATTGTTAAAAAGAAAAGAACTTGAATGTATTGTTAGGCATCCCAGAACTGCTACTCCAACGCGCGCAGAAATTAGAGACAAACTTTCTGCTCTTTTAAATTGTGACAAAGAAGCGCTTTTTGTTGAAAAAATTCTCTCAGAATTTGGAGTTTCAGTAACTAAGATCTATGCAAGAATATATTCTACACCCTCTGAAGGTGAAAAGATAGAACCATCGCACATAGTCGTAAGAAACAGAGGAAAAACTACTGAAGAATAGAATATTATATATAATCATCAGGATTTCGATATCATATTTCATTAAAAAGTACATTAATTAAAGTAAATTAATGATGAGGTCCTAAAATGGTACACAAATATTATAACATTGATAAAGATTACAAAAAAATCACCTTATTAAAGCGCAAATGTCCTCGCTGCAATTCATTTATGGCGGATCATTATGATCGTTATGCATGTGGGAAATGCGGTTATACAGCGTTTAAAACTCAAGAAGAGAAGACTAAAGATAAAAGTAAAACAAAGAAAGCGGATAAAAAGAAATAAACGCTCAATTTCTAGGCATTATTCTTTTAATATTATCTCTTTTTGAAAAGAAGCGTGACAGTATATGCTTTGCATAGGGCTTGAGGGAACTGCCCATACTCTTGGAATCGGAGTAATTGATTCTAATGGAAAGATATATGCTAATGTTCGTAGTGAATATGTTCCCAAGAGTGGAGGAATTCATCCAAGAGAAGCGGCTCAGCATCATACGAATGTTTTTGCTTCAACACTCCGAGAAACATTAAAAAACAGCAATTTAAGTAAAAGAGATATCGGATTAATAGCGTTCTCAAGAGGTCCTGGTTTAGGACCTTGCCTACGTGTTACTGCAACAGCAGCACGAACAATTGCACTTCTATTAGATATCCCTTTAGTTGGAGTAAATCATTGCATAGCACACATCGAGCTAGGAAGGCAAATATCAGGTTTCAAAGATCCACTTGCGGTATATGTTTCAGGTGGCAACACAATTGTATCTGCCTATGAAGCAGATAAATATAGAATATTTGGTGAAACTTTAGACATTGCTTTAGGAAACATGCTTGACACCTTCGCACGAGAGGCTAATATTTCTCATCCAGGTGGACCAAAGATAGAGAAAATTGCTAAGAATAGTTCTAGAAGGTTCATTTGGCTACCTTATAGCGTGAAAGGAATGGATCTCTCTTTTTCAGGTTTATTAACTGCTGCAGTGAACAGACTAAAAGAAAATGAATCGCTGGAAGATCTTTGTTTTAGTTTGCAGGAAATTTCTTTTGCTATGCTCACTGAAGTCACTGAAAGAGCTTTGGCGCATACTGAGAAATCAGAAGTGTTATTAACAGGAGGAGTTGCAGCAAACAAAAGACTTCAGGATATGATTCGAATAGTATCCAATGAACATGATGCTAACTTTTTTGCTGTTTCGCCGGATCTTGCGGGAGATAATGGTGTTATGATAGCTTGGACAGGATTAGTTCAATTCTTACAGGGTGACGTTTTAAGCATTACGAATAGCCAAGTTCTCCCTAAATGGAGTTTAGGTGCTGCTGAATTTACGAGAACATAGGTGGATGTGTTTATTGCTATTAAAAAAAGGTGCAGAAGCATATCTTCACAAAGAAATATGGTATTCAAAGCATATTATTCGAAAACAAAGAATAAAGAAAGATTACAGAGTTTCTGAACTTGATTGGACATTGCGAGTTGATAGAACTGTTCGTGAGGCAAATCTATTACGAAATGCTAAAATCGCCGGAGTACCAACACCCACAGTTTACGAAATAGACAAACGTGAGACTACTCTTGTCATGGAATTCATTGAGGGTCAAAGAATTAAAGAAATTCTGGATGAACTCAACGCTGAAGCCCGAGAAACTCTATCAAGACAAATAGGGACTCTTATTGGTAGATTGCATAAAAACAACATGATACACGGAGATCTTACCACTTCTAACATGATTCTAACAGAAACGGGCAAAATTTACCTTATTGACTTCGGATTGGGTTACAACTCGGCTTCAATCGAAGATAAGGCAGTTGATTTGCATCTTATGAAAAGAGCACTTGAGAGTACCCATTATAGAGTCACAGAAGAAGTATTTAGTAAAATTTTAGTAGGATATCAAGAAGAAGTTGGTTCATCACCTATGAAAGAAATATATGATCGAATGGAATCAATTCGGAAAAGAGGCAGATATCTACGAGTGTCACAAAAGGGCGAGTTAACTCATGTTATTTCTGGTAACCAGCAATATCGGTAAATTTAAAGAAGCAAAACTTGTGATGGAAAGATACGGGATTGTAATTCAACATTTAGCAATTGAAAAACCTGAAATCCAGGCAGATAGTATTAGGGAAATTTCAGAAAATGCAGCAAAAGAAATTTTAAAGCAACATAATAAAGAAATACTTGTTGAAGACGCTGGACTTTTTATTGAGGCGCTAAACGGTTTCCCTGGTCCCTATTCTTCTTATGTAATGCGAACTATAGGTTGTCAAGGAATTCTAAGATTGTTAAAAAATGAAACAAAAAGAAATGCTAAATTTAAGGCTGTTTTAAGCTACGGGAAACCTGAAGAAAGTGTTATATCTTTTAAGGGAGAAATAAAAGGGATTATTGCGCATTCTAGTCGTGGAAACAGCGGTTTTGGCTTTGATCCTATCTTTATACCAGAAGGAAGCAATAAAACATTTGCAGAAATGAGTATCTCAAAGAAAAATGAATTCTCGCATAGAATGCGTGCTTTAAAAAAATTTACAGAATGGTATGTCAAAAAAAATGTATTCAACCTGTAAAATCCGCTGGATTTTTCTTAAGTGGAAATAGTCTTGTTATGGTGTCTTCAGTTTTCTAGCTTCTCGTTCTACTTCTCTTAACATTAAGATGTCTCCCATGCGTATTGGTCCTTTGACATTTCTAGTAAGAATTCGTCCTTGATCGCGTCCTTCTAGTATTCTGATTTTCACTTGTAGGATTTCTCCTGTAACACCCGTTCGGCCAATCACCTGAATTACTTCAGCTGGATAACCCATCTCTTCGCTCATGTGTGTTCCTCCGTTTTCATGTGTTTTTGCATTACAAGGCCTTTATTTTTCCGATGATATCTTTAAGTAGTTTATCAGCATCTCCAGCATCAGTAATGGCAGCTGCAGCCGAAGGTACTTCTATTCCTGATGCCGTTCCAATCCCCATTTTAGTCGGAACATAGATATATGAGACATTCTTTTCTTCACATAGAAGTGGTAAGTGAGCTACTATCTCAGGAGGATCTACATTCTCTGCAATAAGAACGAGTTTCGCTGTTCCACGTTCCACAACTTTGGTTGTCTCATTCGTTCCTTTAGAAATCTTTCCAGTGTCTCTTGCTGCCGCCAAAACTTCAAGGGCAGAATCTGCTAAATCTTTTGGTACGTCAAACTTAACATAAAATGGTTTAGACATTTTTTCACACCTCGCTTCATGCATCGCATTATAAAAGGAAATGCAACGCTTTCATCCTTCATAAGTGATCATTTTTGTTGAACTTTACCTGTGATCATAGTTATTGTACTTTTTAAAAGCTTTTGTTCTAGTGATATAGTTTTCTTGATTAATTGATCTTCTTCAACGGATGTAAGACTACCTGAGCTACTCTATTTTTTTGGAAAGAGCCTCTTTGCTGATTCCTAATAATTATTTTTTGAAATAAAAATTTAAAACTTTAAGAAAACCGAAATAGATTTTAAGAATAATTAAAAAGACTATTTCTTAAATAAGCGTTTAGCAAACATGGAAATGTCAATTCCTCTTAATGTTAACCAGTTTGCGCTGTTACCAGAAATGATAATGGGCACTTTTTTAAGATCTTCAATAGTACGTGCTCCAGTGAGAAACATTGCACATTTCAATTCAGCGATAATACTATCTATAACAGATTTTACGGCTTCTACATCTCCACTGAAGGCCGGTTTGAGCAATGGTGTGGCTATTCCTATGCCATCTGCACCTAGAGCAATCGCTTTGGCTATATCCAGACCATTTCTTAATCCACCTGAAGCAATTATTTCTACTTGTGAAGTCGCATGTACTACTTCAACCGTGCTTACCACTGTTGGCAAGCCCCAGTCCCAGAATAATGTTCCAAGCCTTTTTAAGCGTTCTAATCCTTGTTCCTCAGCACGATATACTTCAACAGCAGAAAAACTTGTTCCTCCTACTCCTTGGATGTCTATTCCGGCTACACCTGCCTTTTCAAGAAGATTAGCAGTTTCCCCAGAGATACCTGCTCCAGTTTCTTTCGCAATTATTGGAACATCTAATTCATCTGCCAGTTTATTGATTGCTTGGATTACACCTAAATAGTTTGAGTCTCCTTCAGGTTGAATGGCTTCTTGTAATGCATTTAGATGGATTGCTAAAGCATTTCCATCAATCATTTCAATAACTTTTTTTGCCTCTTTTGCTCTGATAGTACCATCTGCCAATTGAGGTGCACCAATGTTTCCAATTAAGAAAGCATCTGGCGCGTATTTTCTGGCTATAGAATATGTTATTTCTAATTGAGGGTTTTCTAGTGCTGCTCTTTGGCTTCCCAGGCCGAGACCAACGCCAATTTCTTGTGCTGCAATTGCTAGAGTTTTGTTGATCTTTTCAGCAACCGGATGTCCACCTGTCATAGCGCTAATAATTATTGGAGCAGCAAATTCATGTCCGAATAATTTACTGTTGGTTTTAATATTAACTAAATCTGATTCTGGAATCGCACAATGTACAAAGTCAATATCTTCGAACCCAGCTGATTTTTTCGTTTGGATATCCTTATCTAAACATATCTTGATATGATCCAGTTTTCTTGCTACTGTTGCCTGATTTTTCAATACAAGAACCTCAATCTGATGTTTTTCTCATCGCGTGAAATAAGTGCCTACTACCTTTTCACCTTTTAAAACTTCTTCGATAATACCTGGCCTTGTTGCATTGATTATTATAGTGTCCACACCGTCTCTCATCAAAGGCTCAATTTCCTTTAACTTACCAAACATGCCGCCAGTAACGTCTGAGGCAACGGATTCTTTAGCTAATGAAAGCAAATTTTCAAAGTTATTAAGATTGATTTCAGGGATAAGTTTTTGGTCAGCATCTAACAAGCCATCTACATTTGTTCCAAAAATCACTCTTTTTGCAGAGAGTTCTTTTGCTAAGTAAGTAACGATTTGGTCACCAGATAATATCGCAACCCCTTGTGTAAGATCCATTACTGCATCTCCAAAAAAAACAGGAATAAAATCAAATTTTAACAAATTTCTTGTTGGCTTAAGATCCATGTGTACGATGCGTCCACTATCTGTAAGGGTGCATGCGGAGGGTTGTACAGAAACAACAGGAACCTCTTCTGCTAAAAATATATCAACAATCGCCTTGTTTAATTTCATCATAGCTCTTCTAGTTTCTGAGAAGCCGATTTTTTGCTCAGG
Source organism: Candidatus Borrarchaeum yapensis (assembly GCA_016840515.1). Lineage (GTDB taxonomy): Archaea > Asgardarchaeota > Sifarchaeia > Borrarchaeales > Borrarchaeaceae > Borrarchaeum > Borrarchaeum yapensis. The sequence continues at coordinate 108,395 of JAEOSF010000001.1, read as the reverse complement.
TGAGTGCCATCCCTTATGGATCTGGTATTTTTTTGCTATTGGATGACCGAATGATCCTCCTCCATGAACTAGAAGTAGACTTACAGTGGGGATTACTGTTGAAACCTCTTCAGCAACTCGTTGAATAATTGTAATATCTGCTTGACTTTGCTTTGATTTATCTGTGATGACGCTTCCCCCAAGTTTTAAAATGGTTAAATTTTTGAGGTATTTGTTCATAAGACTCCCTACAAAAATTTGTGCATTTATTGGCACGTTACTTTAAATAACAAACTGACTGGTACAAAGTAGTATAATGATTAATAGACTAATTTAGGTCATCAATTTTATTATAATTTATACTAATTTTGTACAAGATATAGTGATCTTGCTGTTTAATAACTCACAAAGCGATTTTTTAACAAAAAAATCAAAAAACGCAAAGAATAAGGCTTTTTTGACAAGTTAAAAGAAAAGAAACGCCTTTTCTATTGCTCACGTCTAACTTTACTTTCAAATTCTGAAAGCGGTACTTTGAATTCTTCGCTACTTGCAATCTCGCCGCGTTCCTTAAGAACTTCTCTTGCAAGAAGCCAGAATATCAATGAAAGTGCACGACGCCCCTTATTGTTTGCCGGAATGACAATATCCACATTCTTGGTACCATTATCGGTATCACAGAGTGCAAGCACGGGAATACCTACGCGCAATGCTTCCTTTAAAGCTTGTCTATCAGCACGAGGGTCCGTAATCATAATTACTTCAGGTTCTATATATTCCTCAATATTTGGATTTGTTAAAGTTCCTGGAATAAAACGTTTTGGCATAGCTTTGCATCTTATAGTCTCGCAAAAGGCTTCAATGGGTTTAAAGCCATATGCTCTCGCTGAAACCACAAGAATTCTGTCAGATTCGTACCGTGATAAGAATTTCGCTGCAGCCTGTATTCTCAGATCTGTAGTTCTTACATCAAGAACATAAAGTCCATCATTACGAACTCGATAAATGAATGGTTGCATACTTTTTGTGGCAATTTGTGTACCTATATGGATCCCACATGCAAGGTATTGATCCAACGGGACTAATAGTTCTTCTCCTTCAGTTGTTTCCATTTCAGAAATTCTCTAGACCTCCTGAATATCTAGATATAGGGCAGATCCATCTATACGAAGGATTTGCTTGATATAACTGTTCATTTTTTCAAAGCTAGAGTTTTATGTCTTTTGTTTTTGCATATTTGATTCTATATTTTTCACTTTATGAATGTGTTTTTGTAACGGTTCTGATATTGAAGACTAAAAAAAACTAATTATTACCCTTTTTCATCATTTTCTTACTCAAAAAAAAGCAGTTCTCTATTCAAATAAGATCTTGGCAATTTTAGTTCTAATTACTTCCCTCATGCGTCTAAGGCGCGCTTCAAAGGTGTTATCTATTAGTATCGTTTCGTTGGCATTAGTTACAATCGCTCCTCCAACACTTCGTAGATTTTCTTCGATAACAGATAGAGTTGTTGTCATACCAGTTTGTTGCATCACAGTTTGTTGAATTTTGCTAATATCTATATGTTTCCCATGACCTGTTTGAATTTTAATTTTAAGATCTCCACCATTTAATCCAATTGCGGCTTCTGTTATTAGATTATTTAGAGTTGTTACATATTCCGCTGAACTTACAAAACCTATTAATTTCTTCTGAGCCTGATCGAAAACGTCATTGATTATTTCTTCCTTATTCTTGAGTGTATCACTCCTTGCGGTAAGTTTAGCTTTTGCAATTTCTCTTCTTAATCTAAGATCTGCTTCCTTTTTTGCTTGTTCTATAATCTCTTTAGATACTCTTTCTGCTCTCTTTTGTACATCTTCAGAGAGCTCGCTCGCTATTTGATTTGCTTGACTTAGAATTTTTTTTGCTTTTTCTTCCGCATTTGCTAAGATCTCATCTTTCATCATATCGAAAACGTCAGTATTTGATTCTGTCATAAGAATTAAGCCTCTCTAATTCAGCCTCTCTAATTATATAGTAAATAATACATCGCCAACAGAGTAATAATTACATTATAACTTTTTCTGTTATTCACGATTTGCAGTTTGCAACTAGCTGACGAGAATTTCCCTTAGTGAACTATCACCCAACAAGTTGGGGGGTCTTCTTGCGGAGAAATTATAAAACTCTATAAGGCATACACTCCTTTAAGGAGTAAGTTTCTGTTCTTAAAATGTTGTATAATAGCAACAGAGACTACATGGATTTGTGCGATGGCATTTCTATTTTCTCAAGTTTGTACTTGCGACTTCCTAGTTCGATTTCTTCTGCTGCGACTAAGAGATTTTGAGGATCAATCTCTTTCAGTATACCCCTTAATTTATCCGCTCCGGCATCCATGACACCGCATTCCTCCGCCATTGATCCTGGTATACCTGGTGCAGCATTGATTAGATCAATGGACGCTTGATCTATAGCTAATGGATCTGATGAAGCAAGGATCCCAAGATCTGGTACAATAGGGGTGTCATTCCATCCTTTTTGTAAATGCTCACAATCGCAATTCCAGTCAATTTCGATTAGAAAATTAAAATTATAGATGTTTTCTTTGCCAATAGTCTGTACAAAAGCTGTTGTGAGTTCAGCAATTGCTTTTTGTAAGAATGCCTTTTCTGTTCTCTCCGTTTCAATCGCTTTTTGAGGGCATTTAACAACACATGCATAGCAAAAAATACATTTTTCTTCGTCAATTACTGCTTTGTTATTTTCTTTACTAACAGCGTCAACTGGACAAGCAGTAATGCAAGGAGCGATCGAATACCCAGGCGAACCATCACAAATACTTGGATTGACTTTTGGTTTATTTTTAAAGTGAATTAGCCCTTTGCTTGTCTTACCTGCGCAACCCACACCAATATTTTTAATGGCGCCCGCTGGTCCAGCAAACGCGTGCCCTGTAAAATGTGCTGCACTTATAAGAAAATCAACTTTCGTAAGCATTTTTGCTAAAGTGACTTCTTTGAAGAGGTTCCCTTCAAATTTTACTTTCGTTATATCTGTTCCAAATTGTCCATCTGCGATTATTATTGGTGCTAGAACCGTTTCCTGAGTAAACCCGTGAGAAGCAGCAACCTCTAAGTATTTTTGGGCAGTACCACGAGGATTAGTAAGCCCTAATCCAGTAGTTTCAGCTACAAATGGCTTTGCACCCCATTTCCTTAAATGTTCTACTAATCTTCTTATGTAAAATGGGCGTAAATATCGTGTGGATAATGGAGATCCCATATGAGTTTTTATAGCTACTAGATCGCCTTTAGAAATTTTTTCTTTAAGTTCAATATCAATCAAGGAGTCAAATTTGGAGATAAGGCTCTCCGCAGAACTCCTCGCTCTAGCATCTGCGAAATAAACAGTTGGTACTTCCATTACATTTCACCATTTGGACTTAAGTCTAATAATTCATTCAACATTCTATTATGGAATACCTATTCATTCTCAAATGTTTAAGAGTTTTACTTTTATGCCGTTTTAGTTTTATTTATGAGGAGTTCCTGTTGTGTGTAAATCTTGTAAGGTGACTAGAATTTGAAGCTAGAAAAAATAGATGAAACTGACTCTACTGTTTCTTGCGATGAATGTGGTGCAAGTGCAGAAATGATGTTTCATAACGATAATGACGAAATCACTTACTACTGTTTAAATTGCTTTTTAAATAGGCACGATCGAGATAGGATTCAATGGTATAGACGTATATGGCTGCTGAAATCAATGATGGAGTACGAAGAAAAGAAAAACAAGCCAAAACCCCCTAAATGGGGCATTCGTAGTCTATATGAAAAATAGTCTAATATTACATTAATTTTAGAATAAGAAAATGGGAAAAGAAACAACCCCCAGATATTATTCGAAATAGTTAAAAAACAGACTAGTTTACTTCTCGCAGTTGATAAACGTTTTGTCTCATATCACTTAAATTGGGCAGTCTCCTAATCATTCTAGCATCCAGAAGTTTTTTCAACGCATAACGAACAGTACGGGGCGCAAGATTACATTGACGTAATATATCTTTAGCAGTTAACGGACCATTCTGTTCAAGCAGATCATAAACAACTTTTGCACTCGGGGGGATCTTCTTTTCTACTGGAATCGGTCTAAATTCTTTGGATACATCCATTTCTTCAATGGCTGACATCTATACACCTCCTATTTAAACATTATTATATCTACATATAACTATATGACAGAGTCATATATAAACCTTTTTGTGGTTTTTATACCAAAGGTTGCGATTTCAAACTAGTATTAATAACCTGCGATTTGGTCTAACATTTTGATGAAAAATGATTTTTTAACGTCCGTATCAATCTCGATAGACGACTACAGCGAGTTTTGACTAGATTCTTGTTAACTTGCTACGTAACTTTTTAATTTTCTGAATCTAAATAATTAGATGATTCCTAATTGATTATCTTAAGAGGCCAATTTTCAAAGTTCTCGCAGGGGAATTAGATTTGTTAGCGAAAATATTCACTCATGAAAAGCCGGTAATTGGCGTAGTTCATTTACCTGCACTTCCAGGTTCACCGCATGATTCTAAAGATCTTGAAGAAATATGCGAATTTGCTATAACTGATGCACGGACACTTGAAGAAGGTGGCTGTGATGGGATCATCATCGAAAATTATTGGGATCAACCGTTTCTAGAAAAAATGGCTGTTGAAACGGTTGCTTCTATGACAAAAATAGCCTGTGAAATTAAACAGCACGTTTCTTTGCCCATAGGCATAAGTGCATTGCGTAATGATCCCTTTGCTGGATTGGCTATCGCCCATGCCATAGATGGGGAATTTATTCGTGTTAATGTATATATAGGTGCCGCAGTGATTGGCACTGGGATTGTACAAGGATGCGCTGCAGAGATACTACGTTATAGAAATAAACTTCGTTCTGATGTGAAAATTTTTGCGGATATTTCCGTCAAACACGCTATTCCTCTTGTGAGAATTCCCATTGAACGTGAAGCAAGGGAAACCGCTTATCGTGGTAAAGCAGATGGATTAATCGTGACTAGCGAAGAAACAGGATCCCCTCCGCAACTTGAGACCGTAAAACGCGTAAAAAATGCTGTTCCCGATATCCCGATAATTGTTGGAAGTGGGATTAATTCGAAAAACGTACAAGAACTACTTAAAGTAGCTGACGGAGCGATTGTTGGCAGTTCTTTAAAACAAAAGATCGCTAGTCCAATTGACGTAAACAAAGTAAGAGTTTTAGTAGATGCTGTTGCAAAATTGCGATGTGATTGAATTGACAAAATCGGAGAAACGTCTGGAAGTTGCAAAAGAAGCAGCACGCTTACTATATTATGGTTTAGCTACAGAATATATCTTTGCAAAAAAACGTGCTGCTCGTTCGCTTCGTATACGTCCCCTTCCAAGTAATAAAGAGGTTGCCCTTGAATTAAATAATTTGGCAGATTCTTTAGAGGGTGAAGAAGAGCGAAAAAAAAGACTTGTGGAGTTTAGAAAGGAAGCGTACAGATATATGAGGTTGCTTGAACAGTTTTGTCCAATTTTGAAGGGATCAGTTTGGAGAGGAACAATAACAAAGCGAAGTGATATTGATATTGTTATTTATTCATCTGATTTTTCTCAACCTTTAGCAGTTCTAAATGAGCAACAGATCCATCCGGAAGTTCAATATAACACAAGACAAAATGGATCTATCAGTAAAACCTATGTACATTTAATTTTTGTAACTCCTTTGGGAATAAACGTGGAGATTGTTATAAGAACTCCAGAAGAACAAGGTATACGTGAGACATGTGAAATCTTCGGTGATATCATCAAGGGATTTACTCTTTCGGAACTTGAATCTGTCCTCAAAGAGGATCCAACAATGAAGTTTTTACCCGACTGATTAAAGCAATAGGTTGTAATTTAAACTTCTTTAAACTCGATGACAAATTCGCAGGTGGGGTCTCCTCTTGACATTGCCTTTGTGACCTTGAAACTAAATTGCGGACTAACTACTTTGAGACCATCTTCCATAAATGCTTGATGGGATAGATCACAATTCCTAAATGCAGGATTTACTTCAAACTCGTTATATGTTTTCCAGCATGTACATTTAGTCATTCTGAGTACTGTTCTTTCTGGAGTTGCTTTGATAATTTTAAGGATGGTCTCAGGGCCCATTAGTAATTTCCAAGTGATGATTTGTAATTTACCTACTCCTATAGGTCTTCTACTGGTATGTTGAAAGTTTCTTTGAACATCGGTAGAAATCTCCTGCCATAGTCTCCCCATAACTTCTGTTTTATTTCATCATACTTTTCCTTGCCTAAACCGAGAGCGATGGCCCCCTCTCCTATTCCCAGATCTGGTGCAAAGCATCGACCTCCCCTCATGATCAATCTCCAGAGAGATTTAGCGGTTATTGCCCAGCACTTCTCCGCTGGTATCTTCTTCAATAGCTCATTCATTTCTGCTCCTCCTTTAGTCAAATCTTAGCACAGAGTATATAGTAGTACTTGCATAAATAGGTTAATCGTATAATTGTCATTCTTTAGTTCAAGAAAAAACTATACAGCAAAAGCCTTTTTAGATATTTGTTGAATCCTACTAATTACGGAGGCATAACGTTCAAGGTGTTTGAATGAAAAGATACTTTGGTTCTTCTGGTGTCAGGGGCGTTGTTGGAGAGTTCATAACTACTGATTTAGCAATGAAATTGGGATTAGGTCTTGCAACGCAACTCGGTGAAGGCTCTTCTGTGTTAATTGGACGAGATACGCGAACTTCTGGAAAAATGCTTGAAAATGCATTTATTTCAGGTTTATTATCTGGAGGTTGCAATGCTGAACGTATTGGGATTTTTCCGACCCCTGGTGTTGCATATCTTACTAATGCATTAAATAAAGACGCAGGTATAATGATAACTGCCTCTCATAATCCCCCACCTTATAATGGATTCAAGTTCTTTAGCAAAAACGGTATCGCGTTCCTTCCAGAGATGGAACAAAGATTAGAAGATGTCCTTATTTCGAATTCTTTCAAATATTCAAACTGGGAAAGAATAGGCACGGAGAAAATTATATACTCAACTTCCCCTTACTTTTCTATGCTAAGTGTCTTCTCTTTTAATAAAAAATGGCGTGTAGTGCTTGATCCAGGTTGTGGTGCTGCTTCAGTTGTTGCACCATTAGTTTTTCGAAATGTAGGTTGTGATGTAATATCGTTAAATGCTCAAGTTGATGGATCTTTTCCGGCGCGTCAATCTGAACCAACTCCCGAAAATCTCAGTGGGTTAATGGAAGCAGTATCAAACTTAGATGCCGATATTGGCATCGCATACGATGGCGACGCCGATCGAATGGTTGCTATTGATGAACAAGGCAATTTCGTACCATCAGACAAACTTTTGGCGCTTTTCGGTTGGTGGATGATCACAAAAGCAGATCCGAATAAGGAGAAAATAATTGCACTCCCTATTAATACTTCTGATGCTACAGATGAACATATTCGTGAATCTGGTGGCAAAGTCATTCGAACAAAAGTGGGTGATGTATATATCTCCCAAGCTTTGCTTAAACATAATGGAATCTTCGGGGGAGAACCAATTGGAGCCTGGATTCATCCGCAATACCATCTTTGCCCAGATGGAATTCTTTCTTCTCTTCTACTATTGAAATATCTTGATGAAATGGATTTGCCGCTTTCAATGTTGATCAAACGAGTACCTGAGAGAATCAAATTGCACTTAAAAATTGAATGCAACAATGAGCAAAAATCTAGGGTAATGGAATACGTTAAGAAGAAATTACCAGATCAATTTGACACACCTGTTGATATTTTGCATCTTGATGGCATTCGTATTGATCTAAAAAATGGATGGATTCTAATAAGACCCTCAGGTACTGAACCTTTTGTACGCATCACTGCGGAGGCAAAAGAACAAACAAACGCTAAAAACATCTTAGAAATAGGTAAAAAAGTTGTAGAAGAAGCATTAACTCTCATTTAAAGTGAATCAAATTATTCTTCCAGTGATACCATCTTTTCAAAGTATCTTCGAATTCTTTCGAAAAATTCATCAAAAAACTCCATTTCAATTTCAAAGGGTGAGGGTTCTTTGCGGATTTCTTCAATATTGAACAGATTTTCCATTTCTCCAAAACCCTTTCGTAGTAGTGCTCCCATAAGCTCTTCCATAAGAATCTGAATTTGTTCTTGAGTTAATACATCTTTCTCTAACGCTTCAGAGATAACATCTATTGACTCATTGATCTTTCCCTGACATTTGCGGACTATCCATTGAGCTGTTGATCTATATTTAACTTCCTCAAATTCTTCTGAGATCTCTTTAAAAGACCGCCCTTCAATAAAGGCTTTTAAGACTTTTAAGTGTGCAGGAAGTTTGTTTTTCTTTTGACTCGTTGGTATCACCCCTTATTAATGAATTCCGTGAACAGTGGGCTCTCATTCAACTTTGATTTCTGTACCGCTGGTGTCATCTTCCTTTGGCTTCATTCTTTTTATTCTAACCTCAAGAACTCCATTCTTGTAATTTGCTTTTGCTTCTTCTGGAATAACTTCAACAGGAAGGCTCAATTTTTTATAAAATTTTTCGCCAGCTTTAATTTCGAGCTCTCTCTCTGTACCACGCAAATTAATCTCTTCTTTTTCGATTCCTGGTGTCTCTGCAACTATTATCACTTCATCGTTGGTTTCCATAATGTCAACTAATGGCTCTCTCTCTTCCTTAATCTTTGGACCGCTCTTAAAATCAAAACCTGGTTTATTGCCAAATTCTCTAATTATTGGCTTCCCATCAGGTCCCACACCCATTGAAAAACCAAAGATGTAAGGACCCTTCTTCTCGAAACCACTAGGTAACTTGAATTTCGGCAGGAATTTTTCAAAATCAGCCATGTCAAATGGGCGATCTCCCATTTGTTTCATCATGTCTTCCATCATTTCTCTTAAATTGTCTATCAAATCAAAAGGATCCCAGCTGTCACGCTTTTTCTTTCTCTTTTTATCCCAATTATCCCAATCGTCTTCATCACTCATTTTGTTTTTCTCCAACTTTAATTCATAGACAGATATTTCTGTACAGTTCAATATTTATATCTTAACTAGGCTTAAAGTCTATATAAAGTTTTTTAAACCACCTAATATAATTATCCACTGAATATTCCATAAACACAATGTTTATAAACTTCGTCGTACAGACTTTTATGTACAATGATATTAGCTTCCTATCAGGATGCTTTCTAAAAATACACAGTCATGATTATTGTTTGATTTGAGGTTAAAATATTATGGAAAATTCTAGTGACTTAACGCTAAGAGTCTTAGAAGCTAGACAGAGAGACGTAGGACGAGGAATTGCACGAATAGATCAGAAAGTAATGACTGCAGCGAATCTTAGCTCTGGAGACGTTATTGAGATTACTGGTAAGAGAAAAACAGCAGCTCTCGTATGGCCAGGTTATCCAGATGACACTGGTACTGAATCAATACGTATTGACAAAGCAACACGAAGCAACGCAGGAGTAACCATTGATGACAAGGTGACGATAACTCAGGTAATGGCAAGGCCAGCTGAGAAAATAACATTTGCACCTACTGAACCCTTGAGGTTAATGGGTGGTGAGCAGTATTTGGGCAGACTTTTACAGGGTAGACCTTTAATGAGGGGTGACCGGATTCGTTTTGCAATTATGGGCAGGCTTATTGAACTTGTTGTTTCATCAATTCAGCCATCGAACGTAGCAGTAATAGTAGGCTCACAAACACAAATTATTTTGAAAGTTGAACCCTCTAAAGATATCGAAAGACGGATTCCAGCTGTGTCATATGAAGATGTAGGTGGTTTAGGGTCTGAAATTCAGAAAGTTCGAGAAATGATTGAATTACCACTTAAACATCCTGAACTTTTCGAGCGGCTTGGAATCGAGCCACCCAAGGGTGTCTTATTACATGGCCCTCCTGGAACTGGGAAGACTCTACTAGCTAAAGCTGTCGCTAATGAAACAGATGCCTACTTCATTAACTTGTCTGGTCCTGAAGTCATGAGCAAATTTTATGGAGAATCAGAGGCACGTGTCCGAGAAATCTTTAAAGAAGCAGAAGACAATGCACCAAGTATTATATTCCTAGATGAATTGGATGCTATTGCTCCAAAACGCGAAGAAGTAACTGGAGAGGTTGAAAGAAGAGTTGTTGCTCAACTTTTGGCTTTAATGGATGGTTTAGAATCACGAGGGCAAGTAATTGTTATTGGGGCTACTAACAGAGTAAATTCGTTAGATCCTGCATTAAGAAGAGGAGGACGTTTTGATCGGGAAATCGAAATTGGTGTGCCAGATAAGAATGGTCGCATGGAGATTCTTCAAATTCACACACGTGGAATGCCTCTTACTGAGGATGTAGACTTAGAAAAACTAGCTGAGATTACACATGGTTTTGTTGGGGCTGATATATCGACTTTAGCTAAAGAAGCTGCTATGATTTCATTACGAAGAATACTACCACAAATCGACTTAGATGCAGTGGAATTACCTGTATCGGTGCTTGAATCAATTGAAGTTACACAAAACGATTTCTTGGAAGCATTAAAGGATGTTGAACCATCTGCTATGCGTGAAGTCTTTGTAGAAGTTGCTAATGTGCATTGGTCAGATATAGGAGGATTAGAAGTACCTAAGCAGGAATTAAAAGAAGCTGTTGAATGGCCCATTAAATTCCCAGAAGTCTTTCAGTATACAAATACGGCGCCACCAAAAGGAATTCTGTTATTTGGTCCACCAGGTACCGGTAAGACTCTTTTAGCTAAGGCAGTTGCTAATGAATCAGAGGCAAACTTTATTTCGATCAAAGGTCCAGAGGTTTTATCTAAATGGGTCGGTGAATCAGAAAGAGCAGTTCGAGAGACCTTCAGGAAAGCAAGACAGGCAGCTCCCGCAATAATTTTCTTTGACGAATTAGATGCAATCACACCACACAGAGGTATGGGCTTCGGCGATTCTCATGTTACTGAACGTGTTATCAGTCAGATTCTTACTGAGTTAGATGGACTTGTTGAACTGGAAAATGTAGTCGTACTCGGAGCAACAAATCGACCTGATATCATCGATGCAGCCCTTTTAAGGCCAGGGAGATTTGATCGTCTAATTTATGTCCCTATACCTGATAAAACCGCCCGAGAAGAAATATTCAAAATTCATCTCAAGGGCAAACCACTTGCAGAAGATGTAAATATTACAGAGTTGGCAGAAATGACAGAAGGCTATGTAGGATCTGATATAGCTTCCATCAGTCGAGAAGCTGTGATGCTTGCAATTAGAGAATTTTTTGAGTCAGGCATTACACGAGAACAGGTAGAACAGGCAAAATACGTTAAAGTATTCAAGAAGCATTTTCTTGCTGCGTTAAAGAACGTCAAACCAAGTGGAACGAAGAATCTTAAAATCTACGAATCTTTTATTGAGCAAGGTGCGAAGGACCAACGGCGAACAAAACCTGAGCCTACAGAATTCTATGGCTAACCTCTTTTCTTATTTTTAACTAACCTTTTTTTTAATGTGATTATTAGCCAGACAACGAATAGGATATAACCAACAAATGGAATAAAGAATGTCACTAGCGGACGAATTTGTTTACTGCAAATAATGTGAAAACATTTTAGCAAAAAGCGAGCCGACTTAGATATTCTCCCATATTCTCTCTTGTTTTTTATTTCTTCAAGATTTGCTTTTTTCAAACTCGTAAACAATTATAAGATCATTGATACTAAAACAATTAACGAGCGACAAAGTTAAATTTATATTTTTGAATATTGCCCTATTTGAACTCAAATGCGCTTCGAGTTTCAAACAATTGAAGCATTAGATGAAAAAAAAGGGCAAGGAGGGAGATATGTGGGCAAGGGCTGGAAGATTGTTGGAGTTCTACTCATTGTTATAGGAATAATCATTATCGCTGCAGCTGTTGCCACCAACACCCCCTACATTGAGTACGAACAACCCACAGGTGACGCTACAAGAGTATACCCGTTTTGGTTTTCTGTAGCCTTTTGGATCCTTGGAGTTTGGACCTTCTATAAAGGTCGCGGTTAAAGAAGAGATAAGTCAACAACAATCTAGATCAATGGAGCAACGCAGGGAATTTACGATTTTGGGGTTCAAGGGATAGAGGAAGCCCAGACCTTCAGAGTTAGGATGAATCGTTCTCTTGCCGCGAGAAGTGTAAAGATAAGTTGCTCCATAGTCACATTTTTTTGTAGTGTTTAAATTAGGCTCCAATAAGACAAGAAGGAATAGAAATTCTAAGGAGCAATATGCTGGTTTTCTACCTTTAAAACGAATTTATGATTATTTTGTACTCCCTCTTGAATATAATCCTTTTTACACTATTTTCAGTTACATAAAACAGCAATTTCATGCAATTGAGCGTATCTTCAGTCATCTATCTCCTTTCAAAATAAACTTTTTTAGGATATAAGGTACTGATATAACGCTATTTGATGTTTTAAAATAACTATAGAGAATATAATGGCCATTTGATATCATTTAAGTCCTTTTGCGCTTACTATCTTAACAATATCGCCATCTTGTAACTCATGGTTTTCACCAAGTCTTTTTCCAGTGCGTGCATCTACGGCATGTATAAAGGTCTCTGCAAGGTCAGTATGAATTTTTCCTGCGAATTCTTTTGTCGTTGTGCCTCTTTTAACCAGATATACATCAGGTAATACTCTTCCTTCCGAATCTGCAAATTTGGTCGTATCGTGTACTGGATAGATCGCAATCATATCTAGAAGGTCAAATACAGCTTTTTCGAGAGCTGCTTGAACACCTGTAGATCCATATTTTTCTAATATGTCTGTCTGAATTCGTTCAAGGCTTGCTTTTTCTTTATCAGAAATTACATCTGATTTTTTGACTTTGAAAGACTTGTCACCGGATTTATACTCAATGACTTCCTTTTCATCTAATTTTTTTAGTGCATACTCACAAAGAGCACAAGTTGGAACAACTATATAGCCTTCTAACTCTAATAAACTATTTAGGTATTTTTCTGAAGCTTTCATATCCACCTTGTTAGCAACAATGACCATGGGTTTCGAAACTTTTCGTAAGACTTCAACGAATTTGAACAATTCGTCATCTGACCATTTCACTGGCTTTTCTTTACTCACACTGTCTTCTCTGAGTGCCCAACGAATATGGCTACGTGTTATTCCCAATCCTGAAAGCTTGTCTGCTAATGGCTCATCGATTTCTTTCCGAGTCGAGTCTGCATGCCTAGCTAACCTAGTCCAGTCTTTTTGGATTATTTGGAGAAACCACATATTGATTTCTCTCTCAAGAAAACTAATATCTTGCTTAGGATCATAACTACCGGCCTCAATAGGTTGCCCATCTGCATCTATTGAACCAGAAGCATCTAAAACGTGAATTAACACATCTGCTTGTCTTAGATCATCAAGGAATTGGTTACCTAAACCTTTACCTTGCCAGGCGTCAGGAACAAGACCTGCAACGTCAATAAGTTCGACTGGTATAAGACGTGTACCTTCTATACATAATGAGTTGACTGGTGTATCTTCCACACCTAAATCCACGTGTGGGCATGTCTTTCTTACGTATGCGATTCCCTGATTAGGTTCAATTGTAGTGAAAGGATATGCTGCTACTTTTGCTTCCGTTAGACAGGCAGCGTTCAAAAAACTTGTTTTTCCGCTGCTAGGTTTGCCAACAATTCCGACAATCATTTTATCATCTCAGTTGTTATGTTTAAGTTTGAAAAACTGAATGTCAAAACAAAATGAAGGTATAAACTTAGATATAATCTTATGGTTCAGATGTAATGCTTATGGCGAAGTTATATCTCAGTGCTTGCTCCTTTTTTAGATGAGTTCTCCTCATAACTCAACATAATACGGTCTTCCGTATCTCGAAAAGTTTTGAGTTGCACCTTATTCATACCTAATTTCACTAAGAAGTTGAATTCACCTTTCACTCGCCACTGGGAAGGTTCATCTTCTTTCTTGGATTTAAAAACTAGAAGAAAACTGATCTCATGTTCACCAGTATCAATAGCCCCATCGAAAAAGACAATTTCTCGTTCTGCCAGTGAGTCATCATCGACAGATATCCGGAGTGGTTTGTCATCGAGATGCACATATGCTCTCCACATAAATAGATCTGTAACTGTGTTGAGGTGAGACAGGAGCAACCTTGAACCGCCTGGCATCCGATTCGTTTTAAGATGGTTCCTCAGTTCAGTGGCAATTTCTTCTGGCATATCATTGATTGGACCGTTGCGAAAAAATTCGTCAAACGTCTGGAAACCACCAAAGTAAGCTCCTCCTGATTGACATGACCAATCTGTGCCAATATATCTTAATCCTGAGGACTCAATTTCAAGCTCCATCCAATGATCATCCTGTTCATAAAGATACCATTTCCATATTTTCTTTGGTACTTTGGAGTAGTCCCAGAGCGTCAATTTCAAATCACCTTAAATCTATCCTTGTTTATTAGTAGGATTTCTTTTAATAAAATGCAGTTCTTATAGGAAATTAAGTTCTATTTTCTAAAATAAAATGCAAAATTTGCAGTCGTTGATGTGATTAAATGCCACCTATCTCTCTGGAACTAGATAAATCAGAAATTGAAGAGTTAAAAAACTATATTGAAAAAATCGGTCTAAAGAAAGTACGTCCAAAAACTGAGTACGAATTATTACGAATAAAAGACGGAAAAATCAGTATAGTGGTTTATACATCAGGAAAAGTGGTTCATAATGGAACTAAGGGGTCTCAACAAGTAATTGATGCCATCTTAAAGAAGGAAAAAATCTATGACTACATCATAGGATCTGATGAAGCGGGCAAAGGTGAATGGTATGGACCACTTGTTGTAGAAGGGGTAGCATTAACACCTGAATTGATCATGGAATGCAGAAGGATGGGCGTCAGGGATAGCAAATCAATTGCTGAGAAACAACTGATGAATCTTGCGCAAAAACTTGTGAAGCAAAAATTTCCCAGAAAACTAGTAATTCTTAAGCCTGAAGTCTACAATTCAAAATACAAGGAGTTCCAGAACGAAGGAAAAAATCTTAATGACATGTTAGCATGGGCACACTCAGCAGCCATAAAGGATTTATTGAAAGAAATAAAATTCAACAACGCTAAGGTTGTTATAGACAAGTTCGACTTTCAGAAAACAGAATACAGACTTTCAAGTGTCGACAGAACAAATTTAGAAATAATTCAGAAAACTAAAGGCGAATCTGAGATTTCTGTGGCCCTGGCTAGCATTATTGCAAAACATATTTTCGAGAATGAAGTTGATAAACTAAATAAGAAATACAAAATTGATCTTAGAAAAATAAAACCTGCTGAAATCGATCCAAAAATCCTTCCCCTAGTGGCCAAACTTCATTTCAAAAATGTGAAAAAACACCTTTAACCCCTGTCAATCTTTTAAATCTCCTTTTTTTGCTGAAAGATCTTTTCAATAAGTTTTTTAAACCATGGTTTTCCTTCTTCAAAAACGCTATCTACAAGAACTTTCACGACATCCAAAGATGCAACATTTCGCCAACCTTCTAGACTTTTTGTGATTCTTTCTGTAAATCCTTGAATAAATTGCGCAAGCACGAACTCCCAGTATTTCATGTGAACTTCTAGATCTGATAATTTATCTTCAGGCTGTGAAGTTTCATCTTTCTTTCGCTTGAATGTCATTCCATTCACTTAATCCCTTTAATAGCAAAATTTGCATTAACCTTTATATTTCCTAAGTAAGAAAGCGATAGATTCTATAATCAATAAAAAACGATCTTCAAAATCATACTTCTAGTCTGAGAAAATGATGTTTATGTTATTCTTTTCAGCATAATCGTTAGCTTCTACTTCATCATTGAATATCTTAAAAACATCAAACTCACATAACACTTTCTTTCCATCGACGACAAAATCAGACATTGGTCGTGCAATATTGCCTGCTTCTAAGTACACTCTGATCAAACATATTTTTTCTTCTTCTGCAGCTTTTTTACATTCTTCGCATCTCTTAGGTCCTCTTGCGCAGTGAGGGACATATATTTTATCGATTACATCAATATATTCTATCTTAATGACCTCTTGACCGTATCTTTGATTTAAAGAACTCAAAAAATGTTTTGATAAAAATTCAACTAAGATAGCCCATCGATTTTGCGGTCTCTATAATTTTTTGTGCACTTTCCGCAACTGTTTCATTATCTGTATCAACGATAGCATCCGGATTTAGAGGTTCTTGGTATGGGTCATCGATCCCAGTCATCTTTTTTATTTCTCCGGCTAATGCTCTTTTATAAAGCCCTTTTGGATCTCTTTGGATACATGTCTCAATAGAACATTTGATAAAAATCTCCATAAATCCACTTCGCTCGTCTTGACTAAGCTCACTTCTTGCATAGTCACGAACTTCACGATATGGCGAAATTAGGGAAACGATGACCACTACACCATTTCGCGCAAGAATTTTGCTTACCCAAATGACTCTTCGATTGTGTTGATTTCTCTCTTCTTTTGAGAAACCGAGATCTGGGCTTAAATTTTTTCTAACAACATCACCGTCAAGTATTTCGACGTTACGATGTGAGTTGTTCACAAGATGTTTTTCAAGTTCTCTCGCTATGGTTGTTTTTCCAGAGCCTGAGAGTCCCGTTAGCCATATAACAAAACCTTTTGTCATGTTTAATCCAGCCTTACTTCATTTGTTTCTATGTATTATTTTATCATTTCATCTCCTTTGTCGATACAACTTGTTATCTACAGGTTGTATCATACTTTCCAGATCTGCCTCTGGAAGATTTAAAAATACAGGTATTTTTTTAATATGTGTCTTAGGATCTAGCAATATCTCATTGTAGTTTAAAAACAAAACATCGATGTCTTCTCTCTCTGTGATTGTTTGTTTCATTAACCGATTCAGTTTTATGAAGGCTTTTTTTGTTTTATACCGATTCTCATCCCCTATTCCCGTCATCTTCTCCATAGAGTCCAATACTTCCTCGATGTTCCTTTCTGAATAGATAATCTTATATTTTCCAAGCGGAAGAAATTTCAGACCATAAGTCGTAATTTTGACAAATTTACCTCGGAATTTCTCCAGTGGAAATGTCCTGTCAATTAGTTTATTTATGACCTTTCCGCCCGCAAGTTCATAGTATCCTTTCGGATTGTGAGGATCTGGCGGACGTGAACGATCAGACGCAATTGGCACGCCTCCAGCATGTAATATTTGCATTAGCATGGATGTACCGGATCGTTCTATCCCCGAGACAATGTAATTAATGTCATTGTCTAATGAAAGCAACTTTTTGGTCATCTTACAACCATTCCCTGTATTCAGTCAAGATTTTATTTAAGAACGCCTTTTTTTCTTCTTTTGGAAAGACACTTCCAAAAACATCACGTTTCCCACCTGCTGAATATCCTATGCTTCGGGCCATTTCAATCAATTTTCGTGAATTCGACAAACCATTGCTACGACGTATATAAAGTTGTACATCATCAGGAAATAGTCCGTTGTTTATCACAATGACTGTTTTATCTTTATTTTCCTTAGTCTGCAAAGCTAAATGTCTGGTAACTGCAGAAATGAGATCATATTTTGTATCAATTTCAAAAAGTATGATGTGGTCTTCTTTATAAGAGGGTTTTTGTGTAATAAGACGATTTAATTCGTCTTCCAACAGTTGTAAATGATATTTCCATTTTTCATATGTAAGGATGCGTTTAGGATCATCTTTAAATTGAAGCAAAGTGAATACTGCATTTTCTACTTCTTTTTTATTCTGAATTTTGAAGTTTGAATCGATTAATTCAATCATATCAAGAAGTTCCGAAAAATTGATATCTACGGAGTCAGTATATACAGATATCTCTTTGAAAATTACTTTATTCTGTTTTATTTTCGCTCCTAGGTCTCCTACTGCTCCTAATATTGGAAGTATGTTCATTTCATTGTTTAATAAGTCATTAATGAACCAAGCCGCTGATGGAAAATTATCACCATTTTCTCCAGAAAGAGTTGGATTGAAATTAAGCACCCCTGGCATGTGATCCTGTAAATGGTGATCAAAAAGGAGTATTTGTGCAGTTGTAGCCTGTTGGAGTTTCAGGACATCTTCTTTAAGTACTGCAATATCTGCTATGATGATAAACTCGAACTCTTGTGCTTTTTCAAAAATCTCTGGTGTCAGCCTGTAATTCCCAATCTGTAATGTTGACGTAATAACTTGTGTGTCATTTGCTGAGAGAAATTCATAAAGCAATACAGCGGAGCAAATCCCGTCAGTGTCCCAATGATGAATAAGTAAGCCGCTTTTATTTTGTAGTTTTTTGAGTTCTTCCATTCTTCTATTCACTTACAAAAGGATTTTCTTCACATATAATCAACTTTGCAACTTCAGGTCGCATTATTTCTTCGGGTGGGAGTTCTTTATCACAAATCAACTTACGTATTTGTGTTCCAGAGAATGAAATGTGATCTGTTTCGCTATGCGGGCAGGTCTTCTCATTTGCCACTCCGCCACAACGTTTACAGTAGAAAAACGACTTGAAGAAAATGGGAAATATTCCTAAATCTGGAAATTCCTCGAAAATGTCCTGAGCAGCATACGGATCATAATAGTTTCCAACACCAGCGTGATCTCTTCCAATAATTATATGCGAACAACCGAAGTTTTTTCTAACTATGGCATGAAAAATCGCTTCTCTGGGCCCAGCGTATCTCATATCAAAGTTGAGAATGCTCATGACTGCCCTTTCTTTAAGATAGTAATGTTTCATTAGTTCCTCATACGATGCAAGTATGATATCGTCTCTAAAATCGCCGATTTTTTTCTTTCCAATTACTGGATTTATGAAGATCCCATCAACAAAAGTCAATGCGGTTTTCTGTACATATTCATGACCTATGTGAGGAGGATTACGTGTTTGAAATCCTACTACAGTCCTCCAGCCCTTCTCCTTAAATAATATCCGTGTTTCCATTGGTTTTAAATTATATTTTTCATACAGTCTTTTTGCCTCGCTTATTAACTCAATTTTTCCACCTATGAAGCTGTCTCCTAGCGTGAAAACTCTGGCAACTCCAGGATGGTTAGTATCCGTCGTTCCAAAGACGTATTGCGCGAGTTCTTTCTTATTATAATTGAATTTTTCCTCTAATTTCATCACAGCAAGTAATCCATTGTTGTTGTGTAAGATAATCTCGTCATCCTCTTGAATATCTTTTGATCTCTCTTCTGGAATATCAAGAATAATAGGTATTGTCCATGGTATGTCATTAGATAATCTCTTTTCAAGTAAGCATGACTCAAGATCGTTTTGATTAAAGAATCCTTCTAGTGGGCTAAATACGCCATTAGCGATGTTTTCTACATCATTTATTAGATCACTTCTGAGTTCAATCTGAGGTAGTTCATTAATTTGTTCAAACATCTTTGCTTTTTCACTTTTCTTTAAGCTACGATTTATCAACTGTCCACCATGTGGTCTTGGCATTATATCACCTGCTGATAATTATTCGAGATAACCGAGTCTTCTTAGCCGTTCTTTCACGCGTTCTTCATCTTCTTCGCTGAAAGGATGTTCTTCTTCCTCTTTTTCACCTTCAGTAACTATTTCTCTTAAAACATAAGTCACATAACTTGAAACAGATGTAAAACCTGTGTCTTTGATTCTTTCTTCTACTTTGCGAAATAGCGGTGTTGGTATAGAGACTGTTGTGAATTTTTTTCTTTTTTTCTCTTCATCTTTTTTCTCTGACATTTTTCCCGCCTCTTTTCTTTTTTCGATGCACTAATTATAATTAATTAGATAATGGATGGAACCTTTTTTTATAAAAGTTCCTCTTTAAAGTCACCCTCAGGAGTTGCCAATGATTTTTTGATAATATGCGATATTGAGAACTCTTGTTATTTCTCCAAGAAAAAAAATTATAGTTGAGATGATGGATGTAATTGCTCAGTATCAGTTTAGATTTGACTTAAGCTTGATGAATAAATTGATATTTTGAAAGAACATAGCAGAAATATAAATAAGAATGAAGAACTAAATGTTCATTGAGTTATATAAACACTTGTTGGTAGGCAGAAAACCAATATTTTTATAGCTTAGCTGGCGAGAAGATCGTCCAACAAGTTGGGCGGTAGTTCACAGATCTAATAAAATGGCTTATATTTCCAAGTATATGCAATATATGCTGAAAAATTGGTAAAATTGTTAACGGTTTGTTTCCAAAGTTAGTTGAAAGGACACACCGTAATTTAGAGTTTTGAGGATTTATAGAGATGAACATTCTTCTAGTTAATCCAGCAAGTCAACGAAAAGCACTTTCTGTGACCAGTAATCTGTACCCTTTTTCTTTATTATTCCTTTCAAGTTATCTCTATAAGAATGGTTATCGGGCAAAAATCTTAGATCTTTCACCATGCAAAGCCCGTTCCCTATACGGCAACAGATATCCCACTCAACCGTCTAGTGGGGACTCCACTTACCTTCTTCAGAGCGTGAGTGGATAGGCATAGTTGTCCATAGTTGTCCATAGTTGTCCATAGTTGTCCATAGTTGTCCATAGTTGTCCATAGTTGTCCATACATATCTATGATGAAAGGAACGGTGATTTAGATAAAAATACTATTTTATGGTAATCATCTGAAGCATTTCTATCTCGCCAAATGGCTACGTGAAAGAGGACATGATTGTGATCTATATCTTCTCGATAGAAAAAAATTGAAAGCTTTACCAGAATGGGATAATCCATCACTGGCAGGAAATTACCCAAGTTGGGTTTATGAATTTTATCAAAGAGAAAAGGGTTCGCAGAAATTACTACATAAGATTTCGAAATCTAAGTTTTTGCCTATTTTTATAATAGAAAAAATAAACAAACGTGATTTTTTTCCACCTGAAGAAATTAAGAAAATTAGCCGAAATTATGATTTAGTTTTTACTTCGGGAAAAAACATAATATCCGCCCTAAACTTTGATATCCCAGTTGTATTCAGATCTCTTGGTAGTGATATGGCTCGGCTGCCATTCTCCTGTGGAAACTTGTATCAAGAGGCTTTATCATACACCCTTAGAAAAAGAATTAAAAAAATTAGCTGCATTATAGCACAACAAGAAGACACTATTTGGTCCGCACGTTTTCTAGGTGTACTTGATAAACTAAGGTTTTTTCCTATCCCAGTAGATATTGATGATATAAACGCCAACACAGACAAAGATCTTTTAAGAAAATTGAACGAAAAATATTCTTCTTATGATCATGTTTTCTTTTTACCAGCACGCAAGGTTATCAACCCTAACCATTCAGCATATAAGGGCGCTGAAAAATTCCTTAAAGCATTTAAGAAGTTGAAACATAAGCATAAGAATATTGATATTAAAGTGGTTTCTATTATGAGAGGAAGCGGTGATGGAAACTTTAGAAGATTAATTAAGAGTATGCAATTGGAAAAATATTTTGACCACATAGAAGGCATTTTACCAACATACAAATTATCTGCATATATGAAAATAAGAAATTGTGTGGTTTTTGATGATTTTGGATTTACTAATAAAACTCATTTAACAGGTATATCGAGGGAAGCGTTAAGCGTGGGGGCGGTCGTGGTGGATATCGTGGATACGGAATACTCTCATTTCAAAAGACTATACAGGAAAAATTGTCCGCTTCTCCATGCAGATGATGAAGAAGCTATCTTTAAACAAATGGAAAGAATCGTTTCGATGGACTCTAATGAGCTTGAAAATATAAGGAAAAGATCAATTAGTTGGGCTTACAAGCATTTGCATTGGGAAAAAAGAATTGATGAATTAATTGATATTTTGGAGGAACACGTAGAACATTAGAAGGTGCCGATATAGAAGTTCTTGAAGACGCAAGAGAATATTTGAAGAAATACAACCAAACTCATGTCTAATGGATATACATAAAGTTGATCGTAAAAAGATATTCACTCTACTCACTGAATATGGATTCAAAATATTCAGAATATCAAGAAACATGAAACAAATTGATTCGATGGATTGCTACAATGCAAAGAAAATATATGCCACAAAAAATTGAAACAAAGGTATGAGTCTAATAGGATGAGATTACTTCTTAAGTTCAAAGCTTTCTAAATTTTGCAAGATTAATTTTTCACGGGGTAGAGAATTGCTTAATAAGGCGATTATCATTGGGTTAGACGGATTTCCCCGAGAAATGCTGAAGCTAATAAGCCAGGGATTGATGCCAAACCTCAGCAAATACATTGCGCATGAAGACTTTTTTGATATAGAATCTGTTCCCACGGTTGACTCTACCGTTGCGTGGCCATCAATCATGACTGGAGTAAATCCTGGAAAACATGGAATTGGTGCTTGGAAAACTTGGAAAGATGGCAAATATGACCTTGTTAATTCTAGAGACATTAAAAAGGAAACAATATTTGACTATTTTAGTAGATTTGGCTTAAAATCGTTGATTGTAAATATCCCACTAACTTATCCTCCAAAAGAAATTGAGGGTGTATGTGTTAGTGGTATGCCAGCGATTTCAATAGAACAAAATATTGTTTATCCGAGTAATAAAGAAGCAGACATAAGAAAAAGATTTCCAAATTATATCGTAAATATCGATAGAAATAAAGAACTAAAACGCTCATTCGAGCTTTATATGGAACATTTGAAGTTGATGGTTAGGCAGAGAACCGATTTGTTTCTAGATTTGATTAAGAAAAATAAATGGACATTAGCATTAATCGTATATGTTGCAATTGATCAAATATCTCATTTATTTTGGGATAAGATCGATCTACTGTTAAAAAACAATGAAAATAATGATGACGTCATTTCCAGACTTAAAGATCTTATATTATGGTTGGATAACTGCTTAGGAGATATTATAAGTGAATTAAAGTTGTCAAATACTTGTGTAATTATAGTTTCAGATCACGGATTCGGCTATAATCACGGAAAGGTTGCTGTGAATTATCTATTAAAACGGGGCGGGTATACATGTCATCGGAAAAAAAGTTTAAGGACACGAATGAATTTATTGTACAAAAAGCGCGTAAAACATGAAACATTTCTAGACAAACGCAATAAGATGAACAACTCAGAAAAGAGAGGAGTTATACTTAATGACTCATCCAGATTTGGTGGAAGGATTGAACAGATTGACTTTAAAAAATCATTGGTTTTTACGCTAGATGGGTGTAATATATATGTGAACAAAAAAGAATTTGGTGGAGTTGTTGAAAAGAAGGATGTGGATTCATTAAAGAGACAGGTAAAACAGTATTTATCAAAAATTAAGTATAAGAATGATTATCTCTTTGATGACGTGTTTTTAAAAGAAGAGATCTATAAGGGTAATGAACTGACAAGGTTGCCGGATATAATATTAAAATCAGAAAAATATTTTTTCAGTTATTCTTGGAGTTCACCGATTGTTAAAAAGCCTGGTAATAGAGTAGGATGTCATAAATCAAAGGGAATCATCGGTGTAATTAGTGACATAATTGATATTAAAAGAAAAACCCTCTCGGTCTATGATCTCTTTCCAAGTATTTGCAATATATTTCAAATTCCTATACCCGAATATATAGATGGTAAATCAATTTTTGGAATATGAGAATTATGTGATTATGGAAAGTAACAAACCGTTCCTTTCATCATAGACATGTATGGACAAATATGGACACATGTCTATCCACCCACAGTCTGAAGAAGGAATTCAACTACCCCAACCTAAATGGACGGGGCTTCCAGAGGCGGGAGTTGTAAAAAGTGAAATTTGGGGCTTGAATTAAATCTTAAAGGAAAGATCAAATTGCGATGCAGAAGTACTGAAGGAAGGGTAGGTTTTGCTATCGGTACAGGTCGTTGTGGGACAAAATTTTTATACAGTGTTATTGCTAGAGAACCAGGCATTTCATCAGTACATGAGCGCAATCCTCTGAACGAGGCGTTTCATCGCTACTGTAAGTGGTATCAGCTACCAGTAGATGATGAGGGGTTCTTGCATACAATGGAACTAAATATTTGTCAAGACCTAAATAATCATCATTTTTCATTTGAGGCAAGTGCACACCTTTCATTGTCCGTTCGGGAGCTCTATTCACGCTTCGGAGCCAAATTTATCCTTTTAGTGCGTAGCCCTGAGAGGGTTGTCAACTCTTATTTGCATAAAGGATGGTATGATACGCCAATTATATATACAAACTCAAAACTAGCGTTAGGTTATCAACAATCAAAAGGTTTCCAACATTTTCTAGGACGTATCGTACCAATGGGAGAGTTTTTTTTACAATGGGATAAAATGAGCCGCGTAGGTAAGTTAGCCTGGTATTGGAATACGATCAATGCCTTAGTACTTGAACAGTTCGAGGGAATACCAAAAACTAATTGGAGAATTGAGAAGTTAGAAGAACTCTCGTATGATCGTTATTTGGAGATAACTCAGTTCCTTGGCTTTCAAGCAACAGTCAAGCGACAGACATACAATAAAATTAAATATAAACGTCCAAATGTACAATATAACGTTCCGACAATTGCCTCATGGAATATGTCCGAGATTATTGAATTCGAAAGAGAAGTCAGTTCTATGGCTGAAAAACTTGGTTATGAATACAGAGTAAATCGTTTACCAATTCCTGAGCCGATAAAACCTCCATCAGATCAGTTATCAACAAAAAAACTATCTATAAAACGTCTTGTGGGAAAAATATTGCATCGAATGAATCGCTGAACAGGTCAACTACCCCACCCTAAAGAGTAGGGGCTTCCAGAGGCGGGATTTGTGAATGTTTTCTAGAACAAAAAATTCAAGAGAAAAAATTAATAAAATGATTTACATTTCCCGTGGAAATGTGCCCTCCAGAGCTTCAAATGCTCTACAAACTATGAAAATGGCGTCCGCATTCTCTAAACTTATTAGTGATTTTAGGTTATTAATAAATGTCAGTATATTTAATTTCATTGATTTTAGCAAGAAATTTGATATGCGTGACTTCTATTATGTAGAAGAAATAAACTCTCCAAGCTACCTTGTTCTTTTAATAAAGATATCTTTTTCTCTCCAAATTATGGAGGCACATTATTTACAAATCTAACTCCACTTTATTCGAAATTTACTAGACTCGAAGTAGTATACGTCAGAAGGTTGGATATTGCAAGAAGATGCCTTCGTTTGGGATTAAATGTTGTTTTGGAACGTCATACTGAATTACCAGAAAAGTATCTTCACTCAAAAGAATTTAGTGCACTGAACTTTCTTGGCTGTGTAACCATTTCTAGCAGACTAAGAGACTCCTATATTAGCAAGGGTATGCCTTCAGAAAAAATTATCGTCGAACACGATGGAGTAACTCTCTCGGATTATAAGATCAAAGAAGATAAATTAGATATACGAAAAAATATGAATTTGCCCATTGATAAATATATAATCACATATAGCGTGCATTTACATGATTTCAAGGGAATTCCGTTGATTCTAAACGCCGCAAAACAATTAAAAGATGATTTGTTTTTATTAATCGGCGGCTGGGAACATGATATTAAACGAGTACAATTAGAATGCAGAAAACGAGAAATCAATAATGTTATTTGCTATGGTTATGTTAAACCTAAATTAATACCAAAATTGCTTGTTGCTTCAGATTTATTTCTTTTGCCAACTGCAGCTAAACATAAGTGGTCTAAGGACATTTCACCACTAAAAATGTTCGAATATATGGCTTCAGGACGTCCGATTGTTGCATCAAACTTAGAGAGTATTTCACGAGTATTCAAAAACGAAAAAAATGCACTACTTTTTGAACCAGCTTCATTTGAAAGCCTTAAAGAAAAAATACTATTTATAAAAAAAGATGAAGATAAAGCGAAAATGCTTGCTTCACAAGCCAAATTAGATGTTGAATATTATGAGTGGGGCAAAAGAGCTAGACGCATTATTGAATTTATTGAGGACAGATTGTTTGGCTAAAGAGTTATTAGAATACGCAATTCTTCCCCCCAACAAGTTGAGAATTTTTCTTGCGAAATTTTATAAAAACAAATTGTGCGTACCTATTCCTTATTAGATCATAGGAGGTCATCTTTTGGTTGTAAGAGTTCTCGTCACCGATCCTGTTCATGCTGATGGAATAAAAATGCTGAAGGATGCAGGCTTCGTAGTTGATGAACGGTTTGGAGAAACTTCTTCTGTGCTTAAGGAATTGTTAAAGGAATATGCTGTACTTATTGTTAGAAGTGCTACAAAGGTAACTCGTGACCTGCTTGCAGAATCATCGCTTACAATAATTGGTCGCGCAGGTGTCGGTTTAGATAATGTTGATTTGGAGGCCGCGAAGGAATATAATATAACTGTATTTAATACCCCCAATGCCCCTAGTGTATCGGTAGCAGAGTTAGTCATCGGGCTAATCATAGCTCTATTTCGTCATATTCCGATTGGAGATAAAGGTTTAAAAGAAGGAAAATGGCTTAAGAAGGAATTGAAGGGATTAGAATTAAAAGGAAAAACACTTGGTATTGTGGGGTTTGGAAATATAGGAGTAGAAGTTGCAAAACGAGCGAAATCATTTGAAATGACTGTTATAGCTTATGATGTTCTTGATAGTGCGTTAGAAAATGCCAAACAAATGAATGTTGAACCTTTCGGTCCTTCTAAAGATGCGCTTGAGGTGATATTAAGGAATGCTGATGTAATAACGCTTCATGTTCCTCTCTTGTCCTCCACATATCATATGATTGGTGAAAGAGAGTTTTCACGAATGAAGGACGGCGTTTATCTAATCAATGCTTCCCGTGGAGGAGTTGTCGATGAAAAGGCACTCCTAAAGGCAATTAGATCAGAAAAAGTTGCAGGTGCTGCTTTAGATGTATTTGAGAAAGAACCTCCAGGCAAATCGGAACTAATAAACGAACCAAATGTAATAGCCACGCCCCACATCGGTTCAACTACTAAAGAGACACAAAAAAACGCATCTGTTATCCTTGCAAAAAAAATTATTGATTTTTTTCACTAATCGGTGCGATCGCATTTAATCTGCGGAGGAGTTCACTAGAAAAAATTTAATAGATTGATAGCGGGTTTTTCGTAGTAAGGTGATCGTCATAAGAAGTGTGTTTTAAACTTCTTTTAATGCGATATGACAAAGATGATTTAGACCGCTGAGGAGTCATTTTGAGCCATATTAGTAAACGACGTGCATATGATTTTATTTTTAAGATTTCTGTAGTGGGTCCTAATGACTTTCTGAAAGATCAAGTACTGCACTTGGTCTCAGGGGGCAACGTAGGAATTGACGGTCTACGAATACATGTAGGTGACGCTGATCACACAGACCGAATTAAACTGAGTTACTGGTTGCCGCATCAAGATGCCTACAAAGTATTGGTTTCTCTGGCGCTTAGGGGCGCTCATGGGGCTCTAATTGTCTTAGATGAAGACGATATTGAAACCTTGCCGCAGTTTCGCGCTGAAGTGAATAAGAAATGCGGTGAAATACCCACCACACATCTTCTCATTGGAAAAAGTATGAAGCCCGAAGAGATACATAAGATGGCCGATATTAAAATGAATGAACTAGCCGTTAAAATAAGAGAAAGAATCCCAAGAGAAGTTTGAGTCTATCACGCGTTTCAATTTATACCGAATGAACTGAACTGTTTTTCAGTTGACGTAAGGTTTTCTTTTGATTCAATGTCGGATATGGTCTGACTTTTCTCTATTTTGAATCAGTTACAGAGAAATAACATTTTATGTGTTCGAAATCCGCTCGATGTTTTTACTAATACAATGTTTATTAATAACAAGTACCAATATATAGGTATACAAATCATCTTTCAGTAAGACCAATTCTTATTGATATAGAATGGCGAACTAGCTTGAGTGTGAAACAAAAGCATCGTGATTATAGATTTATTTTCAAAATAGCAGTTATTGGACCCGATGATTACCTAAACGACAAAATTTTGCGTCTAATATCCTATGACAACATTATGGTCGATGGAATAGGCGTACATGTTGGACGTGTTGCTTCTGAATCTGTTAAGATCTCTTATTGGCATCCTCACAAGAATGCCTTTCAGATACTAGTTCAAAAAAGTTATCAAGGAGCTAAAGGGGTTCTGATCGTTGCATCTAAGTCTAAAGAAGATAAAGAAGCAGCGGTGCGGTATCGCACGGAGATAAAGAAAAAGTGCGGTAATATACCCACATCAATTCTTATCATTGACAGGAATAAGGCATCAACAGCAATAAGTACTATGGCCCACCTTATGGTGCGTGAACTAGTCGCTAGGATCAGAAAGAGGACTTTCTACAAAGTCTAGGATTGACAAGCTATTTACTTTAAATTTTCTAGAATGAAAAAAGTTAAAAACCAATCCTTCTTTTCCACTATTTGTTTTCTCTCCCTGGATGTAGCGTTTTATACGCTGAACGTAAAATATTTGGGAGGTAATTTAATGGGTTTATATTCTTATGTTGAAAAAATGTGGAAAGACAAAGACTCGAAAGTTATGAAAAGACTTTCACGGGAAAGGCGCATAAAATGGAGGCGTCAACCCGCAACAGTTCGCATAGACCGACCAACACGTATTGATCGTGCGAGGAAATTAGGATATAAAGCAAAACAAGGTTTTGTTTTAGCTAGAGTTCGAGTTCGACGTGGGTCACGACAAAAACCTCGCCCAACACGTGGCAGGCGATCAAAGCGCATGGGTGTTACAAAAATTACACTAGGGAAGTCTAGACAGGTTATGGCCGAAGAAAACGCTGAAAGAAGATTTCCCAATTTACGTGTGCTTAATAGTTATTGGGTGGAAGCAGATGGTATGTACAAGTGGTTTGAAATAATTCTCGTTGATCCAAACCATCCAGTGATTCAGTCTGATCCTAGAATAAATTGGATTTGTGATCCAGTACATAAAGGTAGAGCTGCACGAGGACTAACAAGTGCTGGGAAAAAGTCAAGAGGTCTACGTAAGAAAGGACTAGGTACAGAGAAAATACGTCCTAGTTTGGCAAGCCACAGACATAGAGGAAAATAGTCTTTTTTCTTTCTATACTATAAGTCCTTTCCTTACTATTTTTCTTGGAAAACTGTAATAGCTGTTCTCCGCAATGTGAGCTACCTCGTGCTAAAGCATCGAGGCTTCCTGCTTCTACGATGGACTCGATCCCCTTGCGGGTTACGGAGGTCTTATCTCCACAGGCTTAACATCCCTACGCCCCGTAGGTAAGGCTAACGATGGTGATGCAATCGGAGTATGCACCTTATCTTCAAGTGTGCGTATTATCCCTCCGATTGGTGTTAATACCTTCCTCATACTACCTATATAACTTTAGGGAGACCCCTCGATGCACGTGATGAAAGTGAACACACTACCGCCATTCATCACCACGCTGAAGCTGTGGTGCTTTCTTGCTTAGCCACAATGTAATCTGATTATACCTATTTAGTGTTTCATTAGTTTCCTTAATATCCACTAATCTTTTTTAACAAATCAAGTCGATATAAACTTGAGATTCCTAAATCTTTGTGATTTCAATGAATAAGAAAAATAGTTTTACTTATCGGATTTCTTCTGCTGAGTTTACAACGCACGTTCATGCAACAGAAGATTTAGATAAAGTTAAGCAAGCACTCCTCTTTTTAATACCTGAGGATATTCACGATAAACTCAAATTGAAAGTAGATAAAGTTAGAGGACATTGGAATAACCCAATATCCCTTTTAAAGACAAAATTTACCGATACCGATGATATCATGCAAATAATCAAGTATATAACAACTGGTTTAGATGATCAAGATAAATATGTGTTAAGCGAAGGGCTGGAAAGACGAATTGACAAATCACGGTTATACCTACGGTTTGACAAGCAAGCTGCCTTCAAGGGTCACTTCAAATTACGGGATGAAGATGATGTAGTTCGAATAACAATTTCATTTGCTATCTATCCTTCGCCAACACATGAAAAAGTTAAATCAATTTGCGAAAGTTTGTTAATGGAGTGAACTACCATGCAACAAGTTGTATGGTTTCCTGAATCACTCATTCCCCAACGGGACATGTCAAACAGGCTCTACGGGCAGTTCCTGCCCTGAACGTGGTATTAAGTTAATGTGAGAACTGGCGAGTGTTACCTCAGCTCAATTCTACATACGATCTCTGCGAAACAGTACTTAAAGGTTAGGGAGTATCATGAAAGTGAAAAAGGTAACGCAATTCATCCCCCCAACACGTTGAGGGGTCTTCTTGCGGAGGAGTGATAATTGACTGTTTATTATGGTGAGATGGGATGAAGGGGAGTTACGATGTTCATGTTCATTCAACTCATTCTGGTGGTACATCTACTTTATCAGAAATGATTGAGATGGCGCATCGTCTGGGACACCAAAATATATGTATATCAGATTTCGGTGCTATTGATCCTTCTCAGGTTGAAACTCTTCTCCAAGAATGTAAAGATTTTACTCCAAATGTTTATGCACGAGCAGATATTTCTCCAAAAACCCCACGAGAATTATCACACAAACTTAATTATGTTAGAAGGAAAGTAGATTTGGTCGCCGTTGAGTGTTCTTCAGAAAATGTATGCAGATTCGCATCGACTAATAGATTTGTAGACATTTTAACACTTCCTCCCACCGTAAAGGCGCCCGTGTTTACAGAAATAGTTGCTCGTAATTGCTCAAAAAATGAAATCGCATTAGAAATTACTTTGATCCCTTTTATAAGATATTATGGTAAGGTTAGGGCAAAACTCTTGCGGATTTGGAGAAAAATACTCTCTGTTGCACTTCGAAACGATGTTATGTTCGTAATTGGAACTGGTGCACTTAGCAAATATGAACTAAGAGGTTCACGAGAAATGTTACTATTAGCAAAACTTGTTGGTTTGCCTCATGGCTTAGCAAAACAAAGTCTTTTAGAAAACCCTTTCAAGTTGATAGAACGACGCATCCTTGAGAAAAATGGGAAAATCATAATGCCGGGTGTTCGAACAATCGATGAAGAGAAGGACTAAGTAATGGTTAAAGAAGAAAAAAGCAGATATATCGCCTTTGAAATAATAATCGAAGATGAAACTCCATTAGAGGTGATTTCTGTTTTTAATTCTATTTCACGATCGATTTTGTCACTTTACGGTGAGGTTGAAGCTAGCCAAAGCGGTATTTGGCTCATTGAATTTGACGCTGAGACTTGCCATGGTATTCTAAGATGCACTTCAAAAAGTTTAGACAAGGTACAAACCGCTATGGCAATCGTTTCAAGTATTGATAATAGACCCACCATTATACGTTTGCTTAAAACTTCAGGAACAATTCGATCGCTTCGATCAGCCCTCGAACAACCAACTTTGACCAGTGAAGATCTGCAAAGTTAATTTTGGTTCTCACGATCGTGATTCAAGGTCGAAGATTTATCCATGTCAGTCACAATAATATTAACTCAAAAATTAGGGACTGCGAAAAAATAAAGAAAAAGGATTGAAAAGGTAGAAATTGTTTTTTAAAACATTTTTAGAGTTCGTTGAATTGCGTTTAGTGTTGCTGAGACATCGTTTGCATTAATAGAGCCCATATGGCCAATTCGAAAGATTTTACCTTTCAGTTTGCCCAAACCGCCTGCCACGATAACGCCCTCTTGTGATAATTGCCCTCTAAAGTCCGCATCTGCAATGCCATTATGATAGACTGCGCTCATTGTATTTGCAGCCCATCCATCCTCAGGAACGAGTTTAAAGTCCATCTCTGTAAGACCTTTGCGCATCATTTCTGCTAATTTTTCGTGCCGCGCAAACCGTGCCTCCATTCCTTCGCTAACTATTTGCTTTACACTTTCATGGAGTGCATAGATTAAATTTACTGCAGGTGTACCGAAATAGCTTGGATCACCGCGCTCATATGCTTGCATAATGGGCAACCAGTTGTCAATGGACGTATAGAAACACTCAACGGGATGTTTAAGTTTAGCGTGTGCGTCTAAGGCCTTCTGGTTGAAATTCAGTATTGCAAGCCCTGGAGGAACGCCCAATGCCTTCTGTGAACCTGTGAAGCATATATCTACATGATGTTTGTCTTGATACAATCGTTGTCCTGCAAGAGAACATACTGCGTCTACAATAAATATCGTATCAAAATCTTTGACAACATTACCAATGGCTTCGATGTCGTTCGCAATACCAGTCGATGTATCAACATGTGTCACTGTAAGGACTTTATAGTCGTCACTTTCAAGTTTTTCACGCACCTCTGTAGGATCTGCTGCCTTTCCCCATTCTACTTGAATTTCGTCAACAGCGATTCCGTGTGCTTTGAAAATATCACTGTATCGCGCGCCGAACACCCCATTATTTACTACTAATGCTTTTTCTCCTCTTTGAATCACATTGGTTGCTGCCATCTCCATAGCTAGCGTCCCAGATCCCGCAATAACAAAGGGTTGTCCTTCAGAAATGAAGACCTCTCTTAGTTTTCTTAGAGTATCTCCAAAGATAGAGATAAATTCTGGTGCTACGTGACTCACAGTTACTTTACTTAGAGCCCGTATCACTTCTGGATCAAAATTAATCGGTCCAGGGATCATTAAAAGTTTTGCCAATTTTGTTCACCTCTATTGTTCTTTTGATAGGGAAAGTCAGCTAGATTAAGCTGAGCTTTTGTCGTTGATGCTGATACAATGGTCTCATGTATGTTGTCTAGCAAAAGTAGTGAAACAAGGTTCCAAAGTTTATGGTGTACACTTGCTTTACTCATTTCCTTGAGGTTGTTTTCATATTTCGCCGATACTCGGCTAATCGTTTTGGTATTCAAAAAACTCTCTAAACCTACGGGACAAGTTTCTCCCGTTCTGAACATCCGTGGGACAAACTTTGTCCCTAAACTCCTTGGTACAGCATCCCAACCTCACCTAAAACCAATTGAAATTTATATTGTGTGCTTTATACTTATACTGTATATAAAGATTTTCCCTCAAACGCAGTTTTTTCAAATTCAAGAAGATTTCAATACCTTAGTATATCTTTGCTTTTTTAGCGCACGTTCATCTTTTGAAAAAACAGTTTTTTCGCGACAAAAAATAAAAAGGAGATTAGAAGGCTTAAACTTGTGTCCAAGCCTCTTTTAATGTACGTTTTACATTTGCTATGGCCATCTCTGATGTAATACCTTTATGAGGTTTTACTTCGAAACTAACAAATGGGCGTTTACCTTTTTCTAAGTAATCAATTTCAAAAAGAGCATTCAGGTATTCTGCCAACTCTTTTGCGTCATTTTCTCCTCCTTCTATACCGAAGATCGGATGTTGATCTCCATATAAAGGATTGTTTGGGTCTTTGACGCAATTCCCCAAGTGCACAAGTGTTAAATACTTCTTCGTAGTCGACAACGCATGGGCAGGTGTTTCATTTAGCAATGGAAGATGACTTAAATCATGCATTAAGCCAAAAGTAGGATATCCTGCCTCACGTACTGCCTTAGCAACCTCTACTGCTGATTCAGATGGCCCTATCAAAGATTTTTTATCAATCTCACGGTCAAAGACCTCTAAAGCTAATGCGAGATTTCCTTTACTTTTCGCGTATTCACAAAGTTGATTTAAGGAATCGATTAACAATGTCATTCCCTTTTCACTATCTGCATCACCTGGATAAGGACCACTTAGAACGGTTAAATATTCTGCACCAACTTCGTAGGCTTCGTCAATACATGATTTTATTGCCTGTATAGATCGATTTCGTAATTCTTCGTCTAATGCGTTCAAATTAAGTTTCGGGAGCAATAGAGCTGGTTGTGCTGAGAAGTTGACGGTTAAGCGAGATGCTTTTAAGAGTGCTGCTACATCACCTTTGATTGCTGGATCTTTGCATCCACCATAGTCAATTGCTGAGAAGAATCCATCTTCTGCTATCTTAGTAAGCGTTTCGAGTATTGGACCTTCTCCCGCAAGGCATTCTGGAAACACCATTCCATGTACTATACCGATTTTCATATAAAGATCCCAGTGTTTCTTCATTTTTTCACCGCCTTTTATTGGTTTTCTAACTTATCCTCTTTCAGCTATAGCGTCCAGAGCTAACCCCATACTACAATTAGTTTCACGTTCACATATAATATCTAATACCGCTGGGGCGTTATCTAGGCCTCTCTGGAAAGCAGCCTTTAGATCTTCAGGTTTTTCGACTCGTTCAGCGTATAGTCCAAAAGCTTCTGCAAGCTTAACGAAATCTATTCCTATTCCATGTTTTTCAAGCTTATTTGTATCGTATGTAAGATCTACCGCATATTCATAGTCATAAACGATGCTCTGGTTTTGTCTAATCAAGCTCAAGAAGCCATTGTTAAGCACCAGCATAACTATTGGAGTTTGATAGTGGGCCGCCATCGCTAATTCTTCTACCATGAATCCTAATCCGCCATCTCCTGTGATGCCTACGACCTTCTTTTCAGGCATTCCCATTTCCTCGTATCCGACTTTAGCCCCAATCGAAGCTGGTAAATCCCAACCCAACGTTCCCGCGCATCCACAGACCTTGTAATGTCCTGGTTTCTTTATTTCTTGATATTGACCGCTCCAAATCTGATTAAGTCCGACTGACGTCACAAAAATTGTGTCATCATCAAAGAATTCATTTATTTCTTTGAAAAGTCTTTGAGGTTTGATTGGCACATTATCAAAGTCTAATCTTCTCGCAAGCTCTTTACGTCGGGCAGGTATAGACGATACCCATTCATTTGGCATTACTTTTGCATTTCGAGCTTTGGCTTGATCGATCATCATTTGTAGTGCTACTTTGGCATCTGATACAATTCCTAACTCTGTGGGGACGATCTTGCCAATTTGTAGAGGATCAATGTCAATGTGGATGAATTTTCTGTCTTTCGTGTAAACATCTAGTTTACCCGTATGACGGTCAACAAATCTGGCACCAACCGCTAGAACAAGATCGCTCTCTAAGAATAATTTGTTGCCAAGTCTTGTTTGCATGATGGTACCGACTAGTCCCGCGTATAATGGATGATTAGTGTCAAGAGCACTCTTTCCCATGTAACTAGCACAGATGGGTAAACTTAAATATTCTGCTAATTCTTGGAGTTCTTTGGAAGCGCCCGAAATAATGACTCCTCCTCCGGCTAAGATGATTGGATTCTTAGCTTCCAAGATCATATCAATTGCTTTCTTGATTTGTTTTTCATTTGCTTTGGGTGTCGAAAAGTCTAAACTACGATCTGTTTCTGGATCATATTCAATTTCTGTTCTCTGGAGGTCAACGGGGAGATCAATAAGCACTGGTCCGGGTCTTCCTTCTCTAGCGATTCGAAAAGCTTCCCTCATAGTACCTGGGAGGCGATAAGGCTCCCTAACACAATAACTTTTCTTAGTCACTGGTTTAACTATTTCTGCTATGTCAACCGCTTGAAACGCCTCTTGACCCAATACTGCTCTCGTTGCTGTCCCAGTAATTGCGACAATTGGGATAGAGTCAACTTGAGCAGTATAGAGACCTGTTACAAAATTTGTCGCTGCAGGTCCGCTTGTACAGATACAGACGCCAACTTTTCCAGTTGCTCGTGCATATCCGTCAGCTGCATGGCATGCTCCTTCTTCATGTCGAGCAATATAGTGCTTAATTTTTGTTGTTTGCCCAAGGTATTTGTAGACGGGATTTATTGCTGCGCCCGGTATACCAAACATTGCTGTTACTCCTTCATCTTCAAGAATTTTTACTATAACTTCCGCTACTTGCATTTTAGGCATAATCTTCTCTCCTATTTTGTTTATTTTTTTAGAGGGTTATCCATAAATTTCTGGATTAACACAATTTGGTGGTTTGAGTCCCTTAACGCCAGCAATGACATTTTCAGCAGCCATGGTCGCCATTTTAGTACGAGTCTCTATTGATGCACTTGCGATATGTGGTGCTAACACAACGTTATCCATTTCATAAAGTTCTGGTTCAGCTTTAGGCTCCATTTCAAAGACATCCAAACCAGCACCAGCAATCTTTTTCTCCTGTAATGCTTTAACGAGCGCTTTTTCATCTACAACGGGACCTCGTGATGCATTAATCAAATACGCGGTTTCTTTCATCATTTCTAGTTCTTTTACACCAATATAGTGTTTAGTTTCTGGAATCAAGGGAACATGCAAAGTTACATAGTCTGATTCTTTAAGAATTGTCTCTTTATCCACATATTGGAGTCCTAATTCTTTTTCCAGATCCTCGAACCGGACAACATCTGTATAAAGAACTTTCATGTCAAAACTCTTAGCCCTTTTAGCTACCACTCGTCCAATTCTTCCTAGTCCAACGACTCCCAGTGTTTTCCCGTAGACATCAGAACCAAGAAACTGCATTATACCCCATCCTTTCCACGTTTTTTGGCGGAAATACTTATCTGCCTCGACAACGCGTCGAGCAACTGCCATGAGAAGTGCCCAGGTAAAATCTGCAGTTGTGTCATCTAGAACTCCTGGGGTATTGGATACTGCGATACCTAATTCTGTGGCTGCCTTCCAGTCGATGTTGTTGTAACCTACTGCTACATTGCTGACTACTTTAAAATTAGGGTTTGCTTCTTTAACGGATTTTAGGATTTCGGCATTAATGTCGTCAGTAAGTAGGCAAACAAGCCCGTCAAGTGTTTTCATTTTTTCAATAAACTCAGCCTGTGTAAGAGGGATATCACTTTCATTAAATTCCATCTTACACTCCACATTGATCATATCTAAAGCTGGCTTTGGGATTATACGAGAAACAAAAACTTTAGGTTTTCCACTCAAAACTAACCCTCACAAGTTTGTAAAGGAGTTTTATATCACTTACAATTTATAAATTGTTTATACTCTTTTGCGCGCGTACTACAATAAATAGTCAGATTTTGTTATATTGAACATTTATAACTTTCAGTGATTAATACTCTGTATTAATTTGAAGAGAATAAAAACAGAAAGTTAACACCAAATTAGATAGAGGGATCATTAAGAAAAGGAGGCTTTAAAATTTCTCTTTCGGATTTAGAAAAACATACGTTGGATTGGCAGGGCACAATCATTCCCGCCCTGAAAAAAATAGTTGGAGAAAACAATGTTTTAAATCATGCAATCGATCTGTATATTTACTCACGCGATGCTAGCATTGATACAGGTATGCCAGCAGCCGTGGCCTTTGCTAATACCACAGAAGAGGTCGCAGATATCGTGAAGCTAGCTAATGAAGAAGGATTCTCAATTATTCCAAGAGGGGCTGGAAGCAACGTTAGCGGGGGTGTCATCCCTGCAAAGCCTGATTGTTTGATTTTGGTGGTCGCAAGGATGAACAAGGTTGTAGATCTCGATGTTGAGAACTTTCTAATAACCGTTGAGCCTGGTATGGTGTGTCTAGACCTCAATACCTACTTAGAGCCCTATGGATTTTACTTTCCGCCGGATCCAGCATCGGACAAAACAGCTACAATTGGCGGTATGGTAAATAATAATAGCGGCGGAATTCGTGCACTTAAATATGGAGTCACCGAAGAGTGGGTTATGGGCTTGGAAATCGTCCTATCAGATGGGAGTGTCGTTAATATCGGCAATAAAGCAATTA
This sequence comes from Candidatus Borrarchaeum yapensis, assembly GCA_016840515.1. Taxonomy (GTDB): domain Archaea; phylum Asgardarchaeota; class Sifarchaeia; order Borrarchaeales; family Borrarchaeaceae; genus Borrarchaeum; species Borrarchaeum yapensis. The sequence continues at coordinate 70,759 of JAEOSF010000001.1, read as the reverse complement.
AATTTGTTTGTGGCTACGATCTTGTTTCACTTTTTGTAGGATCAGAAGGGACTCTGGGTATTATTACCAAGGCAATGCTCAAAATTCAACCTTTGCCAGCAGTCCGTCTCGTGGCTAGTGGCTATTTCAATTCCGCTTTTGAAGCAGGAAAGTGCGTCAGAGAAATCATTAAAAGAGGATTTGACCCCTCAGGAACAGAAATTCTTGATTACAAGACACTTAAGGCAGTAGAAGAATATTCAGGAACCTTAAAATTCCCCGAATGCGGAGCTGTTGTCCTTGTGGAATTAGATGGGAATAGAGATGACGTTGAGATGCGGCTAGATAAACTGGAAGATTTGTTCAAAGAGATGGGAGCAATCAAATCCGAAACAGCACGAGATCTGGAAACATGTACACAAGTCTGGGCAGCTAGAAAGGCTGCATTTCCAGCACTAACACTTCGACGGCCAACTGCACGAATGGAAGACGTATCAGTACCTCTAAAAAACCTACCGACGATGTTCCAAGAGATTGATAGAGTAAGCGAAAAGAATGGGATCGAAATTGCCACATTCGGTCACGCAGGAGATGGAAATCTTCATCCTATACTTTTGTGGGATGAACGAGATCCTGATGAACATAGGCGCGCCCTACAAACATTAGTTGACTTGTGGCATGCAGCAGTTGAATTAGAAGGGACGGTCACTGGGGAACATGGAATTGGTGTTTCCAAACTTATGATGATGCCCGTTGAACACCAACCTAAAGTGTTAGAATTAAAGAAAAAGATCAAGAATGCATTTGATCCTAAAAATATTTTCTGCCCTGGTCACGTATTACCAATTCCAGGCCAAAGAATTAACATCTTGGAGGATGACTAGAGATGACACAAGAAGATGTAGTTTCGGGTACAATGCTTAAACCAAAACATAAGAAAATGAGGATTGACGCTGATGCTGAAACAGAAACATACAGATGCGTACGATGCGGATTTTGTAGGTTTGCATGTCCGATTTTTGATGCTACACAGATGGAAAGTTACAACTGTCGAGGAAGGATCATGCTAGAGCGAGCTCTCATTGAAGGAGGATTTCCCGTTGATGATTATGCAATGGAAATTCTTTACACATGCACATTGTGCAAAAAGTGTGAGGAACACTGTCCAGCAAAAATAAAAGTGGTAGACGTTATGGATCGCGTGCGTGAATATCTAGCCGACAACAATTATACGCTTTCAGAGCATAGGGGTATTGCTGACAGCATTCTTGAGAAAGGAAATACCCATGGAATGGATTATCCTGTCGTGTTCAACGAGGTTTTTGGCGAAATAAAAGCAACCTTACCAAAGGAATCTTCAACGCTCTATTACGCTGGTTGTGTAGGGACTATTGATTATCCCGATAATTCACGTGCGGGAGTTAAACTCTTGAAAGCCGCTGGAGAAGAGTTTACGATGTTCGATTCAGAGAGTTGTTGCGGAGGATTTCTTAGTTGGTTAGGATTCAAACCATATTTTGAGAAAGCTGCTAAGAAAAACATCGAACTCTTTAAATCGCGAGGGATTGAGACTATAATCACAGCATGTCCGATGTGCGCTTCAGTCTTCAATGAGGAGTATAAAGCAATCTCTCCGGATACTCCAAAAGCATATCATATTTCGGAAGTGCTTGAACGTTTAATCGATGATGGTAAAATAAAAATGACGAAACCCCTTGAGGGAAAGGTTACCTTCAAGGATCCATGCCATCTCGGGAGATACGCACTTAAATACGACCCTCCTCGGAAGATCATAGAAAGTATTCCAGGTATTGAGTTCGTTGAGTTACCAGAAACAAAAGGAGACGCGAGATGTTGCGGTGGACCGATCCGTGTACCATACACTGAACTAAGAAACGATCTAAGTGATGAAATTGTCAAAGACGCAGCTAAGTTAGGTGTACAATATATTCTCACGACTTGCCCTACGTGTCATCATTCAATTGGAATGAGGGCTTACAGAGAACGCATTCGCGTTTTAGAATTGCCAAGACTTGTTGCCTATTCAGCAGGTGTAGTTGACAGTTATCGCTAATGTGACAAATATCTAACCAAGTATTACAAGTGTATAGGGATATATGTGCTCATCAGTTGCCCCCACCTTTTTTTATAATTTTGAAGTGCATTACGCTGACATTATCAAAGAAGAATTGAATAAAAGCAACCGAACATTAAGTTATGGTAGTTTGGAGGTGTTCACTAAGTAGGAGGTTCGTTAAATGAATGCATTGGAAAGTAAAGCGGCAGAAAGTGTCTTGGTGATTGGCGGCGGAATGGCTGGCATGTATGCTTCGCTAGATATTGCAAATCAAGGCTATACGGCGTTTCTAGTAGAGAAACGAGAAACAATTGGAGGACGATTTTCACAGGTTTACAAAATCTTTCCGACCGATGAGTGCTCGGCTTGACCACTTACACCACTTATGTCAAGCGTTGCCAGAAACGACAATGTTCGCTTGTTTACTCTAACCGAAGTTTTAGAGGTAAATGGTGAATCAGGAAGCTTTACGGTAAAACTCAAGCAAAGCCCTAGATATGTCGATTCAGACAAATGTACAGGATGTCAAAAATGCCTTGAAGTATGTCCAGTTGAAGTGACTTCAGAATACGATATGGGTATAGGTGTACGAAAAGCAATTTATCTTCCTTTTCCTCAGGCAGTCCCCCAGATCCCTAGATTAGATAAGGAGCAGTGCATAGATTGTGGAATGTGTGAGATGGAGTGTCCTGCGGAAGCAATAAACTTTGTTGATGCCGAAGAGATCATCGAAATCAATGTTGGCTCGATAATTGTAGCCACGGGTTTTGATGAATTCGACCCAACACCATTGAAACAATTTGGCTATGGATACTACGAAAACGTTGTTACATCACTTCAGTTTGAACGAATGATGCATCCCACAGGTCCTACTAATGGCAAGATAGTGAGACCTTCTGATGGGAAAGAACCAAGCAGGGTATTATGGGTCCAATGTGTGGGCTCTAGAAGTGAAAAGGAAGTCGGCAACAAATTCTGTAACCGAGTCTGCTGTATGTTCGCATTAAAACAAGCTAGAGCCTATAAACTGCAATCAAAAGGAAAAGGACAGGCAGACATTTGCTATATAGATATAAGATCCTCAGGAAAACTTTACGAAGAATACTACAGGGACACACAGAATAGCTATAATCCTAATTTAATTCGCGGTAAAGTGGCGGAAATTCAAGAAAACGAAGAAACAAAAGACTTGATTGTCTGGGTTGAAGATACTAATACTGGAGAAGTTTCTCAGGTCAAAAATATCGACCTTGTTGTCTTATCTAGTTCATTTGTTCCATCTGAAGGGACACATGAACTATGCCAAAAATTAAGCATTAAAATTAGCGGTGATGGATTTCCTCTTGAAACCAACAGTTATCATCCAATCGAAACAAATCGACATGGAATCTTTATCGCGGGAGTGGCAACAGGCTCAAAAGATGCTGTGGATACGGTTACTCAAGCAAGAGCTGCTGCATCGTCTGCAGTGAACCTTTTATCTGGTTCTCCACCACACATAACATCATATGCGCCTCAAACAAAGGAAGAAGTTACCGATGAGTCTCGACTTGGCGTGTTTGTATGCCACTGCGGTGGCAATATCGCAAATTACATTGACGTACCAGAAGTCATGGAATATACAAAGACATTACCTGGCGTGATCTATGTAGATAACAATGAGTTCTTCTGTAGTGAGCCAGGACAACAGCAAATCAGCGAGATGATAAAGGAACTCAATATTAATCGGGTTTTAGTAGCAGCATGTTCACCTTTACTTCACGAAGAAACATTTAGGACTCTTTTAGAGTCTGCTGGAGTAAGTAAGTATTATCTTGAATACGTGAACATAAGAGATCAGGCAGCGCAAGTTCATATGCAGACAAAAAAAGAAGCCACAGAAAAAGTAAAGGACTTGATCAGGGCTGGCATTGCACGAGCATTACATCTTGAGATTGTGCCATATCGGACGGTTTCAGTTGTCAATGAAGCTCTTATTATTGGTGGTGGAATTGCTGGAATGTCGGCTGCCCTTGATTTATCTAATCAAGGATTCAATGTTCACCTCGTGGAAAAAGATTCTCAACTTGGTGGTCGTCTCAATTCTCTCTACAAAGTGTTTCCAGAAAAAACTGAAGCCAGCCAAATTTTGGATGAATTAACAGCGCAGATATCTAATGCTCCCAATATCTCGGTTTACCTTGAGTCTTCATTGGAATCCCTTGATGGTCACATCGGTGATTTTACAACACAAATTAGGAGAATTAATGGAGAAAACACTGATATTAACGTTGGCGCTATAATTATAGCTGTCGGAACAAATACATATTCTCCCAAGGACGGCGAATACGGTTACAATACTGTTCCACGAGTGGTAACTTCTCTTGAATTCGAGGAATTGCTTAAAACGCGCAGTTTTGATCAAGAACCAAAACGTGTTGTCTTCATTCAGTGCGTTGGCTCACGAGAAGAAGATGGAAACAAATACTGCTCTCGTGTTTGTTGCGGTGCCTCACTGAAAAATGCGCAGACCGTGAAAGAACTCTTTCCGAACTGTCAAACCTTTGTCCTCTTTAAGGAGGATTTGCGACCTGTCGGAAGGTATATGGAAGAGTTCTATCTAACTACAAGAAAACAATATCGCTCCAATTTTATGCGATGGACAGAAGAAAGACCCCCGATGGTTACGGCAATCTACAATGAAAATGCTATGGTGCAAGTATACGATACCCTTTCACGAACTACATTCGAGATAGACACAGATTATGTAGTCCTAGCGGTAGGGCAAGAACCTCCTGAAGGCTTTGATGAACTGTGTAAGATAACAGGAGTTACTCGCTCTTCTGATGGTTTTCTTGAGCCTATCCACATAAAATTCAAACCTGTCGAAACACGAAAAGATGGCGTTTACGTAGCAGGGTCTGTTCTTTCTCCACGAAGCATAAGCGACTCAATAGTACTAGGTAAAGCAGCGGCATCAGCAGCAGGCGTACTGTTACAACAAAAAGAGATTCAACTTGAACTAATCAAGGCTGTATGTGACGAGAATCTTTGTAGCGGATGTAAGGTGTGCGTAATCGCCTGTCCATACGATGCTATAACTACGAAAGAAACTGAAGCAGGAGGACTTGTTTCGGTTACTGATGAAATTGAATGCAAGGGCTGCGGCACATGCGTTGCAGCATGTCCCTCTGGAGCTAGAGAACTTCGATACTGGCGAGATGAGCAATTCTATCCACAAATTGAATCACTTTTAGCTGAAAGCAAGCAAAAATCATTACTTCTTGTTTTTGCTTGTGAAAAATGTGGGTATGGTGCTGCAGACTTAGCTGGGCTTTCAAAACTTCAATATGACTATCGAACTCGAATTATACGGGTGCCGTGTACAGGTCGTATTGATACTCCATGGTTGCTTAATGCGTTTTCACTCGGCGCAGACGGTGTCGCCGTAGTCGGATGACACAAAGGCGACTGTGCATATATTGATGGAAACTTACAAGCAGAAAAGTCTGTTGAGTTGGCTGAAAAACTTCTTGAAACTATGGGTTTTGGTGAAGGCAGAACTGTAATGTACTTCCTTTCATCCGCGGAAGCAGAAAAATTTAGAGAAGCAATGCAAACCTTTGGCGAAAGTATTTCGAAACTTGGACCCAATCCGTCGCGTATATCTCGAACTGAAATGGAATGATCTCTCTCGGGAAACCCTTTAGGGACTGAGAGAAGGACTGGCTCCCTACGCAGGGATGCTTCTTATATATAACCTTTGAAAAAAAACAATTTCATAAATTGAAAAGGAGAATGTAAAAATGAAAATTGAAGATTATGATCTCCCAGATGAATTATATTATACAACTGAACATTCTTGGGCAAGAGTAGAAGGAGATATTGTTGTGGTTGGCGTGACCGATTTTGCGCAAACCATGGCTGAAAAAATTCAGGCTGTGCAATTGCCTTTTGAAGGTGAGACGGTAGAGTTTATGAAACCTTTTGGAACACTAGAAAGCGGCAAGTGGACAGGCAAAATTTATGCCCCAGTCGCAGGTGAAGTTACTGCATTCAATGAAGGGTTGTGGGATAATGCCTCACTTGTCAATACTGATCCATACGGCGAAGGTTGGATGGTCAAGATTAGCCCATCTAATTTGGAGGCAGACCTTTCAAAACTTATGAAAGGTGACACCAACGAATTTGTCCAATGGCAACTGGCCGAAATTGAGCGTGTAAAGAAAGAAGTAGAGGAAGCGAAGAAGGAATAGAACTTGGAAACTGAAAAAGTAGTGAAGCTTTCAGATCTAGACTTGAGCCTCGCAGAGGAATTTATCGAGGACCTTTCATTTGACCTTTTTGCCTGTTACCAGTGCGGGACATGCACGGGTAGCTGTCCTGTAGCACGGTTCGGTGGCGAAGAATTCAGTCCGAGAAATATCATTCGGCTTATCATGTTAGGTGATAGAGAAGCAGTACTGCACAACCCGCTCATTTGGTTATGTACAGGCTGTTATGTATGTGAGGAGCGTTGTCCTCAAGATGTAAAACCTCCAGAAATTTTCGTTCACCTTAGAAACATGGCAGCGAAAGAAAACATTATACCTAGCGTATGGTCAGATATCGCGGCTAACATCTTAACTTTTGGCTTAATGAATGAAGTGGGTGAATATGAAAATAAAATACGTCAAACTCGCTTCAAACTCCCTGAATTGCCTACTCCTGACGCAGATATAATGCGAAAACTAGCAGAAAAGATTAAATTCACCAAATTAGTCCATTATAAACCCCCTGAAGAAGAAACTGGTGAAAAATAGTGAAGTATGCGCTTTTTCTAGGCTGTACTATTCCCGAAAAAATGAACGGGTATGAAGCCTCTTCCCGTGTAGTTGCAAAGGAACTAGGTGTAGAACTGATTGATCTCCCTAATTCGGGATGTTGTGGTTCACCCATTGTTCGTTCAATGGACGAACAATATTGGACATTGTTGTCGGCAAGAATTTTAGCTACAGCTGAAAAAATGGACTTAGATATTTGCTGTTTATGTAACGGCTGCGTAGGTTCGATCATGCATGCAAATGAATACTTAAAGAAAGATAATGCTGCAAGGGAAGATATTAACAATATTCTATCAGACTTTGACCTAGAATATAATGGCACACTTGAAGTTAAACATTTTCTCAAAATTCTTTATGAGGATGTTGGACTGCCACGAATAAAGGAACATCTTAAAATACCATTTAAAGACGGACTTAAGGTTGGAGCATACTATGGTTGTCACATGCTTCGCCCCTCTGAAATTACACATCACGGAGACCCTGAACGACCACTGCATATGGATGAAATCATTAATCTTACTGGAGCAATTGCATCAGATTATGAAGGAAAAATATCCTGCTGTGGAGCCCCCGTCTTAAGTAATGCCCCAGATGTCGCTTGGCGTCTGACACATCGTATAATATCTACTGCGCATGATGCAGCCCTTAAGGCGCTCATAACTATCTGCCCGTTCTGCTCTCTTAGCCTCGATTTAAATCAGATCAAGGTTAAAGAACTCTGGGAACTCGACTATGACATCCCCGTTCTTCATCTACCGCAACTTTTGGGGCTTTCAATGGGCTTTGGAGTCAGAGAACTTGGCATATTTGAAAACAGAGTTAAGAGTGCGATGAAATTCCCTCGATTTCTTTTAAAAAATGAATAATAGAAGTACAGCCTAATCAAATACTCAAAATATGTGATTAACTCATGATCGAATTTGAGCGAAGTTTAGAGTTTGCAAAAGAACTGGACTTGGCGGATCCATTAGCTAAATTTCGAACAATGTTCCACTATCCCAACTCCATAATCTATTTTTGTGGCAACTCATTAGGTCTTCAACCAAAAACAGCAAGAACTGAAATAGACAAAATCCTTAAGACATGGGAGGAGATAGGCGTTGAAGGATGGTTTCATGGGTCTAAAAACTGGTTTTCTTACTCAGATGATTTAGTTAAAAGTATGGCACGTATTATAGGTGCCCAGCCTGAAGAAGTTTCAATCATGAACAGTTTGACTGTCAATCTTCATCTTCTTCTAGTGAGTTTTTTCTGTCCTACAACAACAAACAGACATCGAATATTGATTGAAGAACATACTTTTCCTAGTGATGAATATGCTCTTAAATCCCAAATCCGTTTTCATGGTCATGAAATTAATGATTCTTTGATAGAAGTTAAGGCTAGGCCCGGAGAAGCAATTCTCAGGACAGAAGACATTATTGATGCAATAAATGAATCTATCGCCTTAGTCCTTTTTTCTGGAGTTAACTATCTTACAGGTCAAGCGTTTGATATGGAAGCCATCACTAAAGCAGCCCATGCAAAAGGGGCAGTTGTTGGTTTCGATCTGGCACATGCAGTAGGAAATATCCCTCTTGAATTACATGATTGGAATGTAGATTTTGCCGTTTGGTGCAATTATAAGTACATCAATGCAGGTCCTGGCGGAATAAGTGCATGTTTCGTACATGAACGCCACTTTGAAAAAGATCTCCCTCGATTTGATGGCTGGTGGGGTGGTAAACGTGAAACGATGTTCCTAATGGAGCCAGACATTAACCCAGCGCTTGGGGCTTCGGGTTGGCAAATAAGTACACATCCTGTGCTTTTATTAGCAAGTCTGAAAGCTGCTTTAAACATTTGGGATGAGCTTGATCTATCTCTTTTTCATCAGAAAAGGGAGTTATTGACTGGCTATTTAGAGTATTTGATAAAAGAATTAGGCCCTGAAAATTACGAGATAATTACCTCTTCAAAAGCTAATGAGCGAGGATGCCAACTCTCAATTCGAACTCTCAAAAACGGTAAGAAATTATTTGATACGTTGATAGATCGGGGGGTAACCGTTGATTGGAGGGAGCCTGATATAATCCGTGTTGCGCCATATCCCCTATATAATACTTTTGAAGAAGTCTATAAGTTTGCAGAAATTCTTGCAGAAGCGGTACAATAATTTCTACTGAACACCTGTTAAAAATAGTGGGCTCTGCTTCGTCGCGAGTTCTTCATAGTCAGCATCAATGACTCCGCCTGGGACGGCGTTGCATCATCACCTAATAATTATTGACGAGTAGGCTTAAAAATGTATTTAATTTCTCAATCGTTAATATCTTTAAAGTGGAAAGTTTGTTATAACAAAAAAACTAAAAAAAGGCTTATATCTTCTTTAAAAAACAAGTAAGATAAAGAGGTTTTATGAGAAATACGAAAATGAGGAGTCCATCTCATCAACGCTTGAATAGTCATCACTGAGACTAGACGGGTAGCTTGCAGTTTTAAACCAGTTGATTAATTGTTGTTCATTCGTTTCTGTTATCGCTTTGTTCTTTTTCAGCAGTTCCTTGAAGGTTCTCTCTCTTATTGGGATCGGCAATCTTACGCCCGTCCTTTTTTTGACCTCCCAGCGTAATTTAGAAAGTACATAGCGAATGGGGAACTTCTTCAAGCGTTTACTAATTTCTTCGCGTCCCATGATTCCCAATTTGATAGATTCTTGTATAACCCTTTCATTATCGCACATAGTATTAACAAAGCAGTCTTCATGAATCACATGATGACCCTGTACTACAATAACGTTGCTAATAGAAACTTTTTCACCGCACAGAATACATCGCAACTTGACCCCATCCCTTAATGCCTGCGAAATCAATTCAGAAATAACTGTGTATGGTTCTAAACTAATAAAAGGATCTTGATTACAGGGCAGAGGATCTTCATATTCATCTTCCATCAAATTTCCACTCCGTGCTTTCTCAAACGAAACAAAGAATATAATCGTGTTTTAAATACGTTTCCAAATAAACACTTTTTCGACAAAACTTATTCTGTAATCCCTAAATCTAACACTTTATTAATACTAAAAAACCTTTGGGCAACTATTTTTCCCCTGTCGCCCCCAAGAACATTAGGAATGTGTCATACATCCTTTTAATGCGTATATTCCTTAGATGTGCCTGTTCAAAGAATCGATACAAATCATCTACGCCCATTGGGTTTTCATCTTCCCAGATCCACTCTTTCCCTAATTTCTTGTATCCGTAATTAAGAATCCCCAGCAATCCAGCGCGATAGGGCACTATGGCAATTACCTTACCTTTCGTCTTAACAACTCGTCTCATCTCTACTAATGCTAAACTTGGTTTATCAAAATGTTCAAGCAAACCAACGCTCCATACCGCATCAAAAGTGTTCTCGGCAAACGGTAAATTGAATGCATCTGTTACAACGAATTTGATAAGTTGATTTTGAGTAGAATATTTCTTGGCTAATTGCAAGGCAGAGGCTGAGAAATCAGCACCAATTATATCTATGCCTTTTACACGTATTTTCAGCGAGCATTGCGCAGTGCCGCATCCTACTTCTAAAATTAAGCCTTTGATTCGCTTTCTGGCAAAACGTGCAAATGTAGCTGAGAAATAATGCTCCCTTAAAAAGTAGATAAGCGAATGAAGAGTAGACTTGCGAACACGTTGTTTTTCCCAGACTGAGTCCCATGTATCCTTACAGAAACTAAGCGAGAATACTCCCCTGTTTACGGGGGAGTTGAATCGCGTTATCTTGTTTTTCACTTTCACAACGGTCTCCCTCACGCTTAAAATAAATTAACGATATTTATACTCGTGCAGTATTTAAGGTATTTGGCTTGGTGTTAAGGGCACACACAAGGCATCGTACCGATGAGGGTGCTGTATTGGGCTTATACACGTTCGTATTATGTGAGGACTGCTGGAACAGTCACATCCGATACCATTAAAAAATATATTGAGGAACAATCACGAAAACGGAAGTAAACGGCTTGAGAAGAACTAATATCCTTAAATTAGTTCCTGATGAGGATCAAGAGGCAAAACTATTTGCCTTATGCACGTTATCTTCTGTCTTATGGAATAAAATAACCTTTAAGCGGCGACAATCCTTCTTCGATGGAACTCTAGACTGGGATACCACTGAAGAATATCAGGACTTTTCACCTCAGATCGGTTCTGCAACAACGCAACAGATCATCCGCAAGAATAATGAGGCTTGGAAATCCTTTTTTGCACTTTTAAGAAAAAAGAAGCAGGGGAAGTTGTCTCCTCATATCAAGGTCATTAGACCTCCTGGCTACTGGAAAGATCGAAAAACAGGCAAGCGAATTTTAAGGTCACTCATACGTACAGATTGTTATAAATTTGAAGCCAGACGGCTTTTGTTGCCCAATAAATTAGCGATTACCTACCATGGAAACTTAAACTGGCATGGAAAACAAGGACGTCTTGAAATTCACTTTGATATGCTCTCGAAAGGATGGTATGCCTATCAACCAGTAGAGTGCACACCTCTACATCAACCATTAGGAAACAAGAAGGCGTACATCGATCTGGGAGTGATCAATGTCCTCACCACTTATACTGAAGGTGATACTCGTGCGAAACTCTATTCTGGGAAGTCGTTGTTGAGTGACTGGTGGTATTGGAACAAACAAATAGCTAACTATCAAAGGAAATTAGGAGGGAAACCTAGGCCCACAAAAAAACTAAACAAGTTATATCGGACAAGGAAACGGAGATTTCGACAGGGCATCAACACTATGATCTATCGATTCGTCAAGGACTGTTATGAGAAGGGTGTTTCTGAAATATCGGTAGGTGATTTAACCCATATCCGAGTGGATAATGATAAGGGGAAAAAAACCAACGCAATGATCCATAACTTCTGGAGTTTTCGCTATATTGTCGATCGGTTAAACATAACAGCCGAGAATTTTGGGATGATTGTCAAAACGATAGACGAAAGTTGGACCTCTCAAACCTGTAGTCTTTGCGGTAAAAGACATAGAAATGGTCGAAAACACCGTGGTTTATATGTATGCAAAACAGCTAATAAAGTTCTCAATGCTGATGTCAATGGAGTGGCTAATCTTTCAAATCCGATATTCCCAGGTCCACGCATGGTGGAGAGGGATAACTGGGTGATGGCGCACCCTGAGGTGGTTCGCATCCGCGGATAAAATAACCTCATAGGAATCTCCGCCCTTCAGGGCAGAGAGGACGTCAATCATTAGAAATCCTCAGAAATTATTTGCCTAATAATTGCCTAAATACTACTCGAAGATAGCCTGGGCCAACTTTAAAGTATCGTAACTTAGAAGTACCTCCTCCTCTTCTATGATAATGAATTGGAACTTCTATAACCTTAAAACCCTCTTTGTAAATTTTTAAATGAATTTCTGGATGTATTTCAAATCCTTCAGATTTAAGTTCTACTTTTTCTATTGCCTTCTGTTTCATAGCCCGAAATCCCGTCGTTAAATCATTTACAAAAGTCCTCAAGAAGAGCTTGCTTAATACATTATATAAGCCACTTATGATAATCCGGGATCGAGGCATGTCTGCCCTCCCTCCCTTCATATAACGAGATCCGATAACCAAGTCTGCTCCGTTCTTAATGCCTTGAATGAGCTTAGGGATTTCTTTAGGATCGTGCGAGAAGTCCCCATCCATCGTAACAATAACATCGTTGTTTTTCGCAGCCTTGATTCCCTCTCGCAATGTTAAACCTACGCCACAAACTCCGTCATAACGATAAACAGGTGTTAGATTTGTCATCTTTTTTGATAATTCTTTAAGAATAGTAGCCGTATTATCGTTACTATTATCATCAACGATTACTATTTGATTTTGAATCTTTAATTGACGCAATACATTATCTATATCGTTTACAAGTTTTTCTATGTTTTCTTCTTCGTTATGCGCAGGAACTACAACTGCTACCTTCATTAATGTCTTCTCCGGAAGAAATCAAGCGTAAATTCTCTTTTACTACTCTAATGTCGTCCTATTGATTAAGATCAATTAGATAATATCGTCTCTTTTAACTTAATCGGTGCGAGTTCTTTTCAAAAAAGAAGTCTGTTCAGTAAAGAAGGAGGAAAGGAAAATGGTATCACATTAATATAATCTCTTCATATGAGCGGATCAGTCTAGGAAGTATTTCAAAAACTTTTTTAACTGCTGGAACAACCTTAAATCGCTGGGAATTCCAATCAGCTTCAATTAAGCCGCGCCATTCAAGCCAGTATAATCTAAGTTTTGTTTTATATCTACCTAACTCGATCATGTCTGCAATTTGCTCTAAAGCATTGTTTTCGTTACCAATACGATCGATTATACGCAGTAACGAACTTGCACGTAGAATGTTAATTAATAAAAGTATGAGAAGCGGTCTCATCATGCCATTGCCTGTCTTAGCTGAAATAGGTATGATTGGATATCCACTAAGTCCTAGAAGCTCTCTTATTTCTTCTACGCTCTTTGCATCAGGTAAATCTTGTTTGTTAGCTGCTATCACGCAGGGAACTGATGCAACGATCTGTATCTCTTGCATCTCTTGCCATATCTCATTGAAATTTTCGATATTAGGATTTGCAGAATCTACCATGAAAATCATGCCGTCAGCTCCCTCAGATAAGATTTGGCGCAGAATTGAGAACCTGACGAGTCCGGGAGTTCCAAAAAGAAACGCTGGAATGCCTAAAACGTCTACTGTCCCATGGTCAAGAGCAACTGTGGTTCCTGACTTATCTAGCGAAATAGCTGATTCTTTGCCAAGTGATTGTACAAGGGTCGATTTACCTGAACTAAACGCACCCGTTATTATTATCTTCATAGTAATATCCCTTCAGCTAGTTGTGTTATCTACCGTGATGCCTCTTTTTATCTATTGTGGAAAACCATATCACCAATATGTTAAAGCAGACTCTTTTGCTTATTTCTTTTTTAGAGGATATTTGTCTTTATTACATCAAGCTAAACTGCAAAAATTAATGAATTCCCATTCTTCCTGAGTTTTTTGTAACTCAAGTCCCCCATTATTGCTTGATTCTAATTAGGAATTTGACGATTTACATTGTTGGTTATTTTCTTCTACTTTATTATGTTTAACAGTGTAACCGACGTTATTTGTTTTTGTCATTTATTGTCATTTATGAAAGTTCTTTATCATTCTGTAGTGGACATATGTCTTCTCAGGGGTTGTTTATTCTATACATTTTGTTTGTTATGTAAACTCGCTTGCCATTAACTATTTATATAAGAAACGATCAGATATTTGCCAATTTCCTAAAATATACACATTGTTTTACAAATTTAAAATAAAAATAAAAAATTTAAAATTTGGGGAAAACGATGTCAAAAACATTCGCGCGTGATGCAACAGGTCTTGTACGAGAGATTGGTTGGTTTACAGCTATGACAACTGTTATGTGCTACGTTATCGGTGGTGGTATCAATTTGCACTCAGTTAGAGACTTCCCAGGAGCTGGATGGGGGGCTAATATTCCACTAGGCTTTGCGATCGGAGCTATTCCAGCGATTTGTACTGCATGGGCATTTGCACTTATGGCGACTTCTATGCCACGTTCTGGTGGTCCTTACGTATGGGTATCCAGAGTTCTGGGTCCATACGCAGGCTTTGTCGCCTCATGGGCTTGGTGGTTTGGTACAGCTACAGCTTACGGCTCATTAGCGGTTTGGGACGTCTGGTTCTGGGGATTATGTCTACAGTTAGCGGGCGCATCCACAAACAATGTTGGTACCTATAACGCAGGATCCGTTTTGGCTAATAATCCTGTCGCATGGATCGTTGTCGGTCTTGTTATATTAGTCATATTCTGGGCTCTGGCGATATTAGGTGTTGACATTTACGGCAAAGTGCTCAATGCCATGTTCATCATTGCTGTCATTGGAAGCTTCATCACGATGGGTGTATATGCAGCTGCAGCAGCCGGAGGCGGAGAGGCCGCAATGGCAGCGGCTTGGAACTCCAGCCCGTTTGGAAATCCCGCCACTCAGTTCTACTATGCTAGCTATGACCAGGTAATGGCCGCCGGAGCACCAGGATGGACCGCTCCGTTCTCATGGGGAGCTACGCTTACATTCATGGCGGTTGGTGCAATATGGGCTTACATCGGTTATACTGCTACCGCCTTCATTGGTGGTGAAGTAAAGACACCAAAGAGGAACATGCTCATTGGCCTAGGCTTAGGTACAATCCTGATCGCAGTATATTATGTCACGATTTCACAACTAATGTACGGATCAGTCGGAAACTTCGTGAAAGCCTATGCGTACTGTGATGCCAATGGCATCATAATAAACGGGAATTCTCCTAGTGTAGTTGCAGTATTACCAACATTTGCGGCGATTTTAGTGCATGGAAATCCTGCTCTAGCTGTGTACATAGCAATTACAGGCGCTATTTGGCTGGCCAACGATATTCCGCCATTTCTGATCACAAGCAGCAGAACACTGTTTGCTTGGGCGTTTGACAGAGCATTTCCGCTAAGATTTGCGGAGGTAAGCGATCGTTGGCACTCACCTGTATGGGCAATCAATTTAACGGCCTTCTTAGGTATACTAGGAGTCTTCCAAACTACGGGTGAAGACATGGGTGTTACACCTATTCTCGGTACGTGGTTCGCAGTGGTCGCAACGCAGACGTTCATGGACGTCGTCATGATGTGGACAGGATGTCTAACAGCCATGATGTTACCGTTCCTGCGAAAAGACCTATTCGAGAAGGGTGCAGCGTTCAAAATAGGACCATTACCGCTGTTAGCGGCCTTAGGGTTCATCGGATTTATATCTAATACCTATGTCCTCGTAGTAAGCGGCGCGGCAACCGTACCTGGTGGTGTACCTGTTATAATGGTGTGGTTCACGCTCTCGGTCATAGTATGGCTCTGGATGCAAACCAAAAACAGAGAACTGGGTATAGATGTCGATACGATATACGCGGAGATTCCGCCCGAATAGCGATAGCCCAACTAAATCTTTCTTTCTTCTTTTTTTTTATTCTAATATTACTAAAATAAATCAATAAATACTCTATTTTTTACTCATTGAACTCATCGAAAAACATTTTAAAAAAACAAGATTATTAGAGGATGAATTCTAAAAAGTGCAGCAAGTACTCAAGAAAACTGACACAGTGAACATAAGAATAGACCTATATGGAGGTAGTAACATGAAAAGAACCAGAGTTTTCTTTACTACGGATGTACACGGATCAGAACAATGTTGGCGCAAATTTCTCAATGTTACAACATTCTATAAAGAGATTGACGTAGCTCTACTTGGTGGGGATACTACGGGTAAGGTAATCGTCCCAATTGTTGAACAAAACGATGGATCATGGAAGGCATCGTTTAATAAGGATTATCACATGAAAACCGAAGAGGAAATTAAAGAAGTAGAGAGAATCATCCGCTATTGTGGCTCATATCCCTTTCGAACTACACCAGCTGGTGTGGAAGAGCTTGAAAATGATAAAAAAGCATTAGATAAGTTATTTGATGAGGTAATCGTATCAGAACTTGAACGTTGGATGGATCTGATCGAAGAAAAGGTTCCAGAACATGTAAAAGTTATTGTGAACCCAGGTAACGATGATAGTCTTTTAATAGATGATGTCATCCGAAAGGCTGAACGGGTCATTTATCCTTTAGAAGAGGTGGTTTATCTCGATGATACTGACAATCATCCAATGATAAGTTTAGAGTGGGTGAATCCAACACCTTGGAACTCTCCTAGAGAATGTTCCGAAAAAGAATTACGAAAAAAAATCGATAAATTATTCGACATGGTCGAACCAGGCGATTATAGAAAATTAATTTGTAATTTTCACTCACCACCATATGGTACCCGGCTTGATGAAGCCCCAAAACTGACCAAAGATCTAAAGACAATTCAAGTTGCTGGTCACCAACTTACACAACCAGTAGGTAGTAAAGCCGTACGCGAAGCAATTCTTGAAAATGAACCTTTACTTGGCATTCATGGCCATATCCACGAATCTGCAGGAGCTGTAAAGCTTGGCAAAACGCAACTTGTAAATCCAGGTTCTGAATATGGTGAAGGTATCTTAAGGGGATACATCATCGATTTAACAGAAGATGGCATTGAAAAGTTTTGGGGTACAAGAGGCTAAACTACTTTAAAGTGTAGAGATGCCTCTTGCTAAATTAGTTATAAATTCTATCAATCTGAAAACTTGAAATGCGATTGATTGTCAATGCCTGCAAGATCTAAATGCGGATGCAACTATTTTCGAAAAACTGAAATATTCCCTCTTTCTAATTACACAAACCTTAGAGCAGGTCTTTCTAATAACAGGAATTAATAATTATTATAAAGTGTTGGACTATATACATTATTTCACATCTTGATAACTGATTGTAAGGTTAGTTGTTCAACAAGGATGGTTATTGAAAAACATTGGTACCAAAGGCAGCTTGTGAGGATTTAATTTGAGTAAAAAGCCATATGAAAAAGATAAAATAATTTCCGCCAGAAGTTTAGGAGGGGTAGCTGCTGTTTTACTTGTAATAGGCGTGTTTATAGTTCTTGCTTATCCCTTTATCGGGATTTCTATGATTTTTATAGGTATTGGATCGCTTATCTATACAATGAAGACTCAAAGAGGCACAATTGAAACGCTCGCCGAAGAGGATTTCGTTGATTATTTGAGAACAAGAGTTAAGAAAAATAAAGGCATCGCAATCTGGTATGATATAGAGGAAGACGTGTCTCTATATAAAGCTAAGGCTAGGTATATTCTTACAGGTAATACTGGGAAGGCTGATGGTGTATTCCTCGCGCGCATAGCGGCTGTAATGACACCACAGTGGGACGTAGTTACCATGATTTTCGATTTTGAAGACTGGGTGACAAAGTCAAATATAGTCGATGTTGTCAAATCTGCAGAAAGATATATGCTGGAGAAAAAGTTGAAATTTGCGTTCGTTATTGTAAATGGACGCGGATTTGAGCGTCCGGCAAAAGACGTTACTTTGGACCTTAAAACACGGGAAATCGGGTTGGTACTTACCGACCCAAAGCGCAAAATCGTAGTGCGGGCAGATACATGGTTAAGCAAACAAATCCTCAAAATGATAAAACTCAAGGATTTCAAGACGCTGACAACGAAAAGAGACTTTGAGTTTGATTAACAGATTGATTGCCTCATTAAATAAGCCGGAATGATTTTTTAGTTGCCTTCAAAAATTTCTGGTGTTTCCACGTCAAGATTCCACCAGGGTTTACTCCATTTCTTGTCAGACGTAGGCAACTGTTCTAATAAGTCTTCAATTTTGGTCGTAATATCGGATATTTGACTGGATGATGCTCCGGTAGATTCAATAAAATCTTTGTTATGTAAGATATTCGCAAGGTTTAAGCGAACAGTTTTAAGGATTTTTTTATCTGAGAGGATATTTTTCAACTTTTCTACATCAATTGCGTTTTTCCCTTCACCAAGAGGATGATCAAGGAAGGCTGCACTAACATCTTTTATATCTTTCTTTTCCATTCCAATTATGATTTTATCTTTATTATAATAATCGTAGTGAAGTTGTCTATATAACACTCCTGCTTCTTCTAATTGCGGGATGACGTCCTTGTCCATGTCCATGATAAATTGGCATTTCGTTGCGATCATTTTTTCTAGACCAATAGTATATAGTAGTTCTTTCGGATCTTGTTTGAATTCATCCTCGACATTAATCGTGTGTCTCATATCAATTTCATTAGTTAGGATATCCATAACTTCCACTGTCGGACGGCCATTGTCATTACTTATTGTTTTGATCGAACGTACACGATGACGTTTTCCTCGCCTCTGCATGGTAAAGATTTTATCACTCGTACTTATAAAGTGCAGAAACATCGTCCCATAAAGATCGCCGAGCACAAGAAGGAGTTTTCTTATCGCGCCTCCCTGTTTTCTGGGTACAACAATATCGATGTCGTGCAGAACTCTTTCAAACACCCCGCCAGCATTACAACTTGGGCAATGGAGTTTAAATGCGCCTCCGCCAAAAATAAGGATATTCAGGGGTGTTTTTGATATTCTTTTTTCTATTATGTCAGGAAACTCTTTATGAAGTTGATGGGCATTTCTTGCCGCTTTTAGCATAACTAATGAGGCTTTTATTGGTAAATAATCTAAATCTACATAGGAAGGTATACCTAATTCATCTCTTAGAATAGGAAATTCTTCCGGTTTCACCTTTGAAGTCAAAGGTAACTTAACTTCTACTCGATAAATACCACCTGGTTCCTCATAGAGTACGATTTTTTCATTAGTAGGCATTTCTATCCACCTTATAGCAATCTCTTTAATGAAATTTGATATTGGTGTATTGAAGATGAGAATGTAAGCGTTCCTAATATATTATAAACCATTAAGTAGGAACCCGTTTATTATTAAATTTTCAGATATTAAAGTGTGCTTACAGTAATAACGTGTTTACTAGAACCTCACGGAATATCAACAGCTTTACCGCATGAGAAACACAAACACAACTACGACTACTAATGCACCAATAATTGCGATCAGTTGATACTGCTGACGCCTTTTAAACTTGTTATAGTCTATTTCACACTCTGGTGAGCAATATTCTCGCCCAAACGGGACAGAAACACCACAGTTTTTACAATGTGTATGTTTTAAGAGCCCTTCTGGTTTTTTAATGCGTTTTGTACTCATCGTTCATCTGTCCTTCCAATTTTTAGCCCATCCACATGTGTCACACGTTCTATATAAATTGTAAGTGCTGAAGCCTGAACTCATTTATAATTATTAAAATGAGTATAACGACATTTTTCGTTATCGAAACTTAGCAGGTTATTTTCAATTTGACATCAAAAAGTTGTTCGTCATACCATTGAAAAACCTTCATTTTCATTTTCTTCTCTTCTCGGTTGAGAGATTGAATTATTATCCACACATTTTGATGTAACTGCATGTATTCAAGATCCCATGGTGATGGATTCGGCTGTGCTGGATGTGAATGAAAGATTCCTAAGAATTCAAGTCCTGACTCTTCGGCAGATATAAGAATGGTATAAAACAACTCAGGATCGATGTAAAATCTCACAGTAGGATTTTCAGCACTATTTTCGGTTTCAATAACGTCCCGAATTATCGCTTTGTTATTATCGATATGTCCAAATAGAACTCCGCATCCTTCCAGCGGATAACTTTTTCTTGCTACTTCTAGCATTTTCCTGTGCAAATTCTTCGTTAATACGACCTCTTCGAATAGGGGCAAGAACATCGCCAATATTATTTTTAGGTTATTTAGATAGGTCTAAATAAAATCTCTTAACCTTACAATTATTTATGAAACTGCGGAATGATTGATAAAATTCCACGTTTTTGATAATCATCAATCTTTTCGTTGGCGGAAAGACCAGCCTTAAGGTTATCAAGCTGTGCGCTCGTCACCGAGTTCAAACGTAAGACAATCGATATGGGACATAACCCATCATCAATTTCACAGGATTCAGGGTTTATGCGTGCAATCCATCCCAGAATATAATATTACGTTTCTAAAGTTTATTGTATTCTGAAGGTTTAATTCTCTGAATAGATTCATTAAACTTTCCTCGTGATATTTTTCGATATCAATATTCTGGGTAATCTCAACGGATAAAATAAAAATAACGTTTAGGAATGATGGTGTTAGTAAACAAACTCAGAATATGGAGCGTCTTAAATTATTCTTGCTTTTTCTCTTTAACCCACTGTTTTAGCGTGATTTCTGCTGAACCACATTTCGGGCACGTAGGATGTAATTTGAATAATCCATCTTCATCTTCAAATTGTTTATACTCCGCCTCTTGGAAGCGATGCCCGCACTTAATACAAACGTATTCGTCAGGTCTATCCATCAACCTCTTCTCCACTAATTTTACTACTAACAATTTGTGCTTCTTCCATAAAAAGCTTATGGCATAAAAGCGATGGTTTTTTAAAAACTGACTGTTATGGTTTGATCGATAGTCGTTTTAAAATTTTAACTTATGCGGCGGGAAGTCCCCTTCCGACAGGTGGGGAATGAAAGCCGCTAGCTTTATATAATTTTTTGGTGATAGTGCTTTTTGGTATGGTGCTGTAATCCGCACCCGCAATTTCCCGACTGGGGTGGAGGTATATCCTCTCATACGCGACCAGTCAGCGTAGTGACAGGGGTAAGCGTTAGGAAGCCCGTGCATGAGGTCGCTATCCAGCATCGCTTCCCGTGAGGGAACGAGACCACGATGGAAAGCTGGAAGTCCCATCCGAAAGGGTGGGGAGGATGTCACACCTATAACATTTTTATTGATTATAAGTGAAAGTTGCAGAGTGGTGGACGTAGTTGTATACATTATGGCAAAACAAGATGAATAGGACCATGATAATCGCTCTAATTATTGCTGGCATTTGCATTGGGATAAATTTCTGGATCTGGGGTGATCCAGGAAGATTTAGGTTTATTTCTGACATCAGAACAGAACAACTTAGTATAGGTGAGGATTTTACTTACAGAATTTCGCTGATAACCTTTGTACGCGTGCTTTTGCTCATCTTCTTCTATGTTGGTTTCGTTCTAGCTTTGGCAACATATCGTGAAAGGGCTGGAGATCTTCCAGGATGGTATGAAGTACTCATCCCAGCTTTGTTTACTGCTATAATAACATATTTCATCTGGGACTACCCAAGAACTGCACCTGAGGAAATTGTGCAGTGGTTGTATGCTTGGCATCTTTATTATGTCCTGATTGGTGTTTTCCTGTTCATCCTCTATGTGCATTATTCGACATATGAATATGAAAAAACTTGAATTTCAGGGCGCATAATCTATTTTTCTACTTTTTCTCTGTTTTTTGTTTTCAGGTCGTGTAGAACTCCATGAATCGGGAATTTGGAATCGTTTACAATTCTAAGTATTCAGACGTTAAAAATCCACCTAATCATCCTCTTCAAGGAAGTCGTTACTTAAGAAGTATAGAATTTTTTGAAGAGATTGGACTTCTTAGTAAGCCAAACATCAAATTAATTAACCCAGAACCTGCAACTACTGATGAAATCTTACTCGCGCATACAAAAGATCATTTAAACTTAGTTAAGAGACTTAGTGAACGTGGAAAAGGGCAATTTGATCCCGATACGCCAGCTTATGAAGGAATTTACGAAGTTGCACTTCTAACAACTGGAGGGTCGCTTACAGCGATGCGTTCCGTATTAAGAGGAGATGTAGATTGTGCAATGAATCTTTCGGGAGGATTTCATCATGCGAAACCAAATCAAGCGCGAGGATATTGCATTTTCAACGACGTCAATATTTTAGGGACGATTTTATTAAACGAAGGGATTCAGCGAGTGTTATATGTTGAAATTGATGCCCATTTTGGTGATGGGACATACCATTTTTATAAAGAGAGCCCCAAATTCTTTACACTTTCATTTCACGAAAGCGGCGAATCTTTATACCCCTATTCTGATGTTGATTATCTCCTCGGAGAAGGAGAAGGGTATGGTTATCATGTGAATGTTCCACTCCCCATTTGGGCGGATGATGTCGCATTCCTCTATGCATTTCGGTCGATATTCTTACCTATTGTTTCTTCGTACAAGCCCGAATTTATTATATTCCAAAGCGGAGTTGATGGACACTGTCGCGATTGGCAATCTCACCTTTTGTTGACTAAGAGGGTCTATCTGGAAGTGGCTCGTTTGATAAGATGCGTTATAGATAGTAACAAAACGAAATTGATAGTTCTTGGTGGTGGGGGTTATGATCCTATGGCTGCAGCTTTGTGTTGGGCATCTGTGATAAATGAACTTGCAGAATTACAGTTAGATCTTACAGGATATGATGATGAATGTGAAAAGGAGCCTTATGAGAACGTTAATACGATGGAGAAAATAGAACAAATTGTAAATGGACTGTCTCCTTTTTTAAGTCCAGAAAACTCCTCTAGATGAACTTGTAAGCTATTTCTTCCTCTCAATTTCCTGATTCTTGAAAAAAAGGACTAAAAAGAAGTATATATGCATGTCAAAAAATGTTGTATATTGGTTAAAAGAAAGAGGCGGCTGAATGAACGAAGAGAGTGCAAATAAATACGAAGAACTTATACAAATGTTAAGAGAGAGTCCTTTAGGATATGCCTGGTCTTTCTTTTGTTTTATCTGATATCAGCGAGAAGACCTCTTCCGACAGGGAGGGGTAGTTGACTTTCATGCTTCTCGATTATTTCGTTCTAGGAGCCATACCACTGGTGGGCGATATTTTAGATTTACTCGATATGATTGGAGGTTTAATTTTCGTAGGCCCCTCTAGTTTGTTGCTTTTAATTGAATTCATTCCAGTCATCGGTGATTTCTTACCAACCGAGTCTGCACCTTGTCTGCAAGTGTGCGTATGATCCCTCCAAAAGCCGCTGATACCATGGTCTGAACTGTGACGCTACCAAAAGTCATAGTATTGTAGGTAGCGATCCCTGCCTTCCATTCGCTAGTGATCACAGTATAAGAGGCACACCACTATTAAAGTATTAGACAGACCCCCTAATGAAAGTGAACATAAAAAACTACCGCGATTCATCATCACTCTGAAGTGGTGGTACTTTCCGGTGTATTAGTCCGCAAAAGCAAATATATTGCAATTGTTTTTGTAGTAATCTCCTTTATTCTCGTCCTTTCTATAATTTATTCAATTTATCTTGGAATGAAACTTTTCGGGTAGCTCCAAATATTAGAAAATATGAACACCTAATACGATTAAAAAATAAACTGACTTGTAGGCGAATATTTCTTCTCTTATTAAGCGTTTGAAAATATGGAGACTGATAGCGTCACTATTTCAGGTCCTCAGAAAGCGTTTTAGGGTCTTCTCCACGCCTTATAACCATTATAGATGATTCTTTCCCTGTGTATCGCCTTTCCACTGCTTTAACATCTACTAATGTTAGTCTTTCATCAATTAGGTGATTTACATACATGACCATTATAGTTTCTTCAATTTTATTTGCCAAGGTTTCATTATTTCTTCTAATATTATTGAAATAAACTAAGGCATCTGGCATAAGAAGTTGTTGGATCAATTGCTTCTTTCGCGCTTTGAGATCTTTCTCTTGCTTTTCTTGTGCTTTTTTCATTTCCTCTTCTTTCTTTTTAGCTTCAAGTGCTTTCAATAACTGAGCCCTTTTTCTTTCTTTGATTTTCTCAAGTTCTGAATCGTCCATGAGAATCACCTAACGCCACAGCGTCTCTTATATTATTTAAACTTTTTTTGCTTTCTAGAGTTCGATATGAAACTACAAAGACAATTAGTACGTTTTTTCCGACTCCTTATAAAATAGAGAACCTAAAAATGTTATGACTCGGCGATAAACTCTTAATTAGCCAAAATATGTTTACTCACTTTAAAACAAAGTCTAAAGTATTTCCCGTTCCATAAGAATTTCATCAATATACTTATCTGCTATCTTAAACTGCTTTTTTCTTCTACCAAGCTCTTGAAAGCCAAATTTTTTGTAAAGAGAGATGGCATTACTGTTTGTGTGAAACGTACTAAGACAGATTTTCTCGAATCCCAAATGTTTTGCAGTTTTTATCGCTTTCTCTAACAATCTGCTCCCGACTCCTTTTCCTCTGTAATCAGGATCTACAATAATTCCAATTTCACATACATGCTGAGTTGCGTCATCTTCTAAACGTTCTAATTGAATTTGTCCTACTAATTCACCTTGAATTTCTGCTACTATAATTAAATCGTGATTTATAAGATCAACCCATTCATCCCCAACTTCTGCAAGTTCTTCAATTGTAGGTAAAAATCGTTTTTCTCTAACAACTCTGTTAAACATCTTTTTTAGACTAATAATGTCTTCTTTGGTTGAAAATCGAACTTTAATGTCATTTGCTTGATGTTTTGATGACTCCTTTCTATTGGACATTTTGCATCCTCCAAGAAACATCATAGGATTCTGAAATCAATGTTGTTCTGAAAAGTTTAATTTATTGATTCTTCCCGCTGCCTTTAAGTATGCTTTTTTCATAACTCAAGAGGTAAAGCGCATCTAGTGAACTAATGCTTTATCCTTAGAGCGAATAATACTTAATTATTAAAAGACAATAGTTATTTAAGAGAGAGTGCTCTTTTAAAATAATGGCATTTAGTACATCAACAGCTCATTAGAACGGTTAAATACACGCTCCAAAGAGAGGGTCAGCTTTAACGTTAGAGGAATAATGTGATAAAAATGGGTGTAACTTCAACATCAAAAATCGACACAATTACACAACTTCTTAAAAAGATGGAACTATCTTCAGGATTATCTGCCAGCGCTGTGATCAGCAGAGAGGGTTTACCTATAACCTCAGCTATGCCTTCAGATGTCAATGAAGAGATAATTGGGGCTATGACCGCTGCCATGCTTTCACTTGGCGAACGTGCTGTTGATGAGTTAACACGAGGTAATTTAGAACAACTTTTCGTCAAAGGAAATCAAGGCTATTTAGTAATAATGGCTGCAGGTCCAAGTGCAGTTTTGGTTGCGCTAGCACCTGAAGGAGCCCTATTAGGTCTAATCTTCCTTGATATGAAACGAACTGCTCAGCAGGTCTCTGAGCTTTTATGAACGTAAAAAAGTTACACACACCTTGTATTTAGCCCTATTTTCTATCAAGTTTGTTAAAATGACTAAAAATTATATCATTCGCAAAATTATTTTTGTCAACTTAAAAAAATGATATAAAGCATTTTGTCCAAAAATATAATATCGAATAAAGTGAGATCTACCACTTTATTTATTTGGAGGATTGCTATGAGGTGGTCATCTAACAAATCGCTTACCTTTTTCATATCAGCGATTTTAGTGTTTTCATTGATTTCCTTAGCACTTATGACGGCTCCTACTGCTGCACAGGATGAAAAATCAAAAGAACTTACCTTCACAGAAACTGATTCATTCTACATTGATAACGATTTCATTCAAATCAAATTTGTTAAGAAACGGCCAGTCTTAGAGTGGTACAGCAAGGAAACAAACGAGCATAAGCTTACTTTTTCCTTATTAGAGTTACAGGAATTCTTTGATAGCGATGGTGAAAGTTACTATGATAATGGTGATATACTCTATCGCGAGTTTGACGTGAGCAACCCAAACAGTTTATATGGTCAAAAATACGAAATAACGAAATCAGTGTCAACAAACACTATTGAATTGACTTTCAGGGCTCGTGGTCGCATTGTTGATACCGAAGGTGATAACGTTGGTTATGCAGATGTCAGTTTTATCTTCACAATTTCCGCTTCAGGCAGTGGTGCTGCTTCTTATGCACCTCAAGATGGAGTGGAAATGGCAATTGAAGTGGTTGTGAGTGATTGGGAATACTTTAATAAAGATAATAACATACTTGCGTTGAATTCGTCGCTTAAGATGCAATCTGGAGATTCAGCTACATTAAATGGAGAGTCGGTTCAACCTAAACTTGACTATACAAAGTTCCCTTCTGCAAATTTGCACCTGCTATCTGTTTCTAATTCGACAAATACACAGATGGGTTACATGCGCTTGGCAGACAAGGATAACAAAGATACCAGAGATCTTCATGCCTACAAAGCATCTGGAACTCAAATAGTTATAATGTCTACTTATCACAATATAGGTAAGTCTACCATTCACCAAATGTCGATTGGAGTACCAGAATCTCTTAGTTCGCCTACAGATCAAGGACAAGGTATAGGCTTGGGTTTTGGAGATATTGGTTCTATTTTTCAGGGATTTCCTGGTATCTTAAGCAATATTCTGTTCATTGAAGTCATCGTTGTCGTTGTGGTTCTTGTAATAATTGTAGTACTTCTAGTAAGACGTGTGAAAAAGGAATAAATCAAATCTTTTCTCTTTTTTATTAATAATCCTGCAAAAAAGTTGAAAATGCAAACCAAAAAACTACCATGGAGTTTTTTCGATCGTAAAAATGAAGGGTTTTCTAGCTCTATCCACTCTTATGAAGCCGTCCTCTTCAAGTTCGTTTATATAGTTTCTGACAGCAGTGGTAGAGTATCCAGTAGCTTTACTAATAGTTGAGTAGTTGTTAGCTTTGGTTTTTTCAATGATAGCCAAAATTTTGAATTGAGGTACAGTTTCGAGTAGTTCCTTGAGAATTCGATTCCTGCGAGAAATTTCTCGTTTGATCTTACTTGCCGTTTCAATTTTATGTCTGTCCATTGTTCCAGATTGGATTGAAGGAGGTGTCTCAATTTTTGTAGGTTTTTCCTCAATCTGATCTATAGTCATTCCTTTCTGAATAATTTCTTCTCTCAAGAATCCAAGATGACTTATTGCTTTAACAGTAATTGAATTAACGATTTGTGCTAGTTTATCTAACACTTCTCCCTCAATTTTTTCAATTATGTTGAGAAAGAGCACCTCACCTTTATGACTAGGTGACTTCTGGGAATAATGTTGCTTTAAAATTTTGAAAAAATCTCCTAAGTCTTGAATTTTTTCTTCTCGTGCTTTATTAATAGCTCCCACAAAACGTAAAGTCATTCTGTGAATAAAATTCTCATCTACAACCATAGGATCCCCTGCTACTTACCATGTAGACTTCTCAAGTTGGTAGAAGTTGTTTGACAACGTTCGGGCTTAGAGGAGGTGTATTATCTGATACATAAACGCAAAGCGCAAGAAATGTTTCTAGTTCTTCAAGTAGTGATTTATTCTTTTTATCCTTTTTTGCTATCTCCTTTATCATTTCTGCTGATTTTTTATATGCCTCTTTTACCTTTTCTTTTAATGGACCTGAATTATTCCAGTAACTAAAGCCTATAGTCTTCCAAATTTTTGTAACGCTGTCATTTGGAATCAATTTTGTTTGAGAATAAATTTGAGCGCCTTTTTCAAATCCACGCTCGAAGAATCGTTCGACAGTTAATTTAATTGTTTTTAAATCGATATGATTTGGAATTCCGATATTAATTTCTCTTTTTGGAGTTTCATTTCCTCGTAAAGCATTTGAAATATCATTTATGCTCTCAAAATAGACTATTACAGCAGTTTCGTCTTTGCGATATTTTAGTTTTCCCCAAAATAATGTTGGGACCACAACCGCATCAAGAGGTTTACTCTGATCCTCATTCATATTCAATCCTCAAATATTTTCCATATGGATAAAGTTTCATATGTGTACAGCTAATTGAACTAATATCATTTGTTAAAGGATATAATCTTAAACTCATCTCTGTAAACATCGATTTGATTGAGAAAAAATGATAATTGAAATACGGGGACGATCGGAACATTTTGATAGGTTTTAATATCTTCTGCTAACCAACTGATTAAGAGAGGCATTAGAAAAAGATCATAATTCCTTTCAATATAGAACTTCGAAAGATCTACATCTTTTGAAAAGGCTATTGTTCTTTCTACCTGCTTTTCAACAGCCTTCTTTAATGCATGTTTCTTTCCAGCCCTAGGGCTCCAGTGTTTACAATCAATGCATAAGGTAACTGGGTTACGTATAGCCAATAAGTCGAGTTCGTAACGCTTTTTCTTTGAACTCTTGAATCTAACTCTTGAATATACTTTAAATTCATGACAAAGTAGGATATCCCTAGTAAATGCTTCGAATTCTTTCCAATCGAGATACGAAGCAACATATTCGATATCAAGACCAGTTTTAATTAGTAAAAAAGCTAATTTCAATCTAGATTTAGGTGTTAAACTGACCTGATTGTGGTCATCTTTTGTTATAATGTCATCTGTAACAAGATCATCTACTATATAATTTATGAAATCCAGATCATTAATTCCTGTCAAACCAGCAAGCAATTCCATACTAATTGATTCATTTTTGTACTTGAGTAATGATGATAGAACTACTTGTGTAGCATTATTCGCCATAAGTTTCACACCAAATGTCAAAAAGGAATTTATTTGCTTTCAAATACTTAGATTCGTTTTTTAGCATTTATATCATGAGACAATATCTTTAAGTAACTAAAATTGATAAATTTTGACTTAAAATGATCAACAAAACACTTAAAAACTACTACAATCAATGATGAGATAAATTGAAAATTCTGGAGACGTGAATGAGGTGAAACAGTCACAAAGAATTGACTGGAGGAATCGCGAAATCCACTAATGAATTGTTTTTTGAATTAGAAACTCTAGATTTGAATTTATTAAATGATCTCGACTATAAAAACATGCTCTCCATCTTGATGAAATCGTTTGTCCGATTGGCACAAGTTCGATTATCTTCGAAGCAGAAGTTGCTATTAAAGAAAGCAAGAACTTTGCTTTCTTCTCGGCAGATGACTCTAACATCCTTGGCTGAATATTTATCATCGGAGTTGAACCTTGCGCATTCCACGGTGAAGTGGAACCTAAGAACGTTGCGAGATATGGACTTGCTTACAGCTGGAGATGCAAATGAAAAAGGGATTAATGCGAAGCTAACGCTTGCGGGTGCACTTCTTGCTGGAGCGTTGCCAAGCTTTTAATAGGGATGTGTGAGAAGCTTTAAAAACAAAAAAGAAATTACATTTCACTACGCTTAATTGATTTTCATGTTTAAAATATTTGAATGATGAAAAGATGGTTGAAGAAGATGAGCAACGAACAAGAAGGCGCTAAAGTATTCAAAGTAGATTTAGGGGTTGGAAAGCCAGTAAGAAACAGAATGAGACGTAAAGGAAGAGGTTTTAGCCGCTTAGAGTTGAAAGAAGCAGGAAGTACTGTCGTAGAAGCACGCAGATTTAGTATACCTATAGATACTAAACGCAAGTCAATGCATGATTTTAATATCTCTGTTTTAAAAGAACTTCTTGAGGAAGAAAGAGCGAGTCCAGTCCGGACGGAATTAGAAAAAGAAGTCATTAAAGAAGAATACCAAGAGTTTACGAAGATAAGAGGAATTGGTTTATCAAGTGCCGAGACATTAGTTGAAATGGGAATTGCATCTGTAGAAGAATTAGCGGCTCTTGAAGTAGAGAAACTAGATACAGATCTCCCAATTACGACAATAAAAAAGTGGGTTCGGAATGCGAAGAAACATCTTGGAGAAGATATTAAAGAAGAAGAACTAGAAGAACTAGAGGAATTAGAGGAATTAGAAGAACTAGAAGAATTGGAGGACGAAATTGAAGAACTTGAGGCAACCGAATTAACGGATTTAGAGGCAGAATTGGAAGAAATTGGATCAGAAGAGGAAAAAGAAGTAGAGGAAATATCAGAAGATGAGGTTATAGTTACTGAGAAGGAAGAGATATATAAAGAACTTATGCAAGTTCGCGGAATAGGAAAGAAAACAGCAGAAAAAATTGTTGAGCTGGGAGTTACGTCGATTGAGGAACTGGCAGCGCTTGAAGTAGATATGATACCAGAAACAGCAGATGTTTCAACTAACTCGTTGAGGAACTGGGTAAAAAACGCACAAAAGCATCTTAAAAGAGAAAGTGAGGAAATTGAGGACGAGGAAATCGAAGAGATAACAGATGAAGAATTAGACAAAATCGAAGCAGAACTAGATGAATTAGAAGACTTAGATGAAGAAGATATCGATGCTTTGCTTCTGGACGATGAGTAATAAAAGACTTAAGTACTAATGGCATCTCTTAATTTTGTATTCACTTTTATAGAATGCATCCTATTTGATGGGGTGCGTTACTCATCCCAAGATACTTTCCTTATTGAAATCAAAGAAAACAGCTGTCTCAGAATTGTAAGTTATTTTATACTTTTTTGTGTCATCTATTTCTCCAACAATGGACGTTGACAAATCATATAATTCAAGAAGTTCAATCGACTCTGTGACACGACTTGGTTTGATGGTAAGGATAAATCCCGTAGAAATAAAGATTTTTGTCCAGTAATCAAGCGGAACCTGTTTAGGCTTATTTTTTTTAATTTGGTTTAGGTCGATAACAGCACCAACTTTGCTTGCCTCGAAAAGCATGCCAAGTGTTCCTAGAATCCCAGCGTTACTTATATCCTTGCAAGCCGTTGCAAATCCAGTTTTTCCGATTTCACAAATAGCTTGCCTCTGTCGAAGTACCTCTTCCGATGATTTCATTGAGGTACAATCCCAACCAAATGTGTATTTTTGCCCTACATGTCCCTTTATATCTATAGCTGTGAGTATAATATCCCCTGCTCTGGCTCCACTACTCGAAATCCTGTGTTCTCTTCGAACCTTGCCAATTATTCCAGCACTAGCAATATTTCTGGTGTCATTTGGGTGAGTATGCCCACCTACAATGGGTACTCTAAATTTATTAGATCCATCAATGATCCCCCTAACCAGTTCATCGCCAATCTTCTTTTGATTGTTCTCATAGGCTAATATTAAAACCATTGCTAATGGCGTACCGGCTGTTGCATAAATATCGTTTATATTTACCATAACAAGTGAATAACCAGCCATATATGGATTAACTTCAATGAATTTTTCAGTTATGCTATCTGCATGGAACACTATCTCATAATCTGATTTAGTATCAAATTCAATGCTTGCACAATCTTCACCTTTGAATAAAATAACATGAGGTGATTTGAATCCCTTAATTTCCAATTCTTTAAGGATCGGTTCGGTATTTTTTTTCGATGTTATTGCTGGAAATTCTTTCAAGTCGGATAAGAATTTGTTGAAATTCATTGTCATTATCATCACGATAAATTTATCACTAGTTTAGATACAAAGAAATGTAATTGTCAATTCCACTTAAAATTTCTGTAGAAACTCAAAAACCAAAAACTATAAGTTTCAAAAACCTAACTATAGATTTCTTAAAGTTTATTTTTTGTGATGAGAAACGGACGTGAGAATTTATGAGTGGGCTTCTTGAATGGTTTAAATCGAGACGTGAATCTGAAGTAATTCGAAAAACTAGAGAACATGCCTTAAAAGTTAATCAAGTAGTTCGCGAAACACAAGCATTTATTGAAAAAAAATTGAAAGGAAAATCGCCTGAAAGAACTCAAATAAGAACTGAACAAATCGAAAAAGAAGCGGATTTTCTAAGAAGAGAAATTTTCTCAATTTTGACGACTGGAGAGATTGATCCAAATGCAAGGGAAGATTTGATGCACATTGTCAAGAGAATGGACGATGTAGCAAACAATGCAAATGCATCGGTGAGAAGAATGTCTTTACTCAATGTTGAAAACTTCCCAGAGGAACTTAAAAACTTGGTCTTAAAGATGATGTCACTTTCATTAGAATGTAGTGATATGCTGAAGGAGTGTATTGAAAAACTCGGAATTAGTACACCTGAAGTTATAAGACTCACAAATCTAATTGAGGAACGTGAGCATCGAGTAGATCTCCTGAATTCAGAAGTTAAAAACTTCTTAATAAAGGCAAACCTCACAACGAATCCGTTTGAGGCAATAGTAATTCTCGAATTTATAGAACGTATTGAAAACACTGCTGATGCATGCGAAGATACTGCCGACATTGTAAAATTGATGGCTTTGCGAGAAAGAGTGAGGTAATGCCTTCCCGTAAGTGAGCTACCTCGTGCTAAAGCATCGAGGCTTCCTGCTTCTCCGACAGACTCGATCCCCTTGACGGGTTACGGAGGTCTTATCTCCACTGACTTACATTCCTTACGCCCTGTAGGTACTCATAGATTCTACTATTAACAAACTATCTAAACCCAACGCACTTCATCACCACGCTGAAGCGGTGGTGCTTTCTTGCTTAGCTGCTGTAATCTATTAGAACAAAAAATCATTTTTAATTAAAAATGTCTATTCCAGTTCTAAAGCCTTCTCCAGCCCGTCTTCTGGATAATCAAAAATTAGAGTTTCTCTTGGATGAAAATATATAGTTACTTGTTCACCTTCTTCGAACCATTCGCGTGTTGCTTTTTCTCTAACTATTACCCTCTCTTTATTTTCAAGGTAGACTTCGTATCTGTTTGTGCCGCTAATGAATTTCGAGCTTTCAACTTTTCCTTGAAAATAATTTGGCTTATTTATTTTTATCTTAGGCTTAATTTGAATATCTTCAGCTCTTACGCCAAGAACAATTCGGGAATTTTCAGCTTTGGATGTCTTGTTAGTTTCTGCTTTTAAGCCATTATCAAGTTCCATTAGTGCCGAATTCTTCTCTATTTTTTTAATGTTACCTGCAAAAAAATTAGTAGCACTGAGAAAATTTGCAACAAAAATACTTTTTGGATTCTCATATACTTCAGCTGGCGTACCAATTTGGATAAGAGTTCCTTCTCTTAAGATAGCAATTCTATCTGCTATTAAAAAGGCTTCAATAATATCATTAGTCGCGTGGATTGCCGTTATCTTCAAATCTTTTACAATCTTTCGGAGTTCATTGCGTAATGCCATTCTTATTCTTGCATCCAATGCGCCAAGCGGTTCATCCAAAAGTAGTAACTGTGCCCCACTCATCAACGTACGTGCTAATGCCACTCTTTGTTTCATTCCACCGCTTAGTACTTTTGGAAGGGCACCTCCTCTTCCAGTAAGTACCATAAGTTCTAACATTTCTCGGGCACTTTTTCTAGATTCATCTAAACTCTCTCCTTTAACTCTAGGGGAATATATCAAATTATCGATGACATCTAGATGAGGAAATAATGCATATTGCGCAAAAACAAAACCTATGTTACGGTTTTCTGTAGGTATATTATTTACATTTAAATTATCGATATAAATCTCGCTTCCCTTTTCGGGCTGGACTAAACCAGCAATTATGAGAAGTGTAGTGGTTTTACCACTACCGGTGGGTCCCAGCAATATAAGGTATTCGCCGTTGTTGATTGTTAAATTAAGATCATTTAATGCAACAAGGTTCTCATATTTTTTAGTAACATGCATTAGTTCAACTTTAGGTGACATTCGTAATTCAACCTCTACATTTGACTATTCTAAAGATAAATGAGGTGCAAGCCCATCGCTTGGATATCGGAAAACAACAGCCAATGAAGTATCCATTCGAACCGTTACAATATCTTCAATGTTAAAGGACGGTGGGGCATGAGCAAATTCCTTTACCCCTATTGTTTCTCCTGCATCCAGTTTTACTTCATATGAGTGCCTATCTCCTAGAAATCTATACCCAATTATCTTTCCCGGGATGAAATTGAGAGCGCCAAGTCTTTCAATAGAATGTATTTTCAGTAATTCGTGACGAATGCTTATAACGACACGCCTACCCCGTTTTATTGCCTTTTCATCGGTTCTAAGTATGGATCCATCACGTAATCGTATTTCTGATCCTGTTTCGGTAACATTTGAAACTACACCTTCAATAAAATTTGATTCGCCAAGGAAATTTGCTACGAAAATGTCATTTGGAGCATAGTAAAGTTCTGTAGGTTCGCCTATCTGAACGATTCTTCCTTTTCTCATAACAATTATTCTATCAGCAATGGCCATAGCTTCTAACTGATCATGTGTTACATGAATTGCTGTTAATTTGTTCTTTTTTACAATCTTGCGCAGTTCGTGCTGGAAAATGGCTTTCACTTTCGGATCTAGAGCCCCTAGAGCTTCATCAAATAACATAAGTTTAGCGCCAGTAGCCAAAGCTCTAGCGACCCCAACACGTTGTAATTCAGGCGTGTTCAGTTCATCAGGGAAATTTTCAACCTTATCTGCCAGTTTTGTAGTATCTAAAGCCTCCCAAACACGTTTCTCAATTTCAATTTCATCTAATCCTCTCAATTTAGGACCATAACCTACATTATCCCACACGTCCCAAAATGGAAAAATCTCAAAATGCTGGAAAACGAAGCCAATATCGCGGTTACCGGCTGGAGCAAATGTTACGTCTTTTCCATCTATAATGACTTCACCTTCAGTAGGTTGTGTCAGACCAGCAATGATTCGTAAAGTCGTTGTTTTACCGCAACCGCTTGGACCTAGTAAGGTAACGTATTCTCCATTACGAACTGTCAAATTAACTGAATCGACAGCGATGACCGTATCATAGTGTTTTGAGATATTGCTTAATTTTACCTCTGGCATTTTTACGCTTTCCATGATTTTCTAAATTCATTTCCATTCTTCTGCTGACCTGCTAATATAGCGTAATATCAACAAAAGCGTCAAAGAGATACAAATCAAAATAATAGATGCGAAAGCTGCTGCAGGAAGAGCCAAAGATTCCACTAAATCCACAATATATACAGGAACCGTTCTTGATAAACCCATTACTACGATTGTAGCGCCGGTTTCTCCAAGCGATCGTGTGAATACCATGATTGCACCTGCAAGAATGCCACGTCCTGTCAATCTCAGGGAGACTGTTCGAAATGTTGTCAGATCAGATGCGCCGAGCGTTCTTGCGACTTCTTCGTACCCTGGATCGATCCCTTCTATGACTGCTATAACAGGACGGATGAAATACGGATATGTAAAGATTATATGAACCATTAGAATAAGCCAAAAACCTGGATTAATAATACCTCTCCAAAAGAGGAACGCTGAAAAACCAATTGCAGAAGATGGAACTGCAAGTGGAATGTCAATCATCGCGTCAAGTATACCATTAATTTTGCCCCATTTTCTTCGGACTAAAATAAATGCCATGGGTAGCCCAAATCCCAAATTTATTAACGTTGCCAGCGTTGCAACTTGTAAGCTGGTGACAAGAGAAATGAGCAACCATGCCCATTTCAAATCAGGCGCCAAAAACACTTGATAAAATACGCCTGATTCAAAACGTCCAGTTGCGGGGGAGCCACTCCACCATAATGCCACATATTGAAAGGTAAAGAGGCTAGGAAGAAGAATAATGACTAAAAAAATTGCTATTGTCACTGAGTTTCTAAACCTTCGTTGCCACATTCCACTTAAAAACTGTTCAGGGCGTGGCCATACTTTCTCTATTGGA
Organism: Candidatus Borrarchaeum yapensis; assembly: GCA_016840515.1. Lineage (GTDB taxonomy): Archaea > Asgardarchaeota > Sifarchaeia > Borrarchaeales > Borrarchaeaceae > Borrarchaeum > Borrarchaeum yapensis. Next base: position 35,014 of record JAEOSF010000001.1, on the reverse strand, counting down.
AATCCAACCTTTCGTGCCATGATTCTAACTAAAACTAACATAATAACTGCAATAGTTACAAGCACCATCGATAGAAAAGCGGTTGCTGGAATTAATAATAACTTTCTCCAGGAAACTATGAGTATCGGTGCTGTTTCATATACCCCTGCTACAATTAATGTGGCACCTGTTTCACCTAGACTTCTGGTAAATGAAAGAATTGCGCCTGCAATAAGACCTTCTTTCATTAAAGGCATACTTATTGTTCGCCACGTGGTGAATCCCGAAGCACCCAAGGTTTTTGCTGCATCCTCATAGGTTTTATCGATTCCTAATATAACCGCTTTTAGAGATCTGACGATATATGGGTAGGTAAAAGCAATATGAGCTAAAATGATCAAAAGCGGGCCACGGGATAAAAGACCCGTTTCTAAGCCAAAAAGCACCGAAACCCCGCTACGGCTACCCCAAAACAAGAATATGCTAAAGCCAAGTGCTGCAGTTGGAACTGCCATTGGCAGATCTACTAATGTATCCAAGATTTCTTTTCCTTTAAACTTATATCGGGCAATAAGGATGGCCATTGGCAATCCAATTATTATATTAATAACTGTCGCAATGGAAGCAATCTGAAAACTCCTAATTAATGCTGTTCTCATAATCTGCCATCGAATGTCGCCAGCTATTGGGTCGTTGAAAACTGTTGTGACGACTTCATTCCAACTAAGAAACACAGCTGAAAATACAAAAATGGTGGGGCCGAGAATAATGACGAAAAAGAAAGTAAGTGTTACTCCTTCGGCGCCCAAGCGACACCATCGGTTCGACAATCGATGCTCCAATGTTCTAATTTTTTTACTGAGCGAAGAGGTCGCCATTTTTATGCTCCTTTTGCTTTAGAGACTTCCCATAGATCATTAATGCGGAGAAGCACTTCACCCTGTGGAGAGGAATGCAAAGGTACAGTCAAGGTAGATTCGACTCCATTTTGTGAGTTGAAAACGTCAGGTGGTACTTCAGGCGTGCTGAATAATCTAAATCCATGTTCAGGTGCCAATTCCAAAATCTCTTCGGATTGTAGAAATCTGAAAAACTCTCCTGCAGCCCATCTTTGCCTATCACTCACCCATGGGGCGTTTAGAATACAAAATGGATGATCTGAAAGTAATAATCCTTCTTCAGGATAAATAGCTTTCAAATGCTGGTTCCAAACGGCTTGTGGATCTCCAGCTAAATTCTTTTCAATAATTAGGTTCTCATAAACGATGAAAACATTTAATCCGTTAGGACCTGTTTCAGTAGCTTGATCAATGAGAAAACCTGTACTTTCTCCGTAATAAACAGCTTTTGCTTCAAGTTCTGTCATCCATTGTTTTACTGAATCATCTTTTAAGTCGTCTAATGACAATTCCGCTGGATTCTTTGAGGCTGCAACAGCAGCTTCTAGAATGACCGCCATGAAACCTGAATTACTTAACTGCGGGTTTGTATGCGCAAATTTAAGGTCGCTATCCGGAAGTAAAGCTAAGTCGTGAAGGCTTTGGAATCCTGTTATGCCTTGTTTCGCATAATTTTCCCATGTGCCAATTATTATTGGAGAATAAATGAAAGTCTCCCATTCGGTAACAAGAATTTCGCTGCTTCCTCGTTCTTCAGCCCACATTAAATTTACCAAAGGAATCCATACGGTCGACGCCGGACTCCAAATAGTAGGTTTTATTCCTCCTGTGATCACACTTATCATTGATTCACGCGAGCCAAGTGGTCGAAAGAAAACCTCAAGTTGCACTTCAGGAAACTCGTCTTCCCACCATTCCTCAAACAAAGGAGCGATTTCCTCAACCCATCCGCGCTTTTCAGAACCGTAAACCATTTCAAGCCTAATGCTTTCACCACCGACCTGAGATACCACAAGCCCATAGAAATAACCGATGAACACACCAATTAGAATCCCTATTAAGAATATGACCAATATTAATGTCCACGGTCTTTTTTGTCGTCTCATTGGTCGCTCTTTAATTTCAATGCCCCCAGACCTATTATAACTCCAAACTACGCGATCAAACATTCACAACAATGCAATTTAAAATTGTTTCGTAATTGTTTGATAAAAAGCATTTGCTTAATAAAAAACAGTTTTATAACTCATGGAACTAAAACAATAAAGTGCAATTAGAATTCATCGGCTCAAATAGAGTGTAATTAGAATTCATCAAATCAAAAATTTTCATTAAAAGGTGTTTAAGATTGACCACAACATTGGCTATTGTTTGTAATGATGGTAATGGTGGTCTTGTTATCGGATCAGAATCTCAGGCAACGATGGGATTCTTTGTCGCGAGCAATACGGCCACAAAAATTTACAAAATTACTGATTATATTGCTATAACCATCAGCGGCGGGGTTGCTGATGCGCAGAAGATAGTCGATCAAATCCGTGCTATGGCACAATTGTGTCAATTGGATTGGAGGAGAGAACCTACAGTGCGTTCGATGGCGAAACTTACATCCAAAGTTTTAGGACAAAATCGTATGTTGCCATATTATGTATCCCTAATAATTGGAGGGGTGGATCGAGCAGGTGCGCATATATTTACTCTTGGAGGGCTTGGTAGCATTCTTGAGGAGAAGAAATTCGCATCGACAGGATCCGGTTCGCCTATGGCCTATGGAGTATTAGAAAGCGAATATAAAGAAAACCTCAGCATCGATGAAGGCGTCGAATTAATCAAAAGAGCAATTACATCCGCTCGTAAGAGGGATGCTGGATCAGGTGGAGAATTTCAAATCGTAACGATAACAGCTGATAAAGGCGTTGAGTTTGTAAATTAGGTTTTTATTGAATTTACATGATTTGAACTAAATCTATCTAAAGGCCATATTTTTCTTTGAAGTTTAAAAAAAGAAAATATGGTGCTCTCCCTAAGAAATCTTCAGGAGAGACCTGTCTTTTATTTAAGAAGTTAATCTCCCGATAAAAGACTTTTCATTATTTTCTCGATTGGATCTCTTCCGACCGCACCAATAACTTGCTTCACTGGTGATCCGTTTTTAAAGAATATAAAAGTTGGAATCGAAGAAACTGAGAATTGTCTCGCTATTGCAGGCTCCTCATCACAATTAAGTTTACTAAAAACAAATTTTCCTGCATAGTCCTTTGCTAGTGCCTCGATAATCGGTTCCATAGTTTTGCAAGGTGGACACCAACTAGCCCAAAAATCAACTAAAACAGGCATATTTGAATTAATAATCTCATTGAAATTACTTGAATCTGCATTAATTACCTGACCTGTCATTTTCGCATCTACACTCCCTTTCGTTTTCATTAGTTCAGCCATTCTTTTTTTTCGAAGTTCTTGTAACTCTTCATCGTCTTCCATAGTGTACAGATCCTTTACGTTGTCTTTCTTGAAGTAAACCATCAAAAACGAATGTAGTAATCAGTTAGATGAATGATTTCACCTAATTTTCATTATAAAGTTTTTGCACATGGCATTGTTCACTATAAAAAAGATAAGAAATCCTGTTCTCTGACTAAGTTAAATTGAAAGTACGCGCTTATTTAAAGTATTAAAAAAGTTAAAAGAAAATGAATTACTGAAACTTACTAAGAGCTTCTTGTTTTCCCTCTACAGCATGATCGTTATTCTATGTCTATTCAGAAGGTTCCTTTTTGGATTTTTCAGCCAGATGTTTTTCTAAAATATCTTTTACTTCATCATCAGTCTTTGTTTTGTCCAAGATTTCCTTTTTTAACTCATCTGACATCTTTTTCGGTTCTTCATCAGCCATATTTCAACCTCACGAGCATTCCTGAGTAATCCCTCCACTGGGGTCTTATATTTTTTTCGAGAATTTTAGAAGCATTATTATAACAAGTTGTGCAGAATTTTATAACGCAAGGTGTGTCAAAATTTAGAAGCTTTTAATAATGCTTAAGTTTCCCTTCTTGTTGCATCTATGATCTGTTAAAAAGTTGTACATGGTGATATTTCTGTCGTACATTGAACGTGTTACCTATTGGTATATCAAAAGAGCAGTCCTTGGAGGACTCGCAACATTATCAGAGAAGCGATTTGTGTTTTTCCTATTTGTATCGTTACTGTCTATTTTTGGTTCTACGATTTTAACGGTTCTTGATCTTACAACCTTACCTCTTTTTCAATTTATAATCAATCTTGAAACTGTAGCAGCAATAATTTTTGTTATTGTAGGCGTTATGGCTTTAGTACTCAAGCGTACGATGATAAGAATAATCTTAACTATCCTATTACTATTATTGCTTCTTATAGGGCTTTATACTGTTCAAATTCTTTCCATACCATTTCAAGCATTTGCATCTGCTTGTTTCTATGGTTGGATTCTGATACTAAACATTTCAACATTTTCAGCTGTTAGAAATTTCATTGCAGGCTGGTCAGGTCGGATAGTGAGTTTTGGGAAACCAAAAGATGCAATTTTGTTTGAATGGCCCATTAAAATTATTGCGATACTAAGTATCGCTGGATTTTTCATTCTTGGGTTCGGCTTCTTGATAGGCTATGGTTCTTCACCAGATTTCATAAGTGGCATTTCGGGAATAGTCGCTTGGAGCATTTGCGTGGTTATAATCTTTTGGTGGATCAAAAAATCTAATAATGACGTATTTGCATCGATAATTGGCATTTTCTTCATTTTTGTGGTGTACCACCTAGCGTTATGTATTTGGAATGGAATTGGTTCTGGAACGGGATCTCTTGCAGTAGACGCCATCTTCATAGCCGTTGGAACTCTATATGCCGTTCAGGGTCTCTGCAGACGTCTTGCTCCTGTAAATGAACAAAAAGTAGGTGAAGAAAAATCAAATTGGGAAGACGGTTCAGTTATTGCGCTCTTAGGCACTGTTTTGGGCTACCATGCCTTTATTGTGAATAGTATTACTTCAGGTCAAAGTACTAGAGCATTAATCTACAGTTTTCATCAATTATCAATTTTATTCGATGCTATAATTCTTGCTGGATGTGTGTTATTATTTGCTACCTCTTTAAGGTTTAGGAATTACGTTTCAAGGACACCAGGGCCGAAAAGCCTCGTTAAAGATCTTGTTTCCTTTATCAAAGAAAGGGATCTAAAAAGTTTCTTAGAAGATATGTTAGACAGAGCCAAAAATGATGCAGAAGTGAAAAAACAAGAATTGGTTGCGGCTTTAGATCAACTAAAATCCCGTGCAAAAAAGAAGCTTAATTCATGGACAAAGAAGGAAGACAAGGAAACTAGTGACTCTTAAAAACGAATGCATTCAGAGAAGTTTTGGTCCATTCAGATCAATGTCAGATACTATTATTTTTTCTTTGTTTACATAGTTTCCAAGAGCTTTAACAACATTGGTCACAAAATCCGGTTCTACAATTGCATGCATTGCATCACCGATCATATTTTGCGTAGCTCCTAGTGCTCCATTTTCTACAGTAACATCTGTCATCTTCTTAATAAGCACTGACATTAAGCCGGAATTGATCGCAAAGTCTTTACATGACTTAAAGAAATTTTCAATAGTCGGATTTTCTCTAATCAATTTAAGCGAAATTTCTCCATATTCGTTGATTTTTCGTAGTTTTTCATACGATCTAATGACTCCTCGTGTTTTTATAGGAGAGACTAATGCTGTTACAACTTTCCCAGAAAAATTTGGATCCATAGGTATTCGCTCTATATTGAAAAGACCCTCAACACCAGGGATCAATATTAGAACTATTCCGCCATTCAATATTCCTGAAACACTTCCTAATCCGGTTTGACATTTGACTTCAGCAATGTGTGCGATCGTGCCGACTTCATATTTTGATAATTCTAATTCTAACGCATCATTAAGTGCCATTACTGATGAAAGAGCACCAGCCCCACTAGTTCCGTACCCTGCACTCATGGGAACTTCGATTTGATGTTTTATAATGACATTATATGTGTGCTCTAATTCTTTCAAAACAAGTTCAATAGCGGTTCTTGTCGTGTAGGCATTTGGTGTAAGTATATCGTTTATGAAAACTTTGACACTGTTTTTCTTTGAAGGAATTACTTCAAGTTCAGTAATAACTCCCTTCTTAATGACAATTCCTCCACCCCTTGAGCCAATTAGTTCAGGATCTTTAAGAAGTTCTCCTTTCGAGTTCCATAGATGTGCGCTGAAGAAGCTGCTGATGCCTGCAGGTGAAAACGCCTTCGCTTTCATCAGCCGGCCTCAATATCGGAATTACCTGATAAAAGTTCAGGAAATGCCTGATGGCACGCTTTTACTACGATTGGAACGACTAAAATTAGGAAGGGTATCTCACTGACAAATGTCCATAATGCGGCACTAAGTCCCAAAACAATTCCCCAGTTTGAGCCCAGGTATGACGTGAATGCCCATGTGAATGCCCATAAACTAATTCCTATGTAAATGCTACCTGCTGCCAAACCAGCGAAAGCGAGGATGAAATACTTTTTCCATGAAAATTTTCTTTGTACATAGCCCATTATATAGAAAGCAATAAAGTTAGCTGGTACGCCCACTATCAAACTTAATAGCGCGTTTCCATGACCGTATATCACATCTGCAAGGAATATTCCTATTGCCGCGCCAACACCACCAACCACCGGTCCGAATAGCACTGCAAAGACAGCGGGAACGATTACTGCAGGCCAAAATCTCACTCCATAGACGACAATGCCAAGATTTGTGAAACCGCCAAAGACAACATATAGAGCTGCGTTAATAGCTGTCATTGAGGTTTTCAACGCATCAAAATAAACGTTAGAGGTCACAGTTTCTTTTTTCAAAAACCTATCCCCATTACAGTTTGTGTTTTTGATTATTTCGCTCTTTATACCTTTTGTATTTTACGCATAGCTTCTATATTTTTAATATAGACTTTGTATTTTTTACTGATTCTTCATATTTTAAAAGTTAGTTATAGGCAAATAAGCAAAGGAGGAATCTTAACTGTTAATTTTTGGATAACGATCAATCCCAATCATTTCCCGTGAGTATGGAGGCCTTAGAGTATTTTCTATTGATATAAGTTATATTCTTTTTATCGTAATCAATTTTGGTGTGCTTATAAAATCTAAAAAAGCGGAAGTATACGATAAATAGTGAGAATGACACTACAAAATATGTATTAATGCTATTACAAATTATGTATATAGATTATGTTGTCAACCTTTGTGATCATTCACACGTTCAAAAAAAGAAAATTAGGGGTGTCTGAGTGTCGGAATCCAAGAATATAATCAAGGCAAGTGTCGTCAAATTCCTAGGTCATTTACAGGAGCAAAAAGGTTCTTTGGAAACTGAATTGTATAACATGCTTGAGGAATTACGTCTTAATTCAGTGTCTGTCACGAAAAGAAATTATGAAGTGTCAGACGTTAATCAAATCGTTAGAGAAATTAATGAATCAATGTCAGATTATTTCAAGAAAACATACACTTCTATTTCAGTTGATGCAAGTAGAAGGATTAGATCTGTAATCGAAGACATAGTGAGAGTAGTGGGTGGAGAATTAGGAGAATCTGACATTAATGAAATCATCCAAAAGATCGAATCTTTTGAATCACAAGCATTGATGGCTCAAGAGATGACGAGTAAGGCTGAAGGATTACAAAACACATTAGCAGATAGAGAGGCAGAAATTGAAGAGTTAAATGAATTAATTAGAGTAGAACGTTCGAAAAATGAAGAAGTAATAAAAGAATTGACTGAAAAAGACGAAAAACTCACGCAACTAGAAGCAGAAAATAAACAATATGCTGAACAAATCGAAAGTGGTGTGATGGTCTCTGCTGCAAAAATAGAAGACCTTGAAACAACTATTGGTGAGCAAGAGAAAAAAATCGAAGATGTCGAACAGAATTATTATTCAAAAATTGAAGAAGTCAACGAGAAACAAGAAAAACTTGATGAATTGACACGAGAACTTGAAAAATTAAAGGAAGAATATGAGGGCACTATCGAAGACCTCGGAAATCAAATGATGGGTCATGTAAGCAATGTTGAGGAACTGCAAACGGTCTTATCTGGTAAAGAAGACGAGTTAGAAAGTCTACAAAGTATTCTACAAGAGAAAGATAACGAGTTAGAAAACCTAAGGTCTGAGTTGGAGAACCTCAGCAAAGAAACAGAGTTATTGCGCGTGAAAGCTGAAGAAGAGCAAAAGAAAAAAATTGACGACCTAACCTCAAAACTTAATATTGCGAATACTGAACTAAGTAAATTAAAAGATGAGTTAGCTGCAAAGGAATCACATATCAATGATCTAAACTCTCAATTACACACAAGTGATACCCAGATTGCATCAAATTCAGAAAAGATAGAAGCCTTAATATCACAGCTCAAAGACTTTGAAGAAGAAACTCGATCACATAAAGAAATGAATAGAAACTTAGAAATCCAAGCAATCGATTTAAACGCAGAGATTGAGCGTCTGAGGGGCGAGATTTTCCGTTTAGAAGGAGAAACTGGCTCTCTTCAAGAAAATCTTCGAGAATATGCTTCAAATATCAATGAAAAAGAGACGCAGATTCAAGAACTGACATCTCAAACCGAGAAACAAAACGATGAATTAGAGGAACAGAAAAAACAAAATAGTTATCTAAAAGAGCAATATGAAACCTCAATTGCCAAGTATAAAACAATACTCCTACAAGGAAATGCGAGAATAGCAGAAGTTAACGAACAATTAAGGGAAAAAGATGGGGCAATACTAGAGTTGACTACAAAAGTTGATAATTTAGAAAACAAAATGCAAAGTCTAACTTCTGAAATAGAAGACAAGGAATCGCGCATAGAATCCTTAAATGATACAATTGAAGAACAACAACGTTCGTACAGTGAACTCTCTGAAATATTATCCAATGAACGTTCAAAAATTGTTCAATTAGAAGACGAGTTATCAGCGCCTCGTACCCTGATCTCGAATCTTCAGAACGAGGTTGAACGTCTACGAAATGAAAGTAGACATTACCAAGAACTTACCGAAGGCTATGAAAAAGATTATGAAAGAATTAAAGTTAGATTTGAGGCATTAAATCAGAGAGCGGCGCTCTTTAGGAAACGTTTGGAATCCGATCCAAAGTATAAAATATTGTTCATGCTCGAGGAGATTAAAGGCGGGGGCGGTCTTGGTCTTGATGAAATTAGGTTAGCTATTGGTGAACCGCCTGCCCTTGTACGAAGGTTATCTATGGAGCTCGAGACAGAGGGATTAGTGCTAATGGAGACTGTAGATGGTAAGACCAGAGTTAAACCGACACCGAAAGCCGTAGAACTAGTTGTCGAAATTGAAGAAGAGGAAGAGAAGAAAGATAGCGATGAAAACGCTGAAAACACTGAATAAACTATTATTACAGTTTCAATCTTTTTATCGTCGACTTCTTTACTTTCACCATCAATTTTGTTTTATGGCATGGCAAAAGAATAAAACATTTTTTAGTTATCCCATCAGACAAAGTTTGCTTTTCATTTAACTTTTTCAACCCTTAGGAGTTTTTTAACACATACCTAATCCGTTATCTTAAAAAACCTGAGCCTCCATACTATAAGGTATTATAACGATGCCATGGTGTATCATATCAGAACAATCCATGAGCTTATGAAGAACTCAAACAATCTCATACGAAAGTGGTTATGGGGGGTATTAAAAATAGCTCGTAATTCAAAAAAACCTTTTACTTATGGTGTTGACCTAGGAGGCACGAAAATTGAAACGGTATTGGTCGATGCAACCGGTTTTGTTTTGTCTAGAGAGCGACATCCAACGAATCTAGAACAAGGAGCAAAGGGCGTTATTAATGATATCGTAAATTGTGTAAAGAACTGTATGACAGATACAGAGATAGAAGGAGAAGCCTTAGGTATTGGAATAGCAGGTCAGGTAGATCCATCAACAGGGACCGTCATTTTTGGCACAAATCTTGGCTGGCGTAATGTAGCTATACGATCTGAACTTGAGAACGCCTTGGAAATCCCAGTAGTGGTTACCAATGACGTTCGCGCTGCAATGTGGGGAGAATGGATGCATGGAGCCGGTAAAGGAGTGAATAACTTTGTTATTCTTTTCGTTGGTACAGGCATTGGTGGAGGTATCGTCAGTGATGGACGGGTAATAAAAGGATGTACAGGTATAGCAGGAGAATTAGGGCATAGGACAATTGTTGTCGATGGAAGAAAATGCCATTGTCCCAATTATGGCTGTCTAGAAGCATATGCAGGTGGTTGGGCCATCGCTGAACGGGCACAAGAAGCAGTTAGAACAGATCTACAAGCAGGCAAAATGCTGATTGAACTTGCGGGCAGTATTGATAAGATTACTGCAGTTCACGTAAGTCAGGCTTACAATAATGACGATCTTCTATCCCGGCGTCTAATGAACGAAACAATACATTACTTGGGTTCGGGTGTTGTAGGTATTGTTAATGCTTTTAATCCTTGCGTTTTGATTTTGGGTGGGGGCATTATCGAGGGTTTTCCAGAATTGATCGAAATTATTGAACAAACAGTTCGAAAATATGCGTTAGAGGCTTCTGTGGAGCGTCTACAAGTAGTTAAGGCTGCTTTAGGTGATGATGCAGGTGGGATTGGTGCTGCAGCTCTAGCTCGAAGTTTAGCGGGTGAAATATAGTGGATTATATTTCTGTAGCAGATTTCCGAATTCCTGTTGTTACTACTGCTGAAATGCGTGAAGTTGATCGATTAATGATCGAATATGGCATTCAACTCCTCCAGATGATGGAAAATGCTGGAAGGAATCTAGCAGAACTTGCAAGAAGGTTTTTGGATGGATCTGTCTCCGGAAAACATATAATAATTGCTGCAGGAAAAGGTAACAATGGGGGCGGAGGATTGGTTGCGGCAAGGCATCTCTACAATTGGGGGGCTCAAATAACAGTATTAATCCAGACAGACGCCCTTTCAGGAGTTACCGAAATACAATGGAACATTTTAAAGAAACTTTCATTTGCATTGGCGACAAAGGTCAATGAAAAAGCAATAGAATTCTTGAACAAAGATTATGGTGATCTGATTCTAGATGCAATGATCGGATATGGTCTTTCTGGCAATCCTCGTGGTTGGGCAGCCAAAATAATTGAGAAAATCAATTCATTATCTGTTCCTGTAATTGCTTTGGATGTTCCTTCTGGACTGGATGCTACAACAGGAGAAATCTACAACCCATGTGTTCAAGCCACAGCTACAATGACCTTGGCATTACCAAAGGCGGGTCTTGTGAAGCCAGATGTGAAACAAGTTGTGGGGTCACTATATCTCGCTGATATTAGCGTTCCAGATGTTTTGTACAAAGAAATGGGGATAGATGTCACCACATTGTTTCTTAATGATACTCTCATCAGGCTTAATTAGTCGTTTATCATAATGTGAAAGGAAACGAACCGATTACATGTTACGACACAAGAAAGCCCCATTGCTTTAACGTGAGGTGGTTTGCTTAAATTCTTATATGAAATGTTATTCTCTTCTATGGTTTCTATAAATAGTTCTATTGATAGATATGAAAACATTTATAATTCTAAATATTTCTCAGATTCACTATAATAGTGTAGTAGTTGACGATTGACAAGTTCTCCGAAAAATCTAAATATTTAACGCCATTTATTAGACTAATTAAAAAGACTATCAATCTGTAGCTATTTTATTCAACTATGCTCGTATTTATGGTGGGTAATTAGAAATGGAAGATCAACCGTCCAAGTGGAAGATCATTAAAAAAATATTCAAGAGAGGGGGAAAGCCGATTGCGCTACTTATCGATGGACCAAATATCTTACGCCGAGTTGCTGGAGATCAAGTCCGTTTAGAATATATTGAGGATGCGGCAAGGGAATTAGGTAAGATCCAAGTAGCAAAGGTTTTTCTTAATAGACACGCCCCAGAGAAGTTATTGCAAGCAATTTCAAACAGCGGATTTAATCCTGTGGTGGCCCTTGGAGATATCCATGTAGCAATGGCAATGGAGACAATGATCATATTACATGAATCAAATGTTAAAACACTCATTATCGCATCACGACATGCACGCGCAGCAATCATGCTTCGCAAAGCTAAGGAACAAGGGTTAGAGACAGTCGCTATTGGATTCGATCCTGGTTTTAGCATAGCACTCCAAAATACAGCAGACTATGTTTTCAAATTAAAAACACCGAAACATAAAGGTTCTAGTGCCTGAGACTATATCAAAACGTTTGAACTGATGCCATTTTTTAAGTTTCGAGAATTAGATATAAAAGATTAAGATATTTGTTGTCTTATGCAAATTGAGGCTTAAGATGTGTGTCCCTCTTTAGATTCAACTTCTCAAAAATTCGATGTTTCAATTGTTGTGACAGCTTATAATGAAGAACGTTTGATTGAAAGAAGTATTTTATCCTCACGTCGACTTAAAGAATATAATAACGCTCGTTGTAAAATCATTTATATTTGTGACATCGGAAGCGATAAAACACATGAAATTGCAGAAAGTTTTCGCGAACAATTGGATGTACTTTTAATACGAAAGGAACGAGGAGGAAAAGCATCTGCGCTGAGAGATGCCATGAAACACATTGAAGGCAATTATATCCTTTTTCTGGATGCAGATTGTTTACCTCCCATTGATTTTGTAGATCGAATGCTTGCAGAACTTGATGATGATTTGATTGGAGTACAAGCTATCCCCGTACCTACGAGTTCCAACCGCTTTGTAGAGACATTTGCATCTATTGATGAAAGTTGGGGCTGTTTTTTACGTTATCTCTGGAGTCATTTAGAGGGTGCTGACTTTATTGGACGGTCTGCCTTGTTCAAGGCGGATATAATTCTAGATTTTGGCTGGAAAGATTACCTTTCAGAGGATTTAGAACTCTCTACACGACTAATATTAGGCGATAATAAAATTAAATATACAAATATCTTTGTTCCAGAAGATAAACCGAAAAGTCTGAAAGCCTTTATAAAACAAAGAATTAGATGGGCAACTGGGGCAATTCAAGTAGCTAAAACGCATTTCAAAACGCTTTTTTCTCAAGTTGGCATTTCAAGAACCAGAAAATTAGCATATGCTACTTATATGCTATTTCCAATCATATTTTATCCCGCATTTCTATTAGTGATATTTTTATTAACCTTTGAAAAATTGTTTTCATGGCCAGGCTTGGGTCTATGGGTATATCCCCTTAATTACTTTATTTGGTGTGTACTCCTAGCAGTACCGCTTTGTTGCAGTTGGTTGTACGTTTATGGCCTTGATAAATGGAAAACAGCATTTGTAGGACTTGCTTTCCCGTTTATGGTTCCGGTCTATGCTATAATAACAATCGGAACTATTATCTCTCTTATACAAGGCAAACAAGAATGGTATAAAACCGAACGTTAGAGATGTATCTGAGTACTGGACAGAGGAAAGATTATGAAGAAAAGGATATGGGGGTCATTGATCATCGCCCTTGTTATTATCCTATATAGTTTGGCAGCTATTCAACCTGTTTTTGCCAAAAATGTATCAGTTACTACAGATTGGAGTTGGAAAGCCTATTCTGCAATTCCTCCCAACTCTAATGATTGGACTGAAGTAAATTATGATGATAATTTATGGTGGGATGTTGATGCTCCACATAAACACAAGTTTACTCCCTCAGATATTCAAAATATGGAAAACACGAGAGCCCAATGGATCTGGTCCGCAAGTGCTGGTGGCGATGATGTTTTTGTATACTTTAGAAAAAGTTTTTACCTTACAAAAAATCCAACTTTAGCACTTCTAAGAATCACAGCTGATGATGATTACTGGCTTTATGTCAATGGTGAATTTGTTGGATCTGATTCACATTATTTTGGGAACGCCCCAGAATTTCACTGGCAAACCGCTGAGATCTACGATGTGACTTCGCTTTTACGTGAAGGTAAAAATGTAATTGCCGTTCGGGTCTATGATTGGGGTCTATATGAAGGTCTCTTGGTAGATTGTACTATAGAAGGGTCAGAATTAAGTCCAATAAACTTCTGGGTCGCGTTTCCACGTTGGATTGGATTCTTAGTCTTTGGTATTACAATTTTTTCGATAATTTTGGCGGTTTATTACGTTCCACGACGAGTTTCAAAGAAAACATTAATTGCAATTATAACAAGCAGAGGCAAAATTTCTTTTAAGACACTAGCTGACCAAATGGGAAGGGATGAGAAGCAAATTCGTAAAAAAGTGAAAAAACTAATTGCCGAGAACAAATTAAAAGCACACATATCTGAAGATAGAAAAGAAGTTGAACTTGACTAGTTTAAGAACTTTTTCAAATTGCTGGAATACATTCCAATGTTTTACGCAAAAGAGATGCGACAGCTTTCCCAATACCCTCTCCTGTTTTTGCACTTGTACCCACAATAGAAAAGGAATCTCCAACAGCTAGAGTGAAATAGTCCGCATCTAAGGCATTAGGTAAATCCTGTTTATTTGCAACTAGAACAAAAGGGACGTTATCTGGGAGATTCTTCAACAATCGTTGGAGCATCTGCATTGCAGTTTTAAATGTTTGAGGTCTTGTGCTGTCGAAAAGAACAAGTAAGCCATCTGCTCCTTGAACTAAGATTTCTCTCATAAATTCGAAGTGTTCATGACCTGGCGTACCAAAAACAAAGATTTCTATCCCCGAAAGACTGCAACGTCCAAAATCTAAAGCGACTGTTCTACCTTCATCATTATTTATGCTAAGTGCTCGTTTTCCACTAAGTTTTTTAATAAAAGTAGATTTGCCGCAAGCTATGGGACCAGTCACGACTAATTTAAATCTAGGCAACAGGATACCTCAGTTTTGTAATCTATTTCAGAACATCACTATTTGATTTAAGAATGCGTAACACATGGGTATGATAGATTTTTCAAAATCTTGTCTTGATACAAGCAATAAGAAAAAGAAAATGTGAGTTGAAATGTAATTGACTATTCCCCAATGATTTGAACTATTATTTCTCTTGAGCGGGGCTTTACATCAAGTTCAAGAAAAACAATCTGTTGCCAAGTTCCCAGTATCAGTCTCTTTTCATTAAAAGGTACTGTAAGACTTGGTCCTAAAATAGATGCTCTAACATGAGAATGTCCATTCCCGTCTTTCCAACGCTCGTGGTGAGCATAATATGCGTTCTTAGGCGCGAACTTCTCAAGTGTATTCGGCAAATCTTCAAGTAAACCAGGTTCGTACTCAATGGTTGTGATAGCTCCTGTCGCCCCAGGACAGAAAACTGTGGCAATTCCATCTTTTAACTTGGTTTCTTGAATCACTTTGTTTACCTGTTTTGTAATATCCAATATATCTACTTCACCTTTTGTTTGAAACCTGATTCTTTTGGTCACTACGGGCATTTTTTCTCCTCTCCTGGTTATTTTAAAATTATTTTTTCTGATCAGAAGATTTGCTAACGTTTTTTCTTTAAAAGCACTGAGGCACCTTTTCTAATATCTTTTCCTTCTATCGTCTTCCTTTGAGACTTACTTGCAATATTGGCTGCCCTTACGACAGTTTGAATGATTATACTTTCTAAAATATCTCGGAGAACATCTGGTGCATCGTGGCCAATTCTTTTTGCACCAGCATCTTTTAGCAATCTCCTCATCGCAGTCTTTTTTAATTCATGTTTGTATAACTTTGTTAAATCCCATCTTCTGATAAAATTTACAATAGCATCAATAAGATCCATTTCTCCTAATTTTCTATTTTTAGCTGCGATTTCGAGTTGTACAGCATGCACTCCTCTTGAGATCTTTCCGTGATACGATACGATATCACCGCCCATATACTGAGGGCCCTCTATAAATGCATATTCACCCTGAATATCTCTTGCTTCGAGTTCTTCACGGAGCATTTCAATATAGTCAACGTTAATTGTAACTCCGCCAGACGTACCAAATAAAACAGTAATTTCTTCGAATGATGCAATTGGTTTTTCCATACCATGAATGTCTAAGAGAAGCACTTCTGAGTGAGTTCTAAGGAGATCAGAAATTATTTCTTGAATCCTTTTGCGAAAGGGTGTGTCTCTCCACTTAGCCCTGTTGTAATCTTTATCTTCACGTGAGACAGTCGCAATCAAAGCATACGCTCCAACTTCGATTGCAACTCTATATGCTATTTCGCCTGTCAAGAGATCAGCACGTGGACCCATAGCATGAGGCGCCGTCAATAAGACTGGTATGTCTCCCGGACGTTCAATAAATCCTTTTAAAGTCAATATATTTTTCTCTACAGACTTCGATGATCTCATAGAATTCCCTTATGACTGTGATGACAGAATGCAAAACTTCTTGATTACTTTCAAGTCATGACTTTATAAAAAAATATTTTATAATTACTTAGTAATTGTCTAGCTATAAGGATCACTGCAAATCATCAGGATTCTACCTCACTAGACGAAAGATATCTGTCAGAGGGATCAATTTGAGCGTCATTGAAAGCATTTGTCGCGAGTATGAAGTTGCTATCGGACTTGAAGAGGAAATATTAATCATTTCAAAGGATGGAACACTTGTGGCTGCTGCAGACCAACTGATGGAAACTGCTGCGAGCCTATTGAACCGAGATGCTGAGAGGTTGGAACGTATAATGCTGAAAATTAGGTCTCTGGACCCAGAACCCAACCTAGCACAAATTGAGCATGTGAGTTTACCGATTCTACTTTCAGAAATTCCTTCAGCAATCACCGAAGGAAGGTCGCTTCTTTTAGATTCCGCAAAAAGTTTAGGTTATAAATTATTTGTTCAAAGTTTACACCCTCTTGAGAGCAATCCGCATCCAATGTGTGGAACTCATATTAACATATCTGCAAAACGAAGCGTTCATGAGGCGATGAATCCTAAAGAGATATTAGCGGTATACAACCATCTTTGGAATCATCTTCCAGAGCTCATAGCTTTGTCTGCAAATACGCCAATCATTCAAGGAGAGACAGGAGCAGTTAGTAATCGTGTTCTTAACTCAACTGTTCTGAAGCCAAATCCTTTTGGAAAGTTACAGATCCCTCACCATCAGCCTGCTTTAGTTCAAGATCACTACTATGGTACCCCCCGCTACTCGTTAAAAATAGGTGCACTCGAAAAAGAGCCAACCATAATCGCAAACAAAATAGGTCATAGATTACGGGACATTACACCGCGCGGTCCCTCTACAAACATTTCAGACGATAAGGAAGATAGTTTTACTCGAAATCGTATTGAAACACGAATTTTTGACAATCAAAGAGATCCGAAAAGGTTAGTAGACTTAACGAGAATTGTGAGTGGGCTTGCCATCGAAGCCCTATGTCTTTTAGAAAATGGTGAAAATATCATTGAAGATCGCACCCATGCTGTAAATCGAGAACGAGCAGTTTTGGATGGCATAAATGCCACTTTCTTACATGAAAGGAATGGTTCTGTCATAGAACTTCCTGCTAGAGAAAGAGTGATTGAAATGCTTAATCGGACTGAGATACACAGAGAAATTCTAGGCGCAAAACTTCAGACAGATTTGAAAAATGCAAAAACTGAAGTAGAAATAAAACGCCCTCGCTTAGAAGTTGCTTATTCCAATCCTGAATTTGAACGCTTGCGAAGAAGTGGTAAAATGGTAGTGTCCGTTCGCTTTGGAAAGGCTAAGAATGTTTCGGATATACGTAGCCGCAAGAAATATAAGATTTCGAGAGGTCAGACTATTACAGGAAAGCTGGGCATCGGACTTTCATTGACTTATGATGAATCAGCAGCAACTCCAGGTCTAGTAACAGATTTCAAGGACGTTTTAATGAAAAATTATCTGTTAGTTTCTAGTATCCGTATTCCTCTCAATGAGTCTGACGAAATCATTGCTGCGATTTCTGAAGAAGAATACATGAGGCGACAGTTTTTTGGCGCGGATGCCTTCCCGTATTTCTTTTAAACATGCTTTTCTCGCTAGTTTATGATCTCTCTGTCTCTTGTTCTGATACGAAATTTAAAAATCTTTGACGAGCGCTCGTGATACTCATTTGCATTGGTGGATGTTTAAATCCATATGCTGAAACCTCTACTAGAGCCCCTGTCATATTTCTGTCAAGAGCAATCTTTACTCCTCTGATGATGTCTAATAGTACACTCACACCAGCACTTGCATCGGGAAGAGTCAATCTTATATCTAAGGTTACAGGTTGTCCTGCAAAACATTTTCCTTTGACCCAGAAGTAACTTGCACGAATATCTTTCATGAAGTCTACGAAATCAGTCGAGCCTGCAACTAAGGGCACATCATAAGGTACTGAACTACTCACTGATTCAGTTTTTACTGATCTTTTTTTGGAGTAACCTTTTTCATCGATAGCCGCGAGAGATTCTGACCCGCCACCTATATCAAGCTGATAACTCTCATCAATATGTACTCCTCTTTGAACAAACAGATTAATGAGGGCCTTATGTAAAACAGTCGACCCAATTTGATTCATTAGGTCATCACCAGCGACAATACATCCTGATGAGTAAAACTCTTCGCTCCAGTATGGATCTGAAGCTATCAAAATAGGAGTTGGATTGATAAAAGCACATTTTGTTTCAATTGCAGTTTGTGCCCACCATTTCGATGCTTTTTCAGCTACACTTGGAAGTAAGTTGATTATTATTTCTGCACCGCTGGATCTTATGACCTCCTTGACATCTACAGATTCAGAATTGTCTACTTGTATCATTTCTACCAGAGCACTTTCTGTTGATCCCAATGGGTCACACTTATGGACAATAACATGTAATTCGGGGATTTCTGCAAACTTTGGGACATTGTTTGGCTCTGCAAAAATTGCTACGCTTAAATCTTTTCCTACTTTTCGTGTATCAATATCAAAGGCAGCTACTATTTCAATGTCAGTTATGTGGTATTTTCCTAGGGTGATGTTAAGGACCCCAAGAGCCCCTTCACCCTCTTTTGCATCCTTATAGTAGTATAAACCCTGAACGAATGCAGAACAAAAATTTCCAACGCCTACAATAGCAACTTTGATTGGCATACTTTCATCATCTCTTATAACAGAATGAACTTAGGACGAGTTCACACTCGGATTAATAAATAATTCGTTAATCAGTTTTTATCTTGTTTACGAAAAACCAACGTTTTGAGTCTTTTTTTATTTTGTTAAATTCAAAATCGGAGTAGGTTTGCAAGATCTCGAATTCTGCTTCTTTTAGCAATTTTTTAATCGTTTTTAGTTCGTATGCCCTTTCAATGTACTTCTCGGAAAACCGTTCATATTTTCCGTCTTCTGCTTTTTTAAATAAAAGCAGCTCTCCGATCCAGAGATTAGGTTCGTGTGAGTTTAGCCAAATTAATTCTGCATTAGCTTCACTAAAGTCGTAATAATCAACCTTGTATTCTGGTAACACTTTATTTATCTTGTAATCGGAATTCATGTCGCAAATAAAAATACCCTTTTGGTTAAGATGTTTTTTAATCGAATTGAAACATTTCTTAAGGCTTGATTCATGTAGAACATAGTTTAACGAATCATAAGTAGAAATTATTAAATCGTATTTCTCTCCAACATTAAAATCAACCATATTAGATTGATAAACCTTCAGCCCTCTCTTTCTTGCAATTTCTAACATACTTTCGGATATGTCTAATCCCTTGACATCATAGTCTTTATCGAGAAAAATTTTTGCTAATCTACCCGTTCCACAAGCGACATCCAAAATATTTTGGGGATTAAAATTCAAGCTTTTGAGGATTTTTTTAATAAAATTGTAATAATCAAAATAGAATTCTTCAGGTGTAACAAGGTCATATACTTCAGCAAATTTCTCATATGATCTAATTGGCTCCATGATCAAGACTTTATTGGAAGTTATTTATTAATCTAAAGATTGAAATTTCATCTAAACTACATAATTAAAATCCTACATTGGAGAGTTGAAGGATGATATTTCGTTTTTACCAACCAAAAGAGGTTACGTGTCAACTATGTGGTTCAAAAAACGTTGAAATATCCGATTTCTTAGTTATTTGTGGTGATTGCATAAGAGAGAATCCGTCATCTTCGCTTCCTTATATAAAAAAGGCACATAAAAAAGCAAGATTACCTTATGGTTTACCTGCTGAACCTCCTAAATCTCCTAATGGAATTCAATGCAATTTTTGTTCCAATCAATGTTCTCTTGGAGAAGGCGATATTGGTTATTGCGGCTTAAGGAAAAATGAAAATGGACAGTTTGTAGGTGCTGGGACTAAACAAGGAATGCTATCATATTACTTAGATCCACATATATCAAATTGTTGTGCGGCATGGTTTTGCCCAGCAGGTACGGGTCAAGGATATCCCGAATATGCATATCGAGAAGGATCTGAACAAGGTTATTCTAATTTGGCAGTATTTTTTTATGGATGTAATTTCAATTGTTTATTCTGCCAGAATGCATCTCATAAGGAATTTCCAAAGCACCTGATTAATGTAGAAGAGTTTGTAACAACCGTCCGAAAAAACGAACGAATTAGTTGTATGTGTTTTTTTGGAGGTTCTCCTGAACCACAATTACCGTTTGCACTTAAGGCATCTAAACATGCTTTAGAATTAAAGAAAAAGATATTACGGATTTGCTGGGAATGGAATGGATGCGGTAATTCATCCCTTGTAAGAAAAGCAGCACACTATTCTCTTGAAACTGGCGGAAACATAAAATTCGATTTGAAAGCAGCCACTCCCTCTCTAAGTTTAGCCCTCTCTGGAATCGATAATACGAAAGCCTTTGAAAATTTCGAAATTATAGCAAAAGAGTTTTATAATGAGCGTCCACGCTTACCTATCCTCATGGCCTCGACTCTACTTGTGCCGGGGTATGTTACTGTAGAAGAAGTAGAGCAAATCGCACGATTCATATCAGACATAAATCCCGAGATTCCATATTCTCTATTAGCTTTTTATCCTAGCTTTAGAATGACAGATTTACCCCCAACCTCTAAGGCACAGGCATCAGAATGTTATCAAATTGCTAAGAAATACCTTAACAGGGTAAATGTAGGAAATTTGCATATCTTGGGTATTAAAGCACATAATGATTTACTATGAAAAAAAGAGGACTCTTGTAGAAACTACCAATAATAGGGGATTCTTCCGCGTTTTGTTATTCCTATATAAATCCGATTTGCTGTCTCAAAGTTTTGACTGAAAGCCTCATGGTGCCCCATCAAGACGTTATCGATAATACTCACTGCCTTTTCCTTCAAAAATAACTCACAAAGGATTTTATAAGGTTTAAAGAATCCATTCCATTTCTCTGGCTTATAGACTTCATTCATCAACAATCACCTTTATTATTTTCCTCATAGACTAACAGCACCGCTTAAAAAATGCACTGAACACATTTATTCCAATTGTGTAATTTGTAAGAAATTTAAAATGAGTTTTGAATTGTGCAATTTTTTACATACGAGTTTTCTTAATAAAGAAATACAAGTAACAAAAAAACTGTTGTTATATTCTATCTTCAAACGTATAATATCCTAGGGACAAACAAATCCTCAATTTGAAGAACAAGTTAATACAGATTTGATTTAATACATAAATATGCTAAACTGCTAAATTTTTGTTTTAGTCCGCACTGAACGATAGTTTTTTATATTGGCTACTTATTGTAGCCTTGAGATTTTTTCATCCCATTTTTAATTTTGTATTTCCTTCGGTGACTATTGTGACAGAACAACGTAAGAAGCTTCGAATAACAATTCCAGCGTCCCCAGAGGAAATTATAGTTGGTCCAGGCCATCTTACGAAATATGAAAAGAGTAGAATAATTGGTGCGCGTGCGTTACAACTTTCCATGGGTGCACCCATCCTTGTAGACTCTGAAGAAGCTATCGATCCGATTATTATTGCAGAACACGAGTTATTAAGTAATTTATTACCCCTTACAATTCGAAGATATCTTCCTGACGGTAGGTTTCAGGATATCCCGCTTCGAATTCTGCCAAGATCTCCATTTCTGCTGGAAAAAGAAAACGATCAGAAGTAAAATTTTTTCTTATTACTCATTTCCTAGAATAAAAAACGATTTTAGGACCGTTCATGTTAAGCACTGTTATATATTTGATGAATTCCAGTAGAAACTGGATTAAAACGCCCCATCCTCAATAATTGATTGATTATTTGAGGTGTAATCAACATGTGAACTACTCCACCCTGACGGATGAAGCTTCCTGCGAGTCCTCCCAACCTTGAGGGGAACTCTCGTTTTACGTTCGGCTGTATGTCGCAGATCATCCCTTTTGAGGATGGTCCGTCCACCTGGCATTCTGTGATAGGAACCATCAATTCCAGTATCACACCATAGGGATTCGTCAAATGCTATTCTACTGTTACCTTCGCGGCTAATCGCGTTGGTTAGCAACTGTACGAAGCCTGGCTCACAGGGTCGCCTCTTCTGTCATCCTACCGGGAGTCTTGTATCCCTGCATTCCTCCCGATATTCATCGTAACTCTTCTGTTCAAAAAACTATATAAAGCTAGCGGCTTTCATCCCCCACCTGTCAGAAGGGGACTTCCCGCCGATAATGTTAAATACTAATTCAGTTAGTTTTTTCATAGAGAAAAAATTGGGGTCAAGTGCATCAAAATGGCTCGATCTATTTGCCCTTTGCTTTATAATCACGGACAAGGCTATGTTTGTAGAGCGCTAAACTCACAGTATATTCATGATGAAGATGCAAAGAATATTTGCAGCAATGCTGAAGCATATGTGTACTGCGTTCATTATTCACAAAGGAATAGGCATATACAAAACTCCCCAATTAATACAAAAAGGATGATTTGTCCAAAATGTAACTCACAACAGGTATGTGAAACACTTTATTTTCTAAAGAAAGAAACTCAAACATCTAACGAATTTTTGGCTTATACTTGTGAAGTATGTGGGTACACTGAACTATACAAATCCCATTCATTTCCGGATAATATTTGATGTGTTCGCCAATACTTCTCTTCTCTTTTTAGAAGTTTTGAAAATATGTTATAAATAAAAAAAGTCAAATAGGGAATTGCGATTTGTGATTTATTGAATCTTTAAATCTAAAAGTGTTCTATAGTATCTCAACCTTTACGTAATTGTATATGTGATCAATTATATTCTTATCAAGATCATCGCTGTCTTCTAAGTTTTCCAAATAATTTTTTAGATCAATACACGCTTTATAAGTCGAAATTATGGGCAAATCGAATCTTATATTTAGTTTTGAAATTACTAAGGCACCGGCATGAAGTTGGGAAAGGCCTTGATATCTGATTGCTTTATATACCTTTGTTATTGCGGTTCGAAGTGTATTATCCAGGTCCTCTTTTTCTCTCCAGCGTACTAGTTTAATATCTCGCTCTAAGAAATCAACTGGATCTGTTAATTCAGGCCCTATTAACCCATTATTATATGGTGTGTGCATTACTAGAAATGAACGTTGTTCGGTTGACATCTCAATTTTTGGTCTCGGAGCAACTTCTAAAATTATCTCACACAAACTTCTTTTTGAGATAAAATCAAGTGGCTTTTCAAGTTCATCAGAAACAATTGAATAATCTTGGAATGCGTATTCTACTTCTAGCGAATCATCTTTATTGGATTCCAAGATTGGTAGTACTTTGTTTAATGTACTAAATAGTTTTGTTTTTCCATTTCTAAGCAGAAAATAAGTTTCAGAACGAGATAATCTCTTCAATGCTGAAGAAATAACTGTTGCAGCCTCTATCGGTTTTGTGTGAATATGATCATTAAGCCATTTATTCATTACAGGATATATGATCTCTTTAATAATCTTTATTCGTTCTTCTAGAAGTTGAATCATTTTTTCTACAGATTTTTCGTTTCCATCTAATACAGATCGCTCAAGGTTTGCAAGATCTCGAATATCTTGTTCTAACTCTTTAGCGAATGTTTTGCGCAAGTATTCAATCCATTGCCCTTCAGAAAGCGCAAAAGTGAATTCATGTGAATATATCGAAGGGACAGGCGCTCCAACAACATTTCTCCTTTTAAATTCCTCCATTATTTCTTCGCATGCCATTTGTGCATCTAAAACGCCGTCTAAATCGATTTGGTATGCGATCTTAGCTATACTAACTGGACAGTTATATTTTAAAGCACTTTGTTCGGCAATGCGCTCTGGCAATCTTTGTACTTTGGATTCCAAAGAGCCAAATTTATCTTCAAACTCTTTTGTGATTTCAGTTAAAGCAGTTATTGTTAATTTATCTAACTCACCCTCTTTGTCCAATAATTTCTTTTGAGTTTTTAGCGTCTCAACTCTTCCCTTAAGCTCTTCTTCCAGTTTTTTCTTTATTTCTAAATCTTCTTCCATGTCTCTCTCTACATCTCTTTCAAAATCTGCACGAAAGGGGTATTCTTCGTCAATCAATTCTTCCCATGGTTTTACATGTTTAGGTGATACTTGTTCTAAAGCAAATCCACCAGCTATAGCATACTCTGCAATCTGTCTAATCTTTTCTTGATCAATTCTTAAACTCTCTGCAATCTCCTTTAGAGGCTTTACACCATCAATTAAGGCAATTACATCAATTCCTTCATTTCCAAAACGTTCGCTTATCTCTTTATTTTCTCTTGATGATGGTATCATAACTTTAAAAGTTGCTTTCGTCCTTTCTAATACTGTCTCTATAGTTACCGTTTTGATGAGCCATTCTCTTATTAGCTTATCGAGTTTCTCATCGAAAGGTTTGAAAATCTTCACATCTCCAGCCCATGTATTTATTCTATAACGATAATCTGCCAAAAATTCGCGTTTAACAAGATCTATGAATCCTTCTAACTTTTTCAAATCTACATTAATATCTGCTGCAATGACAAAAATAAGTCTAGGATTAAATGTGGATTCATACACAAAACGGATATCTTCAGCGACGATAGACTTAATTTTCAAATCAGCATATGTTAGAATTGCGGATTGAAAGCCTGAAATTAGGTCTTCATCAATTTCCGAATGTTCACTGAAGTCTTTGTGTACTAAGCACTGACCTGTATCCAAGATAATCCAGACACCATATTTCATGAAAGTGAACCTCTTATATTAAACTACACGTAAGAGCAAAAATATTGCATATTCTTCTTCTTAATTGAACAACGATTAGTAGCTACGAATCTTATTCAATCATTATTCATAAATCCTGCGATTGTGTATTATTCAAATCCCCTAGCATCAAGATTTTTGCGCAAGAAGGCAAATTTAATCCTAATGACTTAGATATCCTCCCATAGTAATACCTTAACAATGTATTTCTAAGAAACTAACGAAATACTCGTTTATTTGATTTTTCGGTACTTGAGGCTAAATAAATGCTTAGAATTGTCTAATTTAAAGATTCTGAAAAAAATATCCGCAACCGCGTTGAATGATGAATGAGCCCTATATGATTCATTAAATGATGAATGAGCCCCATGTTGTCAGCGCAAAATGAAGACCGAAACCAATTGTAAGCGAGGTCGCTAGAAGTCGAATTCCGAGACCTTTAAAAGTTATATCACGAGTGGTCTCTATATAGATAATTAAATTTACAACTAATAAACCACCAATAACTAATAAAATCCCTGCAATTATTCCATATCCGCCTTTAAGCCATCCAAGAAATTCAAGAAAAGTTGGTATATTTATTTCTGGTGGTCCTTCTTCCTGCATGAGCAACATATTTTCTCACCGAAATATTCCCTTTCCATTAGGGTAATTCATTGACCAATGCTACTTCTTTTGATTGGTCCAGTAAACTTTTAAGAGTTATTGCGAACATCTCTAATAGTGAGGCTTTAAGAAATTTTCCCTTTAAAGGTGTCTTCAAAATGGCTAAAAAATTGAAATGTAAGAAATGCGGTAATACCTCATTTGAAGGCGTAAAACCTAATAAGACGTGGCAAATGTACAGCCCCATGCCAGATAGAGCTGGGAATATCACTATTACCGTGATGGGTTCGCTTACATGTCCGAATTGTGGGAAAAATGTAAGGGGTGCTCTCCGCACCATAAAAACGGACCAAACCGAAGGTGGCACATATAAAAAGCGTGAAAAGCTCTTAGAGACCCTTGTTAGTGCTAATGATGAGATAGATTTAACAAAGTTAAGTTCAGAGTTAGATATCGAACTAAATACCCTTAAGAAGGTCGTAGAAGCCTATATTAAAAAAGGAAAGGTGAAAGGGCAGGTAACTGATAATTCCTTTGTACCTAAAATAGAATCATTATTTTCTTAAAGTACATTTCTCAAAATGATGACTAACTTTGTAGTTTTTTATTATAGTATTAAAAGAAAGATATTTTAATTACTGTACATTTTTCCTAGTTGAAACATAGGAGTAACAGAGATTTATTATCCAAATCATTTCTTTGTTAAATAAATAAAAAGATGAAAGATAAGGATGTTTGAAAATGACAGAATTCACTTTAAAGATGCTGAAGTCGATCCCTTCTGATATTGATAAATCAATTGTTTTGATAGGCATGCCTGGAATTGCGAGCGTGGGAAAATTATGTATATCCTCTTTAATTGAGGCATTGAACGCAACAAAGATAGCAGAATTGTTTTGTAGTGACTTTCCACCGCACGTGCTTGTGGAGTCAGATGGACTTCTATATGTTCCACGAACAACTATTTACCATAGTAGACTTGAAAATGGTGGCACTAAAGATTTATTCTTTATCACAGGTGATTATCAACCAACAACTTCAATTGGTGTTTATGAGTTTGCAGATTATTTAGCGAAAAAATGTTTAGAATTCAAAGCAGAATTAGTCATAGCGACCGCTGCTTTCGTACGTGATAAATTGCCAGAAACCCCACATGTATTCATTTCATCCACTTCTCAAGAAACACTTGATTCGTTTATTAAAGCAGATAAAGCCGAACTTTTCAAAAATGGGACTGTTACCGGAGCAAATGGTATTATTCCTGCAATGGCTGCTGCTTACGACATGGTTGGAGTTTGCTGCCTAGGGGAAACAGCACCGGTCTTGCAATCAGATCCACGAGCAGCAAGGGCGATAATTGAAGTCTTAAATCAAATTTTAAACATTTCTACCGAAACAAAATCGCTTACTCCTTTTCTTGATGAATTAATCAAAGAGATTGAACCGGTATTTAGAGAGGCAAAAAACCAACTGGACATGGAAAAAATGCGTGATCGGTCACGTGACCAGCCATATATCTCCTAAAGCATTTAAAATACATTTAACGGTTATAAAGTCTAATTACATCATCTTATTTTTGAGAATTCCTCATATTCTTTTATATTTGACACCACAACAATACCTTTCTTCTCTATAATAGATATTAGATTTTTAATTGGTTTTATCAAAAATCTTATATTCTCTCTAGTTTAGGATAATCTGAAGTTCATTTGAAATATAAAAATAATGATATGGAGAGATTATTATAAAATGTCAAATTTCACTGTGGTAATTTCTGAGTCTCCTTACGGCAGGGAAAAAGCATATACTGCATTACGATTTGCACTTACGTCTCTTATTGATGAACACGATGTAAACCTGTTTTTGGTACAAGATGGCGTATTTGTTGGATTGAAAGACCAAGCACCTAAGCAATATCCAAACCATTTTGAATTATTAGAAAACTTTGTTGAAGAAGGAGGTAAACTCCGTATTTGTGGTGTCTGTATAAATGCACGTGGCATTAGTAACAGCGATTTGATAGATGGTGCTGAAGTTGTAGGTATGCATGATTTTGTTGAATGGGTCGCTGAATCTGATAAAGTTTTAATGTTCTAGGGTGATGAAATGTCCGAAGTAGAGTCAAAAGTAGATACAACTGGTCAGGCTTGTCCAGTGCCAGTACTTCTTACTCGACGTGGATTAAAAAAAATCGAGTCAGGCCAATTACTTGAAGTCATTGGGGACTTTTTCCCAGCGAAAAAAAACATTTCTGACTATGCTGAGAAGCATGGTCATGAAGTTATTGAGGTAATCGAGCCTGATGAGAATGGTATTTATAAAATTCTCATCAAAAAAGGATAAAGTTGTTTTGTCAGTAATTCACTGAATTGTTTTATTTTTTTACTTACGGAGAGTTGATTTAAGTATAATTGGATGAAGAAATAAGTTTAAGGCATGAATTGGATCGGTAACCACGATATTTGCGCTATTAATAGTCTCAACAGCCGCTCCTTCAGAGCCCATAACCGCAACACCAATTTTTGCTTCTTTAAGCATTTGACTATCATTTATGCCGTTACCAACAGCTGCTGTATTTTCTGCTCCTAACTCCTCGATCAATAGTCGTTTTTCTTCATCTTCTGATTTATCTAATTTTAGGCGATGTGTCTCTACTCCTAATTCTTTCCCTATATCTGCAAGGTTACCCCGAGTGTCTGCACTTGCAATGATCACTCTAACTGCATTTGCCAGCATCTTCATTTTTGTTTTAACATCACCGCTAATTTTCCCTGTCATTGCTAATGTGCCGTTAAGGTCAAATACAATGTTCTTAATTGTAATTTTTCCTAAACCTGGTATTTCTGCTTCAATCAATTGCTTTCCTCTGTGTAGTTACTCATCTTCAGTAACAAGATTTTTTGTAAAATCCCAGAAAGTTTCAACGAGCGCAGGATACGATTCGCGCGTTCTACGAACCATGAAAAGTTTCCTTCTATTTTCAACTCCTTTGAGCGAGATTATCTTAACATAGTTTTCTGCTTTTTTAGCAGCTATTGAAGAAATTATTGCAATCCCATAGTTTTCGCTAACTGCCGTAATTACCGACTCTGTACTTCCAAGTTCTAATATACTTTTAAATTTTTCAAGGGAAATTTCTAAAGACTTTAATATCCTTTCAGTTTCTTTACGAGTCCCAGACGTTTTTTCTCTGGTAATTAACTGATAATCTACAAGCATATATGGATCCACTGATTCTGAAGATGCCAATTCGTGTTCTAGAGGAACAATTAGTACGAGTTGCTCTTCTGCTATCGGAAATGTTTCTACTTCTGATTCATATCCAACTAAACTTCCAACTGCGGCAAGATCTATTTCTTTTGCAATTAACTTCTCCAAACTTTTTCCACTGTCACTTAAATCCACCTCAAATTCCACAGTCGGATTTTTGGCTTTAAATTTTGCAATGAATGAGGGTAATATGTGCTCACCCGGAATTGTGCTAGTTGCAATACGTAATGTTCCAGTTACTGCACCTTTTATTCTATTTACTTCATCTTCAGTCTGATTTAATATGGCAACAATTTCCTTTGCAGGATTTATAATTGCTA
The DNA here is from genome assembly GCA_016840515.1 of Candidatus Borrarchaeum yapensis. GTDB lineage: Archaea > Asgardarchaeota > Sifarchaeia > Borrarchaeales > Borrarchaeaceae > Borrarchaeum > Borrarchaeum yapensis. The sequence continues at coordinate 5,783 of JAEOSF010000001.1, read as the reverse complement.
TACCAACGCGAGTAAGATTTTCTCCTTCACGTGCTCGTTCACTCTTGTGAAACAACTCCGCATCAAAATAATCTTCAAGCGAAGTAATATGATTAGAAACAGTTCCTTGTGCTATACCTAATTTTTCAGCCGTTTTTGAAAAACTTCCAGTCTCCGCTAAAATCACAAATGTTCTTAACGCGCGAACCTTTAGATCTTTCCTTGGATCACGAGTTTTACGCGTCATTTGCTCACCCTATTTGTTCATTTAATTTGGGTGCAGGAATTAAAAGTATAATCATTAAACAGATAATTGCTATGCCCGCTGAAAAATAAAAAATGCTACCTAACCCAAAGTTTTCGGCTAGAAGTCCTGCGACTGGTGGTCCAGCTGATGAAACCCCGAAAGCAAACAGATAATAGACTCCGAATAATGCACCAAAGCTTCCTTTTGCCAGATCTGCCATCAAAGCATTGGTTGTGGGGATAAGACCTAACAGAATAAAGCCGAAAACAATAATAAGTACTATTAAAATCACATTAGAAACGAGAGGTATCGGGAGCGCAGTTGCTGCACACGCAAGTGAGAGAACAATAAGTACTTTCTTTCTTCCGAAGTTGTCACTGAATGCACCTGCAACATATTGGCCCACACCTCCAGCAGCAAGGAGCAGTGAGAGCATTATGCTAGCTACAGCAACATTGTAAGATCTCACATTAACCAAGTAGAGCACCAAAAAGTTTGTCGTAATTTGATAAAGAAAACCTTGGAAAATTGCCAATACGAACACGATGATGATAGCTTTCGAGAGAAGTCTTCTTAATGAATTTCCTTGTTTCGAAGGTTGTGGGTTTGTTCTACTGACGATGTCTTTTCCCCGCCATCGGAAAAAGACAAAGAGAGAAAAACCGAAGCCAAAAAGGGCGTAAGTCAGAAAAGTCACGCGCCAACTTTGGCTTAAGACCGCGATACCCCCAGAAGCTATTGGAGACGCAATTTGTCCTACGCTTCCCGCCAAACCATGTACGCCCATTGCTTTTCCACGCCTTGTCTCATCAAAAGCATGTGATAGCATTGTTAATCCACTCGGGTGGTAAGTACTTCCACCAATGCCGATTGTGGCGAAACCAATTAATAAAATGAAGATATTTGGCGAAAACAAAGAGATAACTGATCCCATTGCACATATTGTTATACCAACGATGATTAAATTTTTTGTACTAATTTTTTCAGCTAACAACCCAGTTGGGAGTTGACCCGTTCCGTATGCTGCAACAAAAGCTGTAATAAGTAAGCCAATCTCTACAAGATTAAGACTGAATTCTAGTCCAAGAAACGGCAATAAAGGTGGAATCATCAATTGAAATGAATGATTGATCGCATGGCCCAGGCCAGTAATATAATAAGACATCTTTTGAGCATCATTCTTCATTATATTTCCCTTGCGCTCTTAACAAGTTGTGAGTTTTTAAAATTACCTTTCATGGTAGAGCAATTTTGATCAGATCTCTGAAAAATTAATGAGCGGACTTTTACGAAAGGATAAAGGTTTCGCATCGAAGCCACGCGATTTTAGATGCGCTGCAAACTCATGATCATAACCATGACTTACAAACACTTTCTCAGGACTACATTTTTCGACAGTCTTCACTAATTCATTAAAATCAGCATGATCGGAAAGCGGAAAAACTCGATTTACTTTCATTCGATATACATAACTCTCTTCGTCAACTCCCCAGCCTGTGAAAATGGCAGTTTTTGCATTGACCTTTCGCATCAGTTTCGCTCTTCCGCTTGTAGGTGAAGTAATTAGGATCCAAGGAGGAATCTTCAACTGTTTTGTTTGTTCAAAGCTTTTAAAATCTTGAAGTGACTCCACGCCGCATTCTCTATAGACATCGTTAATTTTCTTAATATTTTCATCAACGTAAATAGGAGAGAAGTCTTCAAACATCTTACAAAGCAATTGTGCTTTACCAAGTGTATATCCCATTAAAACAACGGGGCAACCCTTTTTGAACTGATCTTCAACCCAATCTTTGGCATTTTTAATAACTTCTTCGGATGGAGGGAACACGTATTTTTCTTTACCAAAAGTGGCTTCCATCATTAAGTAATCGCATTTTTCAGGCTTAAGATTTCCCAAAAATGCTCTTGACCGTGCACAAAAATCAGAAGTAAATAGAATTTTTTTCTCATTTTCAATAACTAGTCCTCTTGATCCAAGGACATGTCCGGTATCAACCATTCTAAGATTGAGATTATTGATCGACAATTCTTCGTTTATTGTATTAATCAAAGGGTAATTTCTTCTAGCAGATACAAGTTTTTCTGTCTCCAGAGAGCACAGTTTTGGAATTGGAGTTTTTTTCCTCAGCATGTGATCAGCATGGCTGTGAGATATGAATATAATATTTCCTTGAGGTTCCTTCGTTGGATCCAGGTGTATCCTAAATTTTGGCAATTGTAGTATTATGTTATCATTCAATATGATGTGCTCCAAAGCTATGAAATTCAAAAAGCATATCTTGTTTGACTTTTTATTTTTTGTTTTAAGTAAATTAGGTTTTAAAATAATTCCGAGAGTTTTGTAGTTTTTGTTCAATACCTTTAAAGCAAACATTTATGTGAGACGAGGAGTTTTTAAGTTTTTAATGAGTCTGTTATACAACAAAGTCGTTTATATTGCCTCAAAAAGAGTGGTAACATAAGAAATGTAGAACCTTTGCTTTACTCTCTTATTAAAGTTTTGAGAAAAAGATACCACCAAGATCCTTTCCAAAGTTCATTCTAGAAGATAGGGTCTGCCTTTTTTAACGAACACTAGAACATTTAATTACGTGATTGATACGCTTTGAAGGTGTAACAAGCGTGGATGTACGAAGAGGAAAATTGTGGTACGATCGAATCAAGATTTGGGCGTTCTTAATTCTCCTAGCTTTAGGTGCTTATCATACCCTGAACTATTATACTATAGCAAATCGCCCTTTATGGTTCAATTTATTAATAAATGTACTAGGAATTAGTTTATTCATCTTAGTTTTCCTGTTTGGTGTTTTTTGTTGTTTTCTTGCTGTGACGGTTGTTCATGCTAAAGTAGAAAAACTTGAAAAACGAAAGAATATCATACTCTTTCAGATCCTTTTCTACTTGTTATTAGCGTTGGCATCAATTTCGTATAGTTTTTCACTTGCAGAAGGCATCTTTGGCGCTCGTGCACAGCTTTTTTTCTCAAGAAACATCCGTACTATCATTAGTGGTTTTTATTCCAGTCTTTTTGTATTAACTATCCTTAAAGAGGTCAGAATCGCCCTAAAAGAAGTAGAGACGGAATATGAACAGCGTATTCGTTTGATTAAACGAGGGAGTGACCTTAGGAAATTTGAAAAAACCCATCCCAGTTATAAGTTGGATAATTTACTGGATTTCCTATTCAAAACCTCTGTAACTCAGATTTTAATGATTTTTGGATATAATTTGCTGCTACTCTATGTCGATGAATCATTCTTGGTGAATGTAGGCTTTACTATTTCTTCTTATGCCATTGAATTAATCAAACAATGGATTGTTTAGTCGCTTTAGTGTTATAGCTAATTGAAGTCAATTTATTAATTGAATAAAAGGTCTTAAAGCCCGACAAATCTAGTACTATTTATTTATCATGTAAAATGACGGTCTCTCAAAATAGTGTGATTGCTAGCCCAAATCTATTTTCCTAGAAGAATGGTTTATTAAATTAAGAATCCTAGTATTGGTGAGGGAAAAAATTGACATTAAGTTTATCTGAAAATTCACTAAAAATTCTCGAGCGTCGCTATTTGGCCAAGAACGAGAAAAGGGAGCTTATCGAAACACCTGAGGAAATGTTTCGGCGTGTCGCTAGTAATATAGCTTCTGCGGAGGCGCTTTATGGCGGTGATGTTGAGCGAATTGAACAGGAATTTTATGATATAATGACCTCTTTTAAATTCCTCCCTAACTCTCCGACGCTTATGAACGCGGGTAGAGAGCTTCAGCAATTATCTGCATGCTTTGTAATTCCAATTGATGATTCTATTGACAGTATATTTGATGCAGTTAAGTATACAGCACTAATTCACAAAAGTGGAGGCGGTACAGGATTTGCCTTTTCTCGCTTGCGTCCTAAGAATGATGTAGTTCGAACGACCGGGGGCATAGCTAGCGGTCCCATCTCCTTTATGAAAGTACTTAATACAAGTACTGAAGTTATTAAGCAAGGAGGATGCTTAGTTCCTAATACTCTAGTCTTTTCAAACAAAGGTCTCCTTCGTTTAGACGAGTTAGTAGATGAAAAAGTTAAAGGATGGCAGGAACATGATCTAAAAGTTGCTACCGATAATGGAGAAAAGATATCTCCCCGAGGATATAATAATGGAGTTGTATCTGTTCTCAGAGTTACTACAGAACAAGAGATTAATCTGACTGGTACACCTAATCACAAGGTAAAAGTGATGACAGATGAAGGGGCTGTTTGGAGACAATTAAGTGACTTAAGACCAGGAGATGCTATTCTAGTAAAATTAGGACAGCATAAAGGACATACTCAAAAACTTAAGCACCCTGAAATCCAGCATCACAACCAGAAAGAGATTGAATTTCCTTCAGTTCTAGATGAACCACTAGCTTTCTTACTTGGTCTCCTTGCAGGTGATGGTTTTGTTGCAAGCGGTCTAAAAGATTATCGTATCGGATTCAGTATAAGTCACGATTCTTACTTGATTGAAGAGTTACCAGAATTTTTGCAAAAAATGTTTCCAGGAATTTATGTCCAGCGAATGCAGAAGGATGATGATGCTTCAGTCAATTTTATTGTGAGCAGTCGGTCACTTAAGGAATTTTTGGTATTAAATAATCTATCAAAGGAAGAAAGCCATAAGGTATCAGTCCCTCTATTAATTAGGAAAAGCCCACCATCTGTGGTCGGGGCTTATTTAAGAGGTCTCTTCGAAGCTGATGGTACAATAACGCATGGATATCCCGCACTAACATCTACTTCTCATCAGTTAATTCAAGAAGCGTCTGCATTACTAATAGGGTTAGGATGCCCTGTATCCATACGTGAAATTCCTACGAGTGAAGATCGCTTTGGATCAGACAATCTGTGGGCCCTAAAACTGCGATCCCATGTTGCTTTAGATGTCTGGAAAGATAAGATTGGATGCGATTCACGATCTCGTTTTGCTAGTTGTTACGATTTTTCACCAGATTTAGAAAGAGAGCAAAATTATGTACTTCCAAATGTCAAATGGTGGGTTGAGCCTGTTCTGAAAGCTATTACCCTACCACAGAGAGATAAAAAGGGAAGGGGAATGGGACAGAAATTCAGATCAACTGCACCTAAATTGCGAAATAAACTTCTACGTTATATTCGTGGAGAGCGGCAATTTACCTTCAGTGCTTATTGTAATCTATCAAAAGAATACCCCGAATTCACTGCGAATGCTCGTGATGTTAACAATTTATGGTTCATTGCTGTTTCAGATATTCAAAAAGCAGGCAAATCACAAACCATGGATTTAGAGGTTAATGAAAACCATACTTATTTAGCTCATGGAATGGTCACCCACAACACTAGGCGTGGAGCTAATATGGGAATTCTCCGCGTAGATCATCCCGATATAATTGAATTTATCACAAGTAAAAGCGATCTGACAGAATTGACAAACTTCAACATTTCAGTGGCAATTACTACTAAATTCATGGATGCAGTGAAAACTGGACGGAAATACGAGTTGATTAGTCCTCGCACTAATCAGGTAGTTGAAACCTTAGATGCAAAAGA
>JAEOSF010000097.1 GCA_016840515.1 Candidatus Borrarchaeum yapensis | reverse complement strand
TCTCTATTATATATAGTGGGTTACCTATCCCTTTAAAATAGGCCCACATTCTAGGAAGCTTTTTCCTTTCATTAAGCTTTCAAGTCATATAGTGAGATAGAATAATGCAATCGCCTCCTCCAATTGCACAAAATGGGCTTTTGTGCAAGAGATAAAACGTTAAGCTCCGACTTTCAACCTAAACGAGAGGATGTTATTGTGACTATGCACTTGAAGGTGCTTAGCCACAGCACGGCATGATTGCATAAAACAGGCATTTGTTCAATGAGTAACGAATCAGGCAATTATGTTGTGCTGGAATCCAGAATGAAAAATGAAACTCATAGGTTTTGATCGATAGTTTGAATCCACCCGCTACCAGTTTCTGTTTTCTTGGGGGAGCAGGTCACTATTTCCTCTTCTTCTTAAGCTCACATGACACAACTCTGACGATCTCTCTTACATTGTTTATGTTCTTTAACCGATTTTCTGAGATTGTTATATCGTACTTGTTTTCTAATACTACCAAGATTTCTAAAGAGCTTAGCGAATCGATACCTAGATCATATAGATTAGAATCTAGTGTTATTTCACTTTTATCTATATCTCCTTCTTCTGCTATAGTATTTATAATTTCCAGCTCTAATCCGGTCATCATCTAAACCTTTTAGGTAGCTTTTTGACGATATCCATGTAGTGTCTTTTTCGTTTGAGGTATTCTTTTTCATTGTAGATTCCCTCGAATAGCCAAAGAAGTCCCTTTTCCAGTTCTTCGATACTCATGTTTTTGGGCCTTAGATTGATATCGAACATCGTACATCGATCCCAATACCTATCTCTTAGCAGTCTATTTTCAGATTTAAGCCTTCTATACAATGGAGTCCCTGGATATGGTGTTAAAACAGTGACCTGTGCTTCAAGTAAGTTAGATTTCTCAATGAAGTCTTTAATGTCTCTAAAAATACCTGATGTGTCGCCATCAAGGCCAACAATAAAACAGCCGTTTACGGTTATTCCATTTGATTGTATTCTCTCAATAGCCTCCAAATATCTGTCCGATTGTTTTAATTTCCAATTATGAGTATCGATTCCATCTAGGCTATCCTTGCTTGTGCTTTCTAGGCCAATTAAAAGCTGATAACAGCCGCTGTAATACATCGACTTTAAAAGCTCTTTATCATCAGCTACGGAAATATCTGTTTCAGCAAACCACTTTATTTCAAGCGGTATTAATTTCTCTAGAAAATCTTTTGACCACTTCTTGTCAACAAAAGTGTTATCATCGGCAAACTCTATAAAAGGTTTTGGCCATTTTTCTTTTATCCTTTTTATTTCCTTGATTACCAAGTCAACAGGTTTTTGCCTGAAGCCACTACCAAAGAGTTTACTACCGGCACAAAACTCACAATCATGAGGGCATCCCCTTGAAGTCTGAATGGTTATCCTGTTATAGTTTTCCGGCTTGAGTAGATCATATCTTGGTATCGGAGAATTAGAGAGGGAGTATGTCCCTGGAAGCTCTTCTTTATAAAATTGTTGTAGACGACGATTTTGAAAATCATCTATTAGCTTAGGCCAAAGAGGTTCGGCTTCACCAATAACAACACTATCGACGTATCTTTTAGCTTCCTCTGGTTCAGCTATTACATGAGTTCCTCCAATAACTACTGGTATCCCGGCATCTTTATACCTACTAGCAAGCTCATAAGCTTCATAGATCTGAGCCGAATAAGAAGTTATTGCCACTAGATCATAGCTGAGATTCAACTCCTGAACTTGGCTTGCATCAGGAACCTCAACATAATCTACTTCAACTTCATCTGGAGTTAGCGAAGCTATTATCAAAAGAGACAGGCTTGGCAGTTGGGCAATAACTTTCCCCCTTGAGACAAATTGAGGTAAAGTCACCCCCAGCTTTACAAATTTTTCGTTTCTTACTCTCACTCCACTTAATGCCAATAAACCGATTTTCATAATTACCTCCTCTTGTTATTAGTCGAAGGTTTCACTCCGGTTTCTGCCGCAATTCAGAGTAGATATTTTTGAAATATCTACTCTTTTCAATAGCTACGCTAGGAGAATACACTTTCTTAAAGGTATGAAGAATCCCTTTTTCCAACTCTCTGGGGCTCATTTTCTTTGGCTTTATATTAATATCATAGAGGGTATAGTTGTCCCAAGGAGTATTTAAAACCCTGCCTTCACGAAGCAAGTTTTCTCTAACTCTTGTTTGAGGGAAAGGGGTCAATGCTGCAATCTGCGCTCCCGCTAAATGGTTATTTATTATAAAATCAGTAAGTTCATTGAAAATTGAGCTATCGTCATTATCAAAACCAACTATAAATGTTCCAATGATACCTATCCCGTTACTTTGTATGGTTCTAATGCTTGCAGCATAGTCTTTAAAGTGTTTCAGCTTCCAGTTAATTGAATCTATTCCTCTTAAGTTATTCTCAATGATACTTTCAAAACCAATAAACAAGGCAATACAGCCGCTTTTCTTGATGAGTTTGAGCAGACTATTATCATAAGCAATTGATATATCTGATTGACCAATCCATTTTATTTTTAGATCGACAACTTTTTCTAATAATTGGCAGGAGTAATCTTTATCGCACAGGAGATTATCATCAGCAAAACCTATGAGAGCATGTTTTTTTATACGGCGTATCATGTTAATCTCTTCAATGACTTGGTTGATTGCTTTATGCCTATATTTGCTCCCATATACTCTTGATGCACAACAAAAGCTACAATCGTGGGGACAACCTCTGGTAGCTTGCACCCAGACAATCTTACACGGTTTTTCTTCTAATAGTTCATACTTTGGAACTGGAGATACTTTGAGATCAACTTCTTGCTGAGAGGTATAAAAGGGACTCAATCTATTGTTTTTTAAATCATCAACTAATTTCGGCCATAAGTTCTCAGCTTCCCCAACGACAACACTATCCGCATAAAGCTTGGCTTCATCAGGTAATATAGTGGCATGAATTCCTCCCAGTACAACTTTAATATCCTTCTCTCTAAATCCTTTTGCGATTTCATAAGCCCTAGTGGCTTGCTGAGTCACTGCCGTAATAGCAACTAAGTTATAATTCCCACTGAAGTCTATACCTTCAATATTTTCGTCAATCAACTCGAGCTCGACTTCATTTGGTGTTAAAGCACCAATAACCAGCAAACCTGAACCAAAGCCAGACCAATATTGTCTATAGAATTCAATTTCTGGCGATTTCTTAAGGAAACTCATGAATTCAGGTTTCCTGCTCAAAAATGAACTTCTAGGAGAAATAAGAGCTATCTTCACTGTTAAACTCTTGTGGCTAGAACATAATGCCTATGACTAGAATAGCGGTTCCTATCAAGATCGCCAAAGCCGGTAGCGGGAGAAAGTATCTTGCTTTTCTAAAGAATGCCGCAGAAACGCAGGCAAGGGGGACTCCTGCAGCTCCAAAAATCATTAAGGATGAACCGATACCTTTTACATGTACGGGGAGATCAACGGATCCCAGTTCTCTTCCATAAAGGATATTAATTATGGACAGGGCGATAAAAGCCACATGACCCAATCTAAGATAGCGGCGTGTGATTGAGGCGTAACCGCCGAGCCATCTTTCTCCTTCTGCCCACATTCCTAAAGTCATTCCAAGAATAAGACCAACACAAATCCAAGCCCAACCAAATAAGATGTTGATTTCTCCTGAAATCATGCTTGTCCTTCTTTTCTAACAGCAAGTAAAAAGAAAATAAAAAACACCACAAACACTAGATCTAAAAAGCCAAAGATTGAGAAAATCCACGGCATCCCCTTGAAAAAAACATGATAGAATGCTAATCCGGTATAGACGATTTTGAAACAAATTCCGACTTTAACTATGTCGATATTTCGATACATGTCACGGTATACAAAATAGAAACCAATGCCCATTACAAAGACAAAAGCAGCCGCTGCCTGAAAAAATGCGGGGTAAAGAGGAAAGGGAAGCTTAAAAATGTCTTCGAAAAAGAAGCGTAGAAAAGCAAAGAAAATAAAACCCAAAATGAAGTCATATAAGGCCGCAATCAGAAATAGAATACGATACGATCTTTCATTTCTTAAAGGTTGATGCATTGTGATCACCTTCCTTTCCTTACCAATTTCCGAAAAAGAAGGGCACGAGCCACTGCAATTTATTCAGCGGTTCTAGTACCCTTCTTCATCACCTTACCCCTAATCTAAATTCTGTTTTAAGGATGTTTTACATCAAGCAAGCTAATTATAGCCCTATTTGGAGGGATGTCAATGGTGAATTTGGCAATTTGGCCAAATGTGTCATTAAAGATTAAATATTAAGCTCTTTTTTTCAAATTAAATGGGAGGATGTTATTGTGACTATGCACTTGAAGGCGCTTAGCTACAGTAGAGTATAATTGCACATAACAGACTTTTGTTACTTGGATGAACAATTTAAGCCGATGTGCCATATTGTTCAGACAGAAGTTCCTTTGTTGTTCAGGATTGGGAAAGTATAATCCTAACTGGTCGAATCAAGATACTATAGAGCTATATGTTTTACAGATTAAACATCCGTCTCTTTTATATGGGGCTAATAAAAGAGATCAGATGAACTATATTAGTAACTTGTGGTAGCGCTTTGCTTTGCAGTCTTTAAAACTGGAACTATTTTATTTAGCCTATCAGAAATTCTAGTGCAAACTCCCACGTATTGGTCATCTAATTCTGGGCTTTTGTAATTGAATTGAGTCAGGAACCAAATGATATTATTCGCCTCATATATATCTAAGTAAACCTCTGTTAATTGCCATTTAATGTCTGACGCAAGTGTCTCGGGAATTCCCACAATGGTATCCCATATATCAGTTTGAAAAGGTTTCAGTTTTGTAATTTTAGGGTCAATAGCTAAATCCAGATTTTTCTCCAATTCAACTAATAGCTGTTCAATCGTTATAGGTTCTAATTGCCCAATGGTGGTTTCAGCCGCGTTATTTCTTTTTTCAGCGGTTTCTTCATTACCCGATCCTGTTTTATTTGATTCAAATAGGCCATATTTCTTTAGTAATTCATCCAGCTGGTCTTTAGTAGTATGTTTAGGTTGAAATTCAAAAGACACGCGTTTATTAGCAATCGATGCTTGTTTATTGCGTCGTAAAATTACGTTGCTTAAAGGAATGCCAGCGATAATTCCTGCAATGATGGAGGTAAGGCCTATTCCCGATAGAATTATTGTTGTTTGCCACAAATCCATATTACTTACGAACCTCATTCATTTAATCTGATAAATCCAGCACTGCTTTGCAACGAAATGCCAAATAGACTTTGAGCTATCATTTACCAATACGACAGATGTATTAGCATTTAATGTAAGGTCTAAGAATATCGTTTGAGCCTTATTACCACCATAAGACTTATACCGGCAATCAAACCCGCTGCCATAACAGCAATAATAACCCATGCACTTAACGATGCCACTGTGGCCGGTGGCTCCGCTGGCGCATTAGGTGCTACCAGCGGCGTCATAGCCGGTGTTGTTGGCACAATAACAACAAACTGTCCAACCTTGTCATCAATGTTTACTGAGTAACTTCCCTCTATATCCTTTGCCACAGTGAAT
>JAEOSF010000062.1 GCA_016840515.1 Candidatus Borrarchaeum yapensis | reverse complement strand
CTTATATTTATACTGGTATTCAGACGAGTCCACTGTGTAGGGTTTAACTTGCCAAGTCATTTCATCGCCTACTTGCAAATTCCCCCAGTAAGCGTCTGCAACTGTTGTCGTTGCTGTGTTGGCGATTAAAAACACCAGGAAAACTACGAAGAGTCCCATTAAAACCTTTTTTACTGCTCCCCTCATAGTAGTCACCTTATAGCTAAAATGAGTAATATACTATAAAGAATAGTAACTGGCAACAACTTCCTCTTATACTTTCAGCCACCATTACCCTTCATTTCAAAATGTAATACCTAGTTGGTTTTTTCCAACCAGTTGTTTTCACTGAAAAGTTTCCACCAATTAGCTGGCAATTTCACCTAATTACTTGCAGTTTTTCAACAAAATTTTCCAACCAGTATACAATCGTTCCAACCGATTATTTACCCACAAAAAGTTCCCTCTAATTAGTTGGTATTTTCGACTAATTGCGTGGAAAACTAAGACGATTAGTTACAATATGATACACCCAGTCGGAAAAATGAGTGTGCGACATCTCCGCCCATTTATAAACAAATTAAAAATAACAACTGGGTACATTGCGCTTCAAAGTTACGCAAAAGGTAAATCAACGATCCACCCTTCAGCTCTATCGCGGGTTCAAATGATTAGTGCGTTGCTCTGATCTGAAAATCCCGCCGGACCCACCATCTCTTTCTGATTTTTCCTGCATTGAAACTTCTGGTAAAACAAAATACAAGATTTGCTATTTTCAAAAAGTAAAGAAAAAACAATAACTATAAAATGAACGTAAAGCAAAACGTGAGAATAAGATTACACAAGTTCTATTTCTATATAGATTGAATCGGGCACCCTAATCCTCATAATTTGCGACATCGTGCGTTCGTTTGCATCTAGGATAACGATCCGTTTGTGAACTCTCATCTGCCATTGCTCCCATGTGGGTGTTCCTTCGCCACAAGGAGTTTTTCTTACAGGGATCCTTATTTTCTTCGTTGGCAGTGGAATCGGGCCATTCATTCGCGCCCCAGTCTTCTGAGCGATTTCTTTGAGTTGATCACAAATTTGATGCAGTTCTTTAGTATCCTTACTTAGCAATCTGATACGTGCTCGCTGTACCATCGTTTTATGCCTCTTTTATTACTAACCTAATAAAAATTGTATAGAAAGCCTTCTCAGGCTTCCTTAGAAAAAATCTATTAACGTTTTGTTACACTTTTTACGATTCCTACACCTACTGTTTTAGCCATGTCTCTTATAGCGAATCTACCTAGTTGTGGAAGGCTAGCGTACTCTTCTATACATAGTGGACGCGTTGGGACGAGTTTTACGATCGCACCTTCACCTGTTTTTAGAAATGGTGGATTCTCTTCGACTATTTCTCCAGATCTGCGGTCAATTTTAGCCTGAAGTTCTAAGAACGTTGATGCAACTTGAGCTGTGTGTGCATGGATAACGGGTGTATATCCTGCAGCAATCGCTGTTGGATGATGTAAGATAAATATCTGTGCAGTAAACTCCTTTGCAACACTTGGTGGATTTTTTGGATCTCCTCCAACATCGCCTCGACGAATTTCTGATTTTGCAATTCCTTTGAGATTAAATCCGATGTTGTCGCCGGGCATTGCCTTTGACATCTGTTCATGGTGCATTTCAATCGATTTTACTTCACCTATTTTTGAGACGGGCTCAATTTGGAGCTTATCACCTGCGTTGAGTACTCCTGTTTCAACACGGCCAACGGGCACAGTTCCTACTCCAGTAATCGTATAGACGTCCTGGATTGGAATTCTAAGTGGTTTATCAGTTGGCTGTGGTGGGATTTTCATTTCATCTAAAGCTTGAAGAATTGTTGGTTCTTTGAACCATCGCATATTTTCGCTCGCCTTAGTTATGTTATCGCCAGTCCAAGCTGATACTGGAATGTAGAAGCGCGTGATTTTCATGTCTAGTTCTTTTTCAATAAGTTTAAAGACGTTCTCAACATTACTTTTTATTTCGTTGAATCTATCTTCATTCCACTGTGGATCTGCTGCATCCATTTTATTAACGGCAACAATAAATTGATCAACACCAAGCGTGGCGGCAAGTACTAAGTGTTCTACCGTCTGGCCTCCCTTCCCAATGCCGGCCTCAAATTCTCCCTTTCTTGAAGATACGGCTAAAATTGCGGCATCAGCTTGTGATGTGCCAGTAATCATGTTCTTAACGAAATCACGATGCCCAGGTGCGTCAATGATGGTATAATAATATTTAGGCGTCTCAAATTGCCAGAACGCGATATCAATTGTCAAGCCACGTTCACGTTCTTCCTTAAGTTTGTCTAACACCCATGCGTACTTGAAACTTCCTTTTCCGATTTTATCGGCGTCCGCTTCGTACTTTGCAATAGTTCGTTCATCAATAGCTCCCATTAGGACTAGAAGGTGTCCTACAAGCGTGGATTTGCCATGATCAACATGTCCAATAATCACAAGGTTCATGTGTGGTTTTCCAGATTTTGACATATCTATCACTTTCCAATTTTTCAGCGTTTAATGTATTTTTTAATATATACAGTATATTGTTTAAAATATTATTATATTGTCTTACTGTTTCAAACCTTCGTTTTAAAAAGCTTGTGAGATAACAAGCTTGTGAAATAATTCCTCATAATTTATTGTCTATAAATTTTAAATGTCTGCATTCATTGTACTTTGTACTCAGCGAGCAGACAATGCAATTCGTTCCTTTTCTTGGCGTCTTTTAATTGCAAAACTTCGTGTATCATTATTAGCTGCTGCTATAAGTTCTTCAGCAATGCATTCTTCAAATGATTTCACGGTTGAGAAACTTGCTTTTTGAATTCCCTGAGCCAGAAACTGTAAAGAAAGATCTACACGTCTTTGAGGCGCAACATCGACCGCCTGATGGTATACAATACCTCCATAAGAAATACGTGTCGTTTCTTCTTGAAGTGCTGAGTTCACGACTGCGCGCACTAGAATTTCAACGGGATTAACTGAAGTTCTTAAATTAATGATTTCAAAAGCTACTATAACAGCTTTAGTGATCCTCATTTTTTTGCCAGTGTTACGTCCGCCTCGCATCAATTTGTTTATGAATCGTTCTACAATAGACACCGTTGATTTTCTGAATCGATGGTGTTCGTGGCGGCCTGCTGAATGTGGTGCGATTACAGGTTCTAAGGAAATGTATCGTTTCAATCCTGGATCCTCAACTTCAATTCCATCTGTAGACCATTTACCGAATAGAAGGATCTCAGAAGTTTCTTTTTTCCCTTTTTTTTCTTTTTTTTCTTTTTTGTCTGACAATGTTTTCTGGCTCCTTGAAATTAGAATACGAAATAATTTACCTGATAGGCTTCTCCTTTTTCTTCAATATCAGTGCATCCAATGAAACGCCATTAACTTGAGTAACTTTCCATCTAACACCTGGAAGGTCACCCATACTTCTACCTTTTGCCCCACCGATACCCGCTACTATTACTTCATCATGTTCATCAACATAAAGTAGCGCACCGTCACCAGGCAAGAAAGCGGTTATTTGTTTTCCATTCTTTATCAATTGGACACGTACGCATTTACGAATGGCACTATTTGGCTGTTTCGACTCGATCCCAACTTTTTCCAAAACTATACCACGTGCTTGTGGCGCACCTTCTAGTGGGTCTGCCTTAATATCAAGCTTGAGTTGTCTACGTTTATAATAACGATCTTTCCATCTGGATTTCTTTCTCTTGCGAGTTAATAATCCTGCGGCAAATTCTCCTTTTGGTGATTTGCTTCCTGGCATTTTTTTAATCACTCCTTTTTTATTTACGCCATCTTAAGAGATAATTACGTCTGCGATATTGTGGTATCTTTTTGCAAGTAGCCGTGCGCGTGCAACATTCTTTCCATTTTTACCTATCGCGATGCCTCGATCCTTTGGTTCGACATTCACTATTGCTACCTTTCGATCCTTTTTTTCTGAGATGCTCACACTTTTGATTCTGGCTGGCGCTAAGGTATTTTTGATGAATTCGACTTCGGATTCAGCATGCTCAACTATGTCAATATTTCTGTGTAGCATGTCCTTAGCTCTTTTTATATTTATTCCTCTTTTGCCAATCGCTCGCCCTATGTCCCCCTCTTTCACCACAAAAATCAACCGATCATCATCAATAATTACATCTTTCGTGATAGCACCTGTAATGTTTTCAAATAGTGCAATATATTTTATTTCATCGCTTGTAATTTTGACGCTACTCAATTGCTTTCCTCCACCAATTGTAGAATATCTGAATCACCTGGATCCTGAACCGATACAACAGATACTAGATGCGGTTTACCACAAACAAACCCTAGATCTAAACTAGATCCTTCGTAATCCATGATTGGGATTTTAGGATCTGACAAATTAGTATAATGAATGATATCATTCTTTATTGAAGAGGGGGCGTTTGCTGCAAGTATTACTAACTTAACTTCTCCATGTTTGACAGCTCTAATAGATTCATTTGCCCCTAATATAGTTTTACCCGTTCGCACTGCCATTTGAATACTTTTCGCTATATCTGCCATTTATTCTTTGTCCTCCTTCGCCTTTTTTTTCCCTTCTCGACTCATCATAAGATCTATCGCCCCTGTCCCTAACAATATTGTTTGCCCGATAATCACGTTTTCTGTTATTCCCTTTAAATGATCAATTTCTCCACGGGTACTTGCTTCAAGTAAATGTTTAACAGTTACTTCAAAAGCGGCTCTTGCTAAAACGCTTGCCTTTTCACCGCTTATACCATGACGACCAATCTGACGTACTTCCCCTGTGACGGTCATAAGATCTGCGACCAGCATAACGTGCCGCAAGTCAACATCCAAACCCTGCTCTTCAAGAACGTTGATAGCTTCTGCAATAATAATGTTCCTTGCTGCTTCGATGCCAAGACATTCTGAAATCTCATGAATATGATTCGAAATAGTCCGCATTGGATCTACGCCTGAAACACGAAGAACGTTTAATAAGTTTGTACCTTCAGAATAGATGACAAATTCATCCTCTTCCTTCCGAATAACTGTTCTTTTGACGTCTTTGAGGCCCTTTAATGGTAAAGTTCGAATTTTTTCTGCAAGTTTTTGTAACTCTGTAAAGTTATCAATTTTTGGTCGGACAATAATCATATAATCATCCTGGATTTCTGCATCTCCTTTCTTGAGCTTATTAATTTTTTCTACAACAAATTCCGCAGTTAAACCTTTATCGTCCATTAGATCAGGATCTAATTTCAGATCAATTTGCATATTGCTAAGATTGATTTCTATATCATAAGTTACCTTCTCTATTTTTGTTTCCTCAATACGCCGTGCCACTTCACGGGCTTTTATTCCATCTTCTTTGTGAGCATCATCTAGAAAAACTGTCATCATGGGTGTTGAAGGATTTTTACGTGCATCCACAATTTCAATGAGGCGAGGAAGACCGAGCGTAACGTTTAATTCTGCAACTCCAGCGTAATGAAACGTTCTGAGAGTCATTTGCGTTCCTGGCTCCCCTATAGATTGCGCTGCAATTGTACCAACAGCTTCTCCGGGTTCCACTAAAGCTTTTGCATAGGATTTTTTCGCTTCTTCGATAAGTAAGTCAAATTCCTTTTTAGTTACTTCAGTTTCTTCTAATTTTGCACCTAGTTCTTTAATTACTGCAAGAGGAAGTTCATCGTTTTCTTCAATTTTTTTCAATTTTTTCTCTACAACTGAGAGTTTAGTTTTAGCTGCTATTCTTCAACCCTCCTCTGGCTTAGGATTTTTTCAAATATCACGTCCATGTTCATTGCTTTCCCATGATCACTTTTCGCAGGATCAACCCCATCTTCACCGTAAATGAATTGAATTATTTGACCGATTGCGTTTCTTACAGTTCCATCATTTTCGTTCTTTATATCTTGCAAAGCATTTACCAATCGTCTTTGCATATAACCTGAAGTGCTGGTACGAACTGCTGTATCTACCAAGCCTTCCCGACCACCCATAGCATGGAAAAAGAATTCTATAGGAGTTAATCCACTTCTATAACTTGCTTTTACAAAACCCCTCGCAATTGCGCTCAGGTCACCTTCCTTAAAATGAGGTAATACGCGTTCTCGATATCCTCTATGGATTCTTTCACCTCGTACAGACTGTTGACCAACACAAGCGGTCATCTGGGCGAGATTTAAATTACTTCCTCTGGCACCAGTAGTAGCCATTATCACTGCATGGTTATTTAGCCCAAGATTTCTCCCAGCAATTGTGCCTGCATCGTCTCTAGCCTCAGCTAGTTCCTGCATGATCCTCATCTCTAACGTTTCCTCTAGAGTTCGTCCAGGAAGTCTTTCTAGTTCGCCGCGTCTATATACTCTAATAAGTTCATCCACTTGTTCTTCTGCCTTGTTTAAAACTCCATCTATCATGTTTTTTGACTCGGCACTAAGATCAACATCATCAAGACCAAGAGTAAAACCCTTTGATGTAATTAATTCTAATAATAATCGAGTAATAGAATCAAGGAATTCTCTGGCTTTTTGACTTCCATAATCTTTTACAATTCTATGAAGCAAAGAATTGGCTTGACCGGCTCCCAATGTCTTTTTATCAATAACTCCAGACATAAGTTTTCCATTTCTAACAATTACATAAGCATCATTAGGGCAGTCATCTTTTTCACATACTTTGCATTTAACACAAGCTTTTGATGTTAGCGTCAAATTGAGCAGAGAGGGTATTAGTGTACTTAATAATTGTTTTCCAGACCATAATTTAACGGGTTTTTGTATCGTAGGAGGCGGAAGGTCGTCCTTAAATCCTGCAGCAAAGAATAATTGGCATACATCCTTTTTTGTAAAGAACGCATTCTTTCTCGTAAGAAGAAATCCCGCAGATATGTAATCTTGAAGAGCACCGATTATAGGGCCACCATATCTTGGTGAGAGAATATTTTCTTCAACGCGCATAAGAATTCTGGCCTCAGCTCTTGCCTCCTCGCTTTGTGGTACGTGAAGATTCATTTCGTCGCCATCGAAGTCCGCATTATACGGTGGGCAGACACATAGATTAAGTCTGAACGTCCTAAAAGGCATAACTTTGACTTCATGTGCCATAATCGACATTCTATGGAGAGATGGTTGACGATTGAATAATACGATATCGCCGTTTTTCAAGTGACGTTCTACTACATATCCTGGTCTAAGGGCTTCACTCACTGTGGTTTTATCCTTTACAAACCTTAAATCAACCCGTCTTCCATCGCTACGAATGATATAGTTCGCACCTGGATGATCATCATGCCCTCGCATCACAAGGTCTCTCATTTCTTCAATATTCCATTCCGTGACACGTTCTGGAATTGTTAATATTTGTGCAACTTCTTCAGGTACACCTACCTCGTTTATACCAAGATGTGGATCCGGTGAAATAACAGTACGTGCTGAGAAATCAACACGTTTTCCTGACAAATTGCTTCTAAAGCGTCCTTCTTTTCCTTTGAGTCTTTGAGATAGAGTTCTTAGAGCCCTTCCTGACCTATGACGTGCAGGAGGAATACCTGAGACTTCATTATCAAAAAAAGTCGTAACGTGATACTGTAAAAGTTCCCACAAGTCATCAACAATTAATTGAGGCGCACCCGCCTCAATATTTTCGCTTAACCTCTGATTAATCCTGATAATGTCAACTAATTTATGTGTAAGATCATCTTCTGAACGAACACCAGACTCCAAGGTAATACTTGGACGCACGGCAACAGGTGGAACCGGAAGTACGATAAGTATCGTCCATTCTGGACGTACGACATCTGGATTAATCCCAATTAATCGACAATCTTCATCGGGTATTTTTTCTAAGATTGCCCGTATGTCGCTTGGAGTTAAACGGGCGGCACCTGACTCATGTTCTTCATAATAAGTAGTTGGTTTTTCAAGACGAATTTTCAATTTCTCTTTTCCACAATCGGGACATGTATTTGTTTTTGTTGCTTTTTTTAGGACTTCTTTTACAAGCTCAGGATCTAGTTCGCCCCATTCCTCTTCATATATATCCATTTTTTTAATAAAATCTTGCCTCTCATCATCATTTAAACTAAGGCGGGAACAATCTCTGCATATCGCTCTAAGAGTCTTTTGGATAATTTTTGCGAAGCCAACGTGTATGACCGGGCGCGCTAATTCTATATGACCAAAGTGTCCAGGACATTCCCCCACCCTATTTCCACAGCTCTTACAGGTTTGGCCGGGTTCAATGGTTCCTAATCGACCATCCATTAGTCCCGAGTCAATAGGGAGTCCATCTTCATCGTAAGTGTCAGCTGTGATGATTCTAGTTACAGACATCTTTCGTATATCATCTGGAGATAATAAACCAAATTGGATTTGATTAATAATTTTTGGAAGTGTAGACATTTTATTTATTCCCTCTCAAGCAGGTTCTTTTAATCTTAAACGAGGAGAAATTCCAAGACTCATTAATTCTTGAAGTAGCAGTTTAAATGCGTAAGACATAGTTACGCGGCTCACAGTGGTCTTGTCGCCACATATAGGGCAATAAAAACGATCTCTTGAACGATCTTGTACTGCTAACATTCCACATTCATCACAAACTATTACAACCGTTTTGTCTGACTCATCTAAAAGACGTTCCTTAAGTAATAGCGCTGCACCATGACCTATCAAACAATCTCGTTCCATTTCGCCAAATCGAAGTCCACCTTCTCTTGCACGTCCTTCAGTAGGTTGTCTAGTCAAAATTTGGACAGGTCCTCTTGCTCTGGCATGCAGTTTATCAGCAACCATATGGTGAAGTCGTTGGTAATAAACTACTCCAATAAAGATATCCACTTCAAATTTTTCACCGGTCATGCCGTTATACATGCTCTCTAGACCTCTATGATCGAAGCCAGCGTCTCTCATTTCTTTTTGTAATGTTTCTTTGCTTCCAGAAAATGCAGTACCATCTTTTCTTTCACCTTCGATGCAGCCTACTTTACTAGCTATAGCTTCTATTATTTGCCCTACAGTCATTCTGCTGGGTATCGCATGAGGATTAACTATCAAATCAGGGACTATTCCATCTTCCGTAAAGGGCATGTCTTCTTGTCGAACTATGATTCCTAGAACTCCCTTTTGTCCATGTCTTGAAGCGAATTTATCTCCCAGTTCTGGAATCCTTTGATCTCTGACTCTTACTTTTACTAATCTGTTTCCATCAACAGTCTCTGTAACAATGACCGAGTCAATAACGCCGCGTTCGCCGTGGCGCAGGCTTATTGAAGTCTCCCTACGAATAGGAGCAGGCATTTCAAACTCAGTATATTCTTCCAAGAATCTAGGAGGACTAGTACGCCCTATAATCACATCTCCTCCAGTAACATCAGTTTCTGGCTCGATAAGACCATCATCAGCCAGATGTCTATACGCTTCACTAACTCTATATCCCCTTACATTTTTACCAGGTATTTCAAAACGATCCTCTTGACCTCCAGGATATCGTTTCTCTTCTACATCATAACATCTGAAAAATGTAGATCTGGCAAGGCCTCGCTCAAGTGATGCCTTATTTATTATCAGAGCATCTTCCATATTGTAACCACCATGACTGAGGATACCAACAACAAAATTTTGACCTGCAGGACATTTATCAAAATCAATTACATCCATCGCCCGTGTTTTCACTAGAGGAACCTGTGGGTAATGTAGGAAATGCCCTCTGGTATCTACACGTAGTTGAAAGTTCTTAGCATATAATCCAAGAGCTTGTTTTGACATCCCCGCCTCATATGTATTTCTTGGTGATTGGTTGTGTTGTGGAAAAGGAATAACGCTTGCACAAATTCCCAAAATAGTAGAAATATCGATTTCAAGATGTGTGTGCGACGGTGTCAATTCTTCTGATTCAATAGCGATATAAACATTTTCTTCTTCTTCAGCATCAAGATACTCGACTAATCCATTAAGAATTAGATCGTTCCATTTCAATTCTCCTTTTACGAGTTTTTCAACGTGTTTAGGAGTAATTTTAGGTTGTCCATTCTCTACAATCATTAGTGGACGTCTAACACGCCCAATATCACAATTAATCTTTATTTCGTCAGTTTCATGATAATATGCAACATTTATTGAGTCATCGATTTCATTAGCACGTCTTGCCTTCTTAATTTGATCAACAAGTGCCGTTGGATTCGGATGAAACCCGATAAGCCTTCCATTAAGAAAAACACGTGATTGATTTGCTTCCTTTCCTTGTAGTTCGTCCCAACTTTTTACCCCATATGTTCTGAGTATCTCCTCAACGATATACTCATCCATCCCTACGGAGATATAAGCCATTAGTGCAAGATTCTTGACCAAGCCACAATTAGGGCCCTCTGGCGTTTCGTTCGGGCAGTTATGTGTTACAAAACCGTTGGCAATAAAATTATGGGTGTTGAGGGCTGTGGTAAAGTCACAAACAATATCCTCATCAGTAATCCTAATAGACGCTAAAGGTACGTAAAGCATTCCTGTTTCCAAATTCGCATGAGCTTCTTCGAAGAATTTTCCAGCGGACCAAGATGACTTAGGATGTACCACTTCGCGGTTTTGGCAACGTCTTTGAATAATTGAAGTAACTACAAGATATCCTATGCCCAATTGTTCTGCAATTTGTCTTTGGGTATATCCTTCGTCATATAATTCAATGGCTTTTTGCCGGTCTTTTATTCTTCGATTGAGTTCTTCTCTTCTATATGCTAGGAATTCGCTAATTAATTGTGCTTTCTTTTGTTTCTCCTGACAATAACGGTAACCCACATTACGACAAAGACGGAGAATATTATCCTTAGAAGCATCAAAAATAAGATCAACTGCAATGCGATTAGTTCGTGAAATGGGCTTGGTTTTTATTGTATTAATTTTGACTCCAAAATCTGCAAACAGTTGTTTTAGAGATTCAAAGAACTTAATTTGGCTGTCAACGTAATCCGGATGTTTATGGATTTCAACTTCAGGAAGGCGGATTTTGTAACTATCTTTGCGATTTACACGTTTATAGGCCCAAGGAGCAGAACCGTCACCGCCCATGAAGGCGCCTAGGAATTCACGTTTAACTTCCTTAGGACAATTCAAAATCCATTCCGGGAAAATAGATGCTTGTTCAGAGCGACGGCCAACAGGAGCACCTAAAGCCATCATTAATCGTTTGAACGCGCCCCCTTTAGTTGTAACAAAGGTCTTGTAATATACTGGTTCTTGACTTTTATCCGACTGGAACACTCCTTCCTTCTCAGTGATGGGGTTAGCTATAAAACCAAGTGATTCGAGATCACGATGAACTTTAACAGCATCCGCTTCTGTGCCAAGATAAAATTCAACAGTGTTCGAGATGCAACCATCTGTAAGTACTGCACCTAGTAATCGGGAGAGAATGGGAAGTTTAGGATGATCTGTATCTAAAGGCAATAGACCAAGGCGACCTAATTTATCAAAATCTTTTTCTACAAAGTGTTGTTCTTCCTCTGGTAACACATTTCTCCAAACACCATTAAGAAAGTTTTCTGAATCCAAAATAGAGAATGTTACACGTTCTTCCTGATCAATTACAGTTGAGGGGGCAAGTGTTGGACGAACTAAGACTTTATCAGAAATCTTTAAATCACCAGCATCCACCCAGCCGCGGTTTGTCAAGAAAGGATGATCTTCAGTGGCTTGAATAGTTCTACCCGTGATGGTTCTTATTTCTAAGACGCGCTTACCGAATTCATGAGCAGAAATCCGTTGATATGCAACGATACTAGATGTAATTTCTTCATGAGTATTTTCATCAACAGTAACTACTGAGAATTTATCAAACTCCTCTTCCATATCCCCAATGCAAGTTTGAGACTCACCATCTTCGAGGAGGACATTTGTGTTTGGTGAAACGCAGATTTTGCCCCAATGAGTGGGGTGAAGATCACGTGCCTCGAAATGAGGTTGACTACGACTTAACGGAGAGACAACACGACGAAGGTGACTTAATGTAGACATATAATTAGTACGGTCTAGTAACTGACTTACTCCTGCTTTACCACCTACCCAATTCCCAGTGGCTAATGCATGTCGTAAGCGCTCAGTAATTACATCTGCCCTTACTGCCGTTTTTATATTCGGTTTTTTCCCTCTCACTGCAGTTCGCTCAAGTTGATAGGTAATATCTCTTACCAGATTTAAAAAAGCAACTCTAAATAGACTCGTTAAAAGATCGCCTGCTAATTTCAGTCTTTTATTAGCATAATGATCTTTATCATCGGCGTTTCGAATATTTAGGAAAAGTTCAAGTATTCGCTGTGCCATTTGACTCAAAAAATAAGCTTTTTTCTTTCGATCTGTCTCACCTGTACCTATGTGAGGCAACAAGTATTTATCAAGTACCTGTTGTGCCCGTTTAATTCTATATTCACGCATTTGTCCAACAGCTACTCGTTTTCCAATATAATCCAATGCATCATCAATGTTTTTAATTTCTGTGGCTTCTCGAATAGTTGGTATTAGTTCCCGGATCACCTCAGGCCTATTTGAAATCGCATCAACAATACTCTTATCGGTTTCAAGTCCAAGAGCTCTTAAGACAGTTGCTAAAGGTATTTTTCTTGGAACTGAAGGGAATGAAACCCGTAATGAGCCGTCATTTCTTCGTTCTACAGTAACAGGTGCTCGAAATCCTCTTGCTGTAGAAAATACCTTTGTAATATGTGTACTTGTTTTGCCGCTACTACTTTCTTCAATCAAGATCTTATTTGGGGCAAGATCTTCTTGTGTGACGAGAACTCTTTCTGATCCGTTAATAATGAAATAGCCACCAGGATCACTTGGATCTTCACCGATCTCAACTAATTCCTGTGATGACATTTGTGCTAAAAGGCACTTATTTGATTTGAGCATGACCGGAAGGCGACCAATATAGATATTAACCGTTTCACCAGGTATCTCCACTCCATCATTGATGTCTATTGGTGTCATTTCAAGCTGTAACGGTGCGTAATATGTCAAATTTCGGATTCTGGCTTCCATAGGTGTTATAGGTCGAACTGCTCCGTCTGCTTCGCGGATGGTAGGTTCTCCTACCTCTACCTTACCTAACTTAACATAGAAGCCTGGAATGTCAGGCTCTATTTTTTCAATCTCATCAACAATTTGCTGAATACTACGTCCAATAAACTCATTATATGAATCTAAATGTTGTCTTACAAGACCTTTTTCACTAAAAAACGCTTTCATTAATTCCCATCTATCTTCTTGAGAGAGCAACCGCGCACTTCCTTTTTCATGGATTATAAATTACAAAATTCATTTTGAGATAAATATTAGATGACCTTCACTTATTGGTTCTTTAATCGTCTCAATTTTAGCAATATAATAATATGAAAGGAGTTATGTCCCCCTAAAGGCATATTTATTCTGAAATCATTCTCCTGAAAAATCTGCTAGCTTACCTACCCAACAATGTCCGAATGTTTTTTATAACTTTTGATTCTCCTTCTGGCAGAAGTTCGGTTATTATAGAATTGGCGGGCCCGACGGGAATTTCAGATCCATCGTTGCGCTTGGATCCTTTGAACCCGTGGCCATCGGGTGTCTCTGCATTTTAATCGCTTAAGCGTATTTCACTGCTTAAGTGTAATGCGTAAAAGCCCGACGCTTACAGCCAAAGATATTGAGGCTTTGTCTACCTAGCTGAGCTACGGGCCCGTCCTAATTAGTAAATGGCCTTAAGTTAGATTATATACCTTGTATCTATCTTTATATTCTGTTTATCCATGCGCTGTAACTACTTAGAGTTTTAATGGATGGCGCCCTGGCCGGGATTTGAACCCGGGTCCTGGGAATTGCCCAGCTTATGCATCAAACGCACATAAGTGAGTGACAGTCCCAAATGATATCAGCTAACGACTTGGTGAGAATCGTTAAAGGCCGTGCTACACCACCAGGGCACTAAAGATAATTCCTTTTAGGGATTATGCTCAGTTCAAAGAACCTAAAGAGGGAGTTATTATTTTATTAAGGCAGAAAGGTTTACATCATACTTTTTTAAAAAGTTTATGGAAGTGGACATTTTATGTAATAGTAGCTAGATATTCAAGTAAATTTGTTGATTTAGGGATATCAAGTCAATTTGTGGTGATCTAATTTGTTCTTAGGAGATTTAAAAATTAAGGAACTCATAACTGAACATCAACTGGTGCAAGATTATGTTTCTTTAGAGAAACAACTCCAACCTTGTGGTTTTGAATGCACTATAGGAACTATTTTTACCCTCGAAAATGATATGGGCGTTCTCGATTTTGATAATTCGAGGCGCAATTTACCTAAGCGAAAACAAAAAGAATGGGCTGACAAGGATGCTGTTATTTTACAAAAGGGCTTCTATCTTATAGAAACTAACGAATATCTCACAATGCCCGATGATTTAGTAGGTATCATTAATCCACGCAGTAGTCTTCATAGAATGGGGCTTTTTTTAAGGGAAGCACTCATTGATCCTGGTTTTAAAGGGTCTTTGGTTGTCGGTCTTGCCGTATTTTCAAGAGTTCAACTCTATAGAGACGCTCGAATCTTACAAATATCTTTCACACGAGTTTCAGATATTTCTCTTTCATATGATGGAATATACAAAGTTGTTTAACATTCGGTGCCTCCTGTAGCCGGGCAAACACCTCAATCAGGATCCTACTACTGTCGATTTTCACGTAGTAATTAATTTTGAATATCAAACAAATTTATAAGGTCCACTGCCAAATTAACTAATTTAATTCAATTTTTATGGAGACTCAGTTGTATTCTTATAAATATTTTAACAAAAATGTTACAAAGGAGTGCTTCAGTAAATGTCAGGTAATTTAACTCAATTAGAGCAAATAAAAGCCCGTTTACGATGTATAGAACTCTTAAAAATCCTTAAGAAAAGAATGACTTATGAAGAACTATCAAAAATTCTGAAAGTCAGACCACAATTACGGGGTGAGGCTAAAAATGATTCAACACCACGTCCACTTCCTATTACCGTATTAAATCGATACATTAGAGGTCACGTCTTACCAAATGCGGATCGTACGGAGGAAATGTTAAAAATCTTGGAAAATGAAATTGATCTTGTTAAAGAAGTTCGAAACCGATTGAAATTTGATAACGGATACTTTGATAACACAGCGTTATTAGGTGATACTCTGTTGCTCCGCTATGTTGCACGAGTTATAACGCAAAAATTTGCTAGAGATGGTATCACAAAGGTTTTAACAGCGGCAGCAGATGGAATTCCGATCGGAACTCATATTGCAAATGAAATGGAAGTTGATTTAGTGATTGCAAAAAGAGTTAGAGAAGTTGGTGTTAAAGAATTTGTAGAAGAAACGTATATCCCCAGTTTTTCAGGAACTAGGATGTCTCTGTATATCCCAAAATATAGTTTTTCAAGAAAAGACAAAGTTCTAGTTGTAGACGATGTAGTTCGCTCAGGAGAAACACAACGAGCCTTAATAAACATAGTAAAAAAGTCTGGATCTGATGTGTTGGGACTTTTTATTCTAGTCGCTATTGGAGATTCCTGGCGTGAGGAAATTATATTACCTGATGAAAAGATCGAGACGATCCTTAATTTACCCGGCAATCGCTCATAATTTTTGATCTCAATTCTAGAAACACTAAATTTTCTGGTTTGTTTATGAAAAATGAACTAACTTGGGGCGGAAATAGAGTAAACAAACAGCGAGAACCTATACCTGTTTTCGAATATCGAAAACTATTTCCAAAATATTCATGGGCATTCATAGATGACATTTCCGAAACGGACCGAGTTGCAAATGCATATAGAGCTATGAGACATCCACGCACTCAAAATTTTGTTAAATTCGTGCTAACGAAATATACACCCTCTCATAAGAGACGATTTTTGCTTATTTTACCATGTAGCAAAGCCAAGCCTTACAGTTTGTCTCCTTCGTATCTGTCATTATATCGTCCTCTCATTTATCTTTTCCTAGGACGCGATATAAATGATAAAAAATGTCCCGTAGATGTTCTTACAATAAGCGGGATCGTTGGCCCAGTTCCTTTAGAATTAGAAGAATATAGTCCTGCCCCAAATTACGATTTTTCGTTAAACAGCATTATTGGAGTTTCTGAGTCAATGAATTTATTTGAATTACTTGCACAGCGAATATCTGAATACTTAAACCGTATAATTGGTCTTTACAATGAAGTGTATTCACTTGTAGAAAACGCATATAGGGCTGTGATAGAACTAGCGCTTAAACAAATCCAGATTCAAGACAAAAGTGCGCTAAAAAAGATTTATAGTTTCCCTACTGCCTCATCAGATCTTCCGGAATTGGTTAAGGTTATGATTCAACTAAGAAATAAACTCTATCCACACTATGAGTTTCCGCAACAAACTAGAAATCGACACTATTTTGAGACTTTGAAAAAACGTCTAAAAACTGCAAGTAGAATAATTTGCGAATTAGATTCACGAGTCTTGAGTTGAGTTTCCGTAAAAACTATTATGGTACAGAATCAAGCAGATGCAAGTTCACGTTCTTTTAATACCGATTTTAGCTCGTTCATTAGTTCTCCATGGTCACATCCGTAATTCATTCCAACTGGCAATGTAGGGATATTTGAAAGCATAGGTTTTGTGGGAGTAGACGCTGAGAAATAATTCGTTGGTGTGATATTATGTGCAGATGAAAAACCCAACACCCTTAGAGATTGTATTTCATTTATGAGAGTTGAGAGTATTGCTTTAAGCCCCCTAATTTCTTCAGCCTGGTTGTCAATTTTGTGTAAAATTGCCTTCCGGTGTCGGATGAAATCCTTATGGACTTTTCCCTTATGAATTCTTAACCCTTTATAATTCTTGAAAGGCTTGAAGCAAATCTCACAAAAAATCATATTTAGTACTTGTCATAGTGTACCTTTCAAGTAAAGAGAGAGAGGGGTGAAACTGAAATAAGATGATTTTTTTAGTCATTTGCTAAATAGAGGTGCAAATCTTTGGTATATTCATTGTAAAATGAGGAGATAACCAATTTTACTCAAATAATAACTAAAATAAATATTTTTTAAGATTTAATAGGTTAAGTCGAGTTGAAAAAATATAAATTGTCTAATTATCGGAAATTTTTTGTTTCTGTATCTCAAAAGGGAACTGTGAAGACATATGAAACCATTTGAATGGAAGCAGGACACACAAACATTAATCTTTGTAGATCAACGCGCTCTACCTTCTTTAGAATATGTAACGTGCACAAAGTTAGAAGACGTGCTAGGCGCCATAAAAAATATGGTAGTCAGAGGAGCTCCTGCAATTGCTGCTGCTGGAATTTATGGATTGGCTCTTCATGCAAAAGAACTTCTTAGGACAGAACAGAAAAATCTTACCAAATTCATACCAGAGTTAAAATCGGCTGCTACTAGATTAAAGGAAACACGCCCTACGGCTATTAATCTGTCGATAGTCCTTGATAATGTTTTAGGGGGAGTTTCAAAATTGCAGAATGCGGATAAAGTTTTACCATATATTTTAAGAGAAGCTGAATTACTAATAGAAGAAGATCTCAGAATTAATTTTGCGATTGCAGAAAATGGTCTTTCTTTGATAAAGGACAATTTCGCTATCCTAACTCATTGTCATACAGGTGGATTGGCGGTTGCAAGTGGAATGTATGGTACAGCTCAAGGTATTATTAAACTTGCATTTGAAAAAAGATTAAATATCAAAGTATTTGCTACAGAAACGCGCCCTTATTTACAGGGTAGAATAACTGCATTTGAATTAGCTAAGGATAACGTCAATATTACAATAATTACCGATAACGCAATTGGAATATTAATGTACCGTAAGATCATTGATTGTGTTATTCTCGGAGCAGACCGAGTTTTGAATACAGGTCATGTATTTAATAAAATTGGAACATACACCTTAGCGGTTATAGCAAATTATCATCAAATTCCTTTTTATGTTGCTCTTCCAATTTCAACCTTTGATTTTAAAAATAATCTAGAAGACATCACCATTGAAGAACGCAATCAAAATGAGGTTAGATTTTGTGGGAATCAACAAATAGTTCCTAATAATGTACCCGTACTAAATCCTGCTTTTGATATAACACCACCGGAACTGATAACAGCCTTAATTTGCGAGAAGGGGGTATTATACCCTCCGTTTAAACGATCTATAACCGCCTTACGAGATTCTATCTAATTTCAATGTTTCATAATATCGTTTAAAACAGAATTTAAAAGCTGTGCAATTCTCAAAGGAATATGTGTCAGTTCAGATGAGAGCCCGTCCCCAAAAGACAAATCTTTAATTTGAACACCAAGGAGTTTTATTTCTAAATTTAATTTACTTATGAGATATTTGTTAAGTAGAGTAAGAGACATTTTATGAGTTGAAACAGTTATATTGGAGATATCATCCATTTGAATTAATTCAATTTCACCTGGATTTTCACCCATATCAACTGCATCTATAATTAAAAGATGAC
>JAEOSF010000096.1 GCA_016840515.1 Candidatus Borrarchaeum yapensis | reverse complement strand
CGAAGTCTTTTGGAGCAGTAATCGCTGTGGATAATGTTAGCTTAAAGATTGAGGAAGGTGAATTCTTCACAATATTAGGACCTTCTGGATGTGGAAAAACAACAACTCTTCGAATAATAGCTGGTTTCTATAAACCCGATAAAGGAAAAATCTACTTTAATGAAAAACTAATTAATCGTCTTGCTCCTGAGAAGAGAAACATTGGAGTGGTTTTTCAAAACTATGCTCTATGGCCGCATATGAGCGTGTTTCGAAATGTCTCATTCGGATTAGAGATGCGCAAGGTTTCCGATAATGAGATTAAAAATCGGGTTAATGCGGTTCTTGATCTGGTGAATTTAGGAGGGCTTGGAAATAGAACACCTGACCAATTAAGTGGTGGTCAACAACAAAGAGTAGCTTTGGCTCGGGCTTTAGTGATAAGACCGGATGTATTACTGTTGGATGAACCTTTAAGCAACCTAGATGCAAAATTGAGAGTTGAGATGAGAACAGAAATCAAGAAATTGCAGAAAAATCTAGGCATAACCACAATCTATGTTACACATGATCAAAAAGAAGCCCTTGCTGTCTCAGATCGTTTAGCCGTTATGGGACTTGGTAAGATTGTACAAGTAGGGAGTCCACTTGAAATATATATAAAACCTGCTAACAAATTTGTAGCAAGTTTCATTGGATTAATCAACTTGTTCCAAGGAAAAATTTCAAAAGTCAGTAAAACCGATGTTTGGATCAAAACAAACAATGGACTAGATTTGGTATCTAGTTCAATTAAGAATGTTAAGGAAGGAATAGAAGTATTAGTTGCTGTCAGGCCAGAACACATTGAAGTGCACTCTCAAGGTTTTTTGTCAAAAAGGTGGAACGTACTGAACGGAATAGTTGAAGGTATAGAATATCTAGGAGATCTTTCTCGATATGAAATTAAAACACAAGATCAAATTATCAACGCAGACCAATATAGCCCATCTGTAGAAAAATTCTTCAAAATGGGAGAAACAGTTAGCATAAGTTTTGGGAAAGAACACGTACATTTGATAGATATCATGTAATTGTCATCAAAAAATCTTTAGTGTGTATTGTCTCTTACATAACAGAGAATTTTGCTTTCAGAAGCTTTATCAATCAAATCAAATAACAAAATCTGTTGGTGAAAGATGTGGTCGAAAAAAAAGCTGTAGTTATATGCACAAGTCAACCAGGGACAGGAAGAGATCTATACCTCCAAGAGCTGAAAAAGAAGAGAGAATTTTTCTATTATCATCTCTTTGAATATATTGTAGAAGAAGCAAAAAAAGAAGGTTACGCTCTAAGCACACTGAACGTCCTAGACTTTTATGACAGCAAACCCAATAAACTAGAGTCTTTTCGCACTAAGGCACTCGCCAAAATAATCCGCGAAATCGAGGAAAAAGACGGGGTTCACGTCATTAGCACACCTTATCATTTTGAATGGAAAGGCAAATCTTACACTGGATTAAGAAAAGAAGAGGTCAAAGCTTTAGATCCCGATCTTTTCCTAGTTATAATTGATGATGTTGTTCGAGTCAAAAATAGACTGAAAGAAGATCCTCAATGGAGAGAACACAAATTTACATTAGTTGAACTCTCTCAATGGAGAAGAGAAGAGATAACAGGGATCTATAATCTCTCTAGGAGTTTCACTCCATACAAAGAATTTTTCTTAGTTGCTAGAGAAAATGAAATCGATTTCCTAGAAGAGCTAATTTTTATGAGACATAAAACCAAAGTATACCTAAGTCATCCAATAACAGGAGAATCAAGCGAGTTCTTTGAGAAGATCAGGCGATTTGCATCAATTCTTCAACCCTACTACACAATTTTCGATCCATCTATGATAAAAGATTGGGTGATGGTTGAAACTTGGAGAAATGTAAGAAATACGGCAATTAGAGAAGGAAAAGAAACACCTAGAAAAATTCAAGTTTCAATAGACTATGCTGAAGGTAAAAAAGATTACGAATTGGACTCATGGGATATTGAAGCTGCAATCAAGAATTTACGCGCACAAATCATCGACATTGACTACAAGCTTATTGAGAGCTGCAATAGTATTATTGCATATAACCCTCGAGAACAATTATCAGCAGGAGTAATGTGCGAAATGGTTTACTCAATGAGCTTAGCGAAATTTGTTTATGCGTATTACCCTTTTGAACCCAGTCCCTTCTTTGAATGGTACACAACAAAAATCTTTTCCAATGAGCAAACAATGGTGCAATATTTGACAGATATAGCAAAATAGAATTTGTATTTACCAAGGAATGTTCCTAGATGCATTTTTTCTATTTTATCGCTCAAAAATGTTCCATATTTTATGGCTGATCTATTTTGAATAAAAAAGTGAAAATAATTGTTTTTGACATGGATGGTGTTTTGGTTAAAACTAAAAGTAGTTGGACCAGTGTTCATAAAGCCTTTAACATTGATGAAAAAATGACTTTTAGACGATATTTACGAGGGGACTTTGATTATGTGGAATTTATGCGAAAAGACATTGCTTTCTGGGGACATATCCATGTGAATAAAATCCGCAAGATACTAAATCAGGTTCCAATTATGCCTGGGGCTGAAGATACGTTTAACCTGCTTCACAAGAGTGGTTACATAACTGCTATTGTTAGTTCTGGCATAAGTATTCTGGCCGAAAAACTTAAGAAAAAACTAGGCATTCATCATGTTTTTGCAAATGAGCTTCTAATAGACAAAAACGGGGTCTTAACTGGCGAAGGAAATCCAGTCGTTCCCCTTTGGGACAAGGCTAAAGTTATGAACCATTTATTGAAGAGTTTATCAATAAAATTAGATAATTGCGCCGTTGTAGGAGATTCAATTTTTGATATTCCACTCTTTAAATTAGCTGGCTTCAGCATTGCTTTTAATTCAAAAGATAGGCAAGTAAGAAACATCGCAGATGTTTCCATAGAAAGTAATGACTTAAGAGATATTTTGCCTTATTTCATCTGTTGAATTTGATAGTGCTGTTTAATAATCTTTTATTAGCTTAGTTATGTGAGTGAATTCTTTTCTATTGAAATCTTAAGAAATCTTGGTATTTCCCTCTTTTTTGGTCCTTAGTTGAGCTATTAGTACTCCTGAGAAAACAATTATCATTCCCAGAATATTATATTCGCTAATTGGTTCTTGGAGAAAAAAGAAAGCCATTAATGATATCTGGATTAACATGCTATTTTGTAATATCGCTTGCTCAATGGCTTTGAGTGTTTTCAATGCATGATTCCATAAGAAAAAAGCAATTGCTGTATTCACTATACTCAACCAAAGTATTATCATCCATCCATTAAGAGAAACATTTACTAGATTTCCAGTCAGACCTGTAGTGCCTAAAAGCATAAATGCGCCAAAGATCATCGCTATTGAAGTCAAGGTAATTACGCTTTCATTATCTTTTGAGAGACAATGTCTTGAAAGAATAATGTAAAACGCCCAGCCTATGCCTGAAACTAATGTTATTAAAACACCGACTGCAGTTCCAAAATCTGCAAGAGCATCATAAAAGAAAATTATTACTCCAAACAGCGTCATTATGATCCCAATGAGTTGGACTTTAGATGGCCATTCATTAAGGAATAGAATACTTAAACCCAACACAAATAGTGGAGTCAAATTAAGAATGAATGTTACCGTCACTGAATTCAAGAAAAACAAACCAAGAAATTGAAATCCCTGAGCAATAAAAAAACCTGTAAAACCTAAGATTAAAAACACACCTATCTGTCTTAGATTGAATCTACTTATTTTATTCTTTCTAAATTGCAGATAAAATGGAAGAAGTAAAATCAAGGAAGCTAAGAAGTATCTATAAGCTGCAAAGGCCAAAGGATTAATTTCCTTCAACCCTATGCGAATCAATACATATGAAGAAGACCATAAAAACGTTACAAATGAAGCTTCAATCAAGGGCAATATCCGCGTTTTCTGCAGTCTCATTTCTTCTCAATGATGTTTTTTATTTATTCTAATAGTATAGTTTTTTGGTATACAATCGGAGAAGCTGATATCCTCATGAGTGAATTTCTATTTCGGATCAAAACTAGTAAAGTTAATAAATTCCTTTTTTCTAATGGCTTCGGAAATGAATTATTGTTGTTATCTTTAAAAAGTGTCTTTGTATTAAATATTGGATATCTCTAGATAAAAGAGGAACCATACTTGGTTTTAGAATTCGGATTTGAAGTGCCAACTTGGAACGGTATTTATAGCATGCTACTTGAATTAGCTGAAAGAGTTCGAGCAAACAACTTTGAACCAGATATTCTGGTAGGTATTTCTCGTGGAGGGTGGCTACCTACTAGAGTATTATCCGATTTGCTCGAAAATCCTTGTATTACTAGTGTGGGAGCCGCGTTTTATGTTGGTCTTTACGAGACAAGCCAAGAGCCTATATTGACCCACCCACTTTCAATAAGCGCTTATGATAAGAAGGTTCTACTTGTAGATGATGTTGTGGATACAGGAAAGAGCGCAATGTTGATAAGATCTCATATTGATCGGAAAGGAGCTAAAGAAATTGTGCTTCTCACCCTTTACTATAAGCCATGGAGCGTTGTTATACCTGATTTCTACAGTAAGGAGACAAAAGACTGGATAGTATTTCCTTGGGAAATTAAGGAAACTCTTAGAAAGCTTGGGGAAAAATACAAAGGCAAAACAAAACTTTTTATGAAGGCAACGTCAAAGCTTGTTAGTTGTGGTATTAGCAAAGAGCTCATCGAGCGTTTACTAGAGTAGCTTTCTTGAAAAAATTGAATTTCATAATAGAATGAGTCTAACGTATTAACAAGAAGTAAATTTGCGGTTTGCAAGAAATCACATTTAAGCCTTTACGTCACCGGATTCTTTAATCTTTGAATCTTCATATGGAGCTGCTACTCTTCTGTAATACTCAAGTTTTATGCACTCCAAGACGCCTATGGCTTTGTTAATATGAAAGTAACGAAGAGGGTAGATCTCTTTTAGTATCTTTGTAACAATATAGTTGAGCTCGCCATCTATTTCCTCTGGAGGCAATGTTTTCAATATCTTTACGAGGTTCTCCAATACGTTTTTGTATTTACCTCTATTCTGCATTTTTATGTAAGGCAATAATCTTTTCTCCCTGTAAATAATAAAAGAATGGATTTACCTATATTTGTATATTTATGGCAAAGCAATCTCGTTCATAATGATTTTAGCATTAACAAAGTCAAAATAGGACCGGAATGGAACTATCCGAAGGACACAGCAAAATATGCTTCTTGAGGTTAGCAAGCGTACCTATCAATATCACAATGTTAAAGGTATCGAAGCAAATAAGCGCGCACTGAATGTGTATGAGCGTTACTTTGTATCATTGGAAGAAGATGATGTTGTCATTGATGTAGGTGCTCACGTGGGGGCTTTTTCAGTTATGAGCGCCAAGAAATTAAAGAAAGGCGTAGTCATCTCGTTTGAGCCGAACCCGGACATCTACCACATTTTGAAGTTCAACGTGTACCTTAATAGATTGAAGAACATCATTCCATTGAATGTTGCGCTGGCAGACTTCTACGGTAAAACAGGACTGGTTGTTCCGAGAGACCCAGCGGATGGATCTCTCGCCCCAGATGT
>JAEOSF010000095.1 GCA_016840515.1 Candidatus Borrarchaeum yapensis | reverse complement strand
AAGAAACAATAATATTTATAAAGTTTACTATAGTCATGTTGTGACATAATGATATATATTATTTTTCGAAACTTCTAATAATCATAGTTTAAGAGTAAAATCTTGGTGTAAGTGTTGTCTAATGATAATAAAAAGAGTAAAAAATTACCAATTCGGGTGGATCTCGATGAGGAGGATGCTGAAAAGTTTCAAAGTATTCAAGAGGAATTTAAACTAAAGAATAAAGCTGAAGTGCTGCGTTTTTGTGTTAACAAAGTGTATCATGGAATGGCGTTAGAAATCGATGAAGATTTATACAATGAAATCAATAAAATAATCTCTAGTCGGCATATCAAAATACGGTACGCAATTACCAATATTGATGATTTCATTAAACGAGCAATAAGTGAGTTTTTGGCAACTTTAAAAAAAGAATGGAGTTTGAAGAACTGGAGCATGCGACAAACACTTTCACAAGAAGAAAACGATACAGCTGTCGCGTTACTCGAATTACAGTTGCAAAAGATACCAGGAGTAACAATAAAGGATCTGGAGGAATACCTGAAAATAGATTCGAATATTATCCGTGAACATCTTGGAAAATTTATGGAAGATGCATTACTCGATTTCAGAGAGTCACGAGGGAAAATTTATTATTATGCACACTAATAATGAGGGGGTGGATTTGCATCATGGAAAAAATCCTTGTGCATAGTTATAAGGGAGGAACAGGTAAAACTACGGTAGCTGTAAATATTGCGAGCATATTGTCACTTGAAAATAAAGTTCTGCTTATAGAAAATGATTTTATGATGCCATCTTTTTTTGATATCTTTAAATGTGAACCTAACGCTTATTTCAACGATTATCTTAATGGGAATGTCAATTTTGATGAAGTGATTGAACATGAAGTCAAATCAAATTTAGATGTAGTGTTTACAAACAAGAGATTCGATCCAAATGAGAAAGTCATGAGCTCGGATCAAGAATGGTTTCTCTCTATACTAAAACAGATGATAGCAGACCTTAAGACTCTCGAAAAGAAATATAACTATATTATTTTCGATACACCTCCAGGATGGCACTTGATTGTTGTTAATCTAATTGCTCTGTCAAATAAAGCGGTTCTATTACTCCGTCCAGACTCTTATGAAGTGAATGGTACAAAAATAATGCTCGAGATTCTTTACAAGAGAGCAAAGCCCATAAGGAGTTGGGATGTATATCTCCTATTTAACCAAGTTCCAGACGTGGAAATGAAAGTAGATCTCGATAATTGGGCTGGAGAATTAGAGAAGGATGGCATGAAATACATTGGACACATCTCTTGTTCTTGTAACATAGCTTATGAGATGGCTCACAAAACAAAGATATTTCCATTGGAACACGAATTTAACCAAGCACTAAAGAATGCTTTGGACATCGTATTAGCAAAATATTAAGCCTGCTTGTTTTAGACCTAATTTCAGTTTCTGATCCAGATACCTTCAATAATCCATTACATGAAGGATTTATAAAAATCAGGGAGCTAAGTAAGAATTAAAAACATTTTTTGAAAACAATAAATGTATATTGTAAGCTTTGTTACCAAATTATGAATAACTGTGTTCCTATAATAAAAGAGGGAAGTTGAAGATAAATTTTAAAAAAAATGAAGAAATCTCATAGCTTCTTTTTAGACGATTTATCTTTTAAGAAGTTTCAGTTGTAATTGTATTCTGATAAAAAAACGTAATGTTGAAATGATAAAGTAAAATCAACTTTGATTTGAAAAAAGATTGTTACTAGATCAATTGAAGTGAGCTCATTGTCTTCAAACGATATTAATAAGAAATATGAAGAATTAAAACAGGTTTACCCACAAAAATTTGTTTCAGAAAAAAGAATTTTTCAAAATATTCATCGAGGGGATCGGATTTTTGTCTCAACTGCTTGTGCTGAACCTCAATACTTAATTAGTGCTCTTGCTTCATACTTAGAATCACATCCCAAGGCCTTTTTCGATGCTGAAGTGTTATCGTGGTGGAATTTAGGAGTTACTCCCTATGCAGAGGCACGATACCAACAAAACTTTCGCTACAACTCATTTTTTGTAGCTGGTCCTACTAGAGAATCGATTAATATCGGCTTATCCGATTATACTCCTATCTTCTTATCCAATACTCCAAAGTTATTTTCTCATGGCCACGTACCCATTGATGTTGCTTTGATCCAGTGTTCTCCACCTGATGACCATGGTTATGTTAATCTAGGAGTATCAGTGGATATTGTCAAAGCTGCAGTAGAGAATGCATCACTAGTGATTGCTCAACTGAATTCTCACATGCCTCGTGTCCATGGTGATGGATTCATTCATATCAAGGACGTTGATTATTTAATACTATATGATGAACCAATCCTTGAATATGATCCAATTGCCACAAGTGAAGAGTCTTATACTGAAATTGCATCAAAAATAGGGAATTATGTTTCACGACTTATTCAAGATGGTGATACCATTCAAGTTGGTTACGGTTCAATTCCTGATGCCGTCATGGCAAATTTGAGCGAAAGAGCTGATCTTGGGGTCCACACGGAATTAATATCGGATGGGCTCGTAAAACTAATGAAGAATGGTATCATAAACAATTCTAAAAAGACGCTTAACCGTGGTAAAACTATTGGATCCTTCTGTATGGGGAATAAAGAAACCTATGAGTTTATACATGATAATCCTTCCATTGAACTTAGAAGGATAGACTATACTAATGATCCCTTAGTAATTGCTCGTCATGATAATATGGCAGCTATCAATAGTGCCTTACAGATTGACCTTACAGGGCAAGCTTCGGCAGAATCAATTGGAAGAGCCTTTTATAGCGGAATTGGAGGGCAAGCGGATTTTATGCGTGGCGCCATTTTAGCTAAGGGGGGGAAATCTATATTAACTTTACAATCTACTGCTGAACATGGAACTATTTCAAGAATTGTACCATTCCTTTCGGAGGGAGCAGGTGTCACTCTTAATCGCGGTGATATTCATTATATTGTCACAGAATACGGAATTGCTTACCTTCACGGGAAAAATATTCGTGAGCGTGCCATGCAACTCATTTCTATTGCTCATCCGAGATTCAGGCCTGAACTTATTAAGAGAGCTAAGGAATTTAATCTGATCTATAAAGACCAAGCTTTTGTCCCTGGGAAAAAGGGTGAATACCCTGAGCACCTTGAGACATGGAGAACCACGAAAAAAGGATTTGAAATCCTACTTAGGCCAGTTAAAATTAGTGATGAGCCATTGTTGAAGGATTTCTTCTATGACTTGACTGATCAGTCTTTATATCGTCGGTTCATGTCTGTTCGGAAAGACGTTCCCCACACACGTTTACAAGAATTTTGTATAATAGATTTCTCAAAAGAAATGGTTTTAGTAGCAATAGTAAAAAAAGGGGCACTAGAAAAAATTGTGGGTGTCTCTCAATACGGTATAGATAGAACTACCCATACTGCTGAAGTTGCTTTTGTTGTTAGAGACGATTACCAAAATAAGGGGATAGGAACCGAATTATTGCATCATATCACTTATTTAGCTAGAACAGCTGGTCTTTTAGGATTTACAGCAGAGGTGCTTGTGGAAAATAGAGGGATGCTTCATTTGTTTGAGAAGAATTTTCCAAATCTCGGTAAAAGAATTTTCAATGGAGTTTATGAACTCAAAATGATTTTTTGAAAGGATATCTATTCAAACTTATATATACTCCACCAAAATATTTAAAGAATTCATCCTGACTTGAATAAAGAAATACTTATCGAAAGACTACATCTTGTATTTAGAAATCTTATGTTCAATAGATTTTGATTACAGTATTGATACCGGTGGGTTATAAGAAATTGTTGGAGAGTACTACTAAAACCACAATTCCATCAATTAAATATCTTTTTGAACCACGATCCGTCGCAATTGTAGGATGTTCTACAAACCCTAACAAGATTGGCTACAAAGTCCTAGATAACATCATCTATAGTAAATATCAGGGGAAGATATTTCCTATAAACCCCAAAGGAGGAGAACTCCTAGGACATCGATTATATAAATCGATTGAAGAGGTTGATGGAGATATCGACCTAGCAACGATCTGCATTCCAGCAAAATATGTTTTTAATGCAGTTCAAGAATTGGCGACCAAGAATTGTAAATTCCTATCAATTATAACCTCTGGTTTTTCTGAAATTGGTGATATTGAAGAGGAGGAAAAGATTGTCAGTTTTGCCCATGAAAATGGTATGCGTGTTTTAGGGCCTAATATTTTTGGAATCTATTCCGTTAAATCACCAATAAATGCAACTTTTGGCGCAAAGGATATTGAACCTGGCAATGTCGCTATAGTTACCCAAAGTGGAGCACTTGGCGTTGCTATGATTGGAAAGACTGAGACGGAAGGTATTGGTCTTTCTGCTATAGTTTCTGTTGGAAACAAGTCAGATATTGATGAAGCTAACCTTATCGAATACCTAATGAGTGATGAACTAACAAAAGTTATCTTACTATACATAGAAGGCATTAAGGAGGGAGAAAAACTGATACGCGTCCTTAGAGAAGCAACCAAAATAAAACCAATTATAATTATTAAATCAGGAAGATCAAAAAGGGGGGCACTTGCTGCTGCTTCTCATACAGGATCCCTAGCAGGTGAGGATAATGTTTTTTCTGATATCATGAATCAAGTTGGAGCTCTTAGAGCCTTAAGTGTTCAAGAAGCGTTAGATTGGGCTAAGTTTTTATCAATTCAGCCTGGTTTACCAAAAGGGGAGAATGCTGTTATTGTTACAAATGGTGGGGGTATAGGTGTTCTGGCAACAGATGCATGCGAGATGTATGGAGTTAACCTTTATGATGATCAGGATGTGCTTAAAGAAATCTTTGGTCCAGTAACTCCATCTTTTGGATCAACTAAAAATCCTGTAGACATAACAGGGGGAGCATCAAACGATTTCTATGAACAAGCATTGCAAGCTGCATTAGACGGGGAGGATATTCATTCAATTATATGCTTAGGTTGCGAAACAGCTATTTTTGATTGCAATCAATTGTCAGCCGTAGTTCAAAAAAAATATATTGAGGCAAAACCAGCCAAACCTTTAGTATTTTCCTTTTTTGGCGGTTCTGAGTTTGAACGTGGCCTCTTTAGTCTTAAAAGTCTAGGTGTTCCGATTTTTCCTGACGTTTATCAAGCAGTATCGTGTTTAGGAGCTGTTTACTCAAACTATCGAACATTGGCTTATGCGAAAGATTTCGCTGAATTTGATGAACTGGAAGTTAACATTGATGTTTCGACAATTCAAGAAGTAATCAATGAAGTCAGAACGAAGGGGAGACAGTTTTTATTGGTTCCAGAAGCTATGCGAGTTATGGAAGCTGCTGGTATTCCTATGCCCAAAAGCTACGTTGCTAAGGACTTGAAGGAAGCCATTCAATATGCAGAGCAGATTGGATATCCTGTCGTGATGAAAGTTGTTTCTAAGGATATAATTCACAAATCTGACGCTGGGGGTGTTGCCCTCAACTTGGAAAACAGTGAAGAAGTAATTGATGCTTATGAAGCTATCATGAGATCCTGCCTTAATTATAAACCTGATGCAGAGATACAAGGTGTAGAAATTGTAACGATGATAAAAATGGATGAAACAATAGAAACCATTATAGGAGCTCGTATTGATGCGATTTATGGACCGACTGTGATGTTTGGATTGGGGGGTATCTATGTTGAAGTATTAAAAGACGTTGCGTTCAGGGCTGTACCACTTACTTGGAGAGATGCAAATGAAATGGTTAAACAAATACGATCATACCCCCTCTTATTAGGGGTACGTGGTGAGGCGAGAAAAGACATCGAAGGCTGTGTTGATGTCGTCATGAAACTAAGTAAGATCATCCAATCAATTCCAGATATTTCAGACGTTGAGATCAATCCCTGTTTAGCATTTGAAAAGGGTAGAGGTGTTTTATGTGTGGATGCTAGAATCTTACTCACTCCCCCTCAAAAAGAAGAGGTGAATTAAAT
>JAEOSF010000022.1 GCA_016840515.1 Candidatus Borrarchaeum yapensis | reverse complement strand
GATCAGAATAAAATTCTCGAATTTCTTTGCGAAGAACATGATTTCTCTCAGG
Organism: Candidatus Borrarchaeum yapensis; assembly: GCA_016840515.1. GTDB lineage: Archaea > Asgardarchaeota > Sifarchaeia > Borrarchaeales > Borrarchaeaceae > Borrarchaeum > Borrarchaeum yapensis. Next base: position 53,649 of record JAEOSF010000022.1, on the reverse strand, counting down.
ATAGAGTGAAAAAAGGATTGGAGCGCCTTGAAAAACTCCCTATTCAAAAAAAGCAAGCAACACTCTTTGATTGGCTATAAACTATGTCTACCATTTCTGACAACATCCGAAAAAGACTCAAGTCAACTACCCCTCCCTGTCGGAAGGGGTTTTCTCGCTGATATCAAATAAATTAACTTCAGCGCAGTAGTTTACTTATGAACTTTATAATCTTTCGGAATATTTGTGCAATTAATTCATTTTTTATTTCAATTAATTCGATTATCTTAACATCTTCTTTTACAAGCGCTGAGGTCAGTATCATGCCAATTAGGAATAACGCTGGTGCACTAAATAATTTTATTAAACCAAATATAATAAGATTTGTAACTGTAGGTAACAGCAGAATACTCGATGAAATAAGTAGACACACTATGGGCTTAACAAAATAGGATAATGGAGTATGAGCAGATAATTCCCGGTTTGCAAAAATTATATTCAATATAATTGCCACAAGCCTGCCGATAACGACAATAATTGCAGTTATTATAGCTCCGTATTGAGGAACTAGCAGAAAAAGAAAGCCAACAGTTACACCACTTCTCAATATGCTGGGATAAACTATGCCATCAAGTTTTTTGGTGGTTAATAAAACTGATAGGACTGGTGCATCAATGATACGAAATATGCTTACCAAAGCAAGTATCTGAAGAAGTAGAACTGAAGGTAAAAAGTTTGGTCCAGCAAGGATTAAAATGATTTCATTTGCAAAAACGATCAACATCATAGAGAAGAAAGTAGAAAATATCATTAAGTATTTCATCGTTGAAAGATATGTTTTTTTCATTAGACTTGTTTCTTCTTTAGCCCATGTTTCTGACATTGAGGGAAGTAACGTAGTGTAAAAAGCATATCCTAGCATTGAAGGGCGGTTTGCGATATTATTTGCATAGGAAAAATATCCTACAACCTCAGGCGTAAGATAGTAGCCTAAAATTAGATTAGGTGCGAGTTCGTATATTCTATAAAAAATACGACCTACACTGTAAAATAGACTGAATGAGAAGAGTTCTTTATATCCACTAAAGTCAGTATCCTCTAGTTTTGAGTGAATAAAGGGAAGTTTTCTACGAATGAATAGATAGCCAATTGTAGTTGTAAGACTCCCTGAGATGATCCCCCCTGCAATTATACCTGGTATTCCATACCCAAGAAAGAATAGGAGTAAACTAAATGTCATTCTACCTATTGTATCAATCAGCATTAGAGTGGAATAACTAATAAAATACTTTAGGCTTTCAAAAAGTGAACTTACAAACTGAGTCGCTATTGAAACTGAAACTGAAAAAGCGGTTAGTGTAATTAAGAATGATAATTCGGGAGTATTAAATATGAAGTTTGCAACTAAATCAGCAGTTAAGAGGACAAGTCCTGTTGATACTATGCCTAGTAAAACATGAATCGTGAGTCCCTTCTTATAAATATCCTTTGCTTTTGCATTTTCATTGTTAGCAATATAAACTGCAATATTGCGAATCATTGCGGGTTTTAAACCTGAAACAGCAACTCCTGAAAAAATTCCTATCGCAAACGCTGCAGAATTTGCTAGGGCAATCAATCCGAGATTTACTGGACCTAACAAACGTGCAAGAACTGCCCCATATACTATTGCCATAAGTGTAACTGCAATTCTTTGAGACATCAACGCGGAGGATCCACGTGTAACATCGGTAGCTATCTTTGATCTCTGTGAAATACTCATAGATTAACTCATCTCTGAATATTCTAAAAATATTGAGGTTTTTTGAAGATTATTTAACCAGACTTTTCAAGAAAAGCATTTTTGTGTCCATTTTGCGTTCCTTTAGTTAATAACTTTAAATTAAATCGAAATACATTTCTAGATATTTCTTAGCTATTATTTCCCAATTAAATTCAATTTCAGTTAATTTGCGCCCATATTGGCCCATTTCTTTGGCACGCTTACTATCTGACAAAAGTTGTATTATTGCAGTTGCTAAAGCTGTTGCATTTTTTGGCTGTACTAAAATTCCATTTTTTCCGTTTTGAACCACCTCTGGAATGCCTCCGACCATTGTAGAAATAATAGGTTTTTCGCTCGCCATTGCCTCAAGTAAGACTATGCCAAATGCCTCGTAAATTGAATGGAGCACAAATATATCACAATTTGCATAGTATTTTGGAAGATCTGAGTCCATGACGAACCCGACTAGCTTTACATTGTTTTCAATTCCTAACTCTTTGATTTTATTCTCTAAGTTTGTTTTTTCAGGTCCTTTTCCTACAATAATAAATTGTGTAGAGGGTATTTTCTCTAGAACAATTGGGATTGCGTCAATTAAGTAATTCAATCCTTTTCTGGAGTGAAGGCGCTGAACAGATAAAATTATTGGGGCTTGAACGCCTAATTTCTTTTTGAAGTCAACTTCATTACTTATCTGTGGAGTATATCGTTTGATATCTACTCCATGAGGTATGATTTCAATTTCCGAAGAAACACCCATTGCTTGAGCCCGAGTTTTTTGATCCATGCTACAGGAGACAATTTTTGATGATTTTTGCATTAACCAAACAAGGTTTTTATGCCATTTTGTAGGCACAGGATCGATTGGATCAAATATATCTTTTCCAAGAAGCGAAGTTATTACGGGAATCTTTAGTGTATTTCCTACGATTATTGCTGCAAGTCCAGTGTCCGCCAAAAAATGACTATGGATGACTTTGGGCTGGATTTTTTTTGCTAATTTAAATAATGAAGGAATCGCAGAAAATGAAAAAATCGACGGAATTTTACCAAAAGTGATTTTAGATAGCTTTGGAAAGAGCCTAATGTCTTTAAACCGGAAAATCTCTATTCCTTCTATTTGTTCGGATTTTTTCGTGCCCTCTTTTTGAATTGTATGGATCGTAACACTATGACCCATATTGACGATTCTTTTGGCTAGTTCGTAAGCCATTATTTCACTGCCACCTCTATGAGGCAAAAACGAGGGCATTGTCATTAAAATTCTCATTTTAAAATCAAATCTTGGGCTTTTTCAAGCAATTAAAATTAGTATCCTTAAATTTATTTTGTATTATAAATCGAAATCGTTTATCCAGTTCTTCATTCTAAATGAAGAATTTTTAATCCAGTTCTTTATTCTGAATTTTAAGTATGCCTTATTAAAGAAATGTATCTCTTTTAAACGGTAATTATCTTCCGAATAATCATCATAGATGGACTTCGCGAATCTATAATACTTCTGTCCAACCGAATTTAAGGTTGGTAGAGTTATTCGATCCCGATAACGCTCATAATTTTGAACTATCTTTTCAATTGCTATAATGACGCCCTCTTCATCTTCAAACAATTCACCTGCTTCACCTAAAATCTCAGGATGTCCTCCGTCATTAATAGCTACTGCAGGTAAACCACAGTGGAGTGCCTCAATTAAGGCATTTGAGCAAGGATCATTTCTGCTTGCAGTGATATAAATATCATGTTCTTTTAGTATTCTGGCAACTTCTTGACTTGGAACCGGCTTTGTCCATTTGATATTCTTAAATTGTATCTGCGAATTTCCTACAAAAGTCATCGCATATTTATCAAAATCTAGGTTTTCATCTAAAAACCTGTACATATCAAATCCTTTTCTAATATCTGCAAACCAAGAAATAGCGATCAATTTAACTTTCTCTTTTTCAAATTCTTTTGTGTCTTTGCGATTGAATATACTAGGATCTGGAGCATTTATGATCACGATTTCATTAGGGGATCGTTTCAGTCCTAGTTCATAGTTCTTTATTCTACTCCAATTCGACTGAAAGATGGTACCATCAGCAAAGGCCTTGTTTGCATGAAAAATGATTTCGTCGAGTCTTCTACTCTTACCTCTAAACAGGATGTCATCGATTATTTTGCCCTCTCCTCCTCTACTATAAAATATGGGACCATCTAATCTATGTATAAAAATTTTATTAGGGCATTTTTTCTTAATTTTCAATGCATCTTCCAAACAATGATGACTATTAAAAAAAATCACATCTGCATTTTTTGGGGTTTCGGTATAAACACCAGTGTTCTTGAAATAACTTCGAAGCGCCTTTAAGAATTGATTCCCCCCTCCCCAAGGTCCTTCCACAAAGTTATATAAAATATGAATTTTCGGATCCATATTGATCTCCTGTGTAGTAAACTCTTAAAGACGAATTTTATCTGCAATATCCGTCTAAATTCGATTAGATGAGATTCTAATATCTATGATTTTTGATGCTTTTCAATCTAGGTTATGCAATTTGAGCCATATGGTTCAAATGACTTCGTGCGATCTCATCATTCCTCAGGAAATTCCATCGCACTGGGTGTAACCCTATGACACACCCTCCTACCCCGTCAGCCTTCACTTGCGTAAAGGCGTTCGGTTCGCATTTTCTTACTATATTACCCGCTCCATTGACATCTGCATTAATGAGCATCCCCTGTGCACTTCTAAATAACCCTCTTCGTATTCTCTTTCCTAGATACTGTTCGTGATGTTCTATGACTTCGTTATCCAGAAAACTACACTTGCTGGTATGATTTTCTTCTACCAATTCTACCGCTACCCTCTGTTCCTCCGCTTTATACGTTAGCTGGGAAATGATTTTCTTGTAGGGTATCAACACAAAGTTTTGGTTATTTCTCGTACCTAATTCCACCTGTTGTTTCCACTCAGGATTATATCCTATTACTAGTTTGCCGATGCGATGCTGCACACACCAGCTTATAAGACTTTTGCTGAGTTTGTGGAGGTAATCCTTCGACTTTCTTTCATACTTGACGCGCAGTTTCTTCATTTTTGTACCGTCTTGTATCCCCTGCCTGTCATACATGCTCTGCAATCGCGCCTTTTCCTTCTGATAGAACTGGTTGATGCTCTTTATCCCTCTGCCATCATCCTTAACAGCAATCGGTTTTTTGCCGATGTTGTTTACCAGATTAATGATGTTAGAGACCCCTAAATCGATGCCTGCTATCCGCGTTTTGTCAGTTGCCTTCGTTGAAATCACTTTCTGGTAGACGATTTCACACACATACCCTACTCCTTTGGGAAGTATTCTCACTTCTCTCAGATCGGTGGTATCCGCTAGTCGTGTAGTTATGTCATAATCAAAGGTGAGCTTCTTTGGAAATAGTAGCACGTTGTTTTTGATACTGCACTGTTGGTTGGTGAACATTAACAGATGTTCACCATTCTTCTTTTTGTACTTCGGTGGTCGTGGTTTCTTCTTGAATTTCTCAGGGTGGCGTTTCCACTCTTTAATCGCTCGAAAAAAGGATTTCCATGCTTTATCGAGCAATCGAAGGATTTGTTGTCCTGTTTTCGCTGGCAATTGCCGGTAATTGGTACTGTGTTTTAACTGATGATAAAGTTGATTGTACCGTACCCATCTTCCCTGATCCTTCAATGACTGCTTAATCGCATAGTTAGCATCATTGTACAAGTTTTTTGAGAGATGACAAAGGTGACTCAGGGTAGTATTTGGTTTCAACCAGATGTGCTCAGTTCTTGTAACTCTCACTTAAAGCGATCTCCAGTTTGTGCTACTTCTTTTGGAATACTTGTCATTAAATAGCAGGCGTTTTCATCATGTGACAAAATCATTAGAGTATAAAAACTCCTTTGATCTAACTTCTATGATCTATACTAGAAAAGGAAAAGTGTCCTTTGAGATATGAAAATAGAAAAAAGGAAAAATACTTGTAAAAGAATCGCTTAGACAAACTGAGGTTGTGCTTTGACTTTAGTTCTTCTAAAGTGTTCTGATTGTCTTTCATACCAACGAATTACGTCCGCAGTAACTGTAGGATGAATTTTCTTCATAGCATCGGTGAAATATTTTGCTTCAACTTCTTCTGTATCCTCATTTTCCCGTAATGCGAGCATTGCCGCCTCTCGACATAAAGCTTCAATGTCAGATCCCGCGTAGCCTTCTGCAGCATTAGCTAGTTTTTCTAGATCAATATCTTCACTAATTGGCATTTCTCGCGTATAGATCTTAAAGATTTCAAGACGTGCATTTTTATCAGGCGGGGGTACTAGGATAAGGCGATCAGTTCTACCAGGTCTAAGTACCGCCGGATCAACAATATCAGGCCGATTGGTAGCAGCGATCACAACAACATCCTGTAAAGATTCAAGGCCATCAACTTCGGTCAGAATTTGGCTAATAACTCGTTCAGTTACATGAGAGTCACCAAAACCTGTACCGCGTCTTGGCACTATTGCATCTATTTCATCAAAGAAAATAATGGCTGGAGCTGCCATCCTAGCCTTTCGAAAGACTTCCCTAATAGCTTTTTCGGATTCGCCAACCCATTTTGATAAGACCTCCGGACCTTTGATGCTTATAAAATTGGCTTCGCTTTCTGTGGCAACGGCTTTTGCAAGCAAAGTTTTACCGCAGCCAGGCGGACCATATAATAAAATTCCTTTTGGAGGTGCTATACCCAATCTTTTAAACGCTTCAGGCTTTTTTAAGGGCCATTCGACAGCTTCAATTAGTTCTTGCTTGACAATTTCCAAGCCACCTATATCTTCCCAATTAATGTTTGGCATCTCTATCTGAACTTCTCTTATTGCGGATGGCTGTACCTCTTTTAATGCGTTTAAACAATCATCCATATTAACTTCAAGAGTATTTAAGATTTCTGGAGGGATAACGTCTTCTTCTAAGTTAATTTTAGGAAGATATCTTCTTAATGATTTCATAGCAGCTTCACGGCATAAAGCGGTGAGATCTGCGCCTACAAATCCATGAGTTATTTCAGAAATTCGCGTCAGTTGAACATCTTCGGATAAGGGCATACCACGTGTATGGATAAGTAGAATCTCTTGGCGTCCAATTTTATCTGGAACTCCAATTTCTATTTCTCTATCGAATCTGCCTGGTCTCCTTAAGGCGGGGTCAATTGCATTCACCCGATTAGTGGCGCCAACGACAATAACTTGTCCACGAGCCACTAATCCGTCCATTAAAGCTAAAAGTTGTGCAACAACTCTTCTTTCTACCTCTCCTGTGACTTCTTCTCTTTTTGGGGCTATAGCATCTATTTCATCTATAAAAACAATACTTGGTGAATTCTCTTCAGCTTCCTTGAAAAGTTGTCGTAGTCTTTGTTCTGACTCTCCGTAAAATTTACTCATAATTTCAGGTCCATTTATTGGAATAAAGTGAGCATCCGATTCACTAGCCACTGCTTTCGCAATAAGTGTTTTACCACAGCCAGGTGGACCATGCAACAAAACTCCTTTTGGTGGATCAATACCTAATCTTTTAAATAATTCGGGATGTTTTAATGGCAATTCAACCATTTCTCGAATTCTAGTAATTTCTTCAGAAAGTCCTCCTATATCCTCATAACTTACTCTTGGAAAACCAGTCTCAGTGTCAGTTAGTGGCTTTTCGCTTACATTTAAGGAGGTCGCATCTGTTACAAGACAAATTCCTTTTGGTGTAGTCGATACAATGCTGAAAGGCATCGCTCTTCCTAAAATCGGGATAAGTACGGTATCACCCCGGCATACAGGATATCCTAATAGTTTTCTCTTAACAAAATTTTCAAATCCATAATCGATAGAAAGTGGCATTGAAGTCGGAGCAATCGTTATTGATCTTGCAGCCTTAACATCAGCTTTCTTTATTTTTACTTTTTCGCCTAGCGTGACACCACAGTTTCTACGGATAATTCCGTCCATCCGAATGATTCCACTACCTTGATCTTCTGGATAGGCGGGCCACGCTATAGCGGCAGTTGTTTTTTTACCTTGTATCTCAATAACATCACCAGTTGTGACGCTAATGGAACGCATTGCTGCTCCATCAATACGAACCTTCCCACGACCTACGTCTCGTTGTCGCGCTTCTGCAGTTTTCACGGTAATTATTTTATCTGTCAATGAAGGATACCTCCTCTTGTAAATAGAATGGTAAATTCAAAATGTCAATTCTAATATGTTCATACATCTACATTTATGATAACCACAGACGCTTTTTTAAATTTCGTTATCAACAACATTCTTGTAAGTCCAACCAAACGTAAACGATATCACTTAAAACTCATAATCTGTCCCTTCATTAATAATCAATGTTCAATGGAATAAATGCGATTTCATTACAAACTATAGGAAGTTAAATCGTTTTTAATAGAATGATGTGGTGCTTAGAATTGTCAAAACCAATACCCCCTTTAGAACCTATTCGAAGAAAACGTGTTCTATGTTTTGGTACCTTTGATATCCTCCATTATGGACATGTAAAATATCTCCAAGAGGCGAAAAAATTGGGCAGTGAAAATTCGGAATTAATTGTTGTTATTTCACGTGATTCTTCTGTAGAGTCAATGAAAGGAAAAAAGCCTATTTTTTCTGAAGAACACAGAAGAGCTCTTGTCGCTTCGATAAAATCAGTTGATAAGGCAATTTTAGGTACAGAAGGCGGTGATAAGTTAAAGATTTTAGAAGAAATACGTCCAGATATAGTTGCAATTGGATATGATCAATGGCCTGCAATAACTTGGTTAGAAGAAGAATTAAAAGAGAGAAATATTGAATGTGAAATTGTAAGGTTATCAAAATTCGGTAGTGAAGAATTAAATAGTTCATCTAAGATAGTTCGCCAAATTTTAAGACTTAGAAAAGATTGGACAGAAAATTCGTCTTGAAGAATATTGGGAAAAAAAAGAACATCTAAGGATCTCAAAGAGGAGGTCTTTCAGAAGGGGTTATGCTATACTTACATTTTGGGCAACTGATTCTTCTATGGTATTTATCCTCTTTAAAAAAAACTCTAACCCTTAAATTGGTGCCACAAACTCCACATTTAAAATCAGCCACCTCTTGCTCCTCTACAAGAATTCCATCTTCATCTTTGAAGGAATTATTGTTTTCATTTATGGGGTTCAAAGAAATTACCTCAAAAGTTAGTCTGACAAAGGCACCAATTATTTATTAGATCTGCTTAAACATCAAGTTATAGCGATATATAGTTAACTTAACAGAAACTCTAGAATATCATATTTCTAAATTTCATCTTCCACGAATTCTTTAATTAGGATTGCACCATGACGTATTTCTTCTAGAGAATTGGCATAAGATAATCTTAGATGATATTCACCACCTTTTCCGAACACTGCACCCGGCGCTGTTGCTACACCCTTTTTCTCAAGTAATTTCAATGCTAGTGTTTCTGATGCAATTTTTAGTTTGGAGAAGTCAGGGAATACGTAGAATGCACCTTGAGGTAGTTTACATCTTACGCCATCTATATTATTTAATAAACGCGTTACTTCAATTCTTCGCTCATTAAATCGCTCTACCATGCGCTTTACTGGCACTTGAGAGCCTTGCAAAGCGGCAACACCAGCCATCTGAACAAAACTAGTAGGACATGTGGTAGAGTTTTGTTGAATTCGAATCATATTTTTAACGATCTCAGACGATGCAACGGCATAACCCAAACGCCAGCCAGTCATCGAATACGCTTTCGAAAAACCGTTTATGACTATGGTCCTTTCACACTCATTATCTATAGCCAAAACAGTGGCAGCTCTTTCACCAATATTATATACAAGTTTTTGATAGATTTCATCAGAGAGAATCAATAATTCATGCTCAACTGCAAGTTGATAGATTTCTTTCAATACTTCCTTATCCATGACATCTCCTAAAGGGTTACTTGGCGAATTAATAAGAATCATCTTGGATTTTTGTGTAATTCCATTATTCAATTTCTCTACAATGCTCTTATCATAAGCATCAACTGGGATTTGAATATTAACTCCACCTGCTATTTTTATTGAAGTAAAATAAGTAGGCCAAGCTGGTGTTGGAATTAAAACCTCATCTCCTGGGTTTAACGTTGCTAGCATGGCAAGAAGAATTGCATGCTTTGCACCAGGCGTTACAATTACATTTTTAGGTGTGATTGATACATCATCCTTGTTTGTGTCTTCCGCAATTGCTGTTAATAATTGTGGGATGCCTTGGCTTGAAGTGTATTTCGTAAATCCATCTTTTAGCGCACTGATTGCAGCTTCTTTGATATGTTGGGGTGTATCAAAATCAGGCTGTCCTACTTCTAGATGTATTATTTTTCTTCCTTTTTGTTCTAATTCTTTTGACTTTGCAAGCATTTTCAATGTTCCAGATGGAGGAATATCCTTCATTCTCTCTGAAATAACGCTCATAGATTCTCACACTACAAATTTTTTTTATGAATGCAGTCAATTTTTTGCTTAAAAAAATTGATGCAACTTTTCAATCATTCCTTTAAAGAAAAAATTATTAAAAGAATTGTGTACTTTGACGAGTGACTGAAACTTTTAAGGAATAAATGGAGTTGTTGCTTCTTGGGAAAGATTAGACCATCACATATCAAAAATATCTCTAAAAAAATTTTGGAAACTCATGGCCATTTGATTGCAGAGGATTTTGAAAAAAATAAGGAACTGTTAGATCAAATATTAAACTTGCAGTCCAAAAAATTAAGAAATAGGATTGCGGGTTATTTAACATCATTGGTTCGTATAAAGAAAAGTTCTCAATATTTCGAACCTAATGGGTTATAACTGTTTTTCAAGGCATTGTATTTTATAGGATATTGTTTCCGTTCTGACTCTAAATGGTTCTTAAACCTTACAATTATTTATAAAACTGCGGAATTGGTGATATAATCCCACGTTTTATGATAATCATCAATCTTCCCCCTGAAACATCAGGTTATAACCAATTCGTTTCACTCGATTATAGATGGTGAAAATCTCATTAAGTTTACGTTCTTGTGTCGGATCTGGATAGATTCTGAATTTCGCCGTGTGAATCATTCTTCGTTCTTCCCTGCCTCTCTCCTTCTAGTTCCTTCAACCGTGCTTGGTGTATCTTGACTAATATTATTAGTGACCATAGATAAATAGTAGCTCTCAGCTATTTAAGCATGGAGAGACCTGAGTAAAAGTGAAATACTCTCCCGAAAATCATCCTCCCTACTCGATGGATGGTCTTCTTGCGAATGGGTTATAAATACACTCACTCTATAACGCTGACCAGTGGTCAATTGTATTTCTCTATCAAAAGAGAAATATAGGTGATTTACCATTCAATATTTGCAGTAATATTCTCAGTTTTTAAGTCATAGAGGAATTAAATGTGGCTTCTAGATCAAGATTGAAAGAACAAAATCGCAGATATAAACTACATGAGGATTTAAAAGCCACGCTATTGCACAATTTTCAGAGTGTTGAAGAAGAGTACCTCGAGGATAGATCCATATTTGTTGCGAGAGATAGACGCGATGAAATCGCCTTATGCATCATTTTAAGAGTACATATGGCATCTTTGGCTGAAATCTTTGAATCGGTTGGTATGGTTTTATTCTATTCTTCTTTTATGGGAAGTAATATTCATTTAGGTCTTCTTGATGAGACATGGAAAATAATACCTGATTCACTTAAGCGATTTCTTAACAGTCAGGTTAATCTTGCTATATTCAACCCTTCTACAAGAAAACTTGTTGTGCTGAAACGTAAAAACCAGAAAAACCTAAAGAAGATTATTGATAAAATATAGGCTCTTCTTCTCACGCTAAGACACTTTTTCGTAAAAATAAATTCCGTCTTTGAGTATGTCATTGACTTTTCCGTCAGCTTTAAGGGATTTAAGATGGGCAATCGTTTCAGTACACGAAATAATGGAATGACCAATTGTCGATCGTATCTCTCCAAATATTTTTGACCCAATTTCGAATGCTGTGAGTTTTTTGGAATCTAAAGTTTTTAGAATCCAATTTTCCCGAGATTTATGATGTTTTAGGATCTCAATTATCCGCTCATGTGTATTTTCAATTGGGTTATTATGCCCTGGATAAGAAACTTCAATATCATAATTTAATAACTCTTGAAGAGATTGTTGATACACTTTTAGTGGGTTTTCCGATTGTATGATGTAGGTAAGTCCGATTTGAGGCGTAACTTTTGAAATAACATGATCTCCTGTAAACATTACTTTTGTGTTTTCATTATAAATACATAAGTGATCTTCTGCATGCCCAGGTGCCCAAATGATCTGCAGTTTTTCGGGAATATTTGAAACGTAATCTCCATTATAAATCACTTCATCAATCAACGGAATTGGATTCTCTTTTATAATACCTTGATATAGATTCAGAAACTTATCTACAGATACCTTTGGCATTCCATTTGTAATAAACAACTCATAAATCAAAGAAAGAATTTCATTGAAGTCAATTGATGCGAAGTTTAACATAGCAGGATGCGCTAAAATCTTTACTTTATAATTCTGTTTGATTCGTTCAAGCAGACCATAGTGTTCGTAATGCCCATGGGTGACTATACATGTCTCAAGATTATCCATCGAATAACCAATCGATTGAATATAATTTTTAAGTGTAATAAATGCGTCATCAGTAGCTGGGCCGCAATCGATTAAAATCAAACTTGAGTTATCAGGACTTTCAATTAAGTGGACGTAGACATGATTAACAAAAAACGGAACAGGAAGACGAACTCTATGTATATTATTCTGCTTCAATTAGTTTAACACTCCCTAACAATTTTTAAATCTCGTTGAGAAAGTCGATTGTGCTTCAAAAGGTTTCTTCAATCATATGTTTTTACTCAAAAAAGAGATTATAATGGAGGAGTTTGTTAATGGCATTCCCTCCCGGAAAAATTCCTATGGATGTGTTACGAACTATTGTTTTTGAACATTTAGGGGTACAAAATCCACGTCTTCTATTGGCGCCTGGCATAGGTGAAGACGCAGCAATCATCAAAATGAATGGAAAAGTGATTGTTGTTACTACCGACCCAATCACAGGTAGTTTAGAGAGCCTTGGATGGCTTTCTGTTCATATTAATGCAAACGATATTGCTACTTGTGGCGCAATTCCCCTCTGGTATTTAACAACAATTTTATTACCCGAAAAATCAGATATCGATCATAAAAATGCATTAAATAAAATTACCTCTCAAATTGACGCTGCCGCAAAAGAACTAAATATAACCGTAGCAGGTGGACATACTGAAATCACACCTGGAATTAATAGGCCTATTGTCGTCGGTTTTATGGTTGGAGAGACCACAATAGATAATTATACAACTTCTAATGGCGCAAAATCAGGTGATCAGATTATTGTGACAAAAAGCGTCGGATTAGAAGGTACTTCTATTTTAGCTGAAGAAAAGGAAACGATTCTTAAACAACATCTGGAAGAGTCCGTTATTGAACGAGCACAAAACTTCATTAAAAGGATCAGTGTGGTGAAAGACGCCCAAATTGCGATGAAAGTAGGCGGCGTCAATGCAATGCATGATCCTACAGAAGGCGGTATATTTTTAGGACTTCATGAAATCGCAGATGCTTCTCAACTCGGTATACAAATTCAAGAAGAGTTGATTCCTATAGCTTATGAAACAGAAGTTGTCTGCAAAGTTTTCGGAATTGACCCCTTTCAATTAATTAGCTCTGGATGTTTGATTATTTCAGCGAGCCCTGAAAGTGCAACATTGATTGTAAACGAATTAAAACGTGAAAATATACCTGCACGTATAATTGGCGAATTCGTGGGAGATCCACAAATACGTAAAATTCTTACAAAGGATAATAAATACCGAGATCTACCGAGACCAACATCTGATCATCTATGGCGTGCATTAGAGCAGGTATTCAAAAAGTGAAATCCATCCCATTTCGCATAAGTGCTCTGAACATTGAATTATTGCGGTTTAAATTGTTGTTTAGAGTATTTATTCTAACGTAGAAGCTAATTTCTCAATTAAATCTAACAAACTTTTATTAATGTCCGTGTGCTGATTTTTATTGAGAAAGCTGAGTAAGGGAATCCTAATGGGAATTTGGAAAAAACAAGGTAACACAGAAAGACAATTTCGACTGCAAGTAGCCTTAAAAAAGGCCATTGCCCAGCTAGAAAAACGAAAAGCACTACTTGAAAAACAGTTTAGAACTAAATATACAGCCGCGCAAGAAGCAAAAGCATCGGGTGATAAAGAAGAAGCTATTAGACTCCTTGAAGAATGTCAACTAATAACAGACGAACAAAATGATATAAAAAAAGAGATTTTCAAACTCAACCGCGCTGAAAGTCTTGTAGATTACTTAATCGTGGCACCTGAGATTTCAGCGCTCTTAAGAACAACAACTTCTTCTGAAGAAATCGATCCAGCTAAGGTATTGAGTATTGTGAGCAACCTTGAACAGCATATTGCACAAACAAAAGAGGCTGATGAAAAACTTGGCACCCTTCCAGCAGGGATTGATACTCAAGGATTGCCCTCACCTCCTATGGAAGACATTACAGAATCTGACGTTCTTGAGGAACCTTCTCTGGAAATAGAATCCAAATCTGTCCAGTCAGAAGAAATGACAGATGCAAACAAAGAAAATCAGGATGCTGCTAAAAAAGAAAAAGAAACTGAAATGTAGTTATTCTCAGAAAAAATCCTTATTGATATTATTTATACAAAGAAGGGATGTTTTATTGAGCCAATTCTGTCCTAAATGTGGTATATCACTTCCTGAGGACGCAAAATTTTGCCCTAAATGTGGTAATAAAATCGAGATATCTTCGCCAATGGAGTATGCATACAGAGGGTTTGAAAAGAAACTTGAGTTCCAAGAACTTGAAGGGGATTTGGAAAGAATTGCTGAGCTAAAGAAAGGCTTAGAAAGAATTGAAAAAGAGTTTGGAACTGATGTATGCAATATGCCAGTAGCAGTCGTTGAAAAATATAGAAAAATGAGAATTGATGCAGGTTTGTCTCCAATTCTTCCTGGTGAAAAATTAACCAAACCTTTACTTTTCAGGGGCAAATATTTCGACTCTCTAAGTGAAAAAATTTTGTTGATCGGAGAAAATAGATTAAATGATACAGGTGGGCTTCTATCTATAACCGAATTGATGTTAGAATTGAAAAAAATAAATATTAGGGCCTCTCCTAAAGATGTTGAAAAAACTGTTGAGAAACTTGAGAAGGAAAAAGTAATTCCTGGTATAAGAGAATTGAAATCTGGGGTCAAACTTGTGGAATTTATTGACGTTGCTTTAAGTGATGATCCACGTGAGGCTCTAAATCTTGCCGCAGAAAAAGGTTGGTTAGCATTAAGCAACCTAATGCAAATTGGCTGGTCAAAAGAACGTGCTGAACGTGCTCTTAAAGAACTGACTGATGCTGAAATTGCTAGATACGACTCTAGTTATTCAGGTGGTAATATTTGGTTCTTTCCATGCTTCAAAGGAAAGACCTAGGCTATTCTCTTTACGGGTTAATTTTTCAAATAAGTGATAATCGAAGAAGCTGCCACTATTCTTATATACATTTGTTACATTTCGGAAATCTATGAGAGCTGACAGAATCATTCAACTGATGAAAACTGCTCTTTCGGAAATTGTATTGAAATTAGAATCATTTCTGGATTATATTGTCACGAATAAACTCTTCCGACTTTTTGCAATTACTATTTGTTGCATTACAGCTTTCATCTTTAGATTACTCGTGATTCGTTACAAGCCTCCAACTCCAGATGATTTTCCAGCACTTCATGCTGCAGCAAAAGAATTTATTGCAGGAAACAATGTCTATGCTGTTTTTGGAACAACAGCTTACACATCAAAACCTCCATTACATCTCTATTTATCTGCTGCATTGTATATCATCAGTACACTGGTTGGTGTGCCTCATTTAACGATAACGCATTATTTTCTATTTAGTATGGATATATTAACCGGAATAGTTATCTACAAAATTTTAGACAATGGACAGTTTTGGAATTCTTTTCTTGGCTTAGCAATTTGGGTTTTTAATCCATTTGTTCTCAATAGTAGCACTAATGCAAAATATGAGGTAGTTATGTTACTATTTTTGTTACTTGCATTTTTCTGGCTAGAAAAAGGAAACGAAATAGAGGCTACTATTCTCTTTACTATAAGTACGATGATTAAACCTGTGCCTATTCTGATCTTACCTATTTTCCTTTATAAAACGCGCAATCGTATTAGGAATTTTTTGATTATTATTGGCTTATTTTTAATTCTAAGCCTTCCCTTTCTGCTTGTACCATTCGATTATTTTCAATCTTTAACCTACAACGTATTGGGTAGAGGGCCTGCCGGACATCCGGGGTATGGTATCTTTGGTCAAGTTCAGAGACCTTATTCTGTCATTGTAGGCGCAATAAGTTTGTGTCTGATGCTTATACTTATCTACATCAAATTTAGAAGGTTTGATATCTATTTAATTAGTTTTCTGGTTTTTATAGTAGCGCTTTCATTTTATTGGATTACCTTTAAACAATATTTCGTTTGGTCTGTACCCTTCCTCATAATCACGATTCTAAAAAATTTAAAGTTTAAAAACGAAATTGATGATAAATCTAATTTGTAAACCCAATTTTGGAGGTATTTCAAATGACAGACCTAATTTACATGTTGACGAAAGATGATGTGACTATACCGAATGCGCTTGAAGTCGTAGATGAGATAATGGATACTAATCTTAGATATATTGGATTTAAAGATCCTCAGGAAGGAGGACTATCTCTGGACAAATACAAGCCTTTAATGGCAAAATTACGTGAAACGGACATGGAAATATTTATCGAAATCGTAAGCGAGTCGGAAGAATTGAATCTTAGATCGACAAAAATGGCTGTGGACCTGGGGGTTGATTTTGTGTGCGGCGGAACATTTATAGATTCTTCTATGCAAGCGCTTGCCGGAACCGAAATAGGATTTTTCCCATATATCGGACAGATTGTAGGGCATCCCTGCATTCTTGAGGGTAGTATCGAAGAAATAGCAGAAGAAGGCAAAATGGTGAAGAAAAAGGGCATTGCCGGCATCAATCTTTTAGCCTATAGACGTGAACCTGCATCAGAAGTCCCATTACTCATACAAGAAGTTCAAAAAGCCGTAGGACTCCCATTAATTATAGCAGGCAGTATTAACAGTTATGAACGTATTGAAAAAATGAAAGAACTTGACGTATGGACTTTTACAATCGGTGGAGCGATTCAAGACGGTATTTTTGTCCCAGGCGGTACAATCAAAGAAAATATAAACGCAGTCCTTGAAGTATTAAAGTGATACTGAAAATAAAAATAAGAAAGGCACTTCTACGCCTTTATTTTCCTTTTAAAACTTCACGATTGACTACGTAAGGTGCGGTTCCCTCACTTAGAAATTGCCGTAGTCCTTCAGCTATCATCATTCCAGTTCTACGAGGAATATCATAAGACACGCCTGCGGCATGTGGAGTAAGTAATATATTATCTAGCTTTAATATGGGGTCATTAGGATGATCTATTGGCTCTACATTGTATACATCTAAAGCAGCACCAGTTATTTTTTTCTCCTGCAATGCTTGAACTAATGCATCTTGATCCACTGCTATTGCTCGAGCAGTGTTAATTACATACACTGTTTTTTTCATCATGTCAAATTCTTTCGATGAAATGAGTGGTTTTGAACCTTTTGGAAGTCTCGCATGGACACTGATAATATCTGCCTCTTTAATCAGTTCATTTATGTCCACAATTTGCTTAATGCCAAGTTCCTGAAATCTCTCTTTTGGAATAAATGGATCATACCCCCAAACTTCTAAACCGAACGGTTGTGCTCTTTTCGCGACTAATGCTCCTACTGCACCTACCCCAAGTAATCCTAAAACCCGACCATTCAATTCGGGTCCTGTAGGTTTTTCGAATGTATCCTCTCGTGGAGTTTTCCAATCACCATTCTTAATCCAGTTATGAGCAGTCACAATATTTCGAACCACAGCAAGAATTAGACCAAGAGTGAAATCAGCGACTGCATCAGCATTTCTCCCGGGAGTATTCAAGACAGGTATGCCTCGTTTGGTCGCCGCATCAACATTGACGTTGACTGGGCCACCCCGTCCGCATCCTATAACCCTCAATTTGTCTGCGGCTTCGAGTACATCTTCTGTAATTGGGGCAAATGTGATTACTAGAATCTCTACTCCTTTAATTTTGTCTATAATCTCTTGTGGAGTCCCCAAATACTCTTTTATCCCTGGTAATCCTTTTACGACAGATTCTTCATCTATTTCGATATCAAATGTAATAAATTCTAAATCTTCCCCTAATGGTGTAAGTTTTTTTTCTATTTCCTTTCGGAACATTGAAGCAGGTGTAAAATCGTCTCCAGCAATGAGGATTTTCATTTTCATCACCATAAATTATCAATTATCTTTTAACTAACTGCAAATTATTGGTTAAAAGCCTTATATATGATCATCATAATATATTGAGCTTAACTAGACTTTTGTAGGGGGTATTATGTCATCCTATCTTGTTGCAATCGACGTCGGAACAACTGGGCTTAAAGTAACAATTTGTAATGATGAAGGCAAGATTATAAGTTCAGCTGCATCCCAAGATTATCCCGTTTTAACACCTCAGCCTATTTGGGCAGAAACTGATCCTAATCTTTGGTGGGAAGCAGCTAAGAATACTGTGAAAACAGCAGTTGAAAAAAGTGGCATAAACAAAGAGGATATAGCTGCTGTTGTATCAGACTCTCAAACTGACGGCTGCACTGCAGTCGACAAAAATGGTGAACCACTGTATAATTCGATTCTTTATTTGGATAGAAGGTCAGACTACCAAGCACGACAATTACGAGAAATATTCGGCAATAATGGTAAGGAACTTCATGACATAACTGGGCTTACAATCGATTCCTATCATATTCTTCCTAAAATTCTCTGGTTAAAAAAAGAAAAACCCGAAATCTACAAGCAAACGCATAAAATTTTGAACCCAAACGATTTCATCTTGCTAAAACTGACAGGGAGATTTATTACTGAATACACACTTGCATCGTGCACACTTGTCTGGAATGTACACAAAAGAGCCTGGTCAGAAAAAATTGTGAGCGAGACCGGTATTGATTTTGACATATTGCCAGAAGCAGTACCTTCGACAGAAGTTGTAGGTGAACTTAGTTCTAAGATTGCTCAGGATATGGGATTAAAATCAGGAACCCCGGTCGTTGCGGGCGGTGGTGACGAGGAGGTCGCGGTTGTGGGTGCAGGTCCTTTGCAGAGTGGTGAGGTCTGTGATATTACAGGTGGTGCCGAACCAATCCTCATTTCGATAGATGAGTCTGTCATAGATCCAGACGAAGTACTTGAGATGCACAATCATGGCGACCCAAAGCGATGGATTTTAGAAAGTCCTGGCATGGCTGTAGGAGCCAATCTTCGCTGGTTTAGAGACCAATTTTCGCATGAAGAAATAAAAGAAGCCGAAAGATTAAGCGAACCCGGTAAAGAGATCGATCCTTATTGGATCATGGATGAAAAGGCAGCGGCAGTCCCGCCAGGTAGTGAAGGACTTATCTTCCTTCCTTGGACTACAGGTTCTATAACACCCGAATGGAGTTCGTCTGCACGAGGCACATTTCTTGGCTTTACGCTTGGTCATACCAGAGCGCATTTTGCACGAGCGATTATGGAAGGCAGTACGTATTACGCCCGTGATGTTATCGAGCGATTCGAGGAATTAGGGTTCCCTGTTACCAAGATAATTGCAACGGGTGGAGGCTCTCGGAGCACACTTTGGAGAAAGATTAAAGCTGACACGCTAGGAAAACCCATTGTTTCACCAGTAAGCGAGGACGTTTCAACCATAGGGGCAATTGTACTAGCTGCAGTTGGAGTGAAATTATACAAATCAGTTGAGGACGCTGTTCAAAAATTTGTTAAATTAAAAGAAGAAGTCCTACAACCGGATGAAAAGAATTTGAAAACCTACACAAAACTCTACAAGACGTATAAAAAGACATATTGGGCACTAAATGATATCTTCAAAGAGATATCACAATTTCAAATGGGTAAATAACTTTAAAAAACGCTTTCTGCCTGAAATACGCGGAGAAATACCATTTTTCAGGTAGAATTATTGTTTTTTAGAAATGTAGATTGTTATACAACCTTCAGCAACAAATGGAATTTTAATACCGAATGAAAGCGCCATATTATCAAGTTCCATAGCATCGCGTAATAGTGATTCGTCGAAACCTTCTAATTTCTTCCTAATCCGCGTGATGAGTCTTTCAATGACGCGTCTTCGCTCACCTTCAATTTTAATATTCATAATTTCTTGAAGATCCACATTGTAAGTAGCGTCTACTCCCGTCTCGCTAATTTTTCCATTTATTTGGAGGCTAACTTGAAATTTATCAACTAATTTTTTAGCTAAGTCCTTTATTGCCTCAATAGCTGCATCTCGAATCTGTTGGATTCTGTCAATCAATCTCTTCTCTTCACTCAAAGTTATCCCTCTTTTTACTGAATTCACGAATCCGCAATATTTATTTTTTTTCCCTTTTTCGACAATATCAGTTTAATTTTATGGATAGTTAATAAGAGTTTGTTAAATTGCATATTATGATAAAAAAACGCGAATTTTTCAACATAAAAGTGTAAAAGCGTATAAAATTGTTTAAAATCTAAAAAAAGAATAGTTAAAAGGGCTTTAGTTAATTATAAAAATTCATATTAACTTAATAGCATCTTTTGGCGAAGTCTGTACCTATCTTTCAGTTCTTGCTTTTTCCCTGCGTTCCAACCACTTACTGCCTGGTAGTAACCCGTGATACGACTATACCATTCCAAGTTTCGACCATTACAAATTGGGCATTTATCTAATAAACCGCCAGATGTTGAATTACATTCCCGACATACACTCATATCCTTTGTATAAGCCATATAACCGATTGCTGTTTCAGTAAACATTCGATGTGTGACTTGCATCAAGGCTTCAGGGTCTGGATGTGCTTCACCTAGCCACACATGAAAGATATTACCGCCCGATAACGCTGGAAAGAACTTGTTCTCAATTCTGATTTTTTCAGATAGGGTAATCGGTGCAGAGACTTCAACATGAGTGCCATTAGAGTAATAAATAGGTAAATCTCCTGCGTTTATTCTATTGTTAATACTGGATAAATCGCCTTTTACTACATGCATTGCCTGTTCCCTAAAATGAACAAGATCCGAAATTGCCATTTTCTGCGCTGTGCTTTCTGCGGGAGTTCGTGCACAAGCTAATAGTAGTCCACTTTCCTCCTGTAACATCTCTTTGATTCGTTCCATTTCCACTATGAATCTAAGGGCAAATCTGAGTGCAGAATTATCCTCGTGAAGTTGATATCCCGTGTGATATTGAACTAATTCGTTGACGCCAACCAGTCCAAAGACGTGCCTTAATTGACTGCTATCAACCGCTGGAGGTAATTTTTTCCCGTTTATACGAGGAGTCTGTGTCATAAAGGGGAGAAGTCCATTTTTCATTTGTGCTTTCATCCAGCGCTCTTTGATCGCGAAAACGCGTAACGCCATCCTCATTGACTTTTCCAATTCTTCAAAGAGTTGTGCGTCATCTCCTTTCGCGAGGTAGGCATGTTGTGGAGCGTTTAATGATACTACTTGCCAAGCACCCCAGCTGAAATGCGCTCCATCGCGAAAACAAAGTTTATCCCAGAATTGAGGATCTTCTTTGTCCGTTGTACTTTGATCATAAGCACAGCATTGGTAACAACCAATCTTGACCTCGTTATCCCCGATACCACTCCTATAACTGGGGATTCTGTTCTCGAAGTAGGGGGTTCCGTATTTTGCAACAACTTCATGTACTAGACGGTAGTAATCATCGTATTCTTTTCCTAGGAATTCTTTGTCGTAGAGAACTTCTAGTTTCGGAAATACAAAGGGTTTTTGCCAGTGATCTCCTCCTAATGCCACTTCAAAGACCGCTTGAACGAATTGTTGCACTTCTTCTTCATAGTTTCCATAAGTGTCGTCCAATACTTTGCCATGCATAACTGCAGGCAAGTCTCTATATACTTCGGGCACCCCAGGTGGCATTTGTAAACTCGCAAACATTAATTGTCCGCCACGAGCAACGTATGCTTGACCAATCTCGTAGAACAACATCTGCGCCAATTGCTTTATGTGATCATAACTCAATCCCCTCAAATAAGGTGCCATATAGACGGGATAATTATACAGACCTTGCCCACCAGCAAAATTTGTCTGTCCTGCAGCCATCACCTTTACGGAGTGCAAAAGTGCGACTTCAGGGTGCTTTGGAGGACCAGCTACAGCGGTATGCAGACCCGTACCATCAGGCAATAATCCTCCATAAAGAAAATATCTTAGATCCCAGTTCTGACAGAATGGACGAGTTGCTAGATATTCTAAATCGTGAACATGAATTCGTTTGGTGAGATGAGCATCCCCAATTTCGTGTGGAAGCACGGCTAACATGTTTGCATCTTTGGCAGTTTTGTCAGCAATTTTTTTGTGAACAGTTTCTGGATTTGGCTGTAGATTAGCATTTTCTTTAGCTTCATAGCCTCCCCCTTGGATTATTTGCAGATAATCATATATCGGAGTTCCGACTCGTGTGTAGAAATTACGATAAACTGCATATCGGGGATCATTCTTTGCTTTTAGCAGCATGAAAGTGCAGACTAACTCTCTAATGAGAGGAGCCGA
Organism: Candidatus Borrarchaeum yapensis; assembly: GCA_016840515.1. Classification (GTDB taxonomy): domain Archaea; phylum Asgardarchaeota; class Sifarchaeia; order Borrarchaeales; family Borrarchaeaceae; genus Borrarchaeum; species Borrarchaeum yapensis. The sequence goes on along the minus strand of JAEOSF010000022.1, from coordinate 31,067 downwards.
AACAAAAGGAAGATTTTGGATATGATGCTTGACATTTTTAGCTAAATCACGTGCCTCGGCCACAGAAAGCTGTGGGACATCGGAATATTGCTCTGAAATATAAGTCGTTTCCTTTAATAGTGATTTTACAATTTTATCGGGATTAAATGGCTCTAGCAGACCGCTGCTTGTACGAACCAATATTTTGCCTTTTTCTTCTTTCTTAACAACGTGAGTCCAATGATCTAACTTCATTTGCGTTACTTTATTTACAGCTGTGACCATCTTACGATCCCCTCTTTTACTTAATATTTTACTTTATAAAACGAATATAACGCGCGCAAGACTTATATATGTGTGCTATATGCATGATACACAAATATATGCCTTTAGCACACTGAAAACATAGACACCTATTGTATTTTCATTGCTATAAAGGTTTTCGTTAAGGTTAGGCGCGCTCACCGTCACTTGATTTTCATTTTCTTTATTGATTTTTCGTTATCATCCCGACAAAAATACCCAAAATATACATAGAACTATGGAGAAATAGTTGAAAAAACAAGTTCTTAGATTAGAGAACAAGTTCAGCAAACAGGTCCAGCGGAGAACCGCATATGATCTACATAGGTTGCGTTGGTGACGTTCACTCGCCAAAATACTTAACAGAGTTCTCAGCTGCTATGAAAAAGTTCAAAGATAAGTCTTTTGATTTATTTTTCCTTGTGGGGGACACAATACATAAGGGTTTTCTCAAAGGTTTCAATTTAGTCGTTGAGGTATTGAATGAATACATTAGTTGCCCAATTATAGTGTGCTTTGGGAACGAAGATTATATCCAATTAGAAGAAAAACTCTTTTCACAATTTGGGGAATATGTTTCGTTCTTAAACGATTCTTCATCATTTTTTCATATTAAAGGAAAAAATATCGGCGTTATTGGGACAAGAGGTGTGCTTGACAAACCAACTAGATGGCAGGCAGCAAACATTCCCAATATTCTCGGAATTTATGAAAACCGTCTTAATGTTATTGATAAATTGCTCAATGAATTTGAATCCAAGAAAGCATCCAAGAAATTCGATTATTCTTTACTGGTCTCACATTATGCTGTTGGCTACTCACTGCTCCTTGGTGAAAAACAACATACATATCCTCTTTTAGGATCGAAGAGACTTGAAACCATACTCTTAAAACACGAAAGCCTTCCTACAGTAATCATACATGCTCATGCGCATAATGCAACGAAGTTTCGTACAGAATTAGGCCCACATATTTTGTTTAATGTGTCTTTTCCTGCTACTCGTTCAATCACTTGCTTTTCTTTGCCACTTTCAAGACAGTTGCTACTAACTGAATTTTGAGTTTGAACGACTTGAATTTCACCGCAAGCTATGTTTTGCTAATGGTAGAAAATTTCATTGGTCGCTTTCTTGCGGTAGAATATTTAGCTTTTTAAAAAAATGGGTAGCCGTGTTTGTCAAAGGATAGCGAGATAGTTCATCAAAGGATACCCATCGAGTATCCAGAGATTCCGTAGATAAAATAAACTTGTCTTCATGGCCAATAGGTTTTGCTAAAAATCCAATTAGAACATAATGAAACCTTGCACCCTGTTCATCGTGAGTGATATTATCAATTACATCTATCAATCTGTCAAGTTCGACTTTGAGCCCAGTCTCTTCTTCGACTTCTCTGATCGCACTATCTTCAAATTTTTCACCTAACTCTACTAAACCGCCAGGGACAGAATAAAGACCTGCTTTTGGATCATGAGCACGTTTCATTAGAAGAACTTTTTCATTTTGAGTAATTACAATACTTACTGCAGCAAAAGGGCGATCTGGATATTCCCGTTGCATATTAATGCTTCCTTTAAGAATCAATTGTAACATTTCTGCACTAAAAAACAAAATGCTGTTATAAGAAACCAAGTAATTTTTGTAAAGTGGATGGTGGACCGAGCGGGAATTCCAGGCTTGGAAAAGATCCATGTCCTTTGAACCCGCGGCCTCCGCGGTGCGAGCGCGGCGCTCTTCCAAACTGAGCTATCGGCCCATTTTTTTAGATTAGTTCTGGATTTTGTTACCGATTCAGAGTCACAACAAGAGACTGTGAACTACCATTCAACAAGTTGTATGGCTTCCTGAATCATCCATTCCCCAACGGGGCATGTCAAACAGACTCTACGGGCAGTTCCTGCCCTGAACGTGATGTGAATGTGAGAACTGGCGAGTGTTACCTCAGCTCAATTCTACTTACGATCTATGCGAAACAGTACTTAAAGGTTAGGGAGTATCTTGAAAGTGAATAAAGTAACGCACTCCATCCCCCCAACACATTGGGGGGTCTTCTTGCGGAGGAGTGATAAATAACTTTAAAAAAACAATATGAGCTGGGAGTTCTTCTTACCTCACCGGTCAGATGTGTATTCATGGGAGCGATTAGCAATTGCCCCAGTATTATAATGAGATTATAATAATGATTGCTTTTACAGTCTCCTATGACTTATACTCTAACCTCGTTTGAGGTAAGCCGCTTTTTAAAACAACTCATGTACTCTAAGTATACTATTATGAGAAGTTAGTAATCAATTATTTGTCACATCTCTATTTAAATGTAGTTGAATGAACGAATTCGTAAACTCTTAGGAAATCGCCGATAAGCACTCAAATATCAATTTTCTTTTGAGATAGACTCCAAGCCGACAAAAAACTCTTTAAAAAGAAGTTCTTTAAACTAGTCTTTGAAATTTTTCAATTACCTTAACCAACGAAAATTCTTACGAGTAATATGTAACATTATAACTATAAGATTTCACCATCATTTGAGGATCAGTTTATATCAGTTATTCAATTCGAAAGGTTCTTTAAACAAATTGCCTGAGAAATATCTTGAAGACTAAACAGAACTCACAATATATGCCTCACAATAATGATATTAACTTGTCATTAGCCTCATTTCTTCATGTCAAGTTCAATTTATTAACCGTTCTATGTATTATAGGTGTATAAAACGTGGATCTTTAACTTTCTGGCTCTATTTAATTTGAAACTGACAAAAGGGTGAATATAATTGTCGATAATAAGAGATCTTGGGCGCCTCAACAAAATTTCAAAGACATTAATCAAACATGGTTTCGGTGCTTTTGTAGATGGTATTTCATCACATTTTCCGTCTTTAAGCAAACCAACAAAAGAAGAAATTCGTGAAGGTGAATTATCAAAGCAAGAGAAACGTGCAATTCGAGTAAGAAAAGTTATTGAAGACTTAGGTCCTACGTTTATCAAATTGGGGCAACTTATGTCAACAAGACCCGATTTGGTACCCGACGAGTGGATCAAAGAATTTGAAAAGCTGCAGGACGAAGTTCCTCCATTTCCTTATGAACAGGCAAAAGAAATCATTGAAAGTGAGTTAGGCAGACCTCTTAAAGATGTATTCAAGATTATAGATCGTAAATCAATTGCTGCAGGTTCTCTAGCTCAAGTTCATAAAGCAGAGCTCAAAGATGGAACAACCGTAGCCATTAAGGTTCAAAGACCTGACATCCAAAAAATCGTTGCCGCAGATATTCGTCTTATGTATGAATTTGCAAAATCTGCTGAAAAACATTTGCGTATTAGTGAACTCTACGATCCAGTGGGTATTATTAGTGAGTTTGAGTACACCATGATGCGCGAACTGGACTTCCTTAACGAAGCTGCTAATACAGAGAAGTTACATAAGTACTTTTATGATAATCCCAATGTTCAGATTTCAAAAATATATTCCAAATACACAAGCAAACGTGTCCTTGTCGAAGAGTTTATTCACGGCACTCCTCTTTCAAAACTAATTGAAGAAAAAAAGCTCGATGTTCAACGAGGAAAGTTAATCGTTAAGAACCTTGTCGATGCCTATATGAAACAGATTTTCGATTTCAGATTCGTTCAAGTAGACCCGCATAGTGGGAATTTGATCGTTAAGGAAGATAACACAATTGGCATAGTAGATCTTGGGATGTGTACAAAAATCACATCCAGAACTATCGAGCATTTTAGTGCATTATTCCTTGGTATGATGCAAAAAGACGTCAGTTCAATAGTCAGAGAATTCAAAATAATGGGAATTGTAACAGAAGACACAAAAATTCCACTATACGAGCGGGATCTTAGTGAGTTGATAGATACTTATGCTGACAAGCCCCTGAAAGACATTAACTGGGGTAACTTAATGGATGAACTATTCCAGCTTTCTTATCGGCATAAAATGCGTGCGCCCACCGAGTTCATGAACCTTGGAAGAGCTATTATGTTTCTTGAGAAATCGGCGAGGATATTGGATCCTGATTTCAACTTCATGGACCACGCAGAGAATTATATGAGTAGTTTTATCGAAAAGATGGCGTCTCCTCAAGAATTAGCAAAACAACTAATTTCAAATATTCAAGGATTTGTAAGACTCACAAGAGATCTTCCGTCTCGGCTTAATTATCTCCTTACACGTCTAGAGGAAGGTAACCTGACAGTTCAAATAAAGGATAAAGATAGTGAAGAACATCTTTTAATGCGACAAAAAGCCGCAAATAGAATCGGCTTCTCACTTCTTATTAGTTCCATGATAATTAGTAGTACATTGATTCTCTTCTTGGAACAACCAAGTTTTTTCGGTTTTCCACAATATAGCTTAATTGGATACATTCTAGCAGGGTTATTCGGTATAGTTTTCCTAAGATGGATAATTGCGACAATCCGAATTTAAACATTGTAAACTAGTCATAGTTGCTAAAACGGCCTCATCCTATGTTGGTGCCGACAATCGACAGTAGTAGGATCCTGCTTGAGTTGATCGCCCGGCTCCAAGAGTCTCAGAACATAGGAGGAGCAAAAACATCAAAATAAAGCAAATCTTCTTCTATGTCATAAACTCGATGTTTTGTATTTCTTGGAACTCGCACAAGTACCCCAGGAAAAAGTTCAAACTCTCCAGTTCCTTCAATATAGATTTTTCCTTTTCCTTCCAACGGAAAAAGTACATCATCAGATGTTTCGTGCATATGTTCTTGAATTTCTTGACCTTTTAACAGTTTTGCTAGAAAGATCGTCACATCAGCCCCATCTTTTTCCTTTGAGACCAGTTTCTTGATCTTAATATCCAAAAATGGATGCGCTTCCCAAATAACGTCTTCAAGTTTTATCCAACTCAAAATTATCGCTCCTCTTTCGCCTACTGAATTGTTTATCTGTTTGACGATACTACAAAGTATTTATAATTTGCTCGCATCAGTTCGACTAATATTACAATTCACCGGGGGGAAATCTATAGCAATCGAAATAGCCGAATATAATACGATCGTAACTATGTTAGGCATGCTTTGTGCAACATCTCAGGTTTTTACCGGTTACTACGCAGCATATATAAAGAAAAAAATGGCTCTAATTAAAATTAACGATGCACTTTTCCGTTCACATCGCGCCTTCGGGGGTTTTGCTACAGTATTCTATTTTCTTGGTCTTTTTGCAGGTCTTACGGGATTTGCAGGAACAGTCACTGAAAATGTGCCACCAATGGAGTTAACCGACCCTCTCTATGTTATCCATACCTTTGGCTCGTTTGTAATTCTTGTCATCATAGTCTCTAAAACTTATCTCTCGTATTTCAATAAAAAATTCTTATATGCACGTGTCAAGGGATGGCTTGGTGTAGCTACATTCTTAGCATGGGCTTTTACATGGCTAACTGCAGCCGTAGCATACTATGAACGCACTCTACCGACAAATCCGCAACATGCGCCTCCCACTTTCTTGTTACCTTACGAATTAATGGGACTTATGTTAGCAATCCCATTTATTATTGGCGGAGCTATAGGCTTATTGGTAGTGATGAAAGCTAAAAAAATCGAAGACGTTAAGGCTGCTCGGAAGGCTGAATCTTAGTGTTATAGCAGGAGAAACAAGTCTGTTTGGAATTATCTCTCTTTACAAAGGTTAGAGATCTGAAATCCAGAAATATATCTTTTTCGAAGATAAGTTTGCAGCATCGAGTTCTCGTGACTCGAACTGGTCTACTGCGGTAGGATTTCCGAATTTAAGTGTCTCAACGCTATGCATATATTGCAAATCATTTTTCAGGGGCTCGAAGTCTTCTGGTATCCAAAGTTCCGAAATGGGTGCACGTAATGATTCGTTTTTTTCATTTTTAAACTTCCAAATTGTCCCATTGAGATCAAATAGGGGCTCTGAAAGAAGGTTTAGTTCATCCTCCCAATCAGGGTTCACATTCGGGTATGATTGTGTATGGATACTCGTCTCAGGTGAATAGATATCCCGCCAAATTTTTTCAGTAACAAAGGGAATAATGGGAGCAAGAAGCTTTAAGACAGTTTGGAGCACAGTATGGAGGGTGAACCAAGCACCTCTCATTTCCTCTTCGCTAAATATTTGATCGCAGTTATAACAACGTGATTTTACAAGCTCAAGAAAATGATCTGCAAATATATTCCATATAAATGACCTTACCTTGACTGCGGTACCATGGAAATCAAATTCATCTTCGCCTTTTGCTTCCTTTATGACTTTGTTTAACTCTGCAAGTATAAGTCTGTCTGTAGGTGTGAGAAAAAAACTATCAGTATCTTCAACTATTGGAAATGATGAAACAAAACGAGCAATATTCCACAGTTTAGTTATGAATTTGAAAGCTCCTTCTAATCTTTCTGTAGAATAACGTATATCAGATCCCAGTGACGCTTCAACAGACCCCCACATTCGTATTGCGTCTGATCCATATTTTTCAATTAACGGAACTGGATTAACAATGTTTCCTTTGGATTTGTGCATTGCTTCACCGTGTTCATCAACGACCATACCACTGATCCAAGCGTTCTTAAACGCCGGCTGTTTGGTAAGCTGATATACCCGTAACATTGTATAATGGAACCACGTGCGAATGATATCTTTTCCTTGTGGTCTAACGCCACACGGAAATGCCTTTTGAAATAATTCAGGATCCCGCAGGTATCCAGTGATGTACAAAGGACTTATTGCCGAATCCATCCATGTATCGAAAGTACGATCTTCTCCACGAAAGCCTTCTGATGCACTACAATATGGACACGTGTCAAAAGGTGGAGGATCTCTCCATGGTTGGATATAGTTTTCAGTCTCTGCAATGATAGGTTCTCCACATGAATTACAATAGTACAGTGGTAATTCAGTACCATAGTATCTGCGACGGCTAACTGGCCAATCAATTGAAATAGAATTTAACCAATTTAACCAAAATTGCTTTGCATTTACAGGATGCCAAGTCATATCCTCTGCTAGTTTAAGCAAATCTGGCACAAATTCTTCTTGTTTTAAATAATACTCAGGCATAGCGATAAATTCAACAATATCTTTGGAACGCCAACAGATTGGTGTTCTGTGCATTGTAGAATCACTTTTCACAAGAAGATTCTTTTTCTTGAGCATTTCTAAAATTTTTTCTCTAGCTTCCTCAGTTGTTAATCCTTCAAGTTCACCAGCTGCGGAGGTCATCTTTCCTTCTGGAGAAATCGCTTCGACAGGCTCCAAACGTAACTCCCGAAAGAGACGAACATCAGTATAATCTCCATAAGAACAAATCATGACAGCGCCTGTTCCAAATTCCATTTTTGCTTCAACGTGCGAGATTATTGGAACCTTTGTTTCATAAATTGGAACTATTGCTGTTTTATTTTGAATAGTTTCATACCTCTGATCAAGTGGATGCACCAAAACAGCTTTACATGCCGCTAAAAGTTCTGGTCTCGTTGTAGCTATAATAAAATCTTGATCTGTTTCCGCAACTCTGAATTTAATATAGCTTAATGTAGATTCGATCTCCTTATATTCAATTTCTGCATCTGCTATTGTTGTACCGCAAGTCTTACACCAATTGTTTGGTCTTTTCGCCTGATAGACCAAGTCGTCTTTCCATAACTTTACAAACGTCGCCTGGGTAAGCTGCCTATATTTTGGATCATCTGTTCGATAAACCTGATCTTTAGCAAACGAGAAACAGCTTAAGCCGAGTCGTCTTGCCAGATTTATTATTTGATCCTCGTACTTATCAAGCAATTGTCGACATAAGTCAATGAATTTGTCACGAGGAGTCTCACGCATGACAATACCATACTCTTTTTCCGTTTGTACCTCGATTGGAAGACCATTTCGATCTACGCCCATAGGAAATATAACTTCTTGATTTTTCATCCGGGAATATCTAGCCACCATATCGATCTGCGCATAATGAAGGCCGAAACCCATATGTGGAGTGCCACTTGCATATGGCGGTGGCGTGTCAACAGTAAAAAATGTCTTATTTGAATCTCGATCATATGCGAACGTTGATTCTTTTTCCCAAAGTTCCGCTATTTCTTCTTCAATTTCTGGACTCCATCGCTTTGCTTTGATTTTTGGTTTTAATTTTGCCAAGGAACGCACCTTCTTTCATTTCTAAATCTAAAATAAAACAATGAAAGTAAGAAATAAGAAAATTTTAATTTATTTGCCAAATCTGCGTATCTTAGGATTTCGGAGGTCAAATTTCTTTGGAGATGTTTATTCCTTATGGTAAAAAACCTTGAAATTTCTGGTAAATTGTACGATATAAAGCCCTCCGAAGATGTCAGTTTGTGAGTTTTCTTCAACTAACCTTGTGATTCTTTATAAGGTTTTTCAATTTTTATTTTTTCGACCTTATTCAAGACAGCTAGAAAACAAACCGGTCCACATTACGTAGCTTAGCTAGGTTTATATCTTAGAATTCCAACTATGCCCTTAAATGCGTTCCATAATTCTGATCCTTCCTCGGTCTCCGCAGATATGACTTCTACACGTGTCCCTGCTGTTTCGGCTAATTCTGCAAGGTCTTCAATTAAGGGTTTTGTTTCCACAATGGACAGAAGTGAGCTCGTACACTCGGGACATTCCTCTATTTTTAGAGATTCCTCAAAAAGGCTAAGCTCACTTTCACGAATTGTTTTTTCGAGAGTGTAGTTACATGAACCGCACGATATCTTTACTCTAATGATATCTAATGCATCAGACAAGAGAAGGATAGCCACTGCGCCCTGATCTAAATAATTTCGGACTTCTTTTTCACCGTAAATTGCCTTCCCAGTATCCTTTGCTAGGTGTCTTAAGAATTGTTGGACGAGTTTCTTTTCCTCAACATAACGTACATCACTTATCTTGGAAGCTATCTTCACAATTAGTTCTTTTAAACCTTGTTCCCCACTGTAGGACGTATCAGCAACGCCTAATACCTTTTCTTTTATGCGATAGTCTACATAGTCTTTTTGTATAAAATCGTCCTTTGTGGGCCCAGGTCCCCCAACAAATAACCCTTTTAAATCAGGGATACCTAGATATATTTCTGAGGCATATTCACCTATCCTGACAAAAAATTCGTGAACCTGTTGCTCTATAACTCGCTCATATCTCCTTTGAGACTGCCCTCCTGCGCGATGTTTGCCATGGACACCTGATGTTAATCGTTGGTGAATTTCTAAATTTGATCCTCTAAGTGTTGCAATATTTGCTTCGCTTCTATCTACAACGATGAGTCCATAAGAGTCTTTTTCCGCTAGTGTTTCGCGTAACGGATCTAACACGAACTCGCTAGCACATCGGTACATACTAATGTTGATCGGTTCAGGTGGTATGATCGGATAAATCTCAATACTTTCGGTACCGGGACCATTTTGAGGAATAGCGCCAGCAAAGATCACAAGCGAGTACTCGTCAATCAAACTTTGTGGGATTGTTTTTAGTTTCTGCTGAATCACTACAATTGAACTTTGGACATTTTTCTGAGTAGTCTTAGATTTGATATTTGTCGCAGTTCCATATTCTTGCTTTAGGTAATTTGAAACATCACTTATCTGCTTTCCCTGCGGAATATAAAGTGAAATTAGTTCCGTACCATAACCCTTTTTTTCGGCCAACTTTTGTAAGATTTTTCGTGTTTTGAAGCGTTCAAGCGACTTTGACTTTAACATTAGTAGTGCATCCATTTAGTTTTGAAATTAGCGTAATTTGTTCTCTAAAAAGTATTATCTTGTGCAAGTTGCCAATCAATTAAAGTAATACGGATTAGGCATTTGCAATTTGATATCTTTTCGTAAGAGAAAAACCATCTGGATATTTAAGAATCCTTTGCATATTTAAAAATGACTTGCCTTATTTTGTTGTGAAACAAGGAGTAGTAAAAAATGGTAAAAAGTGTTGTAGTGAAAATTGGCGGATCACTTATTTTTAATGAGAATGGAGACGTCAATGTAGACAGAATATCTCAATATGCACAAGTATTGTCAACACTTAAGAATGACGATATGAATTTATGTGTAGTTGTTGGCGGTGGGAAGGTTGCAAGAGACTACATTAAGGTACTAAAAATGTTTAATATGCCCGAAGCCCAATCTGATATGATGGGAATACGTGTCTCACGAATTAATGCGATTTTGTTGATCGCTGCATTAGGAAAGACTGCTTATCCATGTCCTCCAAGCGAAATCCCTGAATTAGCAAAGGCTCTCACAACTGATAAAATAATTGTCATGGGAGGATTACAGCCTGGTCAAAGCACAAATGCTGTTGCTGCAGTTGTTGCGGAATATACGCGATCTGATATGCTTATCAATGCAACTTCTGTTGATGGAGTGTATACTGACGACCCAAAAAAAGACCCATCGGCACAAAAAATTGATGAACTAGATTATGACGAGTTTCAAGAGCTTATCATTAAAAAGGGCTCACGAGCTGGAGAATATGCCTTGTTCGATTTAGTTGCTCTAAAAATAGTTTCTCGATCAAGTATTCTAACAAAGATCATTAACGGAAGCGATCCAATGAATATCCTTAGAGTAGCAAAAGATGAGAAAATAGGAACTACGATACATCGCCGCTGATTAGATTAGCGTTCTCTTATTAGGAGTATCAATTATGTCAGAGATATTCATTTTAGATGCAACAGCGTTAATTAGTGGTCTTGATCCAAACATCATAGATAGGTCCCTATGGACCGTAGCGGAAGTTATTGATGAAATCAAGGACTCTCGAAGCAAACTTCGAATTGAGATGGCTATAGAAAACAAAACAATAAAGATCGGCCGGCCTTCTGCAACTGCAATTGATAAGATTCAACAAGCGGCTGAAAAAAGCGGTGATATTGTTGTATTGTCGGATACCGATATAAAGATTCTTTCACTTGCGCTTGAACTTAAAGATAAGGGACACGAAGTTGTAATTCTTACTGATGATTATTCAGTTCAAAACGTAGCGTCGCGATTAAAAATTGAAAGCAAGGCTTATTCAACTGCCGGGATTCGTTACGAAATCAAATGGGAGTTATATTGTCCTTCTTGCTTTCAATCGATTGAAATGTATAATACCAAAGGGAAACAAACATTTTGCGAAATTTGTGGTACACAGATGAAAAGACGTCCTTATGATAAACGACTTCGAAAATTTAAAGAAAGGAAGAAATGATTTGTAGTTGATCTTATCGATGTGAGGTGAAAATTATGGAAGAGATCCAATATGTGTATCTGGACGATTTAGAACCCAAAAAAATTGCTTATCCAGGTTTCTTAGGTCGATTTCTTGTAGCTGGCAAAGGAGATAGCAAATTATCCACTACTTATCTTGAGGCAGGAGTTGGGGCTGGTCATGAAGAGCATACCCACGATGAAGAAGAGATCATTTTTATTATTGAAGGATCAGGCACTTTAACATATGAAAATAAGACTATTACCTTAAAAAATGGAACTGCGCTTCATATTCCTTCTGGTATAGCTCATGGCGTTAAATATAATAAGCCTTCAAAACTTCTCGTAGTTAAGAGAATGACTCCTTAAGTTTACCAGCGCTTCAAGTTCTTTCTTTAACACTCACTTTTTCTCTATTGGTTTTGTAACTTTCCGATGAAAAAACCAGGGGTATCATGAATATCAGGATAAAAACGTTGAAGTTTTTCTGTTTCCTTATGTGGAAAATCACTTAATAGTTCACCACTGACTCCTTCAAATGGCTCATGTGAAATAATTTCTAATCCTAATTCCGTATAAGCGGATTTTATATTAAACTCGTTTTCTTCTTGTGTCAATGTGCAGGTACTATAGACTACTACACCCCCAGGTTTTAGCACATTAGTTGCTTCCTTGATAAATCGTCTTTGATATCTAGTTAACGCAGCGAGCTCATCTACTTGCCAGATTTCATAGAGTTTGGGGCGTACACCTAACGCACTACAAGGTGGATCAATAAGAACTCTATCAGCTTCTACCGAAGGTAATAGCGTTTGGAGTTTGCATGAATCCCCATGGAATAATTTGATTGATTGGATTCCTAGCCGTTCGCAATGGTGTTGCATGCGCTTAATTTTGGGTTTTGAACGGTCTATCGCGATAATTTTTCCATCATCTGAGATTAACTGTGCAATATGGGTTGCCTTTCCACCGGGAGCTGCATTCATATCGATGATTGTCTCACCCGGTTGAGGATGCAAAATTTTTGATGTGAGGATTGCTGGCAGACTTTGACTGTAGAATAAACCCTTCTCATAGGCCTTTGTTTCTCTTAAATGTGGCAAAGTATACATTGAATGCGTTATATCAACTGCAATGCCTTTTTTTGCCTCAAGCATTTCTCTAGAGGTCATTCTTGATATTCCGCTGCCAACGTGATGATCATACTTATCTAATACTGATACTTTGTCTCCTAGACGTGTTTTTCTAGAGCGAAGTGCACCAGGAGCATACAAATGTGCACCTAACATGACAGCCTCTGCTGCGAATTTATCCACCGTAACGATTTTTGGATGAACAGGAAGTTTATTGGGACCGCTAAGTCTTATCTGGACAATATCTTCGTAGCAAGGATGCTGGTGGGCATTGATTCCTTCCTCCGCAAACTGATCGATTAGTTCTTCAGCGGTGCATTTTAACGTGTTTACTCGTAATGTATACTGAGTAACAGGTTTTCTCAGAGCATCTAGAAGCGAGTGTGTTCGTTTTACTCCGTAATGAGTTATTAAATGCTCAATAAGCGCTTGTGGATATAGAAATGAATTTAAAATTTGATTTATATTCTCGTTCAAGAACTAACATCACCAATAGTTTATTTAGACCTCAATGATCACTGCAGTTAAAGTGACGGTGTCGATAATAGCAATTGTTGATTTTCCAGTAAGATACCCACAATTTTCCCCTGGATTCACGTGAAGCACGCCATCTTTTTTCTCAATTTTTGGATCGTGCGTATGTCCGCTAATCACTATATCATACATTTTCGATAGAATAAGTGCTTCGATAACTTCTAGCATTTCACCATGCATTACAGCAATGCGTCTGTTATCCATTGTGAATGCATTAAACTGACGCTTTACATTACCACCAAGTTTGTTAAAAACTTCTATAGTGAGTAACTCTCCATCATTATTACCTAGCACTCCATAGACAGGAATATTCTTCGCCTCTTTGAATATCTTAGCAGAAAAAGGTGCGACAACATCTCCAGCATGGATAATTAACTCTACTTCCTTAGTAAAGTAAGCAACTGCTCTCTTTATTGCATCTAAATTGTCATGGGTATCACTTATTACACCAATCTTCAAATAAAAGACCCCCTTTAATGGTAGTTGATTTTTGAAAATCTATTTTGAAATGAATAGACACATTAGTTGATATGACTTCACTTCATTCAGTTATAGACTTTTAGCAGATTAAAAATAGCGATCTCAATTGTGTGAACATCGAGAAATATTGAGTGCGGGGGATGGGATTTTCGGAAAAAGCGATTTCCGCCTGTTTCCTTCGAACCCACGTAGACCTACGTCAATGGGTCTTTCATCGGCGTTGTTATTAATCGATCTTGAGCTTCGACCCGAAAGCGATCTGCTTTCAAGTCCATCGCCTTTGACCGCTCGGCCATGGGTGGTAATGCAATTATGCACTACCAACCCCCGCATGGACCCCCGCATAATAATGGTGTGCAGAATCAAACTGCGGTAGACAATGGGATACAACACGTAAAAGAATATCTGATTATTTAATTTTTTGCTTCATTTTTTAAATGAAAAGTCTAAATCCTCAATGAATCCATTGGCTTCCTGAAATAGTGAATTCTTTTTTCCAGATAGGTGCTTCATCTTTAAATCGTTCAACAGCATCACGCAATGTTGGCCAAAGATCAAATCTATGACCTCCAGCGACAACGACATAAACAATATCTTCGGAAACATCCAACTCATCAATTATATGGTGAATATGAACGTCTATAATTCCATCTCGGTCTATCAATTCATTACAAATCGTTTGCAGTGCTTCGTTTGCTTTCTCCTCATATGTTTCAAATGCTAGTTTAGTGACTTTGTCCCCTTTCTCATCGATCCCTCTGACAATTCCGATGAAACATGCAAGCCCTCCTGATTTGTAAATTTCAGGATTCTTTTTAATCTCATTTATAATTTGATTTAGAGTAATTTCGCCTTTTCTATGAATTTGACCTTTCTGCAAGAGACAACCCTCTTTTTCCCTTTTTCCAGTACTGTTTTAACTATTTTTTCTCATTTTATTCACATAACTTTTAATAAAGATTGAGTTAATAGTAGGTGCTAAAAAACCAGCCAAGAAAAGTACACACCTCTTTATTCAAGAAATCACAAAAGATAATGTGTTTATAGTATTGTAAAACGGATACAAAAACACAAAGTATATAAATGCACTGCGAAAAAATCTTAAAACTGACTTGCGAAAAACTCACCGCTTTCTGGAGGCATTTTATCCATTTCACTATCTAATCGGCTTCAGAATCTGTTGGATAGCAAAAGTCATTATCTATTAATGGCAATTTTGATATTTGGATTCATAATTAGAAGTTTAACACTTTTTAGAGCCGTAAGGGGAGATGAGGGATCCTTTCTATATTTTGGATGGATGATAGTTAAAGGGAGAGTATTATATCGAGATCTTTTTAATGAAAAGGCTCCAGGGGTATTTTTCATCGTAGCCTTCATTTTCTTTCTCTTTGGAAAAAATATATTTGCTGTACGAATACTATCCATGTTCTTAAGCATCCTTACAGCTCTAATTATATTTAAAATTGGAGTAAAGATAAATAATCCTTTAATGGGCCTGATTTCCGCCATATTATATGAATTCGAGCCAATTTCTTTACATTATAGCACAATAGTGTTCACTGAGACATTTATGATTTTTTTTCTTGTTCTGGCAGTCTATTTCTACATTCCAGCCCATGAAAATAGTAATAATTGGCATTATCTATCTGTAGGGATCCTCATCGGACTCTCAGCAATTATGAGGCAGACAGGTGCAATATTACTAGTTGTTATCATTCTTCATCGTTTTTATAATAGAGATACTCCGAAGAGATTACTTCAGTCAATTGGAATGCTAATTATCGGCGTCCTTATAAGTATAATTCCAATAATAATCTACTTTCAGGCTGTCAATGCTTTAACTGATGCCGTTTACGATATTATTTTATATAAACTATCATATTCTTATGGTTTTACACTCTTTAAGACCCTAGAGATCTTTATTAATCAAGTTTTCTTACAAAACGTTATCCTCTGGATTGTTGGGCTAGGAGGTACTCTATTTGCACTTGAAAGGAGAAAAAAATATGATTTTTTCTTAGTGGCATGGTTTCTGATCTCATTTTTAGTCATCATAGTTATGAGCACTCCCTACGATCATTATTACATTCAAGGAATGCCCGCTATTAGCCTATTAGGTGGTATTTTTGTTGAGAAGTTAATTAAAATACATGAAAAAATCGTAAAGGGAACCTCTCAAAGTAAGGCTTTTACTAGTTCTATTAAATGGCTTCTGGTGTCATTTGCTCTTATTGGATCGTTAATGTATGGGGTTTCTCTATACTTAGATATGAAATTAGTTCACGGTCTTCCGTATCAAATTGAAGCAGCAGATTATATAAAATCACATACCTCTCTAGATGAAACAATACTTTCACCTGACGCTGCGTATTATTTACTAACAGATCGTGAAAATAAATATAAGCTTGCACAACTATCTGCAGGAAATATAGAGTCATTTGGAATAAGTGATCTTCCACAATTTTTGGAAAGCAGGCAAATTAGGTATATACTATTGGATCAACACTCAATAAGATGGCGTTTCAACGAGGAAACATATCGCAATTTTTTTAATGACGAAATTAGGGCTGTAGAAGTAAAAATCGTATTTGAGTGGATTCTTGAGAATTATGTTTTAGAGAAAACTTTTGGTTCTGGGATTGAGGAGATATATATCTACCATTCCCAGTTTTGGTGAGTTCTTGATAAAATCTAAAACACACAGAGACTTGGGAGAAATTCAACTATCAGATGGGGAACTTTCCTAACTTTCTGAAGAGATAGATAATCCACATAACCAGCGTAAAAATGGACAGTGTTACTAGCAGTGGGATCAATTGAATTGCCCAGAGAAAATTCAGCGCCAATCCGTCAAAGACAGCAACAGCCAAACTTAAACCAAAACTGAGGGCAATCTTCTCGATTCCATCAATTTCTTCGCCTGTTGGAAATAATGCGCTAGTAAGTGCATAACCGCTCAAAAATAAGACAAAGATAATTCCTAAAACCCAACGAATTGCCACTAGTGGATGATCTGCAGGTATAAAAAGTGCTGCAGGTATTGTAGCAACAACAAGACCTATAACTATCCAGAATTCTAGCCCATATTCATAACTCATTAAATAGTCTACTATATTATCTGGAACTGGAGCTGCACCTTTACCTTCAGGTTGCTTTAAGTTGATTTTCCCTTCGATTTCTAGTTCTTCAATTCTGTCTAAAACCTTTTTTACAGGAACACCATGCTCCTTATTAACAAGCGTAGCTAGTTCTTTAACAGTTTTTGGCTTTGGTTTACTCTTTTTCAATGTTTCAAGAATTAATTTATCAATTGTTTCTGATTTGAAGGTGCGTTTATGTTTTAGGCTCATTAAATCACCCGTAGAGGGATATGTAGTTCCGTTTCATTTATTTCTTTATAAGTTTAACCAGTAATTGACGAGGTACTTCTTATTTATTAATTTTTTATGACGTGAAGAGACAATTCTTTTGAGCACTTCCATATATCCATCACGCATAGATTCATGGAGAAGCCCTTGGAATCTGATCAAAGGGTGTATTTTTATACCAATTCACAAACTTTTCTAGTCCTACCTCAATAGAAGTCTGCGGATTATAGCCTAGTTTTTTTGCTTTTGTGATATCTGCCCATGTATGTGATACATCACCTTTCATTACTTTGGTCCAATTCGGTTCTACAGCGTTTCCAGTTATTTTTATTAGCAAGGAAATCAAATCATTAACTGAACACCTTTCTCCTTTCCCAAGATTGAAATCTTCTCCAGCAGTATCCTTAGCTTCTGCTAATGCTGTAATTCCTGAAACGGTATCATCGACAAATGTAAAGTCGCGGGTCTGATTGCCGTCGCCAAAAATAGTTGGCGGCTCATTTTTCAAAATTTTCTGGGTAAAGATGTGAATTGCCATATCAGGACGCTGGCGTGGTCCGTATACAGTGAAAAAACGTAATGAACAGACATCAATTCCGTAAACGCGATAAAAAGCCTTGCAATATTTTTCTGCAGCCAATTTACTAGCACCGTAAGGCGAAACTGGATTAGTAGGATGTTTTTCATCGATAGGTAAATATTTTGGAGGACCATACACCGAAGAAGAGGATGCATTGATTAATTTCTCTACATTAGAATTTTGTACTGCAACCAACATATTTAGTGTGCCAGTAACATTAATCTCATTCGTTTTAAAAGGAGTTTGTACGGAGAATCTTACGCCAGGTTGGGCTGCAATATGAAAGACAAGTTCTGTATCATTACCAATAGCCTGCTTAAGGCTATCTAAATCAAGAATATCTCCTTTAATTAATGTGCAGTTTTTTGCTTCTTTTAGGCGCTTGATATTTGCCTCCTTATTAAAATAAAATGAATTGAAGTTATCATAGATTTTCACAAAATTCTTTTCCACTAGTGCTTCAGCAAGATGTGAACCGATAAATCCTGCCCCACCAGTAATGAGAATGCGTCTTTCCTCAAGCAAAGTTTATCCACTCTCTTGATTTTTATTTGATGTAGGTTGAGGTTGAATAGTCGAATGTGGACCAAGCGTATTGCCCGGGGTGAAAGTTATATTGGGTCCTACAACAGAATGGTCTGCGATAACAACGCCGAAAACATTATCAGTGCCTTCGGCTATTACATCAGGTCCTATTTGACAGTTTTCTCCTATAATTGAATCCTTGATCACCGCATCGTTTGACACTAACGTATTATTCATAATAATGGTATTTGCCAAAGTTATATTTTCCACAAGTCGTACATTTGAGCCGATTTGGACGTAGGGACCAAGTTTACAATTCGGTCCTATAAAGGAATCTTCACCAATAGATACAGGACCATGGATTTTAACTCCCGTATGGAGCACACTTCCCTTTTCAACACGTATTATTCCATCAATTTCGCATCCTTGATGAACTTCACCAAAGATATAGTTGCCAAGATAGTCAGATAAGAATTTTTTATTGGCTTCTAAGAGATCAGTAGGTCGTCCGGTATCCTTCCAATATTTTAGCGCAGGGTATCCATAAACTGGCGCCCCTTGTTCAACAAGCAATTGAATTGCATCTGTGATTTCATATTCGCCACGCCAAGACTTCGGTATCTTATCAATAGCAGTGAATATATCATTATCAAAGATGTAAAGCCCAGTTATCACATAATTTGAGGGAGGGACTTTTGGCTTCTCAATTAGTTTGCTTATTCTCAAGTTCTCATCCATTTTTACAACACCAAACGGCGTGGGATCATCTACGGTAGCTAGACCTATAGTAGCGACAGCATTATGTGCCAGATGTTGCTCTACCATTTCTTTCAGGTCTAACCTTATCATCACATCACCAAGTACCATAACAAAGTTGTCATTTTCAAGGTGTGGTTGCGCGTATTTCAGGGCATGGGCCAAGCCTAGTCGTTTTTCTTGATGGGCGTATGTTATATTCATATCAAATCGATCGCCATCACCAAAATACTCCATAACGACTTCTTTCAAGTACCCAACGACTATACACACCTCTTTGATATTAGCTAATCTTAAAAAATCAAGTGTGTGCTCTAAGATAGGTTTGCCTGCACAGTTTAACATATGTTTAGGTTTAGCATAAGTGAGGGGTCTCATTCTAGTTCCAGTTCCTGCTGCTAAAACAACTGCTCTCATTTAATCACCCTATAGTAATTCTTTCTTATTTACATGATTGTTTGTGGCGTGATTATACTATCTGATACTGTTTTCCAGGGACAAATCATCACACCTGAGGTTAAAGTAACATTATCCTTAATTGTACAATAATCGCCAATAATTGTTAATCCCTCAATCTTCACCCAACGACCAAGAGTTGCCGCCTCACCGATTATACAATTGTTAATAGAACTAAATGATTCTATTCGAACATCTGGAAATATTATTGAGTTTTCAATTCGACAACCTTGCCCAATACTTACATCATCCCCAATGCATACATAAGGTCCAATATGAGTATCCTTTGCGATTTCTACATTATTACCGATTGCAATGGATGAGTTAATATACACTGGTTCTTCTATTCTAGCTGATGAACTAATAAAAGCCCCCTTCTTTGTGCTTGAATCTGTTTTTTTAAGAAAATAGTCAAGAACATACTTATTTGCTTGTATATAATCTGCAGGTTTTCCCATATCGAGCCATAAATCATCATATTTGTAGCCATATAGTTTCATTTGGTCAGCAAAAATTGGAAATACTCCTCTTTCGATAGAAAATGGTTCATTATTTGGAATATAATCAAAAACTTCTGGATCAAGTACATAGGCACCTGCATTAATCAAATTACTTGGCTCCTCTCCTGGAGGAGGTTTTTCCACAAATCTTAAAATCCTGTAAGCATGATCAAGTTCAACTGCACCGTATCTGGATGGATCCTCAACAGGATATAGCGCTATTGTTCCAAGTGCATCCTCACGCTGCTTATGAAAGCTTAACATATCTTTGAAATCGATGAGAGAAATTACATCACCATTCAACACAAAAAATGGAGAATCATCTAAAAGATTTTGTGCGTTTTTAATGGGACCTCCCGTGCCAAGGGGTCGTTTTTCTTTTGCGTATTTAATTTCGATACCGTATTTTTCACCCGAGCCGAAATATTGCATTATTTTTTCAGCTTGATAATTGATAGCAAATATCACACATTCTATACCACTTTCAGCCAGTCTTTCAACCGAAATTTCACTCAACGGTCTATTGCCTAGGGGGAAAAGAGGCTTAGGACGTGTGCATGTTAATGGCCTTAGACGTGTTCCAAATCCACCTGCTAGTATCAGGGCACTTGTCAAACTTGTATCCTCCAACTCTGTAAAAAGTTACGAGTCTTGAAAAATTGGTGTAATCGGGGGATGCAATTCAGCTCTTTTATACTTTCTTGTCTCTCAGGTAAGTTACTTTTTAACGTTGATAGAAACTCATTTTTTATCATTTCTTCGTAGGAAGACCCCTCAATGTGTTGGGGGGATGAATTGCGTTTTTTACTGTTTTCACTTTCACCCAGGTCTCTATAATTTTTAAATAGATTGTTATATAAATATGACCTGTGTCCACCTGCAGGCAAGAGGTCGACATGCGAGTTCCCTTCTGAACCCTGTATGCCGTAAAGCCAAGTGGGTCTGGAAGGGGACACAGTAGGGCAGGAACTGCCCGATTTAAAGCCTGTGTTAAGCCGATACCTGTTAACGGTATGGTCGGAGACGCCGCAGGTCGTCTGTGAAGCAGGAAGCCATTCCACTTGTGGGATGGTAGTTCACTGAAGCTCGAATAAACCTTTTTATTGTCTTGCAACACAGGTAATGATTAAGATGATGACAAAGGGCTTACCGAGGAATGTAAAACGTTCCAATGATGAACTCTATGAAATCTGATTTTTTTTAAGATTAAGAATACTATGAGGACTTGATCCTCATAATTTTCTTTTGATCGAGGATATTCCAATATTCTACTGTTACACCTTCTGCAATTTTTGAAGCGATTTCTGCATCTTCGGGCATATTAACTTCAAAGTTAGAGTAATCTTCGAGATCCATGATCATAAGAGCGTTCCCCATAACGCTGATGACTTGTCCGGTTCGCTTATCGATCACGGGCACCATAACCTTCGCTGAAACCGGCGAAACAATAGTTCTTTTCACATCATCAAACATACCAACTGCCGTAATTCGTGCTTTTGCAGATCCGTGTTTCCCTGGCTTTGAGCGATCAAGACTTAAAATTCGACAAGGATGATCTTGACCACCTTCACTAATAATAAGATACCGCCCAACTTTTAAAGAAGAAACATCTACTGGTTTTTTGCTCATTTCTTTCACCTCGTTGACTACAAGGACAATCTTTCTAGTCTTATTGATAAAACTTCTCCCAATATCGCTTGATTTTAGCAAAGAGTCCTTTTGATGAATCGTTTTTGACATGCATCTTTTATAAAGACTACTTAGGAATTTGTTAATTAGCTTTACGCGAAAAGGTGATATAAATTTCTCTTACCCAAGATGTTTCTTTGTTCCTTAAAAAACTCTCTGAGGTGATATGGAAGTCAGTCAAGTCTGTGATAGGCACTTCAGAGGCATATAAAGATATTAGAGAAAATATATACGGTCAGACTACTAAAGGCATTGATAAAATTGCAGAAGATGCATGTATCAATTTCTTACAGAAGAATGATGTATCTGTAAAACTCATCAGTGAAGAAAGCGGAAGCTTCACCTTTGGAGATGAACCAAGATATACACTTATCATAGATCCTATTGATGGAAGCACAAATGCAAGCCGTGGGGTTCCATTTTTTTCTTTAAGTCTTGCATTACTTGACGGGACAACATTTAATGATGTTGTTGCGGGGATAATTAGAGCACCGCTTTTACTTAAGAATAGCCTATTTGAAGTCGAGAAGGGAAAAGACATAAAAGTTGACGGCAAGCCAATACATCCTCAACCAATAGAAGAGAAATTAAGCAAAGCGATCGTAAGTATGTATGTTTATGACATAGATCTTGAAAAAGTCAAGCCAATTGTCTCTCAGGCATACAAAACACGTCTATTTGGTTCAGTTGCCCTTGAAATATGTTATACTGCGACTAATTTGTTAGACGCGCTCATAGATACTCGTGGCACTCTAAAGATAATGGATATTGTTGCAGCAAAATTATTTATTGAAGAAGCTGGGGGCATAATCACAGATATGGAAGGAAAACCTTTAACTTCGAATGTCTTTGAATTATCAGAAAGATATTCGATTGTTTGTGCGAGTAATCGTTCACTACACCAAGAAATAATCAGTTTATTGGGTTGAGAATTGTGATAAAGAGTGTTGCTCTAACCGCTCCACCTAATTATGAAGATGCAATGAAATTCACGAAAGATTTTGCTAGATTCCTTCAAGAACTGGGACTAACAGTTTTTCTTGAACGAAATGTCGCTGAAAGATTGAACCTTCAAACACTTGCTATCGACCTATCAGAACTTGAGGATTTGGATCTTTTAATCGTGGCAGGTGGTGATGGATCAATTCTCTATTCATGTAGTCATCTTAATAATTCAGTAATTCCCATTTTGGCTATCGACTTCTCTCGAAAAAAGGTTGGTTTCATGACGGAAATAAGACCTGAGGATGCAAAGGACGCAATTGAACAAATCTTGGCTGGAAAGTATACCATAGAACTGCGAGATAAAATCACTGCAAAACTAAACAATAAACTACGTTTACCTGACGCTCTAAATGAGATTGTGATCACAAGTAGTAAGCCATTAGGAGTAGCCACTCCAATGCTTCACATCAAGGTTCAAATAGATAATAAAATCGTTGCAGATACGTATCTTGATGCACTAATTGCATCCACGACAACTGGTTCCACAGCACATTCATTATCTGCAGGAGGGCCAATAATCACTCCTAGCCTTAACGCATTTATTATCAAGTGTGTAAATCCGTTAGAATTGCCATATAGGGTTCCTTTTGTTGTTCCCACTTCAAGTAAAATTAACGTGACCATTTACGAGCCCACTGCTCAAATTGTAATGGATGGGCGTTCGTTTGATAAGGAAATTCGCCCTGGAGATGTATTGAATATTTTCAAATCGGAAAACGCTGTGAAATTCATACGACTGGAAGGTATAACTGATTTCTACGAGCGAGTTTTTAAAAAACTAACAGTTTCCAAAATAGGGGATGAATAATAATATTATTCACTAGAATTTTTGCTTGCTTAGCAGACCATATAATATGCCTAGACCGTATGATACATGTTCTATGAAGCCTAAGATTGGTATAGCAATTACGTGGCTCGGCTTTTTACTTTTTAGTGAGACTTTTAGTCCTGTAATTAGTCCTACGGATAAATAGGCAATTAAGAGCAAAGAAAGTAAAAGCGATATAGACATTAATAAGGTAGTTACTGTAGTAATTAGTGCACCAAATATAAGTACAACCAAAAAAAGTGAAGGGAGAAGATGTTTTGGTTTAAGCAAGCCCGGATATCTTTTTCCAGCCCATGCTCTCCAAATCCCATAATTATACATTTGAAGAACGAACTTAGACAAGGACTGCCTAACATGATGCTTAACTTTTGCTTTGGGAGTAAATACGAGCTTGTAGCCCTTGTTTATAATTCTTAAATCTAATTCAATATCTTCTGCAATCTTTAGTTCTTCATTAAAATAACCAACTTCTTCTAAAACCTGTTTTCGAAGTGATGAGTTATTTGTTGGATTATGGTCTACAAACCTTTTATTTGGATAAATTGCGGGATTCCTGGCACCCGCAGATCCAAAAAATGTAGGTAATAATAGTCCTATTGTTTGTGGGAAGTATTTCTTCTCAGGATATGGTAAGATTACTCCTCCAACCCCCGCCACTTCGGGTGTATCATAACATTCAAGTAATTCTTTCAGCCAGTTTTTATCAGCTACAGAGTCTGCATCTGTAAATGCAATAATTGTTCCCTGAGCTTTTTTAATTCCTGCATTTCTACCTGATGCTGGTGATCCTCCTTGTTCCTGTAAAATGCGGACAGGATATTTGGATACTTTTTCAAGAGTACTGTCCATCGATCCGCCATCTATGTATATAATCTCATATTCATTCTCTGGGTAGTCTTGTTGTAACAATGATTGAATACATTCATCAATAGTACTTTGAACATTGAGTCCAGTAACAATGACCGAGAATGTTTTCTTAGTCATAGATTATTTCTCCAACTGTGAACTTTGATTACATCACACATCATTTTCATTACAACGCTTGTCAATCCTTCTTTAAAGTTGGATTGCAACCACAGCAGAACCCCATCTTCCAATTGGGAATAGTTTACTAAAGATTTTATCTAACTGGACAAAAATTTGGACTAGTTTTGGAAATCTCAATAAAATTTTTTCTCGGAAGGGGATTGTAAATTGATTCATTAAAATCAATTTTTTGATTTTATATATTTTTAGTCTCTCTAATTCATTTCTTATTCTCTCTACGGTGTATTCGTTAATATGACCATGTTCAGGTAATTCTTTAACTCCCTTTTCTGCGGCAACTGTTTTTATATTAAAAGGAGTGGTTTTAAGCCAGCGTAGTTTCGTTAATAGTGTCGCAAATGGAGGATTCATAGCTAGAGGGACAGCAATAACAATTAGATCTTTAGAAACTCGTTTTAACTCTCTTAATGCTTTTCTTGGCTCAGGCAGATGCTCTAATACGTCTAAACAAAGCGAAATACTGATTGATTCATTTCTTAATGGCAGATTTTCTGCATCTCCTCGTATAAAAAAAGTGTTTGTAGGGCGGTTGCCTCTTGCGGCGCGTTTCAATGCATCTGCAGATAGATCGATCCCGATTGTATAAGAATAGTTTTTTGCTAGATTATAGACATCTAGACCCTCGCCGCAACCTACGTCCAGTAATATCACTCCAGTTTCCTCTTGCAACAAAGAATAAACGAGCTGAATCCTTCGAATAATATAATATCGAACAGTGGGGTGCGCAGAAAATCGAAGATATCTTTGCATGTGTTGGAGAAGTAACTGAAAATAACTTTTTTTCAGTGCCGTAGAGTCCATGTGTTTTTTACTCCTAGATTATGATGATCCTTTAATTTTCATTTATTATTGCATCATTCACCAAGCAATGTATTTCTGCTTTTTGTGATATAATATATGTGCAACTAAAGTAACTCCTTGCAGTATTATTAAGTGAAAAACTGCCAAAAGTAAGCTATATCGCTTTACAAGAATAGTCAAGCTTTCCATTAGAATATAACCAACAAACAGTACGCCATATAAATAGAGAGGGATTGAATAGAGAACTTTTATCAATTCTGGGAAGAAGATTATACCAAGAATTAATGAAGAAAAAACCAGGTAGGGCTGAATTAGAAGACGAAAAGCATGGAATGGCATGATAAGCGTACCAAAATAACCATATTTTGTGTTAAACATCATTTTTTTATGACGGAATATTGCCTGTATTGAACCAATTTGATGACGGATTTTCCTATTCAATCTTGTTAAATATTTTATTGGAACAACTCCTAAAACAAGTGCTTTAGGTTCAAAAACTACTCTATAGCCTTTTTCCCTAACTAAAAGAACTAATTCCATATCATCAGATATAGTATCAATTGGAAGTGGAGATAGTAGTTCTTGTCTAAATGCTACTAAACTTCCTTCTGTAAAAGGCACTGAATCAAGATTACCTTCTAAAATTCTGAAAGTCTCTCGCGCTTTCATAAAGGACATAGAAGTGACATCAATTTCGTCTAAATCTTTGTTCTTGACCTCTATTAAAGCACCTCCTACACCTCCTACCTGTTCATCTGCAAAATTCTCTAGTAATTCACTGACGCTATCAGGAGGCAGAAACGCATCGGCATCTGTTATTATTACGATTTCTCCTTTTGCCTCGAGAAATGCTTTATTTAAAGCCGTTGCTTTTCCTTTTCGCTTATCTTCTTTGATGAAATCAATGTATGCTTTTCTTGCATATTCATCTAAAATAGATGGAGTTGAATCAGTTGAACCACTGTCCACAACTATTATCTGGTCATTAGGCTTTAGTTCTCGCAGGGCTTCAATTTTTTGTCTAATATAACTTTCCTCGTTGTAGGTAGGTACAATAAAGCTGACTTCCAGGTCATTTTGACGTTTAATAGGAGGAGATGAACGAATTAAAACA
Organism: Candidatus Borrarchaeum yapensis; assembly: GCA_016840515.1. Lineage (GTDB taxonomy): Archaea > Asgardarchaeota > Sifarchaeia > Borrarchaeales > Borrarchaeaceae > Borrarchaeum > Borrarchaeum yapensis. The sequence goes on along the minus strand of JAEOSF010000022.1, from coordinate 4,774 downwards.
ACAACAGTAAAAAGAATATAATACAGTAAAATTATCAGAAGTGGTAAAACAATCACTAGAAGCTCGTAAGTTAGAAAAACCCGATAGTCGATCATCGATTTTCCTTATACTCAGTTGGACTAATAAAATTTCACTTACTATTTTCATTATTTCTTTTTATTAGTCTCTTTAAGTTAGCAAACATGTCAGCAAGAAAACCGAAGAATAAGAATTGGAATCCGCTCATTACAAATACTGCCGCAAGTACAGCTGTAGATTCATGGAAGACCAACCCAGTCGTTATCCACTCAATAAGCACGAAACTCCCAAGTAATAGGCCAGCTATAATCAATATTCCACCAAGAATTCCAAAAAATAACACAGGATGATAATCACGGTACGTTCTCAACATGACCGCTACTGCTTTTGCGCCATAGCCTAATGGACTCGCAATTAGGCGAGATGATCCGCTTTTTCTCTTTGCAAAATGAATGGGTACTTCTGCAACACGAAAGCCTTCTTCTATTAAACGAATAATTTGTTCCTGCGTATAAGTATACCTTCCCGCTAAGTCTATTGACGCTAGGGCAGCCTCTCGGTTGAATGCTCGAAAGCCAGTCTGTCCATCACTAATTTCAGTGTTGGTAAGTGTTCGAACAACACGTGTAAATAGCCTATTTCCAAATCTTTTTATCCATGGCATTTCTTCGATGTGTCCAGTAAATCTTGAGCCCAATACAAAGTCGGCCTCATCCCTTACAATGGGGCTTATAAGTTTTGGGATTTCCTCTGGTAAATATTGCCCGTCTGCATCAATATTTATAATAATATCTGCGCCAACGTTTAACGCTGCTCTAAAGCCATCCTGAATGGTATCGCTAAGACCCCTGTTCATTTTGTGTATTATCAGTTTTACTTCTGCCAATTGTGCTATTTCTCTTGTTTTGTCTGTAGATCCATCATCAATCACAAAAATCTCACTTGCATAATTTTTGCATCCTTCTATAACATCCGCAATAGTTACTTCCTCATTGTAAGCAGGTATTGTCACAACAACTTTAAGCTCTTCCGGAGGCGATATAGGTTCAGTTGAAGTTTTGACAGGCATTCTCCTTTTAGGTTTAAGCAACCCTAAAATCCCTGATAAAATAAGGACACCAACTCCCGCAAGAAAAAGCCACCAAACAATATACATAAGCCAGCCTAACCAGCCATTTAATTTTACTGGCCAAATAATAGCAGTAAAAATTTCAGTGAGGCTGAGACTATTTATTTCCTGAAAAAGCAGACTAATTGTGATCATAACTACTCCTACTATGACAATCATTGATGCGAGAATCATAAGGATAATACCAAGTTCCCAAAGTCGTCTTGCCATTTTCTCACGTCTTGATCTTTTGAATATATATTTTGAGAGATGACTATTAGAGTTGTATTTTCATATCAACAATGAATTCAACTTAAAGATTTAATTAATGAACTTTTTCTTCGCCAAGAAGAAACGCAATGATATAACCAAGGCCTGTATAAAAAATCATTATAAAAGCCAATAGAAGTAGAACAGGATAATATATTTCGCTATCCTTTTTACTTACTTCTCTGAGGGGGGAATCGCCAGTTAACAACAAATTTAAGTAATGACGGAATTTTTGACCTAAATTACGCCCTACTTTATATTTTCTTCTATGAATCGAATGATATGCTGCCCCTCTTCTGACATGCCACTTGATAAATCCAGTTAAAGTATTACGTGATTCGTAATGATGCACTATTGCTTTAGGTTCAAATATTAGTTTATATTTTTCAGCGATTCGTAATGATAAATTAACGTCCTCTCCTCCATAGAAAAAAGAAGAGTTAAAATTTCCAACTTCTAATATGACTTTTCTTCGAAATATTGCATTTGCTGTAGATAATCTTTCTAATTCCTTATTCTTAGTCATAGAAAACAAAGTTTCGTATCCAATTAGACCTCCAGCAGGAAAGCCTAAATAGCCGATATACTTACTCATTTTATCTTGTAGATGAAGTATAACGCCTCCCCCAACACCTCCAACTTCTGGACGTTCAAAATGCTTTATTAGTTCTTTTAACCAGTTTGGATCTGCACAACAATCCGAATCGGTTGATGCAGCAAGTTCTCCTGTAGCCTCTTCAACTCCGATTTTTCGTGCATATCCTATTCCAACGCGCTTGCCAAAGCGAATATGATGTACTTTGAAACGCTTCACTATTTCGGGAGTTCTATCTGTAGAATCATCAACGACAATTATTTCTAATTTATCTTTTGGATAATCGAGATTAAATAGAGATTCTAAACATGCACCTATCGTGTCCTCTGAGTTATGAACAGGTACTACAACTGAGACTGATGGCCAGTCCTCTCGCATTTTATTAATTCACTCCATTGATTTGCGCACGTGATGATAGATTCTGCAATAATTCTTTTCTATTTTGACTGACGTTTTAAAATTTACTACAATGAATTGAATTGACAATAATAACTTTATTTAAAGCATTAGCGAAAACTCACTGATGAAACTAATGAATTCAATATTGATTATAAGTTATTTTGAAGCGGTTCCTAAATCAGGAGTTAGTGTTAGAATCTTTGAAATGGCTAAAAATCTTGCGTTATTGGGCAATAAAGTTTTCTTAATTGCTCCAGGAAACGATAAAGATCAAGTTCGCTTTAATAACTTACACATCATAAACTTTAAACCAAAACGTTATCTCAAAACACTATCTAACATGTACTATCTTCTTAAAATCAGTCATCAAATTATCAAGAAACATAAGATAGATATTATCATTTCAGCACATTTATGGTCTTTTTTACCTGCTTTAATCCTAAAAAAGGTTTATAGTAGAAAATTGGTTCTTGATGAGCATAATGTGGAGTTTGTGAGAGCAGTCCGCATGAAAACCTTCAAACATATGATATTTTCATTCTTATTAGAAAAAGGATTAGCCAATTTTTCAGATAGCATTCTAACAGTCTCTTTACTTGACAAAAGCGCTTTAAACAATTTAGGTATACCACTTGACAAAGTACATATAATCCCTAATGGGGCAGATACTCAGAAATTACACCCAAGTATTGACGCGTCCTCAATAAGAAGAAAATATAACTTAGAATCTGACCCTGTGGTACTTTTTATGGGCAAATTAGATTACAAACCGAATTTAGAAGCGCTTGAATTATTGTTTCACAAGATTATACCAAATGTTTTGCAACAAGTACCGAATTGCAAATTTCTTATTGTTGGGATGAATCCTCCAATGCATCTCAAACACAAGTCTGTTCTTTATACAGGCTATGTCACAGATGTAGCAGAATATATTGCGGCAGCAGATGTTGCAATCGCACCGATCCTTTCAGGCTCTGGGACACGTTTGAAAATTTTAGAATATATGGCTATCGGAAAACCGGTCATTTCTACAAGACTAGGTGCGGAGGGTATTGTTTTAGAAAATGGAAAAAATATAGTTTTAGCCGATGACATGAATAAATTTTCAAGTCAAGTCATTAAATTGATTTTAGATGCCAATTTAAGAAATAGAATTGGTAAGAGGGCCAGAGAATTGGTTGTAAAGAAATACGACTGGAGTTCTATCATGGAGGTTCTCGATAGAGACGTTCTTAAGTCGTTCTAATATGTATTAAGACCTAACTTAACATTAGAATAACTCTTTAAAAAATGTCGCAGGACGTCCTACGCCCTTAAATATTAATCCTTCTTTTATAACTTCTTTTGGATCGAATATATGACGCCCATCTATTATCGCTGCTGGTGTTGCAAGATGTTTTTTGATTTCTGGCAAATTTAACTGTCTAAACTCATGATGATCAGCTAGAACAACTATGCAACTGCTATTCGTTATTGCTTCAACGATAGCGTTAGCCTTATTGATTTTACCTACCTGAGATTCTATTTTTTCTTGAGGAACATATGGATCAAATACGACTACATTTGCACCTTGTTCTTTTAGAGCAGAGATAATTGGGACTGCAACCGTCTCACGTGTGTCATCTGTATTCGATTTAAATGCAAAACCTAAAACAGTTATTTTTGAATCATTAAGCTCTTTCTTCATCTCATCAAAGGCTGTTTTGACAAGATCCACTACATGTCTGGGCATTGAAATATTTCTCTCACGTGCAGAAAGTATTAGAGATGGCTCAAATCCTTTTTCGCGTACAGAATAGGAAAGAATATACGGATCTTTGTTTAAGCAAGAACCTCCTACACCTGCACCTGGAATGAGCATATTTGTTCTATCATAGCCCGTATTGCATGCTTTTATTGTCTCAATTACGTCAATCCCTAATTTTTCACAGATAACTGCAAGTTCGTTGGCAAGGGCGATATTGGTATCTCGATAAACATTGTCGAAGATTTTTGCCATTTCAGCAACTCTTGGACTACTTACCTTAACAATTTTAGTTGTTAATACCTCAAAAATAGCAGCAGATACATCAGTACTTTTCTTGTCTATACCCCCAATAATTCTTGGAAGTCTTGGTAGTTCCTTGAATGCGTTTCCTTCCACAGTTCGCTCTGGACAAAAAGCAAGACCAAAATCTTTACCAGCAACCATTCCAGAATTGAGTTCTAGCATTTCACGAACAATTTTCTCGGTAGACAGAGGAGCGACTGTAGATCTTAAGAGGATCACACATCCTCGTTTCATACTGCCTGCTACGTCCTTACATGCTTGTTCAACGTAAGAAAAATTAATACCAGTTTTTTCAACAGGCGTTCCAACCGTGATCATAATGACTTCGCTTTGC